>JALHQW010000178.1 GCA_022841745.1 Saprospiraceae bacterium | reverse complement strand
TAGACTTGTTTGAAGTTAACTTGTTGGTTATCAATTGAAATGGTTTTCGTTTTTTTGCCCGAAAACGACACTAAATGAGCACCATATTCGGAAATGTTAAATCTGATAGGCAGTTTTCTGCATCCACGGGCTTCGATAAAGAACAGTTTTACGACCTAGTATTTGAATATGACGAGACCGAAACCCAGTTCCTTGAAGGCGGGCTGATGCCGCAAGGGCTGCCTCAAAGCCTCCAAAAGGTAGAGGAACGTGTATTTTTCACGCTCTACTACCTCAAGGTCTACCCAACCCTTGACGTGCTGGGCATCTGCTTTGGCATGGATGCAGCTTCCTGTGAGGCGTTCCTCCAAAAGTCGCTGTTCATCCTTGAGAAGACCTTGCTGCGGCTGAAAGTGCTGCCTCCAAGGAAGTTTTCAGACCACAAACAGCTTCAAAAAGCCCTTGCGGGGCTGGAAGAACTGGTTGTGGACGCCACCGAGCGAAGGACGGAGAAGCCAGAAAACAAGGCTGACCAGGCCGACGGCTATAGTGGAAAAAAAAAGCCAACACCCTAAAAAACACGGTGATTTGCACCAAGCGTGCCTTCATTGTGTTCCTTGGGGCCACCGTCTGGGGTGGCATTTACCACGACATGGACCTGTTCCGAAAGGATTTCCCTCCAAGGTTGAACTGGTTCAAGCGGTTCAGATTGTGGATGGACAAGGGATACCAGGGATTTGAGAAGGAATACAAAGCTAAACAGGTAATCCGGCCACAAAAGAAGCCCAAAAAGTCAAAGAACAACCCAAACCCCGAACTTTCTGAGGAGCAGGTAGCGGCCAACAAGAAAATCTCGAAAGAGCGGATAGTGGTGGAACATGCCATCCGAGGCATGAAACGGTATAACATATTGGTTTACCCGCTCCGCACTTATTGTGAAAACCTAATTGAGCGGGTAATTGGTATATGTGCCGGGCTTTGGAACCTAAAAATCACTTTGCGATGTGTTTGATAATCAACGAATTAGTCTCAAACAAGTCTA
>JALHQW010000177.1 GCA_022841745.1 Saprospiraceae bacterium | reverse complement strand
CTCATGCGTTCAATCAATTCCATCCATGCTTTGAATTCCGTTGATTTCATTGTGCACACCTCTATATCTCAATGCACGTTGGACAAACAATTCAATAATTAATTGTTACATAGCCATTTAATATCTCAATTGATAATTTTTTGTCAACCCTTGTATGGCATCCCTCGCTTCCTGAACAACAAAAAATCGCCGACTGCCTCGCTTCCCTCGATGACCTCATCACCGCCCAATCCCAAAAACTCGCTGCGTTTAAAACCCATAAGAAAGGCCTGATGCAGCAGCTTTTTCCGCAACTTCCCGAGACGCCCGCATGACGCAGCTCATTCTCTACACCAGCGAAGACGGGCAAGTCCAAGTGCAACTGCGAGCCGACCGGGACACGGTCTGGTTCACGCAATTGGAAATGGCGGAGCTTTTCAATGCCAGCAAGCAGAACATCTCGCTGCACCTGAAGAACATTTATCAAGACGGTGAGCTGGAACCTGCCGCAACTGTCAAGGAATCCTTGACAGTTCAAACCCAGGGCGCCCGCGACGTGCGCCGCACTGTCACCCTCTACAACCTCGATGCGATTCTGGCCGTGGGCTACCGCGTGAGATCAAAACGTGGGATGCAGTTTCGCCGCTGGGCCAGCACGGTGCTGGAGGGTGCGGGATCGGGATCGGTCAGCCATGTTCGCATGGAGCAGCAGATTGCCCCGCTGTTTATGGGCTACGACCAGCGCCGCAAAACCAAAGAGGTGCAAGCAGCCGATGAGCAATACGAGGCCGAGTTGAAGGCGCTGGAAAACAAGATCAAGCATCGCAAAGATCCAGCATCATGATTGACCCTAAAAACAAAACGCAAAAATACCTTTCTGACTTGCCCGCGTTGGCCGGGCATCTACGCGGCGAGCTGGAGAACAAAAAATACATCTTGCTCTACGCCTACAACAGTACGGGGAAAACGCGCTTGTCCATGGCTTTCAAAGATATCGGCAAGCAAGGGGATGCCAGGGATACGCTTTATTTTAGGCTATGTAACAATTAATTATTGAATTGTTTGTCCAACGTGCATTGAGATATAGAGGTGTGCACAATGAAATCAAGGGAATTCAAAGCATGGATGGAATTGATTGAACGCATGAGTCG
>JALHQW010000176.1 GCA_022841745.1 Saprospiraceae bacterium | reverse complement strand
CAGGGTAAAAGTATCAAAGTATTGTTAGGGAATAGATGCCAACTTTGCGGGTAAAAATAGGACACCACCCGCATGAAAAAGGACGTTCAAACAGTATTTTCGGGGATTGAGGACCCCCGAGTGGCAGGCAGGTGCCTGCACAAATTGTCCGATATTCTGTTCATAGCGCTGTGCGCCTTGTTGGCAAACGGCGAGGACTATGAGGACATGGTTGAATTCGGCAACCAAAGGCTCGAATGGCTGCGCAACTTCGTGGAACTGCCCAACGGAGTGCCTTCCGTGGACACTTTTAAGCGTGTGTTCCGGATAATTGAGCCGGCACACCTTGGCAAGTGCCTACGGGAAGATGCTGGCGGGCTGCTGGAGGAACTGCAAGGGAAACTGCTCAGTTTCGACGGGAAAAAGCTCAAGGGGGCCTCGCCAAAGAGCAAGGGCAACCACGGGCTGTACATTTTGAGTGCGTGGGCGGGCGAGGAGCGGCTTTGCATAGGGCAGAAAAAAGTGCAGGACAAGAGCAACGAGATAACCGCCATACCGGACCTGTTGGGCGAGCTGGAGATAGCAGGGGCAGTGGTGAGCATAGATGCCATCGGCTGCCAGACGCTGATTGCCAAAAAAATAGTTGACGGGCAGGCGGACTACCTGCTGGCGGTCAAGGAAAACCAAAAGGGCCTGTTCGAGGAGGTCTCGGAGGGGTTTGCCTACTCCCCCAAGGGACTGTTCGACGAGACGTGGGAATACGAACATGGGCGGTACGAGCGCAGGAAGTGCCATATATTGGAGGCGGGCAAGGTGCTCAGCTCCGATATGCTGGCTGCCTGGGCGGGCGTCAAAACGGTCGTCAAAATTGAGGCCAGCAGGCAGTTGAATGGCTCAAGCACTTCTGAGACGAGGTATTACATCAGCAGCGAGGCGGACAGGGCGGCGGCATATTACAACGCAACCGTCCGGGGACACTGGGGGATTGAGAACCAACTGCACTGGCACTTGGACGTGACGTTCAGGGAGGATGAAAACCGGACGAGAACCGGCAATGCACCCCAGAACCTGAACCTGATGAGAAAAATGGCACTGCACAGGTTGTCGAAAATGCCGGACAAGTTGAGCCTGAAAAAACGACGGTTCAGAGCTTCGCTTAACGTCCAATACCTGCAAGAAGTCCTAACAATACTTTGATGCTTTTACCCTG
>JALHQW010000175.1 GCA_022841745.1 Saprospiraceae bacterium | reverse complement strand
CTCCCTCATTAAAATTTAGCTGTTAGAACGGCATCCATGAAGCCAGAATCCCACCCTGCAAGTTTTCTCATTCTTTTCAAGCTGACCCGGGGATAGTCTTTCTTCACCAGACGCAACGTGTTCAGTACCGCCTTTTTGATCATCGCGATGTTCATCGGGGCGTTCCCCTTCCTAATACGGCTTTGATCATCCCCGAAGCAGACATCAAGCACCCAGTGCAGCTTGTTTTCAATACCCCAATGCTGGCGCACTGCGTTAAGCGCGGCCTGGGGATGCGCCGCAAGGCTGCTGATGTAGTAGCGCTTGTCCACGCAGACCTGGCCTTTAATGTCACGGATCCCTTCAATCTCAACGATGCTGCGCAATTGAGTCCATTGAGGATGACGATCTCTTAGCCATTGAATATCGTCGGTCACGGTGCATTTTCGTGTCTCGATACGGCCATGTCCTTTATCCAATTCTTCCCAAAAAGAAAACGTCATGACCGCAGGTTTTTCTTCAAACAATAAACGTACATCATCGTTCAAGTAGCCCTGGTTCCCTTTCAAACCAATGACATAGTTCGCCCCACGCTCGACAATCTTGCTCACCACCTTCGACTGACACCCCATCGCATCAAGGGTGACCGTCGCACCACTGATATCCAAAACGTCGAGCAACTGAGGGATTGCCGTAATCTCGTTGGATTTGCCATCAACCTTCAATTGCCCCAACACCATGCCTACTTCACTGGCAAAGGCGCTGATCACATGCAAGGCTCGGTTCTCTCCCTCAAAACTGCGGCGTGAACTCTTGCCATCGATGGCCACCACCCGCGATGCCAACTCCCATTGGAATGACTTCACCCACTCAATAAAACACGCTTCAAAGGGCTCAGGATCCAGCGCTCGAAAAAATCGACGCAAGGTATCATCGCTGGGAGGGCCATTTTTAAAAGGCAAATGCCGCTTCAAATACGCCAGCTTGGTTTTTCCAAACAGCTCAAAGTCATCCCAACTATCGCAGCCCGCGATCACACCACAAAACGTGACCAGCAACAGCTCTTCAACACGGTGTAACTTCTTCCTCTCTATCCGGTGATCGGGAATATTACGAAAAAAATCAATAAATCCTACCGAGCTGTCCTCCATTTCAGGCGATCCTTGCAGAAAAAACCTGAAATGACAGATTTCTACAGATTTGTCACCTACTTTTTAATGAGGGAGCCCTG
>JALHQW010000174.1 GCA_022841745.1 Saprospiraceae bacterium | reverse complement strand
TGTCGTCGGACCTTAAGATTACCTGTAAATATGCGGCAATAAAGATTGCCGGAAGTTCATTGACCGAAGGATAGATCACGAATATTGATTTCAGAGATATTATCAGCGTTGATAGTATTTAAAAGGTTACCTCTTTCATCTTTGAAGGCCCATGATTGGCTTTCTTTTTCGAAGGTTACGGTGACTGTTTTGTGTTTGTGTCGGTAACCGACTTGATAATTTTTGCCAAACATATGAGTTGTTCCTTCACGGCTGACTTTGCGTTGCCAAGAGCCTTTTGCTAAGAATTCGAAAACCCTTTTCAGATCGAAGTCCTCAACATGGAATTGTTTTGGTTTGGCAAAAAGTTCTGGGAAATGTTCTGATCGGGTTTTGTTTTTGCAAGTTCTGGTTGGGTAGTTTTCCCGTTGATCCAGGACTGCCTGGTTCAATTTTTTCTGGAGGTCCAGGTAGTCTTCACATTGAGCGGGGTCTGCCCAACGAGCAGTCGTGCCTTGGTTACGCTCCACTTTGGCGTTTTTCCTGGGGGAGCGTGGTGGGTTGAGTTTGACACGAATCCCAAAAGCTCTAAGGCAAAGGTTCAATGGGCTAAGTGCCTGGCGGGTTGGCTCTCCGAATGGCGCACCGTTGTCCGCCCGGAATGTCCCGATGAATCCCCAGCGAAACATCACATAGCGTACCGAATCAAAGATTGCCTTGGGGGCAACTTGGTTGATCCTCCCGCAGGGGGAAAACGAAGGCATCCAGTTCGGCTCCAGTGTGTTCGTCGATGAAGTTCAGATAACAGCATTCCTTGCCGTCTTTTGTCTTCAAACGTTCCTTGGCATCCACTTGTACCCGATCCAAAGGCTTACTCGCCCAATCAACCTGAACTGGCGGAAGTTTGGTGCCTTTCGGCCGAACACCGCTTTTGGCAATCCATCGCTGGATTTGACGGGGTTGCGCAATGGGCACACCTGGAAATTCTTCCAATAATTTGAGCCGAACATAACCCGCCCCCCATTCCTGGTGCTCCCCAACTAGTTCAATGGCACGAGATTGAACAGCACTCATCTTTTCTCCGGTCTTACGACCACAACGCTCATACCGAACACATAAACCATGGTCGCCTTCTTGGCTATACCGTTTTATCCACCCTAATAGCGTGTCGTAATCAACCCCAAGTTCTCGGGAAATTTTGGCCTTCTTTTGTCCTTCTTTCCAAAGATCAATGGCTTTTAGGCGAACATCATGACTGTGTGCTTCCATAAAACTGTGATTTATCCAACTATGTCAATGAACTTCCGGTAATCTTTATTGTCCGTAGTTACAGGTAATCTTAAGGTCCGACGACAAA
>JALHQW010000173.1 GCA_022841745.1 Saprospiraceae bacterium | reverse complement strand
CTGACTATAACGGATTGTAGTGATGGCCACCTTCCCCCCCAATCGAAGCCGATATGAGGAGGTTGTGAAGCCAGTTTTCGTGATAAATTTTGCCGTTGAGCCTTGCCGATGGGCAAAAAAGCTTGGATTCTGCCCTGAGTTGCGGGCAAAACGGGGCAAAATTGAATATCAGGGCAAACGCCCTAAAGTTCTTTGAGGTCATTGCCAGGGTGGAGTGGAACTCCTGGATATAGAAAGCGTGGCGGTTCATGGACTTCATCAGCCTGTCAAGGGCATTGGACGTGCGGTGCGCCTGTGGCTGGTCGAGGTGGAACAGCCACCTGCGGCTTTTCTGGCACAATTTGACGAGGTTCTCCCGCATGGGGCATTCGGGAACCTTCTTCAGTGCCCATGCCTTTAGGCGCCGCAGGCGCTGGGACATTGAGCGCTTGCTTTCGGCGCGGTAGCAGTCCCACACCTTTTCCGATGCCTCGTGGAAGAGTTTCTCCATCTTGGCCACCGCCCGGTCCCGAACCTTGAGCCACGCATGCAAAAAGCACTCGACGATGGCTATCCTCCCCCACAGGCTGCGCCATGCCTTCTGGGTGGCCGCCCACCCGTCGGTGTTCACGGAGCGGGGCACGAAACCTGCGAAAGCCCGGTGAAGCTCTGCCTTGAAGGCACCGTACGCTTTTGCAAGGCACTCAAAATCAGCCTTTTGTGCGGCCTCCACCCCTAGGAAGCACCCGCCGCCCACCGTGGTGGCCACGTACGCCTCGCCCTTGCGGGTGTTCGTGTGGTACTCGTCGGCGAGCAGGTTCGATGGCATCTTTTCCCGGCACTTGACGGTCGTGCCCACCAAGTTGTGGCTGGACAGCCCGATGAAGAGCCGCCACCAGTACATGGGATTGCCCCCGAACAACAGGGCGATGACCCAGAAGGGCACGGCATAGCGCATCAGGAGCATGGGCTTCCACACCTCGTCCGTGCGTGCCTGCATGTAGGGCAGCACGAATGAGGGCCGGACTCGGTACGTCTCGCCGCCTGCACGGATTTGACGGAGCCGAAGCCCCTGCTTCGAGGACCGGCGGGTGGTGCCATTGAGCACGTAGCCCTTGACCGCAGCAGACGGGAACAACTCTGGGTGAAGCCCCAAATAGTGGTCAATCTGCTCCCTGGCAAATGATTGATTATCAATGAACTGTGGATAGTCCGCTTCTTTTATCGGCAAAACTATCTGGCGGTATTTTGGAAGTTTTTTGCTTTTTCCGTTGTTTTGAGTTGCCATCGGGTATTGCTCGTTTTTTGTTTCGCAACTCAAACATCGCAAGATTCGATGGCTTTCTTTTTTCCGTCACTACAATCCGTTATAGTCAG
>JALHQW010000172.1 GCA_022841745.1 Saprospiraceae bacterium | reverse complement strand
CCTCGTCACACCTGGTCCGGCTCATCCATCTCTCCCGATGCTGCACGCATCAGTTCGATCACGGATCACCGGACAACTCGTGTGCTACTGGAACCGGACATATCGTGTGCTGGCGACAGGTGTCATCCCGGTGCTTGTCACCGGGACCCATCGCGCCGCAAGCTCGGTCCATTGCAGTGTGCCGCGAATTTGCAGCGGGTCCTCAGTTGTTCGCACCCGTGCGGCGCCCCGTTACAGCGCATCGAACAAGTCGAGAAATGGGTCCCGGTGACAAGCACCGGGATGACAGACTGTGATCCGCGAAATTATGAGGGGGCCCCCAACCTCGCGCGCACCTCACGAGGCGGGTTGAGGGCCGGCCCGTCCTGCAGAAGGCGGGCAAGCGAGCAAGCCGGGGAGCATGGGGGGCTGGAAGCCCCTCATAGGCCGAAGGCCAGAGCATACTTGCAGTAGAAGCGGCCTTAGCTGCCGGTCAGTCGTGAAGACCAAAAAATTTTGTGGACTTGTAGTGGCCTTTAGTTCGCCGGTGTCCGCGAAGGAATGCAAAAGTCCTTTCAAATGCTGAGTGCATGATACAGTGCGGATTTGACAGCGCCTACTAAAATGCTGGATAAAATTGCCGCAAGAGTTAATCTGTGCCAGCTGGCTTTATCCTTGTTCTCGTCGAGAACATTTACTGGAAATGCCCATTTGACATAGCTAAACAGTGCTCGGTAAGCTATTAAAGACAATCCCAGTCCATAAATAAAAGCCGCAACGCGGAACGAGGCATGCATGCCCTCCGAGGGAAATAAATAGTCATTAGCGATGGTGATCCAGTAAAGAGAATATGCAAGGGCAAAGAACCACAGCCCCGCATCATAGGCGAATTTCTGATGGAGAAAAGAGTACCATTTCTTGTTCGACCCGATTCTTCTGTCTGCGATTCTCTGGACAGCCCGATAGTATCCGATTTCCCTGGCGTTTATTGTGAACTGACTGTAATTTTGCGTGGGGTGAGACACTAAAGGATTGGGGTCGAACAAGGGCGGCTTATCAAAGTGGATGCAAGCCAAAAATCGATTGGGGGGCTCCGTGCCGTTTGAATGTTTTTTATACGAATTTGAGTTTGTAAAAAATATTGTCTTTATCGGGATCGGGAGATTTTTTGAATCAAATATGTCGTCAGTTTCTCCGTATGTCGTTTGTCCGTCGAATCCAATTATTGAAACCGTTATGCGGAACGCATCATCTTTTAGAAACTTGTTGGCTCCCCGCTGTTTCAAGTGGGTAGCTTGAGCTGGAGCTTTCCGGCGACAAGGTAGGTGATGGCCTTGAGGTTGCGCAGCGTGCGGTAGCCGCGTGCCTTGGCCTTGGCGGCTTGA
>JALHQW010000171.1 GCA_022841745.1 Saprospiraceae bacterium | reverse complement strand
AACAGAACGCCTAAACAGCATGAAAAATAAAAATATTGAGCAAATTAAGGGCAAAATCAGTAAACTGCCAATCGAAGAAACAGCGGTTGAATTTGGCTTCCAAGTGAGGGAGCCAAAAAAGATTGACCCCGTAAGTTTTGTCGGCGGCTTCTTCATGATGATGAGTGCCGGGAAAAACGCCCTGAGCGACTGGGCACAGGGCATCAGCGAGTTCGCAGGCCAGCCGGTGTCCAAGCAGGGCGTGGCCCAACGCCTGCAGTTCCGGCAGGAGGGGTTTGCAGGGCAGCTGTTGAAAAGGAGCCTACAGGCAGTGGCGCACCAGGGCGGGCCCGTCAAGAAGTCCAGTCTTTTCGGCAGTTTTGAGCAGGTCTACCTGGAGGACAGCACCTGCGTACAATTGCCGGACAACCTTGCGGGGGCCTTTCCGGGCGCTTTTTCACACAGCGGCGAGAGCGCCGTGGCAAAGCTCCAGCTGCGCCTTAACCTTCTCGGCGAAAGGTACGAGGAACTGGTGCTGAACAGCTACCGGGACAACGACCAGGGCTATGCCGGCGCCATCCTTTCCGTGATGGGGGCTGGCGACCTTTGCATCCGGGACCTGGGCTATTGGGATCTGGGGGCGTTCAAGGAAATGGCAGCGAAGGGTGCCTTCTTCCTGAGCCGCCTCAAGCCCGGCGTGCACGTGCTGGGCACCGAGGGCAAGGAAAGGCTGGGGCTGCTGGCATTGCTGAAAAAGCTGCGGGGCCAGGGCGGAAAGGTGCTGGACACGGACGTCCTGCTCGGCAAGGAGGCCCAGTTCCCTGCCCGGCTGGTGGCAATCGAGGCGCCGCAGGAGGTCTACCAGTCCAGGCGGCGCAAGGCGCTCAAGGACAGGAACAAAAAGGCCAACCATTCCGAGGAGTACCTGGAGCTGTTGGGCTGGACGCTGTTCGTGACCAATGTCGGTAGGGAAACCTGGTCATGGAAGGACATCTTCAAGGCGTACGGTTTCCGCTGGCGCATCGAGGTGGTGTTCAAGTGCTGGAAGAGCAAGTTCCAACTTCAGGCCCTCTTCGACAAAAAGGAATCCATGTGCCCTGCGAGGGCCGTCATGACCTTTTACCTGTTCTTGCTTTGGCTGACCGTCTTTTTTGTGCAATGGTTTGGCTACTTCCTCTGGGAAGTGTATGCGTCCAAAGGGAAATTGGTCAGCCTGCTGAAGTTTGCTGACTATGTCAAAGACCATTTTTGGGAACTGCTCCAAGCTGATTCCCTGGAACAGTTCACCGAAACAGTCGCTTACTACCACACCTACGAGAAGCGACGAAAGCGAACCAATTTCTTGGAACAGTTATATTTGTTAAAATTAACTTGACGCCCATGCGA
>JALHQW010000170.1 GCA_022841745.1 Saprospiraceae bacterium | reverse complement strand
GGCTACTGCATCATCCGGTCTATCATTGATACAGCTATCAAGAATGGGCAATCAGTATTTAACGTACTGACAGCTATGGCAATGATGCCTAACCCAGAGAAGGCGGCTGTATAGTTACATTGCACTTAATCAAGTCTTAAAAAATAAAATCGCCTATCAAAGCACTCCCGACCATGCCGCCCAAGCCCAACCCGCAAACGCCAACGCAGGGCGGCACGGGCAGGAGTGCAGCCGTCAGATTGTGAAAAAAGTCCCCTCCCCGCTATGAAAACCGGGGGACATGCCGTACCTTCCGCGGACAAAACAACCGTTTCCATGCCGCACCACAAAACAGGCACCGCCCGCAACCAGATGAGCTTCGGGTCGCTCGACGACCCACAAGGCACTTACTTTGTGAAGGTGGTCATTGGCGTCACATCTGGTCACTTCAAAATCATCAAATTATGAAGAAGATAATCCTATTTATTGGGGTACTCCTCCTGTTGATGACTTCCATGACCTGCCAGAAGAAGGCGTGTATTGTTACTGATGGCGGACAGCCAATAGTTCCTAATGTGGACACCATCAACCATAGCCTACCCACCGACCGGAACGACGTGCCGCTGCCGCCTTCCGAACCGTGGTGGACACTGGACACCACCAATCTTGACCCCTGCCAGAATCGACTTTGGGGCTATCTAAAAAGGATGTACCCCAACCGGGAAGAGGACTATTGGGATTACGAAATATACTCTATCATGGACGAACCGGAAGAAGTATTCGCTAACAGGGCATTCAGGAACCAGTTCTATTATTTTTTCAACGATACCTTTCTCGTCCAAACTTTGAATGCCCCTACGCTTCCCTGTACAAACGTTGACACCACTTTTTTCCTGCAAGCACTTGGTCAACCGACGCTACGGACATACCACTATTACTCAGGTGCGATTAACTATTTCTATTATTTTAAGCTGCGTTACCGCCAAGGCCCCTGCCCATACATCTTCAATCAAGGCAGCGAACATGAAAATAAATATAACATGGGTCACTTTATGTATTGCCCAGCCCTGCTGAAGATGAATTTTGAGAAGACTAAGGGAATGCTGACTTATATAGACTTCTTGTAGGTGTCAGGCTACTATAATATTTTTGAAAAGGAGGGAGGATGGAACTTAAACGTCCTCCCTTCCTCACAATACTTCTTCAAAATTTGAAAAGGTGATGTTTTTACAGTTTATCCATTGAGCCAGAAAATACCTTAAAATAAAAGGGCAGAACAATTAGGGCTTAACCGCTGACCGGCAAGGGGGGGCATTCCGCACTATACCAGAGCAATCACTAACCTGCCCCCCCTTGCCGGTTGGCGGTTGAGCCTTGTTGAACGAAGCCGAC
>JALHQW010000169.1 GCA_022841745.1 Saprospiraceae bacterium | reverse complement strand
TGCCAGCTCTACGAACTAAAATTACAACACATATATCATGGCGATAATCCGAGTTTGAGGTCTCTCGCAATGATACCATAGATAACGTTCATTGACATACAAGGAATGATATCGAAAAGGACCCGAACTTTTTGGCGCATGTCCCTCATGGTTTTAGCGGCTTTCAATGCTTTTTGGAAAAGGCCGTCCGTTGCTTCGGTCAACTGGTCCACCAAAAAGGCAAGGAACATCAATATCGCCAGCACAGAGGACAGGAAACTTTTTCCATGCCCGTAGTTGTGCTCAAGGTTGTACCCATGGTTTTTCAGCACGTTGAAGGTTTCGTTCTCGATTTTCCACTTGGAACGGGCAACGCTGACGAACTCCGGGACAATGTCCTCCCTTATTTCCAGGGAAGTAACCCACTTGCTGGCGTATACGGTCTTCCCGCTCCTGGTGTCCACTTCCTCGTACTGCAGGTAATTGACGCTGATGTCCTGGTTCGCCCCGTTGAGCACCAGGCCGTGCGCCCACTTTGCGGTGCAGCGGAAATGATGGTTCTTTGTCCAGGTGAAACCTTCCAGATGCCCGCTTTCTTCGAGCCGGGCCGCCTGCACCAGGACATAGCCTTCCTTGATGACGGTGATGAAGTCCATCCGCACGTCCCGTATCGCCCTGATGGCCGGGCCGTCCGCAAACAGGCCGTCCAGCAGCACCAGTTTTTTGTGCCCCGGCAGCACCTGTTCCATGATGGGGAGCAGGCGCTCGAACGCATTGTACTCGCAATCGTTCTTGGTGGCACCGTCCCGCCGGGTGATGGGCTCTGCAAAGACCGGCAGGACGGTTCTCTCGTTGGGCCTTACGATGCAGGCACCGACCATTTGGTGGTAATATTGGACCTCCCCGTTCTTGAGGTTCCTCACCAGGCAGTGCGGGCAATTGGTGTGGTTGGAACAGAAATGTTCCGTCCCGTCTGCGGCAACGGCAACAAAGCCGCCAAGGCATTGCCGTCCCCTTACCACCTCCTCGACCCCGGGCTCCCTGTACAGCGCCTCGAAGCAGGGCAGCAAACTGATGGGGTTGACCGGGTCCAGTATCTTGCGCAGCCCGTTGTCCGAAGGGACCTCTTTTACCTTGAACACCTGGCCGAGGTTCTCCTGCCGTGCCTCGTAGCTGTTCTTGAAGGCCAGCAACGAGGGGTCTTTCAGGCTGAACATGGCGAAGGCGCTCATCACCACATCCGAAAGGTCATGACCCCTGTCCGTCTTGCGGTGGTCGGCCATTTGGCAGACTGCTTCGTGTACCTTGCTTACCAAATAATCAAACATGAGTGTCTCTTTTCTGCAAAGTTATTCCTTGTTTCAATGAACTTTATCTTTGGGTTAATCGCCACGGAACGCAAACTCGGATTGCATTCATGATATATGTGTTG
>JALHQW010000168.1 GCA_022841745.1 Saprospiraceae bacterium | reverse complement strand
AATGACCTGTCCTGAAATAGATTGCCCTCAATGAGGCTACCTAAATCCAGGAAACTGAAATCTAAGTTGCTGATTATCAGGTTTTATTATTAACAAATTGTTTTGCCTTGACTTATCGGTATAAATGGGTAAACCGCCCCTTTGTTCTAATGGGATGTTACTGATGTAACATTCAAATTCATGGGGCGTCATCATGTTCAGGCTGCCATGGGGGCGCTCGTTATTGTACAAGTGAACATCCTGCTTGAGATATTTCAACAGGTCGTTCCCGTTGTGGATTGGGCGGTGCTTCAGGTATTCGTTTTTCAGGATACCGTTCGTACTTTCCATGAAAGCGTTGTCGTAGCAACAGTTGCCCATGCTGATGAGCAGTTCATGTTCTTTGACTTTATCGGTGTATTCAAAACTGCGGTACTGGGAACCCTTGTCCGAGTGGTGGATGAGCAGGTTTTTGAACCGGTCCACGCCCCTTTCTTGCACGGCCATCTGGAATGCCTTCAAATTGGCCTGGGCAAACATCCTGTCCGAGGCGTGCCACCCCAGGATTTTGCGGGAGTACACGTCTTCTATCAGGACGATGTAGAACCAGGTGTCGCCGATTTTGAAGTAGGTGATGTCACCGACCCAAAGCCGGTTGATGTCGTAGACTATCAAATCGTGCAACAAATTGGGGTAGGCCTCGATTTCACCCGAATGCGTGGTCTTGTGGAACTTGGCCTTGATGACCGGCTCGAAACCGTTCGCCATGCCAAACCCAATGAAGGCATCCCGGCCCGCAAAGTCCGGCTTCAGCTTCACGTAGAGCTTCTTGAGCGACATGGCGGGGTGCTTTGCGCGTTCGGTCTTCAAGACGGCGCCCAACAGCAGGAACCTGTCCGCCTGTGCTGCCCGGCGTTGGACAGCGGCCAGGTGGGCCTGTTTGGTGGTTCCGACCAATCCGTAGAGCTGCTTCATTTGCCAGGGGTGTTGGTCTTTGTGCTGGCGGAACCATTCGAGGGAGGTCCGCTGAAAGTTTTTTTTAGGTCGATTTTCAGCTCCTGCCCACCGACCTCTATAAGCTTTTCGAGGTAGTCGATGTGGAGCTGTTTCTGGCCAACCACCCGTTCCAGTTCTGCTACTTTTTGGAGCAGTTGTTTTGTCTTATGTTCTTCGCTTTCCATCTGTACGACTTGGATTGTACCTTTTTGGTGATGAGGAGAATATCGATACAACCACCGATAGACCGTCATTTTTGTAATTCCGTAGAGTTCTGAAACGTCAGAAACCGTCACTTTTTTTTCAACAATTTGTTGTGTTTTCTGACGCTTGAACTCTTCACTAAAGATACGCCTTTGGCGGATTTCCAATTTAGATTTTTGATGACTTGACATGTTTTAAGTTACTTTTTCAGGGCAACTTATTTCAGGACAGGTCA
>JALHQW010000167.1 GCA_022841745.1 Saprospiraceae bacterium | reverse complement strand
TGGTTCCCGCGCCGCTACCCCAGCAGGCCATGCAATACCCTTCGACCCGTTACATGGGGTCAAAAAACAAGCTGCTAGCTGAAATATGGGCGGTTGCTTCTCAATTTGAATTTGATACTGCCCTAGACCTGTTTTCGGGTTCTGGCGTGGTGGGCTATATGTTGAAATCTCACGGTAAGGCCGTGGTGAGCAACGACTATATGGCGATGTCGGCGACGTTTTCCAAAGCGATGATTGAGAACAACGAAATTACCTTGTCTCAGACCGAAGCGTTAGCGTTGCTTGAGCGCAAAAATACGATTGATCGTTTTGTTGAAACCAAGTTCCAAGGGTTGTATTTCAGCGATGACGATAACCGCTTGATCGACATAGTGCGAGCCAATATCAAGGCCGTGAAGAACCGGTATAAGCGGGCCATTGCCATGTCAGCATTGATTCGGGCTTGCCTGAAAAAGCGCCCTCGCGGTATTTTTACCTATGTCGGCCATCGGTATGACGATGGTCGTAAAGACCTTTTAATGACGTTCCGCGCTCAGTTCCTTGAGGCTGTTGATATGGTGAATGCTGCCGTGTTCGACAACGGCAAGAAAAATAAGGCTCGCAACGGCGACGCAATGACTTTGCAGAACCGTGAATCGGGCTTGGTCTATATCGACCCGCCCTATTATTCCCCACTGTCTGATAACGAGTATGTGCGCCGCTATCATTTTGTTGAAGGATTGGCCCGTGACTGGCAAGGCGTGGAAATTCAGGAACACACTCTCACCAAGAAGTTCAAGTCATATCCGACGCCGTTTTCTTCACGCAAAGGTGCGGCAGAAGCCTTCGATATGCTGTTTAAGCGATTCCGTGAAAGTGTGCTTGTGGTGTCCTACTCGTCCAACAGTCAGCCGACCTTAGATGAAATGGTCGCCATCATGGCGAAGCACAAGAGCCATGTCGAAGTCGTGCCCGTTGATTACAAGTATTCCATCGGCAACCAAGGGAGCAAGGTGGGCGATAACAAAAACGACGTGCAGGAATATATTTTTGTCGGATATTAAGGGGGAGTGTGAATGCTAAATGCCAACGATAAAGAGAATTTGGTCAAGTCCAGCCAGGCCGCGAATCTTTTAGTGCAAGACTTGCGCGACCTGGTGAAAGCGGCCAATCCATTATTGGCCGAAATTGCCATTGAAATCTTGCAGCAGGCCGTCCAGATCGAGCAGCGATTGAACCGGATTGATTCAATTACCAGCCCGGAAGAAAAGACAGAATGAGGCCGTGGCATTTAGGAAATACGACCGTCCGTAGCCCTTTCCGGTTGCGTGATGGTCTAGTGGCGCTGTCCACGTCGTCATTGCAAGGTAACTTGCGAGGGCAGGAGCAGGAAATCGCTTTGCGCCGTTTGCTGGGCGAGCATGGCATTGTTGAACTTGGCGACGATGACACCTACAGCGTGGGGCGT
>JALHQW010000166.1 GCA_022841745.1 Saprospiraceae bacterium | reverse complement strand
GTAACTATACAGCCGCCTTCTCTGGGTTAGGCATCATTGCCATAGCTGTCAGTACGTTAAATACTGATTGCCCATTCTTGATAGCTGTATCAATGATAGACCGGATGATGCAGTAGCCTTGCTGCCCTGTCTTGAATTGACCCGACACTTTGAGCTTGACCTTCACATTTCGAATTGCCCTTTCTGATGCATTATTCTCAAAGGGAGTGTCTGGGTCATATAGAAAGGGAAAAATGAAGATCCGGTATTTGCTCATTGACCCTTGTAGCGTTTTAGTTTTTGTGGCAGTGTCGGGCATAGGTTCTTTGAGCAGGCCGTCAAGTTGTTTTTCCATCGCCACTGCACCGGGGTGGTCAACAGGGTAGGACGGAAGTGTTTGTTTGAGTTTTATGGCTTTCAGCAAGAGTTCTTTGAATTGGTCGGCCCATGTTGTTTTTTCGGTTTGTATGAGATATTCGAGTTCCCTGAGCAGGTGTGCCAAACACAATTGGTGTTTTTTTGCCCAGGTGTTGAGTTGCGCCTTCCACCGGTCTGAACAGAGGGTTGCCAAAGGAAAACCCTTAGGGAACGAAGCATTTATTGCCGCCGCACCACGAGAAACAGAAATGGTAAGAAAGGTAAGGAAGGTGGTCTGCCACACCCAAATCCACTGTTTTTTACCGTTTACCTTGGCGCTTGTCTCATCGCCGCCCACGTTTTTGGACTGTTCCAAGGTTTGACGGAAGCCGTCCCAGATGGGCCGCGCCTTTTCAGCCATGCGGAACACTATGTTTTCCAAGGTGCCAATGCTAAGCGGCAAATGACAAGCGTGGGTGAAAAAGTCCTGGAGCCGTTTGAAGGGAACGTACTGATAGACATTGTGGTAGGTCGCCAGGGCGGCGATGTTGGGGCCATACTGGATATGGTTGTCGACACCATCAGGGAAAGAAGCTATCTGATGGTGCCCACAGTGGCAGGTGATGCCGTAAACCCGATACTCGGTCGTTTCCGCTTCGATGGGCGGGATGTCCACCACTTGCCGGCGCTCGACCATTATCGCCCTTGAGGCATCCAATGCGGCTGCGCAGATGCTGCAGAAGGAGGGAACAAGCGGTTCGATATGCTCCGGGCTGTCGGTCATTTTCAGTGTCGTGCCTTTATGGCCATGTTGACCGCCCGGCTTGCGCCCCGAGGCCGTCCGAAGGCTTCGGGTCTTGCGCTGCAAATCACTGCTTGGGGGCAGGCTGCTGTTGCTGCTGTTTTTGCGGACGCCCAATTGTTCAACCTTTATTGACAGCTCGGACAGCTTTTGGGTTAAGCCCAAAACCTGCTGCCTCAAGGCTACGTTCTCGGACTCAAGCAACGGAATACGAAGCACCTGAAAGCGTAAATCCGCATTCTCGGCTTCCAAAACCGCTATCTTCGCTATGTAATCTGATTCTGTCAAGTGTAAACAATCATTTTAAAAGGCAAAAAATAC
>JALHQW010000165.1 GCA_022841745.1 Saprospiraceae bacterium | reverse complement strand
AACCCCGCCGAAGCCGCCGCGCTTGCTTGGCTTGAAAGTACGTAAAATGAGCAACGACACCCACCCACAACAACCAGGCACAGAACCCTGGCACACCGTCAAACCATCCGGGCAATATCGCTTTGGCTTTGACATCACGGGCGCAAAATCCTGGCAGTGTAAAATTGCCGGGCTAACAATCTACGGACTGAAAACAAAAGGCGAGGCACTGGCAAAAATCCGGGAACTGCGAAACGAAAAACTACAATCCGACTTTTTCCGTATTGCAAATATAGAAAAGTAACCTATCTTTGCATTTAAAACAGCACCATGACAGCAACAAAAGACATCGCCGCAATTTTAGATAGCATCCCCCGACGGGATCAAAGCCGGGTAAACGAGGGACAAACCTGTACGCCGTTTCTACCGGAATCGGTGGACAGCGCATTATCTGCAATGATTGCGGATGATGGCCGGGCAAGGGCTACACTCCCCCGCCTAACTGATATCTACCGGCACTGCATCAACAAGGGAATAGAAATCCTGAAAACAATGTCGGTGGATGAAATTATTGCCGCTCATCAAGCGATTACCGAACCATGCCGCAAGGCGCAATGCGGATTTGACAAGGAGACAAATTTAGATTTGTTCCTGCTTCGCAACCGGGCCGACCTGTTTGATTACCAGATCAGGCGGTTGGCGCTCAAACTTGGCTTTGAGCAGGTTTTTGGATAGCATTTTTTTTCAAACCAAACTACATTACAATGAGCAAAGAAGTAGCGATCAGCAAAGCATCGCAAGGCGTCATTAGCGCCGAACAAATCAAAACCCTGGAGCAAGCCGGGATCATTCCAGTCGGCACACCGGAAGCGCAAATCAAGGTTTACGCCGAAATTTGCGAGATGCACCAACTATCCCCGTTTGCGGGTGAGGTTCACCTCATCAGGTACGGCGATAAGTATTCTGTCATCGTTGGCGTTCACGGCATGGAAAACCGCGCTGAATCCACAAGCGAATGGGCGGGCTATTCTGAACCGCAATTCAATTACACGTCTGACGGTCGCTTTATGACTATTACAGAAGTAGCGCAAAGCGGACAGCCGCCGGTATCCTGCCGGATTGAAGCGTACAGAATCAAAGACGGCATGAAGATTGGCAGCTTTGGGCAAGTGCTCTGGAAAGAGTTTGCCGGAAATTCTCCGATGTGGAAATCGAAAGGCGTTCACATGCTTATCAAGTGCGCAAAGGTTGCTGCAATCCGGGAACTGTTTCCCCGCCAAACGCGCGGTCTATACACAAGGGAGGAACTTGAAAGCGTGCCTCAAGTTGAGGATGTTGACGGCGAAGCAATTGAAATTGAATCACAGCCCCTTAGCCGAAAACCAGAGCTATCAGAATCCGACCTTGCGAGAATCAACCTTTGTGGCAGCGAAGCGGAAATTAAAACCCTGTATGAAAGCAATAAGGCTTTCTACAAGAACCA
>JALHQW010000164.1 GCA_022841745.1 Saprospiraceae bacterium | reverse complement strand
AGTATCAAATTCAAATTGAGAAGCAACCGCCCATATTTCAGCTAGCAGCTTGTTTTTTGACCCCATGTAACGGGTCGAAGGGTATTGCATGGCCTGCTGGGGTAGCGGCGCGGGAACCAATCGCAGATTAAAACGCTGCTTGGGTGGGACGGTGACAATTACATCCTCTCCCGTTCGGCCTTTGCCGTTGCATGAGATATACCGCTTTGTTTGCACCACTTCGACGGAAAACTTCCGGTACTGCTCATGCACCAAAGGATGATTTGAGTTTGTCAAAATCACATGACAGCCCAACTCATGCAGGCGTTTAACCTCTGCGGCCAGCTCGACATGATCCTCTTCGTAAAACTGTTCTTTGGTGTAGCGTTTGAAGTCGGCATACTCAGAAACAGGCAGATAAGGCGGGTCAAGAAAAATGAAGTCCCCCGTCTGCGCGTTTTCTTTCAAAACTGTCTTGTAATCACCGCAAATGATGGTTGTTTTACTGAGTAGCTCGGAAGCCGCTTTTAGCGCGTCTTCATCTAATATTTTTGGGTTCTTGTACCGTCCAAAAGGCACATTGAATTTACCTGATTTATTGACCCGATATAGGCCGTTAAAACAGGTTCTGTTCAAAAATATTGTGCGTGCTGCCGCCTCTATGTTCGACAACTTGGTAACGTCCAATGCACGGGCGGCATAGAACACCTCTTCGGTATTTTCATAGCGGCGAAGCTGGGCCATCACACCGTCAACATCATCAGCCACGGAACGATAAAGATTAACTAATTCCGGGTTGCTGTCAGCAATGATTCCGCCTGTTGGATGCACAGCAAAAAACACCGCGCCACCACCGAAAAAAGGTTCGATAAATCGACCGTATTTTTTCGGAATCTTAGGGATTATTTCTCCTAAAAGCTGCGTCTTCCCTCCTGCCCATTTCAATAATGGACGGGTAATATTTGTAGCTTGCGCCCCTTCTATCTCTGAGCCTCTTGCAAGAACGTCATTTCCAATAGTTTTATTTTTCGCAATGGTATTCATGTTTTCTTCCCATTTTTTTCTAAATGACCATTGACCTGCTGACACATTTTTTCGTTTCTTCCGGTCTGCATCGCTTTAGCGTCCATAGCCATGGTCTGCCTCTGCTTCATAGTTACCCTGCTGGTCGCGGGTGAATTCCACATCGTCGCCCACTTCCATATCCGCGCCCTCCACCTGGGGAACCATCACGCGGTCGCCGTCGGCCTCGATGACGTAGGCCGGGCTTTCATTCTGGCGCTCGATCTGCGCCACGACTTCGCCGGAAAACGCCTCGTCACGGGCCAGCAAGCGGGCTTCGTGTTGCTCGGCCAGCTCTACCATTGCCGGGCTGTGTTCGCCTGCCTGCGGCACGTCCGGGCCGCCGCCGTTTGCCCACCAAATGTCGGGGGCGTCAAATGGGAATCTAGCGCCCATCGAGAGCTTGTGGTCTGCGATCTGTTTTGGTGTCATGGCTGCTTCTCCTTGGCGATGAAAAACCC
>JALHQW010000163.1 GCA_022841745.1 Saprospiraceae bacterium | reverse complement strand
AGTCAACAAGGATGGCCACGGCCAGCAGCCTGCTCGCCACCAACAACGCCATCGGCACCACGCAGGACTGGGAAGGGATGCAGCGGCAGGTGAACGCCGTGCAGTTGGAGAACGAGGCAGCGGGCACCGCTACCCTTACGCCAACACAGGTGGCCACGCTCACGCCCATCGCCAACACCTGCCCCTACTACGGCGGCCATGCCGTGTTCCAGGCAAGGGCATTGCTCGGCGACCAGGCCATGTACGACGATGCCTCGCTCTGCCAGCCAGCAAGGCCATTGGTGCGCAAGGCGGAAGCGAAGGCATTTGACTTCCAAGTTTTCCCAAACCCGGCAAACGGCTACACCATCTTGGAACTGGATGAACCTGCACAATCAAATGGGCAAATCACCTTAATGGATGCCTTGGGAAAACCTGCGTTGGTTCAGCCTTTCCAAGCCAATGAACAGAGCATCGTCCTTTTCTTTGATGGCTTGCCTTCGGGTATGTACTATGTATCTGCTCAAACCGAAAAAGGCAAAACGGTCAAAACCTTGACGATTTTCAGATAACCTTTTTCAAACAGATGGTCGTGGAGATATGTGCATCTCCACGACTTCTGTTTTGGTCCCAATCATTTTAATTTCGCCATGAGAATTTTCATCATTATATTGTTTTTCCTATCGGCTTATAATATTGCTAAATGCCAATACAAGCATGATTATATTTGGATAACTGGTTACCCCATCACAGATCCAAGTGATTTTAGGGGTGTCAGTGTATTCAATTTCAACAATGACACTTTAAGGCTCACAAAACAAGACAATGGAATAAGAATGTTCTTAACAAATGTCAGTTTTTCCAACAAAGAAGGTGAATTGCAATTTTACACTAATGGGTGTGATGTATATAATGTGAATGATGAATTAATGGAGAATGGAAATGACCTCAACCCCGGCGATGCTTACCTAACTGGCAACTGTCCTGATGGAGGAAATGCTATCCCGAAGGGGATTATGGCATTGCCAATGCCCGGTAACGATAATAAAGTCTATCTTTTCCACCAAGCAACCGAATATGGAGATATTGGCACTTATATCGCCTATTTCTATTACACCATAATAGATATGCAGGAAAGCAATGGCTTAGGTGCTGTTGTCGAAAAGAACCAATTAATCGTTTCCGACACCATGTTTTCCGACCTTCATGCCGTTAAACATGCCAATGGCGAAGATTGGTGGATATTGTTTTCAAAAGAACATGAGAACAAATTCTTCAAGGTGCTATTTACTGCAAACGGAATCGAGGATATACTCACTCAGGAAATCGGCATCCACCCAGATTACACCGCAAGTGCAAGTGGCCAATCCAGTTTTTCCCCAGATGGCACCATGTACGCAAGGATGAATTCCGAGGATCAGGTAACGCTTTTTGATTTTGACCGAGAGACCGGGGAGTTGAGCAATTTTCAGCAGTTGGTAGCGGATACGATGGCATTTTGGACGAGCCTTTCGTTTTCCCCAAACTCACGTTACCT
>JALHQW010000162.1 GCA_022841745.1 Saprospiraceae bacterium | reverse complement strand
CTCTAACTCCGCTGCATATTTACACAATAGGTGAAAAAAATGCAGCAAAACCAATAGTTCTTTGAAAAAATGGTTGACATTTGCTATTGCGTAAAACACTTTTCTACACAATAGCCATGAGTACATCGCATCCCGATTGGGTGCTTGCCCAAAGGCGCAAAGGCACCGCCATCCACCGCATTAGCGGCCACTACTACCTCTACGAGGTCACTTCCAAATGGGATCCTGTCAAGAAGCGACCCCAGCGCATCACTGGAAAGCTGCTTGGCCGCATCACGCCCGAAGGCTTGCTGGAGTCTGCCCAGCGCCAATCCCGCAAGGCCCTTGCGCAACAGGAGCGCCTTGCCCAGTTGGCCGTAAAGGAGTACGGCATCAGCTATTTCATCCAGGCCAGCCTAGGGGCTTACCTGGAAAAACTGAAAAACCACTTTCCCCAAGAATGGCTGGCACTGACCTCATTGGCATATTGCCGACTGGTGCACCAAAGCGCCATCAAGCAGATGCCGTTTCACATTGCCCACAGCTACCTCAGCGAGATGTTCGGGCCGTTTTCCATGACGGAAAAGAACATCAGCCTGCTGCTGAGGGACGTCGGCCGGCAGCGGGACCGTGCCGTCGCCTTCATGAAGGGCTCCCTCAGCGAGGGCGAACACCTCCTGATGGACCTGACCAACCTGCCCAGCAAGAGCGGGAAAATCACGCTCGCCCAACCGGGCTACAACAGCAACTGGGACTTCGAGCCCCAGTTCAACCTGCTGTACATCTACTCCACCAGCCTGCAAAGCCCGGTCTTTTACAGGCTGCTGCCAGGGAACATCCGGGAAGTGACGGCGCTGAGGCTGACCGTGCTGGAGAGCGGCGCCAAGCACTGCGCCATCGTTGCCGACAAGGGCTTTTACTCCCTGGCGAACATCGAACAATTGGAGGCGGACCACCTGCACTACATCGTCCCCCTGCGAAGGGACAACGCCATGATTGACTATTCGCTGGCATCGGAGGCAAGCATCAAGAACAGCGCAAACTACTTCTCCTTCGAGAAGCGCTTCATATGGCACACCTCTTACCGGGTGCCGGGAACAGAGCGGAAAGTCTTTCTTTTCCTGGACGACGTCCTGAAGAACAAGGAGCAGTCCGATTACCTGTCCCGGATTGAGTCAAAGTGCGAGGGGCATTCCCTGGAAAAGTTCCACCAGAAGCGGCAGGCCTTCGGCACCATCGCCATCATATCCGACTTGAAGGACAAGACCCCGGAAGAAATCTACACCGCATACAAGACCCGCTTGTCCATCGAAACGGTGTTCGACGCCCTGAAAACCGTACTGGAAGCAGACCGGACGTACATGCAGCAAGAGGAAGTCCTGCAGGGCTGGATGTTTGTCAACCATATCGCCCTGCAGTGGTACTACCACCTGTACCACTATTTGGTAAGGCTAAAACAAATCAAGAAGTATTCGGTCGAAGACCTTCTGGACCACCTCCAGGGGGTGCGCATGGTGAAAATTGACGGGCACTGGCACCGGGCGGAAATCATCAAAGCCACCCAGAAGCTGCTCGACAAAATCAGCCTACCTATTGCGTAAAACTGGAGCGGAGTTAGAG
>JALHQW010000161.1 GCA_022841745.1 Saprospiraceae bacterium | reverse complement strand
TAGTGTCTGTCCATTTAGTCAAATCTAATTACAAATAACTGGTTGTCAATTATTTAGCGCCTGTATTTTATGGGCTTTTTATAGATTTGCCTTATGAAGATGACACTATTTCATGAGTTCAAACAAAAAACAGAGCAAGCAGATTGGAGCAAGAACCCAGAGCTTGGCTTGGTGGATGCAATCTTGGAATCACACCCAGAGCTGCTCGACCTTGTAAAATCGGACATAACCTCTGGTCAAAAGGAGAGCAACTTTGGCAGGAAGGACATGCCCAGCGTGGAGCAGATACTGCGGGCCGCCCTTTTCAAGGAAATGAAGGGATTGGATTACCGGGAACTGGAATATGCCCAATCGGATTCAAGGATATGTGGGCGCTTCATAAAATTGAACACTGAGCGGCATTATAGTTTTCAAATGTACCAAACCTATATTTCACGGATAAGGGAATCAAGCCTTCAGGAACTGATGGTGGCGATGAACAGGGTTGCGATTGCGGAAGGCCTGGAGAGCGTTGAACAGTTCCGCCAGGACAGTTTCGTGGTCGAGGCGAACATCCATTTTCCGACGAACAATTCATTGGTGTGGGACTGCATCAAGGAGAGCCACCGCCTGCTGGGGCAGTTGTCGGAGGAAATGAGCGGCCTGAACCATCAGGACTACATGAAGGGTGCGAAAAAAACCTACTTCAAGATAAACAACACAAAAAGCGGGGACAAAAGGGTTGACCTGTTCAACAAACAATTGATTTTGTTCACAAAGGTCATCAACAACGTCTCCAACGCAATCAAAAAAAAAACTGCTGTAGCAGCACCGTTGGGCTGGGTATCATCGGTTCCCTGGAAACCCTGATGCCGTTGTTGGCACAAGTGTACGGCATGGCCCACCGCAGGGAAATAGCAGGAGAGGCAGTGCCCAACGACCAAAAGCTGTTCTCGATATACGAGCTGCACACCGACATAATCGTAAAGGGGGACAGGAAGATTAAATTTGGCCACAAGGTCAATGTGGGCACAGGGAAGAGCAATTTGATTTTGGTGTGCGAAAACCTCAATGGCAACCCGGCGGACAGCACGCTCTACCAGGGGGCTATGGAAAAAGTGATAAAATCATACGGCAGGGTGCCACGGGACAGTGCCACGGACGGCGGGTATGCCTCCAAGGCCAATGCCGACTATGCGAAAGGCAAAGGGATAGTCAACATAGTTTTCAACAAGATAGTGGGCAGCCTGAAAAACATCGTGAGCAGCAAGAACATGGAGACCCGCTTGAAGAAGTGGCGGAGCGGCATAGAGGCCAATATCTCCAACCTGCTAAGAGGGTTTGGCCTGACGAGGTGCAACTGGAAAGGGCATGAACATTTTAAGAGCAAGGTCTTGTGGAGCGTGATCGCCTATAATGTCAGGGTAATGACCGCTGTCCTGATAATGCAGTTAAAAGGAGCATAAGATTGCCTTTTTTATTGGAAATCGAGGGAGTCGTCTGTCCAATATGCATCAAAAAAGGAAAAAACAGTCGAAATCTGCAGCAAGCGCAATGATACGCTAAGAAATTATGCCAAAAATGTCCAGATTAAGAGGATGCGTTCTAACATTGCTGACTAAATGGACAGACACTA
>JALHQW010000160.1 GCA_022841745.1 Saprospiraceae bacterium | reverse complement strand
CCGAGCTGGCCGACAAATCCAGCAGCGCAATCTGGTGCGAACTGCTGCGCTGCTTTCGGCAGTTCGGCATACCCAAGCGATTGCGCGTCGACAACGAAGCGTGTTTCCACGGAATCATCTGCGTGGCGCGCTCGCGCTGCTCGGCGTGCGTGTGCAAACCACCGACCTTGGAAGTCCTTGGCAGAACGGTCGCATCGAACGATTGTTCGGCACCTTCAAACGCGATCTCGCGCGCATCGTCGACGGCGACTTTGCGCGACTGCTCGCGCAGTGGCGCTGGTACTACAACTTCGCGCGACCGCATCAACATCTGAACTACCAGACGCCGGCCGAAGTCTGGCACCGATGGCGACGCGTCGAAGGGGACGGACGCGCAATGACGCTGTGGAACGGCGCGTTGAAGTGCATGTACTTTGGTCCGTCGTGAACCAGCCGAAGTGGTCGAAATCAACACCAATGGACGCAAAGACCGCTGTCCACGGGCAGCTTTGAGGAAACGGCAGCAAACCGGAGCAAAAGCACGCAAAACAAGACCAACCAACCCATCAACGGCAAGCAAACAACCCCAAGCCAAACCACAGATTGGTGCTGAGAAGCCAAATCTTGGAAGGTCAAGCTTCAAAAATGCCTCCTTTGAGGGGAAAGCGGTCGGTGGACAGGGCGTGGACAGCACAATACAACACAGAGCAGTACTGTCAGCAAGGACGCGCGCAGATTTGCGAGTGGAACGGCGCACTCAAATGCGTGTACTACGAGCAAAATTTAGCGCTCACAATGAGCCCGATGCGCTGACAATGGTGGGACAGCACAATTATGGATCATGCTCCTCGCTGTCAATATCATGAGTATATGACTTATCGATATTTGAAAAGCTAGCACGCCCAGTCTGAGCATGCACGATTTCTGAATCTCTTATGTGCTTTGGAAATTCAATACCAAAAAGGATACCGTTGAATATTGTGACGTTAAATAATGCCATTCCATTTCCTGAAGGAATCTCCACTCGAATGAGGCATTCTATATATTTCTTCTTGCCACAAGCAATTATCGAAACATCCTCGTAAAATCGCAGAATCCGAATTCTTCTACTTGCTCGCTCGACGAAAAACGGCTTTTTTAGCTGCTGCTCGAAAAACAAACGGTCCGTGTCGGAAAAAACACTCAGCGCTAAATTCATAATTTTAGATTCCACTGGGGTCAAACGCCAACTTCCTTCCCCTGAGAGAAAAAAAAGAACATCCCAAGCCAGAAAATAAACACGTTTAATTGCATTCACAATCATCTCCAGCAACCAACGCACCTCCAATGCCAGCAGCTCCCGTGGTTTTAAACCAATCTGGCATTCTATCTAGAAAACGAATTGGTGCAGGGTAGCGTCTACCATAACTATGGTAGTTCTTTATCCATCTCGACGTATCGTGCTTGTGCGGCGACTTCGAGTAATACGCACGAGTGAACTTCAGCGGAAATGGACCGGTTGCAAGGTAGTCCGTTTCTGTTTGCCACTTGGCTCCAGTGCCGACCACCACCGGATTGCCAAGCAATGGCAATCCAATGCCCCGTTCGTCGGGTCCGCTATCCGTGGACGGCGGGCAGGTGCCGGTGTTGCATTCAATCTCTTCGACGCTGCT
>JALHQW010000159.1 GCA_022841745.1 Saprospiraceae bacterium | reverse complement strand
CTCTCACTCTCTCACCCTCTCACTCTCTCACCCTCTCACTCTCTCACCCTCTCACTCTCTCACCCTCTCACTCTCTCACCCTCTCACTCTCTCACCCTCTCACTCTCTCACCCTCTCACTCTCTCACCCTCTCACCCTCTCACTCCACCGCCTCCGTCACCTGCACATCAAACTCCGCCGTCACCGCCCCAGCGTTCTTCACGATGAGGTATTTGGCACCCGGCCCCCAGCCAGCATCGGCGGCAGTGGTCTGCACCGATTGCATGGCCAGCACGGTTGCCTTCACGGGATTGTCCGCCGCAGAAGCGTTCACGGCGTAGAAGAACTGCAATTCCACTTGGTTCGAGCGGTTCACAAAAACACTGTCAGCATTGGCGCTCAATTTCAGCTTATCGGGCAGGGTCACAGCCGCCGTCATGCCCGGTTCCACGGCGCTGCTGAACATAAACCTGGAATCCGTATCGGTTGACTGCCGCCGCAGTTCGCCCAGGTCGAAATAGTTCTCCACCATTTTGATGTTCTTGCGGTATTTCTTTTTGAGGTCGCAGAGGTTATCCTCCAGCAGGTCGGCCAGCACGAGGCGCTGCTCCTCAATCATGCTCGCCGTGAATTGCTTCGTACCAAAACCCTCCGTCTGCACGTTGCGGGCCTCATTGAGCAGCGCAAGTTTTTCTCCCACATCCTTAGCGGCATCGGTTAGCGCCGGGAAAGTCAGCAGGGTTTTGTGCAGTGCCTCCACCGCCACCATGCGCAGGTCGTACTCCACGCTATTGAACGGCTCCTTGCCCCTTGGGAAAATAGCGATATATTCCGGCGTGCCCACCTCATATACCTGGCGCACCATGGTCTGCCATTTATTGACCCATTTGTCCCTCATTTCATCCAACAAATCCGTAAAATTGGCCGTATTTGAAATACTGATGCCTTCTTGGCTATCGAGGTTGGAAAACATCGAGCGGTACAGCATCAAAGCTGGTTCGAACACATTTAAAAGCTCCAAAATAACGGGGTCCGATTTCATGGCCTGCAGCCGGGCATAATGGTGGTTGGCGATGCGGAGCATCTTCCGGCGGGAATAACGGGTGTTGACTTCAAAGGTGTTGATGAGCTGAGCCCAGAGGTCGCTTTTCATGTTTATTATTGTTTAAGTTGAATGCTATAACGGTCCCACTGACCACTTTTTCCTCAAAATACTTACGGCCCTTGGCACCGTAGGCCCGAATCGCCGGGCCATAATCCCTTAAACGTAACTGTTCCAAAAAGTTGTGTTAGGCACTAAATATTTAATAAAATTTTTATGTTATTGTAAATTTCACAATTTCCAAGACCTATTGCCGTTAAAAGCAACAAAAACCGCACTAGCAGTTTTGGGAATATTACCAAGGCTATTTTAGCCGTTGAAATGCCGTTGGGAATATTACCAATGCTATTCTGGCCGCCGGAATGCCGTTGGGAATATTACCAAGGCTATTCTGGCCGCTGAAATGCCGTTGGGGATATTATCAAGGTTTGGATTTTGGGGGAAATGGAGTTGGGGGTATTACCAAGGGTGTGAGGGCGGTTTTTGGAGAAAATGGGCATGGTTTGGCGGGGAAATTCATGGGAAGGTGTCAAAAGGGAATGGATAAGAAGGGTGCAACCTTTCTCCAGTTCCATGAAAAAAAATTGAGATTACCCAAGCGAAAGCGAGAAGGCACTGCCCCAAGAAGTTCTGGCAAGTAAAGGACAGCAAATTTGCCAGAACTTCATTTTTTCTGACTATAACGGATTGTAGTGACGGAAAAAAGAAAGCCATCGAATCTTGCGATGTTTGAGTTGCGAAACAAAAAACGAGCAATACCCGATGGCAACTCAAAACAACGGAAAAA
>JALHQW010000158.1 GCA_022841745.1 Saprospiraceae bacterium | reverse complement strand
ACCCGTGATTGTGGTGGGTATGATGTTGGATGTGTTGTTGTAGCAAATGTCAAATACCCAGTAGCTCTCATGCTGGTTTGCGCCTAGCAACTCCGTTTGCAAAGCCACATGGTTGGCCAGTAAAGTGAAGGCGACAACCCCGCGATCCTTGCCGAAGTACTTGCGTGAATGGCGTGCTTTGAGCGTTGGATTGGCGGCGGCAAATTTTTGTCCATCAACACTGCCATAGAGCACATCCATGTCGATGGAGTAGTACGGAAATATGGGCAGACTGGCGATAAAATTGCTGATAATGTCGTTCGCCTCAATCAGCGTGGCCGGACGTAAGTGCTGCTGATATGTGGCTTCCAGAACATGATATGGGATGTCGCATGTCTCAGCCATTTTGAAGTTGCCGTGGTTCATGGCCTGAGCAATAATGACCGCCATCAAGCTGTCTTCATCAGCGATTTTCTTGGCATAGCGTGGCTGCAAGGGCGTCATCGCTGACAGGAAATGGCTTCGCTCATTAACAAACCGAAAAATGTCGGCAACGTCAAGAGCTTGGAGTTTGCCGTAAAACCCTTGCTGTAGTTGTTTATCCTTGTCAGCCTTGGGACGATGCCAGGTCAACGTTTGTTCTTCTTGATTAAATTCGAGGTGCTTTAGCTTGCCACTGCGCAGTTCTGCATCGAATGCTCGCCATTGAGTATCCAGTTCGACAAATAAAGCATCAAGAGTCATGTCAACTGGCTGACGCAACCAAGGTATGTTGAGCGCTTTGAGGGCATCAGCTTTGACTTCCATGGATACCAGATCATCGGTAAACCGCCGATGTTGTACGCTGTCGTCGAGATAAATATCCCCCATATCGAGACGTTTGCGCAGTTGCCGATAAACCCAAAACTCATAGCGGTCACCACGTAAACCAATTGGTTTGCCATTCGTATCAAAGCTCAGCAAAAAATTGCGAAGTCTGGTAGGAATCGTGCGTTGTGGAATGCCTTCCATCGGCTGCTTGGGCAGACGTTGTTGGTTAGCAAAAATACTTTTCATCCATTGTAGCGCTGCCAACCAAATCTTGCCGCTGGTGCTACTGCTGGCAAAATCCAGCGTCATTGCCAGCGGCCGTAGATTTTTCGTACAAAGCCCGCTCTGCTTATCTACTGCCTGCCAACGCAAATCCATCTGGCTAACGGGCTTCTCTGTCAGGAGCTTGCCAGTTGAGCGCAACTTCTCCTCTGGCATAATGCGAAATACCCTGTGGCGAACGGTGCCAAATGGAGTCACATCGGTGAGCGTGTCATCTACATAGAGCAAGAGTAGTTCACCCACGTGGGGTGTGGCTTGCTGGCGTTCGTTGTGAATTTGTGCCGCCTGTTTGACAGCGACTTCCTTGGTGCCGTCCTCAAGTTGTCGGGTGTGATACCCAAAGGCTTCCACGATGTTGTCCGTGAGTTGCCGGTAACGCTGCCAGACGTAGCACAGCAGATACAAATTAGTTTGCCCGGCCTTGAGTCGGCGCAAGTCGTAGATACTGTAAAAATTAGCCAGGCTGGCGTAATATGCGATATTGAGTTGAGAGATGTTAAGGTTTGGCAGCAGGGCTTTGGCGATAACATACAAAGGAGCCAGCGTGCGTCGCTTTTGGTGCTCTAAACCCATTTGGCGGTAGCGGAAGCTTTTTGCATCTTGCTTGAGTGCGGCCAATTCGGACAAGATGTCATCACGTACCAGCAGTTGTTTTAGCGCCGCGCGCACTGTAGCGGTAACGGCTACATCGACCAATTGTTCTAGACGATTGCGTTCGGCAGCGAGCGCCTTTGTGATCAAATCTTGCAACGTGGTATACCCAGGTCTGACGATGCGCTGACCAATTAGAAAAACCATCAACTCAGCCAGTAAAAATACGGGGGTTAC
>JALHQW010000157.1 GCA_022841745.1 Saprospiraceae bacterium | reverse complement strand
ACTTGACGCCCTTTTTTATTTTGCAAAAGTCGTTACCCCACTTCGCGCTGTGTCTTTCAATACCTTGAGCGCTTTTGACTGCCTGGAATGAAATAACCCGGATGCCGCTGGAAGATCTCTTGCCTTGTCTTTTGCGCCGTCAAACCAAACCATGTTTCCGACTTCATCCTGCACCGTCATACCGCGCACAATCAGCGTATTGGATTCATCCCTTGTCAGAAGCGCAAGGAAGTACGCAGCCCAACGCCCAGCCTCATAAAGGTCTGCATCAGCAAGTAGCCCAAACCCCCGGTTCCCGTTTGCGAAAAACGCGTCTGTTTTCTGGATGGCGTTTCTGATCGCCACGTCTGACCATTTATTTGTCTTTGCGTCAATCACAATTTCAGCAACTGTTGCCCGATGGAACGTTGTTTCATTCGATGCTTTCCAGACAAAACTATACTGCCCTGCAATCGGGATAGTGATCGTCCTAAACGCCCGCACTGGATCAGTAGGCGGTGGAGGTGGTGGTGGTGGATTGTCGCCGCCGTCGGGCGGTGTCAGATAGCCCGTCATCACGGTAGAGCCGTATCCGGTTCTTTTGTCCCATCCTACTGGCGGCAGGTCTTTTGCCCGCGCACGTAAGTACTTTTCAAGGTCGGCTTGTGTCTTAATTACCGGATAAGCTGAAATAATGTTACAGATCACGCCCGCAACACCTGGAGTGGCCATAGATGTCCCTGAAAGTTTCACATAGGAGCCACCTTTGCCAGTAGAAAGAATCTGCTCACCCGGTGCCGCAACGTCAAGCTGCTCACCGCAAGATGAAAAGCCGGACGGTAGCTCACCGGGGCCGATGCTTGCGACCGTAACAACCGCCGGGTATCTTCCCGGATAGCCGATTGTATTATCCACATTGCACCCCGAATTGCCAGCCGCCGCAACGATAAAGACACCTTTGCTTATTGCGTAATTGATCGCGCTCTCTAATTCAGGCGCACCGCCACCACCGCCAAGCGACATTGAAATCACTTTCTTTTTCCCGGCGTGTTGTCCAGTCAAAACCAAGTCTGCGACATACCGAATGCCCAAGGCGACATTTTGAAAGCTGCCTGAACCTTGATCGTTCAACACCTTGATTGCGACAATCCCTGCCTGTGGCGCATTGCCAACAACGCCAATCGAATTATCAGACGCCGCTGTAATGCCTGCGCAGTGGGTTCCGTGACCGTGAATGTCCTGAAAACCGGAAGCTGAACCCGTGAAGTCTTTGCAGTATTCCAGAATTACCCGGTCTTTTAGGTCAGGGTGGTTGGTTTCGATTCCGGTATCTGCAATAAAGGCAATTGAATTTTGCCCCCGGCTTTTACTCCAAAAATCAGCGGATTTGAGATAGGATACACCCCAATCTACAACTTGTCCTTCGTAGGGAAAAGTAACAGATTCGACCTCGTATTCCGGCAGTTGTATATCCCATTGCTGCGAATGTGCCGGAAGTAAAAACAAAAGAGCCAATAGCCCTAAAATAAATCTCTTCATGTTGCTTTGTTTTGTAAATTTGTACCACTGACTTACTTAAAGTCGTGGGATAATAAGACGGGGCTACCTTTTCAGGTAAGTCCCTTTTTTATTCCGTGATCGGTGGTTCTTCTGGCTCCGGTTTTGGCTTGTCGCCGCCGCTTGAAGGGTATTTGATGTACTGCACAAACTTCTTGTAAGCGATTTTATCCACCTTCCAGCCCGGATAGGGCGCAATCTTTTCAAGTTCTTTTATAGCCTTCGTGTTGTCGTATGCGCCGGTAATCAACACTGCAAGTTTGTACGGCGTCAGCACAGTAAATTCATATCCCGGAGTGGATCCACCGCCAATACTTAAAGGCTGTTTCCAAAATGCCGTGACTTCGTAAATTGCGCAGTACGGCTTACAGTTCGCGCCATCGTCT
>JALHQW010000156.1 GCA_022841745.1 Saprospiraceae bacterium | reverse complement strand
GACTACCACTTCCCGCTCGGCTCCAAAATCCTGCTAGGGAAGGACGCATCGCTCATCGTGGAATCGGGCAAGCTCAACATCACCAACCAGGCCAACGTCGTCGGCTGCATCGAAATGTGGGACAGGCTTGAAGTTCAATCCTTTGCAACACTGAACATTGAGGGCATCTCCGCCGACGTGAACTCCATTGGCGTGACGGTTGCAGACTCAAAAAAAGGCATCCTTGCCCAGAACAATGCCACTGTAAGCGTGAAGCGCTCCACTTTGAGGGACAACCTCATCGGCATCCAGAAATCCTTCAGTTCCTCGCTTGGCGCCGTCAACTTCACGATTGACGAAAACACCTTCAAGGTCACTGGGTTCAAGCCACCGTTTGCCAGCCTGCAATCGGGCATCTCCGGCGTTGACATCGGCAACCAGTCCGTCGCCGTTACGATGAACGACAACACCTTCCGCAACCTGCTGTTCGGCATCAGGGCCAGACGTGCCTCCTTGACTGTGAACCAGAACAAATTCTTCGACATCGAGGACACTGGGATTGCCACGGAAAGCACGGGTTCAAATTTCCTGCGCCAGTACGGCAGCGGCCTCAATGATGCCTCTTTTGAAACCTGCGGAATAGGCATAAGCGCCATCAACGTCGAGGTCGTTTCGCAGGATAACCTCATGAAGGAAGTAAACAGGGGCATCTCCTTGCGCCAAGGAGTTAACCGGAACGTCACGATCTCCAACAATGACATTAATGCCAAGCGCATTGGCATCGGGGTGAGCAACTGGTCACCAGTACCGTTTATCGGTGGCTTCAACGTGGTCAACAACACCATCAACATGGACGAGAACAGTGGGCAGGGCACGGCCATCTTCATCGAGAACATGCAGTCCAACAAGACCTGTACCTTCAAGGACAATATCATCAACCTGCAAGCGGCACAAAACGGGGTCTATCTCAACAACAGCAGGCGCTGCGTGGTGGAGGAGAACACCATCAACCTGTTGGCGCAGGAGGAGCTGTACGGCATCAACTCGGAGAGCGGCTTCGAGAACGACATCAAGTGCAACGGGGCGCTTGGGCAAACGGGCACCACCGCCTTCACGGGCATTCGGATGCACACCAACGCCTCCATTGACCTCAGCTGCAACACCGTTGACAATACCCAAAAAGGCATCCACTACTTCGGGGACAACAACCCCACCTGGATGATTGGCAGCAGCGTCAACAACCATACCTACGGCATCCAGTACGGCGAAAACCTGTCGGGGGCGAGGACGGGCGTACAGCCCAACCACGGCAACCGATGGACGCAGGCCTATACGGGGGGCGCTTTTGGGGTTTATTTTAAAGGCAACTCACAAGATTTAGCATTTTCTAAGATAGAGGTAGATTTTGCAGACGTGCCCAATGACCCGCAATTGATTACAAATGAAGACCCCACCATTATTCAAAATACGGGTAGCATTTTTTCAGATGTAGCAGGTGCTGCCCTGGGCTGTGCTGGTGCAGGCTGTCCGCCCTCGGCCAATGCCATAGCCATGTCGGGCCAGAGCAACCCCGCCGACCAATCGGTGACCAATGGGAGCTACTCCACCTCCGGCCAATACCAGACCCAACAGGCATGGACGGCCAAGCGGCAGCTCTACCGCCGCCTCATCGCGGCCCCCGGCCTGCTCTCGCAGGGCAGTGGCTACCAAAGCTTCTACAATGCCGAGGCCAACACCACCGTCGGGCGCTTCGAACAGCTGAGGGCCGGCATAGAGGGGCTGAACACCGTGCCAACCGCCACACAGTCGCAACTGGAGGCCAACCAAACCAGCATGGACATCAAACTGGGCCAAGTCGCCAGCATCCAGGCACAATTGGCCGCCAACCCTTCCCCGCAGCTGACCGCCAGCCTGATCGCACAAAGAACTGCCCTGCTGACCGA
>JALHQW010000155.1 GCA_022841745.1 Saprospiraceae bacterium | reverse complement strand
TGAGAATACGGTCGCTTTAGACTTGCAAACGGCAATAATTGGGAAGTTTCGGCAATTTATGTAAATTGCACCCGCATGAAACAAATTTAAAAAACTGCTATGGCAAAAGTGGCAGCGGTCAGTCTTGTAATCGAGACTAAAGACACGGCAAAGCGGCTTGCTGAAATTGACTTTGAGTTAGATTCCATTGGGAAGAAACTTAGAGAGGCAAAGAAGGCGGGGCAGTCAGATGTCTATGCCGGTCTAAAGCAGCAACAGGCTGCACTTAGAACAGAAGCCCGTGAAGTCAACAAGGCTTTGCGTGATCAATCCCTTGCCTTTTTACAAGCGGCAAAGAATATTCCTAAAGATTCCCTCGCCGGGTTAACCACCCAATACCGCGAACTTCGCCGCCAAATTGACCTGCTTTCAGAAGCCGAACGCAAATCAGCATTCGGACAATCCTTACTCAAATCAGCGGGCGGTATCAAGCGCCAAATTGACACTGTATCTGCATCGGTGGGCGACTTCCGCTCACAGGTCGGCAATTACAAAAACAGCGTCATTGACGCGCTCAATTCAACCGGGCTACTTGGCGGTAATGTTTCGGCAATCTTTTCAGGAGCCGGGGCAGCGGGCGCAATTGGCGCGGGGCTTGGACTTGCGGCGGTTGGGGTTAAGAAACTGTTTGACCTGAATAAAGAAATATCCTCGTTACAGGCATCCGTTCAAAAGACCACGCAGTTAACGGAAGAACAAGTCAACTCCCTGACCGAATCGCTAATTGCACTCGATACCGTAACAACCATTGAAGACCTGCTCAAAATCTCCGAAATCGCGGGGCGTTTAGGGGTGCAAGGGGAAACAGGGGTATTGCAATTCACAAAGGCGATTGAAAAACTGTCCATTGCTTTAGGAGATGAATTTACGGGCGGGGCAGGACAAATCACTGATGAGGTTGGCAGGCTTTCCAATGTGCTTTTTGGCGCAACACAGGACGGCGAAAAACTGGCGGGCAATGTGCTGTCCATCGGTAATGCACTGAATGTTCTGGCATCAAATGGCGCTGCAACAGCTCCGGTTATCACAGATTTTGCAACACGCATATCTGGTTTGGCAATTCCACTTGGAGTGTCGGCGGGCGAAATACTTGGCATATCAACCACCCTGCAAGAACTTGGCGTATCGGCTGAACGGGGTGGTACGGCGGTAGGTCGTATCTTTCAAACACTTACGCAAGACCCAAAAGGCTTTGCAAAAGAATTGGGGATCACTTCAAAAGTCCTAAGAGATGCAGGTTTTCAGGTAGATAGTTTTTCTGATTTGGTTAATACCGACTTAGTGGGCGCATTGCAGTTTGCATCCACACGGTTGATTGAGGTCAATGGCAACAATACAGAGCTTGCGGAAAGTCTCAAAACGCTTGAGATCAACGGAGCGGGCGAACTGGAAGTCTTACTGAAATTAGGACAGGGCAACGAGCGCCTTTCCCAAAATATCAACCTCGCAAATAAATCCCTGCTTTCTCAAGGCAGCTTAACAGCAGAAGTTGCAACCCGTCAGGAAAACTTAGCAGGGGTTACAGCACGGCTCACCAACAACATTCGGGAACTGTTTGTATCATCCGGGGCGGAAGGTTTTTTCACGTCGCTTATTTCTGGCGCAAACGATGCGGTCAAAAGCTTAGGCGACCTTTTCGGCTCTATCAAAAAGGCACGGGAGGAAAGCAGCGCGTTTGACAAAACCCTGACGTTTTTGGGGGATACTGCTATTGCGATCTTTGGCCAGGGTGGAAAGTTCAAGACGGCTGTTTTTGAGTTTGGCAAAGACGTGCGCAACTTCTTTTTAGGCGTTACAGACGATGTAACAAACGCGGCGGATGAATCCATCAAGGCAACTGCAAATCTGGCAGAGCTAACCACAACAGCCGTTGCAGCGCCGGTCGC
>JALHQW010000154.1 GCA_022841745.1 Saprospiraceae bacterium | reverse complement strand
GTTGTCCGGGGTTGTCTGGAGTGATGCGCGAAGCTCTGCGAGGTAAGATTCTTTTGGTGGGATTGGTGGGTCGTCGAAATCTGGATCGTATGGCGGTTTCATGCTTTGCTTTTTTTGTAGAGGTTTTTTAATAGGGCTTCAAAGCTATCCAAATTCCAAACAACCGCGCAGAAGTACCCCTGCTCAAAAGCGGCGTTCAAAAAATTGATCTGGCCTTGTGTCAAATCGCCGCATTTCGCTTTCAGTTCGATGTATGCGCCCGGATGCCCGTAGCTTGTTTTGTACGGGATGCACCAATCAGCAACGCCGGAAAGGACGCCCTGGGCTTTGTTCATCATGCGCTCAATGTTTCCCGCTTGCCCTGGTCGTCTTGATTCGTTCGGAACATGATACGCAAAAGTCAAACCGTGATAAGCCACAATCGCCGCACTACTTTTTTGGAAGTCGGTTTCTTTGCCGATGTACGGGGTTTCTTTGCCGTAGTGTAGGATGGCGTGGTTTAGTTCGACGGGTTCGGGTTTGTATAATTTTGGTTGCTTTTTCATTGTGCAGTTAGTTTATATACAAAATCAATCCGTTCGCCAATCCAATACATAACCGGAACCGCCATACTGTTGCCAATTGATCTGTAACGCGGTCCGTCCGGGCAATTTTCCAGCTTTGAGTTGCGCCAAGATATGCGGGTATAATTGTCCGGCATTCCCTGTAATCTTTCGCATTCTGTTGGGGTGAACCTGCGAACGACAGTGCCAAAAAAAGCAGGTATCGAGCCTTTTGCAATTGTCATACAAGGATCGCCGCTTTGTGGGTTACTTCGATTTGTTGGCGATGTTATTTGCTGCAAATCAAAAGCAACCGCGTGTTGATCTGTTTTTGTAAGGCACGGACTTTGATTGCGGAATGGTTCAGTTTGATTACCACCGTTTTCGGGTTTGCGACCGATCCAGTTACCGGGAAGTCCAAAAAGAATTGGCGCTTCGTGGTTGCAGGTCAGCGACGGCGAGCCGTCGCTGACGATTTCAGCGTTGGCCTGACCGTGTGCCAAAACAAGCGGGACGCTACATTCATCTGTTGTGGTTCCATTTGCCAGTAATGGAGCCGTTACAACATCTTGAACAATACCATCTTTTTGATTTTGCCAGCGGTAAACGAGCGCCCCATTCTCTGCGTCTTGCTGCGTTACTGATCCGGCAGCTTTGCCGTTACTTCCAATGCACGGCGCAATTCTACAGGCAGTTCCTTGCTTCGTTTCTCTGCACGGCGCAGGATGCCACGACAAGCAAGCGGTGTCAAATAATACCGCTGCGGGACCGTGCCAGTCTCCAAGACGTCCGACAACGAAGATGCGACGCCGCCGCTGCGGTACTCCGAAATATTGAGCGTCAAGAGTTGCCCAAGCGATACCGTAGGCATCGGGGATTCCTTCAACGATTCCGGCGTTTCCCCATCCGTTTCGGGGAATAGCAATGTTCCGGCCCGTGAATCCGCCCAAAATTGTTGCAAAGTCGCGTCCGCCGGCGCTGGACAAAACTCCGGGGACATTTTCCCATACAAACCAGGTCGGACGTTTTTCTCCAAGAATCCTAATAAAGTGCAGCGCAAGGTTACCGCGTTCATCATCCAGTCCCTTTCTAAGTCCGGCGAAACTGAACGACTGGCAAGGGGTTCCTCCACAAAGAAGGTCAATTGGTTCGTTTTTGTATATTTCATTTTCATGTAGCATTGTCATATCGCCCAAATTTGGGACGGTTGGATAGTGGTATTTTAAGACAGCAGCGGGAAAGTTTTCAATTTCTGAAAACCAAACAGGCGACCACCCTAAACCGTGCCAAGCAAGTGAAGGCGCTTCGATTCCGCTGCAAACTGTGGCGTATTTCATAACTCCAATTTTTTACCAAACGTGTAAACATCCAATTGCCCGCTTTTAAAATGCGCCAACCCTTCGATACTTTCATGCGTAACATCCGAAACAAGATTGTGAAGCGGGCAAACCAATCGCCCTTCGCATTCCATCATTGTGGTTCCAAGATGCGGGCATTTTTTACCCTTGCAGGATTTTCCGATCATTTTCTTTGCCCAAACGCCAAAGCGCGATTTATCGAAGCCACGTTTTGAAATTGGCGGGTTGATTCCTGTCGT
>JALHQW010000153.1 GCA_022841745.1 Saprospiraceae bacterium | reverse complement strand
GGTACGCGCTTGTTTTTCCAAAGCTAATGCACGTGCGGTCATCGGCAGCCTCCGTATCTCATGCATTCATATGCTGCAGAAACTCTACAAGGTTCAGTTTGATCCATGCAACTTCGAAAACGACAGGTGTAACCCGTCCTATTGCCTCCCAGCTCATTCCAACCCAAGCTTCTGGTAGTTTTTCAGCGCACCAGCCGCCACTCTATTCAATCGAAATACCGAAGGAGGCTCGAAAAAGGCAGCGCAAGGAAGAGATACTCTAGAAATACTAGCGCTTCTTCTTTACGCTCGAAGAAAATTTCTGCTGCAGCCACCTTAACACCGCCTGCTGGTCATCAATCGTTGCCCGTCGCACTTGCGCAAGCAGGTGGATGCGATCGGGTTTAGGCAAAGCAGAATTTTGAAGGCCTTCATTACAATTCGCACAAACCGCCCGAAGATTTTCCGGCGTATCCTTGCCGCCTTTCGATTTATCTAGGATATGACCCATGGTTAGGCGCGCGGTCCTCCCAGCTATAAATGGGTCCGGATCGCCTGCGGCAATACCGCACATCTGGCATGTATAGCCATTACGCTCAAATACCCAAGCCCGGGTTTCTTTGGAAATCCCTCTCTTGAATGCGGGGAGACGCTTGGTGGTCTCTAACAGATATTGTCCGGGCTTGAGATCAGCTCGATCCTTGTGGGACAGAATTTGCCAGCCATCTTCATTTCGCAACTCTCTCAAACGCCTGCCCCATTCAGACTTTCCTCCGGATGCCGCCTGAATCTTCTTGGCATCAAGAACAACACCGATATTATCTAGAAGAAACTCTAGGACTAGCGCTTTAGAGCCTTTGATGCGCGGCATAATTTCCTGTATGGGGTTTGCTTTTCAAGCAGACACACCTCAAGATCTTTTTCTGGAGATGCACTTGGATAACTTGTTCTTTTTTCAAAGGCGGCACGGATGGCGTTGCCTACAACTTTAGCAACTAGCGGAGGGAAGGCATTACCAACTTGTCGATACGCAATAGTTTTCTTCCCAACAAATTCCCAGCTGTCTGGGAAACCTTGCACACGCGCTACCATGCGGACTGTAAGGCGTGGCAAACCAGCCTCATTAAACTGCCCATCGGGGGCAGCATCAGCTATGCCCATGCCATCCACACCTAACTCACGCCATTTCTGCTTTGCTCGCGTTGGACCAAGATCTGGCCCCCCATGCTTTTTAGATCCACCAACTACCGTTGGGGCGATTCCAGCAGCCCGCATCGACCAGGATCTTGCACCAGCCCACCCATTCGCCCCCATAAGATCAACTAGTGTCTCTCCAACCATGCAGCGCTTTCCCTGAGGGAGAGGCCATCGAAAACGTTCTGCATCACGAGGCTTGAGGGCAATAAGGATGAAGCGTGGACGGAGTTGCGGCACACCAAAGTCCGCCGCTTGCAACACACGCCACACCGGCTGATACCCAAGTTTCACCAGCCGTTCTAACAGTTTCCGGCGATAGCTCAAGAACTTTTCTGAAGCGAGACCTGGAACATTTTCAAACAAAACCCCTCGTGGCCGCGCACCTTCAATCAAATCTAACGCGGCGGGGAACATGTCGCGTTCATCATTCTTCCCAAGCTGTTTTCCCGCAATGCTGAACGGCGGGCAAGGAACGCCAGCAGCAAGCAAATCCAGCCCTCTAAAATCTCGCGGCCGGAGATCGCGGATATCCTGCTCCAAAACATTCCACTGCGGTCGATTTGACCGCAGTGTGGCACAGAACTGGGACTCATACTCTACGACTGCCGCATGATCAAAACCGGCCAACTCCAGTCCCAACGCCTGGCCACCGCCACCAGCACAAAGTTCTATAGTAGAAAACTTTCTCGTCATATCAGGCTAACCTTCTACTGATGTATGCCCTGTTTCTTCTTTTGCAAACGTTGCCATAAGGGCACGACGACAGCGCTTGATAACCTTCTCTGGAACAACCAGCGCGTGCTCCCAAACCCTCAGCACTTTCCAGCCTCGACGGCGCAATTCGCGAGTCACCGCACGGTCGCGCAAGCGATTTTTCTGGAGCTTAGTCCCCCAGTACTTTTTATTGGTTCCAGGGTTGCGGCCATGCTGCGGGCAGCCATGCCAGAAGCAACCATCAACAAACACCGCAAGCCGCTCCTTGCGAAAAATAAAATCTGGCCGCCCTGGCAATTTTTGATGACGCAACCAGCCATTGATGCCTGATTTTCGGAAGATCGAGGCTAGTTTTAACTCGGTGTCTTTATTTCCCCGAGAAGGGATTGCCGCCATCACCTGCGATCGTTTTTTTCGGCTAAATACATCCGCCATGGAAAAGAAAAATGATTTTAGCCGACAATCAACGACGAGAACGACGTCAGGCTACTTATTACTGGAAACCCTGTCAACTCACACCCCATTTCGTACGCCGTTTGACTCTCTCCCAATTTGACTCACTTCAGGCCATTTGTTACTCTCCGAAAAAATCATAGCCGATCGTCACGAACCTCTTTTTATCTCTATGAACATTAAGGACTATCTCGAACAAAAGCGGATCGCGGTGGATCGCTTCCTGGATGAAGTCAGCCCCCCGGCCACGACGCCGCCGACGACGTTGCACGAG
>JALHQW010000152.1 GCA_022841745.1 Saprospiraceae bacterium | reverse complement strand
ATTGTACTATTTTTTAATGGTGAAACAATCCTCAAGTGTAACGCTCTTCCTTAACTTTGACTTGGGCAGGATTTGGGGGGGTGGGCTGGCGGTTGCCGAAGGCTTAGTTCAACAAAGCATCTACGCCTATTTGCGGCAAACCTAACCCGAAAGCCCAGCGACGCCGCAAACAGCGCAGATGCCAACCGTTAGCCTAAAAAAACTCCCCCCTCCCCTGCCCCTCCAACCCTAAAATCATATCCCTTTCCCAGACCCACCATATCACCCTCCCCAATGGGCAAGTTATTGAAATCCAGCATACGCACCCAGTACCGCCCTGTCCAGTCCACAAAAAAAAGCAGCCCGCTCCAGCAGGCTGCCCACTATATGATTAATCAGCAAAAAGACTTAATAAACAAACACCGTCACCGGTTCGCACCAGGGGCTTTTGCGGTTTTGGGAGCCAAGCGAACGGGCACGGATGCGCACCGACTTGCGGGAGGGCAAGTCCTTGATGAGCAACTTCGAGCCATTGGCGTAGTTGCCGTTTTGCCATACTTCCGGTTGGCCCTCCACATCGTACTCGAAGGCCGTTTTTTCGCTGTGCTCGCCCTTTACCCATTTGCACAGCACCTCGCCCTCTGTCAGCGTGGCTTCCACCACCAGGCCAGTTACCACGCCGGGGTCGCCCTCGTAGCGGCTGCGGGGCCGCTGCGCCTCATAGCCCGCCGCCAGGATGATGGTCTCGTCGCCATTGGCCACGATGTCCACGTTCTTGGCGATGACGGACAGGACGTCCAGCACCTTGTCCTTGGCGCTGTTCTTGATGGCCGTGCTCTCCGAACTGTTCTTCACGGCCTTGGCTTGGGCGGCGTCGAATTGCTCAAGGGCGGCTTTGAGGTCATTGGTGGCAAGGGTGGCGAAGTTCCTAAATAGCTCGTTGGTGCCCACCCTGTCCATCACGTTGTGGCCAAATGGGGAAATTTGCCCTTCTTTCAACCTTGTTTTGTTAAACTTGATTTTAGCATTCATAATAAATAAAAGCTGGCTGGCCTGCCCCTTGCCTCGCCATGCGCTATCCCTGCATAGGGCTGCACGCACAAGCCAATTGGCATTGACCAAAGTAGAGAAAATATAAGCTAATAACCTAAATATGCAAGTACGTAGAAAGCGGAGGGGGTGCGCCGTGGAGATGTATCAAGGGGGATACTCAGATAGGCCGTGTAGGTGAGGGGATTTGCCGATGCTGATTTTTTCTCAAATTAAATGCCAAAAACACCCCAAAAAGCCAATTTAAACTGGTAAAATAGCCATTTTAGCCTAAAAATGGGATATTCCCCGCATAGTTTGGGACAATGCTCACGGACAATACCCCATCCACTGCGGCACCTGTTCTATTGTCTGCAGACAATGGCGCAAATGCCGCAAACAATGCCCCATATCCTGCGGTGGTTGGCGCATCCATGATGGACAAAACGATATATGCCGCAGCAGTCCTGCCATTGCTCGGAGTACATGGCCCAAACATCACAGCCTATAAGCCATTGTCTGTGGACAATGCCCCATTGCTGGCGACGGATGCCCCATTTGGTGCGGGAAAAATCACAAGCCACCGGATGGCCCACCCTACCAAAGCCTTGGATGGGACTGACCGCTTGCCAAAAAGCCGAAGGTTTGCGACAAGGCTGCTTGGCTTAGCTGCTGCGGTGGTGCTTGCCCAATCAGCTCTCAGGTTCATCCCATTTCCGTAAAAATGAACCTTGACAAAAAAAATGATGAGCTGGGCTTGGATTCATGGAAGACGTGCTTATTTTTGGGCGAAAAAAACAGGCTGTGAGAGAACTCAAAAAAAACTTAGGGCGTGCTGGCGAGGGCTGGGATGGCCTGGGGGTGGAAATTGGCTAAGGAGGACGGGTTTCGTATTTTACTTAGTCGCAAGTGTCCGTTTGAAAATGTAGGGGTAAAGCGTACTTACCCGAAAACGACTAAGTAAAAGGCGCACGGCGAGTTTTACTTAGTCGTTTTCGGGAGTGGAGTAGTTCTGCGTAATCAAAATTAAAAAATAACAAAATGAGTAAAATTCTTTACACCATCGTATTTCTGACCATTTTCTCTATTGCTTCCAAGGCACAAGGAAGTTGGAGTTCCCTTGCAAATTTTTTTGAAAACAGGCATAGCCCAAGTTCGTTTTCAAATGGGAATAAAGTATATGTAGGGTTGGGCTTTACAAGTACAACAAATAGTCAAGTGCCCAAAAAAGATTTATGGTCATATAATGTTGCCACAGATGCATGGACTCAAAGAGCGGATTTGCCTGGTGATGCCAGATTCGCATCACCAGCAGTAAATTTTAATAACAAAGGTTATATTATGTGTGGCAGAAATGGTACATTTCCCAATTTTTCAACCTATTTGAACGAGTTTTGGGAATACGACCCGACATTAAATGCATGGACACAAAAATCCTCATTAATTGGTGTTCCATCGGGAAGTGCAGGAGGTACTGCATTTGCGACAACAAATGCAATATATACAATAACAAAATTTCCTTCAACTGTGAAAGTTATGGAAATATGAGCCAACACTTGACTTTTGGATACCACAGGCTGATTTTCCGACATCAGAGAGCGCATGTTCTTTTGTAATAAACAACATACCATATGTATGTGCAATAAACGGTCAATTTAACAAATATGACGAGAGCGCCAATTCGTGGGTTCAAAAGTCGAGTCCCGGTACAATTTGTAGCGAAATTGGGTTTTCAATAGGAGGCTTTGGTTATTTAGTGTCTGTCCATTTAGTCAAATCTAATTACAAATAACTGGTTGTCAATTATTTAGCGCCTGTATTTTATGGGCTTTTTATAGATTTGCCTTATGAAGATGACACTATTTCAT
>JALHQW010000151.1 GCA_022841745.1 Saprospiraceae bacterium | reverse complement strand
AAGACTTTATGAATGCCATTTTGCCCATTTTTTTCGAAGTGGATATAGCCATAACCCGTATCTGGGCGGGTAGGGGAGATGCCCAACGTTACAAGGGCTTCGTTCTCGGCAGTATAGGCCAAGGCCTTCTCCAGTTTTTGGATAAAAATGTCTTCTTTCAAAATCACGTGATCGGAAGGTGCTACCACGAGGTTCGCATTGGGGTTTAGGTCGTGCAATTTGAAGGCGGTATAGGCCACGCATGGGCCTGTATTGTTCCGGCTTGGCTCGCAAATCACCTGCGATTCGTTCAGTTCGGGCAGATGTTGCAGTACCAGGTCTTTGTACATTTGGTGGGTTACCACGAAAATGTTAGAGGTTGGGCATAGCTTTTGAAACCGCTCGAAGGTCAATCGAATCAAGGATTTCCCAACACCGAGTATGTCGAGGAACTGCTTAGGGTTTGCCGTGCGGCTGGCCGGCCAGAATCGGCTGCCTATGCCTCCGGCCATGATGGCTACGTAGTTATTCTTGTTCATGCGCTGGTTCAAAGGAATCTATCATGGATTGAATGGTGAAACTGTGGCCCATGATTTCGATTTCATCGGTCCAGTTTACCGTAAGCCAGGGTTGATTGGGTTTTGCAACCAAAACTTTTTTAAATTGAGTGTAAATCCAAATGACCTCGCTTACCCCAAAGTCAAGCAGTGTTTGAGTTTTGGTCATGTAATAGCCATCTTCGGAGAACGACAATGTATCAGTGTCGGCTTTGGTGTCAACCTCGATTACAACTTTTGGAGGTGTATTAATGTACTTGTTCTTTGCATTTTTTAAAGAAAACGCAGATTTTGGAACAATGATAAAATCAAGTGAAGGGTTTGAACCGTGTGCAATGTGCAGCCCAGCCTCTCCTGACCAAACCCAATATTCTTTTCCAAAAATTGGTTGAAAATAGTCCTTTAATAGGTTGACTAAATACAGTTGAATGTCACCATAGCCCATGATTTCTTCAAGTTTTTGTTTTCCGGTAATTACGTTTTGCCAGCCTTTGTAAAAAACGGGCACCCCGTCCAAGGTCTCGTAAACAAGATACGGCGGTACGTCCACTATCTTCTTGCGAGGCGTCCTGACCCTTGGCTTTAATGCTTCTGCTGAAATCGTCATGGCTTATTTTTTCTCAAAGATAGGAGGAAAAAGACTTTTTTCAAAAATCCATCCTTAATGGGGCAGTGTTCCATCGCACACCAATTCCGAAAAAACCGTCCGTTTCACCGCTTGCGGGATTGGCAATATCTTTTTTCCGGATTAGGTAATTCAGGTCAATGTTCAGATTATGCCAAACCTCGTAACTCAAGTCAATGCCCAGCAAGTTGGTGGTCGTTTTGATCCCTTGGCCTATTTCATTGCCGTATTCTTGTACAAGGTCTCTGTAATCCAATAGGATATTCCCGCCCCAGTTCTGGCCACTTGCGTCTTGGCCGTACAAGGCATTGATATACCTGGCCTCAACCGACCATTTAGCGGTTGGCTGGTAGCGGAGCACTGCGAGGTATTCCCTGAAATTGGCGCCAAGTGGATGTGCAAGCGCCTGGTTGTAATGCGAGTAACTGGACCCGATGATGTCACGGTGAGTATAGGTATATGGCCTCACGGCATTGTATTCTGCTCGAAAGTCGAGATGGTCAATTCCAGCCACATCAAGGTATTGCGCACCGAATTGGTAGCCATATTTATTGGCCCACCATCCATTTCCGGCCTGGATTTCGCTTAGCTTGAATTCATCAAGAATAAATTGGCCATATAGGCGAACTCGCTTGAATAGGTTCCATTTAAAGTCCATTCCAATCAGCACATTGTCATCGCTGTCCAAAAGGTGTTCTACTGCCCGGTACAAAATAATTGGGTTAAGGTAATGCAGTTCATAAGAATTGCTGTTACTGGTATCCCTGTTGAAAATAGTGGCCTCATACAATCCGATGGTGAAGTTTTTGGATACTTCAAAGCCAAGATAATGGGAAGCCATGTATTTTCTTGGGATATAATTATCGCCAGGATTGGCATTGGCTGATGTGCTGACAAATTCAGTGAACAGGTTTTGATAATGGATGCGCCAAAATTTCCAATTGGCTTTCAGGTATAGATAATTGTTTGAAAAATCGGATAATAATAACGAACGGTATCCATTGCCAATGAAATGGCGGCCATGTCCGAACTCCAGCCCTATTGACGGCGTGGCTTTGAATCCTATATGTCCTTGTGCATTCAGGTAATCATAAGCACCTTCGCTGTTGAATACTGAGCTTTCATATCCTTTGTACAACCCGTTGCCGGGCAAGCTCAGGTTCTTTCCCACATAGTCCATTACATAATTGGCGAACCGTGCCTGTGTTTCCGTAATTTGGGTGAAAAAATAGACCCGGTCGTCAATACCGCCCCTCAGGTCAATACCCCGTTGGTTGATGAAGGGTGGCTCTCCGGTTTTTGGCATCGCTGCTCCAAAATTGACCATTGGGTTCACCCGGGCATGGAACCTTGGCTTGTTCAGTTCGAGCCAATTGGCAGGGGTAGGGTAGAAGTAGCGCAGGATTGGCCGTTTGCAGCGTTCGTATTTTGAGCTGGCCATGCAAGCTTCGATATATGGAAGGTCTCGTTTGCGATAAATAGGCCCAAGGCTATCTTCGCCAATTTGTACATATTGCTCTATTGGCTTTCTTTGACCAATCCTAAATATGGTTGGATCTGGCGCCACCCATTCGTTATTGTCCCGCAACACCCGTCCAATATCTGCTTTATCCGTTGGCGTCAACCAACTCGCCGTGTCTATTTGATTCGCCAAATTTGCAACCTCTCCACGGGTATAGGTTTTCAAGCTGGTATGAAAAGAAGCGTTATGGCCTGATTTTATTTCCAAACGATCCACAATACGGTAATTGGTGCTCCCCATTGGCAATCCTGAACCTTGGGATTGTAAGATATTGGCATAAAACAATAGGAACAAGAACATGCTCATCCTATTGGAAATTATACACCCTATTTTATTGAACAAGGCAATCTTGGGTTGGGTATTAATAATCATAAATAATATTCTATTCAGGATGGTTTGGGATAGGAGAGGAAAAATGAGTAAGCATTTAGCGTATGTTGCTGAATCGCCATTAGGCGGGACTCCTTGAAGGGGCGGCAAATTGATTTTTTGCTGAGGCAAAAAATCA
>JALHQW010000150.1 GCA_022841745.1 Saprospiraceae bacterium | reverse complement strand
ATCAAACCCGCCAGTTCCGGAACTGGCGGGTTTGATAACCCGCCCTCTCGAAAGGTGGCTGCCTTGGACAACAAGAATTTTTCTTTTTATAAGAAGGCCCTAAAAATGATAATTTGTCGAAGCAATTCACTGACTGCCATCCCGATAAATTGGGACAAGACCTGCAAAATGCCAACCGCCAACTCATTAAGATGATTCTCAACTTTCACATACATTACGCCACGCAGCCCGGAGAACAAATCCTGATTCTAATCAAAAGAGGGGATAAAAACGAAACCATCCACTGCCAGACCTATGATGGCCAGCATTGGATAGGCGTCACACAACATACTGATGCAGCGGCATTTGCCTATAAATATGCCCTGCAATCGCCAAATGGCCTTACTGAGGAACACGGCCAATACCGACAACTTTCCTTGGATGCAAAAAACACTGCACAAGCTTTTTTACAGGACTATTGGAGGCCCCAAAACGAGGCCGAGCGCAGCTTTTTCTCTGCCGCCTTCAAGGACGTGATTTTCGGTAGGAAAACGGAGGCTGCCAAGACCGCCAAAGCCAAACCAAGCAAGGGCAACAAACTCGTGCTACAACTCTACGCCGCCGCCATTCCGCCGCACCTGAAATTCTGCGTGATGGGCAACCACCCCTCGCTTGGCAGTTGGAAGCGGCCTGTGGTCATGAGCGACGCCAACTTCCCGCTCTGGCAAACGACCGTCGAATGGGACAGCCTCACCGCCGATGTGGAATACAAATTCGCCGCCTACAACCCCGATACCCAACAGGTCGTGGAATGGGAATCCGGCGAGAACCGCCAATTGCATTTCACCTTCCCTTCCCCTGGGGATAAATCTGAAAAAGCTGTGTGCCTCGTCCGAACCGACGAAAGCTTCCGCTACGCCCACCTCGCCCCCTCTCACGCTCTTTCCCTTTGGCGTGGAGCTGGCGTGGCCATACCCGTCTTTTCGTTGCGGAGCAAAAATGGCTGTGGTATCGGCGAGTTCAACGACCTGGAACTGCTCACCGATTGGGCCGTACAAACGGGCATGAGGCTCGTGCAGACCCTCCCCGTCAATGACACCATCGCAACAAAGACCTGGACGGACAGTTATCCCTACGCCGCCATTTCGGTCTTTGCACTGCACCCGCTCTACGTCAATTTGCAAAGCATTGCGAAGCTGAAAAACAAGGCCGACGAGAAGCGGCTCAACGCTGCCATTGCGAAGCTAAACCAATCGGAAACCGTTGATTTTGAGGGTGTTCTGAAAACCAAGACCGAGTTTTTCCAACTGCTCTACCAGCAAGAGAAGGAGGCTTTTTTCAAGGACAAAGCCGCCCAGCAGTTCATTGCCGACAACGCCGATTGGCTCAAGCCCTATGCCGCCTTCTGCCACCTGCGTGACGTGAACGGCACTACGGATTTCAACGCTTGGCCACAATATTCGACCTACAGCGAGCAGGTCATCACCGACCTCTGCTCCGCAAAATACAAGCGCTACGACGAGGTGGCGCTCTACTATTTCATCCAGTACCACGCCCACCTGCAACTACTCGGTGCCACCAACTACGCCCGACAGCATGGCGTGGTGCTAAAAGGCGACCTGCCCATCGGTATCTATCGGGAAAGCTGCGATGCATGGGTGGCCCCGCACCTTTACAACATGGACGGCCAAGCCGGTGCGCCACCCGACCTTTACGCCGTGGACGGCCAAAACTGGGGCTTCCCGACCTATAACTGGGATGCCATGGCCGCTGATGGCTTCAGCTGGTGGCAGCAACGCATGGGCAAGCTCGCCGAGTATTTCGACGCCCTGCGCATTGACCATATCCTCGGGTTTTTCCGAATTTGGCAGATACCCACACACCAGACCGAGGGCACGATGGGCCTCTTCAATCCTCGCCTACCCTACTCCCGCCAAGACCTGGCAAACTTCGGCTTGCACGGCCCGCTCGACCGGTATTTGCAGCCCTATATCCGGGCGCATTTCCTTCGGGAAATCTTTGGGACGGAGGCCGAACTGGTCGTGGAAACTTTTTTGGAGGAGACTGCTCCCAGCGTTTTTCGCTTGCGCAACTTCGTGGACAACCAGTTGAAAATCAAGGAATTGTTTTTGAACGATAAAAATTTTGCGAAGCACAAACACCTCGAAAAACCCTTGAAACGCCTTGTAAGCGAGGTACTGCTGCTGGAGGAGCCAGCGGGCTACAATCCCCGCATCACCATCCACGCCACGCAGTCGTACAAAGACCTCAGCACCCACGAAAAGGCCATCTTCGACCGCCTCTACGACGACTACTTCCAAGTGCGCCACGACGAGTTCTGGCGGCAGCAGGCACTCTGGAAACTGCCCTCGCTGCTCCGTGCCAGCAATATGCTCATCTGCGGCGAAGACCTCGGCATGATACCCCACTCCGTGCCCGGCGTCATGCGTGACCTGAACATCATCTCCCTGAAAATACAACGTGCCCCCTCCGGCCCCGTCGAGTTCGACGACCCCGCCACCTACCCTTGGACGAGCGTCTGCTCCCCCTCCTGCCACGACATGAGCACCGTGCGTGGCTGGTGGGAAGAAGACCCCGAACGCTCACAAAGGTTCCTGAACAACACACTGCACATCCAAGGCCCAGCCCCAGAAGAATGCACCACGGGCGTGGTGGAAGCCGTCAACCGCCAGCACTTGGCCTCGCCGAGCATCTGGGCAATTTTCCCCGTGCAAGACCTCGTCGGCATGGACGCTCATCTTCGCCGCCCGAACGCCAAGGCCGAGCAAATCAACGACCCCAGCATCGTGCCGCATTACTGGCGCTTCCGCTTCCATTTGGGGATGGAGGATTTGTTGGGGGCGAAGGGGTTGAATGAAAGGATTAAAAGGATGGTGAGGGAGGCGGGGAGGTGAGGGGATTTCGGATTGGGGGATTGCGGATTGCGGATTTGGGGGATTGCCAGACTTCCGAAGTCTTTGAGACTTCGGAAGTCTTGGTATCACCTTGGTTTCCTCCTAACAGTATTTAGTATCAGCGGGAAACACATCAATTTTTCCCTACATTTGCCAAACTCTTAACTCAAAACTTACCCTCATGTCAGACCTCGCAAAACAACTCATTGCAGAAGCTAAGCGCACCCGTGCTACTAAACTTGACCTCTCTTGGACTGGTATGACTGAGGTGCCGGAGGAGTTGTTTGAGTTGGAGTGGTTGGAGGAGTTGATTTTGGATGACCAAGAACTCCTCACAAGTAAAGGCGAAGGTGTCAAATCCAATCATTTGTCTGCAATACCCAGTAAAATTGCCCAACTCAAAGCGTTGAAAACTTTTACAGCTAATGGAGATGAGGATAAAATTTTAGGAACGGTTTTAAAATAAAGTAACACATCAGGCAGCGATGCGGTACGAAAGCTCCGGGATTTCAGGATGCTTTTGTATTCGTGAAAAGTCTATTTTTTCCTTTTTCGTTTTGATG
>JALHQW010000149.1 GCA_022841745.1 Saprospiraceae bacterium | reverse complement strand
TCCATCGGCAACCAAGGGAGCAAGGTTGGCGATAACAAAAACGACGTTCAAGAATATATTTTTGTAGGGTATTAAATAATGGAAACTTCAGATTTTTTGCAAGCCGATGATATTTATAAGGTGATTCTTGTTCCTTTTGCTGTTGAAAAGGGATTTAAAACAGATGATGAGATAGAGAGATTTATTGGGGTGGATTCTGCTGGTAGGCAGGGGCGTTATTATAGATTGGCGGCTGAAAAATTTGGTCTTGTATTTAATGCAAATAACTTGTCATCCTTGACGGTTCAAGGGGGAATTTTTGTTGCGTTACAAAATGATAGTTCGAAGATAAGTTTCATTGCTAGAATAATGCGTGAAACGGAGGTCTTTGCACAAGCCATTAAATATTTGGAGAGTTCAAATCCAAGGCCGGATTTAATGAATCTTAAAGATTGGTTTGTTCGGAGCTACCCAGGAAGTGAGAATACAGCGGAGAGGCGATTCAGTACTTTTGTAAAATATCTTCGTGCCACAGGTTTTATTTAAATTATGAGGCCTTGGCATTTAGGGAATACGACTGTCCGCAGCCCTTTCCGGTTGCGGGATGGTTTGGTGGCGCTGTCCACGTCTTCATTGCAAGGCAACTTGCGGGGAGAGGAGCAGGAACGCGCTTTCCGCCGTTTGTTGGGCGAGCATGGAATTGTTGAACTTGGCAACGATGACACCTACAGCGTGGGGCGCAAATGGCGCTCTGCGCTGAATAAGCTGGGTTTTCTTTACCCGGAAGTGCCGCCAGCTTCTGGCATCCCGCAAAGCGAAGTCGGCCCCATCGACATGATTACGCCCAACGGCTGGCGGCTGATTCGTGCCGATACCGTCCCTGCAATGCAGGAGTGTTTTTTGCGGGCGCTGGCCGCGCATTACATCCCTTCCGCATTGGAGCGGAAGTTCGATTTTTCGGTGTTCTCGCCACTACGGCATACGCTGGCCGTCATGTTGGAGCTGGAGAAGCAAACCGGGGAAAGCCGCCTCAATTTTGTTGAAATGGCAATCGTTGTGCAACTCACCAGCAGCGACGAAACCCTTGTTGACATTGTGGCGCAGGTGCTGGCGTTGCGGGCGCGACGGCTTGCATCCCCCAACAAACGCAAGTTCGACCGACAGGAGCGCGAAGCTGCCGCCGTGCTTCACGGATACGCGGCAGGCACGTTCAATGACTATGCCGATACCAATCTGCGCTATCTCAAAGCGACAGGGCTGGTGCAAAGCAAAGGGCGCGGTCTTTCGCTGGTGCCGGAGAAGCATGTTTTCGTTGAAAAGCTGATTCAGGATACCGGTATTCCCGATTCTGACCGCTCGTACTTCATCACGTTGTGCAACGGGGCAACGCTACCGACCGACAACAAAGATTCAGCGCTGGTCGTTCTGGACGACCTGTTGCAGCAGCTTAACAAGCGTGGCATTCCATTTGATGCGACAGGTAAGCCGACGAATACCCCGGCAGATATAGCAGTCATTCGCCACCAGATCGAGGGGATTTTGTCGGAGCGGAATGAAGAAGAATATGCAACCCGGCAGGCGGTGGAATGGGAAGAAATCGCCGCTTACATGGAACTCATCATTACAAGAAAAGGTAAAAAGACCCTCTCCAATGGCGAGGACATCGAAGTGCCACAGGCCGAAGCGCCTGCCTATTTTGAGTGGGTTCTATGGCGTGCTTTCCTTGCCATCAATAGCTTGGCAAACAAGCCGTATGAGGCAAGGCGCTTTAAGATTGACCAGGACTTTTTACCTGTTGGCACTGCACCGGGCAATGGCCCCGATCTGATTTTTGAGTTTCACGATTTTGTGATCGTGGTTGAAGTGACTTTGACCGCCAACTCCCGGCAGGAAGCCGCCGAAGGCGAGCCAGTGCGCCGCCATGTGGCGGATCTTGTCTCTCACTATGGGGCGCAATCCGGCAAGCCTGTGTACGGCCTATTCATTGCAAATCGCATTGACTCAAACACCGCTGAAACATTCCGAATCGGCGTTTGGTTCACTCAAACGGATGACAAGATGCGGCTAGACATCATTCCCGTGACGCTCGTACAGTTCAAAGCCTTCTTTGAAGCCTTGTTCACGTCTGGTCGGGTTGAAGTCGGCTTGATTCGTGAACTGCTCGACCTGTGCGGCGGCTTGCGGCCAGCACATGAAGCGCCGGCATGGAAGCATGAGATTCAGCAGACTTTCAATCACCGAATCGCTGCCCTGCTGAACTAAACCTGTCAGCCATTTGGTAACAATCAAAAGGTTTGTATCGTGAATTCTGAAAATAATCTCAAAATTAACCCACTCATAAGTGAAATCGCAGTTAAGTTCTTAGGCGTAAAAACCTTGGAAACTCAGAATTCTGACGCTTTGGATTTCCATGATTTGGCAGTTTGGACTTTAAAGGCAGCATTGGAAGCTGCTTTCAATGCTGGGTGTCAGAGTGTTAAAAACCATGATTAACCAAAATAATCAGCACCCTAGTTGATTTGAAGAATTGAGTTAATGAGTAAAAACACGCAAACGGCCGCGCCAATAACAGACGCCGAGCGCCGCAGGCGTCAGGAGGCTGTGAGCTTCGCCCGTGCCAATGTTGGCCTTGAAGGGTTCAAGCCTTCCGAGGAAGCGGAGCAGCGGGCCGCTCGGTTCATTGCCGGTGAAATCGAGCTTGCCGAGGCTGTGAACCCGGCACGCTGAAACTGTCTTGCGTGGTGACAGATTCACGACCTGGCCAGCTCTCCATTGTCACAAAGGCCCGCCACGTGCGGGCCTTTGCTTTGTGCGTCCCGCGTGTGCTTGTAGAAGGTGCTGCGACCGATGCCGAGCGCCTTGCAGACTTCGGCAGGGCCGCGCCCACTGGCGGCCAGTGCCTGAATGGCCGCGACCTTTTCCGCAGGCAGGCCCGGCCGTCCACCTTTGCGGCCACGCGCCCGCGCAGCAGCAAGCCCGGCCATCGTCCTTTCAACGATCAAGCGCCGTTCAAATTCAGCCAGAGCCGCGAACACATGGAACACCAGACGCCCGGCCGCCGTGCTGGTTTCGATACGTTCCGTGATGCTTTCAAAGCCCACGCCGGCCGCTTCCAGCTCGCCCACGATCTTGACCAGTTCAGGCAGTGACCGGCCGAGCCGATCAAGCCGCCACACCACCACAGAATCGCCATTGCGAGCGAAGGCGAGGGCGTCAGCCAGTCCCGGCCGTTCGGCCTTGGCGCCGCTGGCCGTGTCGGTGAAGACCTTTTCACAGCCCGCCGCTTTCAGGGCGTCCCGTTGGAGATCCATTTTTTGATCGTCGGTCGATACCCGCGCATATCCGATTTTCATTGTGTTGTCCGCGAAGTCGTCAGATTGCCTATTTTATAGACTTTGATTTATAGACGGCATTGGAGACACGCAACCACCCGGAAACCGCCGCCGTTCCTGTCATTTTCAGAAGGCGACTGCACGGAATGTCAGGAGTCGGCTGCACGGCCTGTCGGGGCTATTTTTTGCGGGAGCGT
>JALHQW010000148.1 GCA_022841745.1 Saprospiraceae bacterium | reverse complement strand
TTGTCCATGTACGACCATTCGGATATTTGGTTGGCAATGCCCAACAGGTATATTGCCCAGTTGTGTACTTTGTACCAGCCATGCCCAGGGTCGGTTATGTAGGTGTTGCCAAGGGATGCTTCGTCCCATCGTGGCGGTTGTTTTGCCTTCATGATGAAAATGTATTGTTGTTATGGATTGAAGAGTTGCAGGTGCTGTTTGGTCATTTGGACATGGTAGTCCGCCATGTTGCTGTGGACGTATTCCCAGTTCTTGTTCATCTTAACTTCGGAGGTTTTGTCAACGAACTTGGAGTACAACCGAACTATTGCTTCCAAGTACCTGACCTTGTGAAGCAATGGCATTGTCTTTGTCCATGCATTGTCCTCGCAGATAGCCAGCATTGAAGCCAGTGCGTCCCAGCTTTGGTAATCGTTGATGGTTTTCACTTGAAGGAAGTCGAACTGCTTCATCAGCTCTACCCATGCATTGCGGCCCGTTTGTTCACCGAACACCAGCCACCATACCAGCTTTGGCCTTAAATGGCCATAGCGTTCCCTTCCCAAAAAGCAGACGGCCACACGTGGCGGAAAGCCATTTACTTCCAATGATGGGTGAAACAGCTTTCTCCAGAACATCCAATTGCCAAGTACTCCCCTATGTACAATATCGACATGATATTTGTCCATCAAGGATTCAAACTCGTCAAATGTGAAAGTGGCAGTGCGTGGCCACCCTGGGTAGTGCGTTGATTTTCTCATATTGAAAATGTATTGTTGTTAAATCAGTCCTTCGTCAAGGAAACTGTAATATCCAGAATCCGCAACGATGACGTGGTCAATCAATGGTATCCCGATGGTCTCACCATACGCTTTCAGCCGTTTGGTCAGGTCAATGTCCGCCTGGCTTGGCCTCAGTGAACCACTTGGGTGGTTGTGGCCAACAGCAATTGCCTTTGCCTTGCCCTCGATGGCGCACCGGTACACCACGTTGGCATCCATAATGGTGGCATCCGAGCCGCCAACGCTTAACCGCTTGATGCCCAGCACTTTGTTCTTCCTGTTCATGAAGACAACATAGCTTTCTTCGTGTGGCAGGTCATCCAGTTTTGGCGCAAGCAGCATGTACAGGTCACGGCTACTCCGCACTTCTTCTTTTGGCGTATAGTCGCCATAATGTTTGCGACGCCCAAGCTCAACAGCAGCAGCAATGGCCAATGCCTTAGCCTTGCCAATGCCTTTGATGCCCATCAGCTCGGACACGCTCAGCTTTCCAATGTCGGCAAGGTTTCGATTGCAAAGCATCATGACACGGTTGGCCAACGACACGGCATTTTCACCCTTGGTGCCAGTGCCTATGATTATGCTCAACAGCTCCACGTCGGTGACGTAGCTCCTGCCGTTGAGCAACAGCTTGTTCCCAGGTAGGTCGTCCTCGTGCCATTCGCTCATCTTGATATTGTTCATACTTACTGATTTGATTAAAAAAAAGCGGGCAAGCGTATGAACACTTGCCCGATAAAAAGCCGACAGGGATAGTCGGCACAACAAAAATCATCGTGGTCTATTGCACAGTCAAACCGGTCATGACTTTAAGCTCAAGGTATTTGAACGGCAGCTTTTCGTAATGCAGCAGTGCATCCCAGGCCAAAAGCGTAGTGGTAACGCTTGGTTCGTTGGCACCAGCACCATACGACTCAATGTAATAAACATCGCCATCGCTCCACAGTATCCGCTGGTTGGCAGCACCAATGCCGTGCTCCGCAAAGTCCTCGCTCGCAGCAAGCGCAATCCATTCGCCGTTGAGGCTGGTGTCCTTCAAGAACAGCTCCTTGACCTGCGAATCGAAGTCGTCAGGACTGACATCGGTTGCGTATTGGCGCTCGAACATCTCATCCTCAATGCTCTTAACAGCACCAGCGGGAATGAAACCGAACTGCGACAGCTTGGCACCAGCATAGCTCCTGCCAGCGTCCGTCTTTGAAAAGAATAGGCATAGCCCAAGGGCTATCAAAATCAATGGGTAATAATTTTTCATGGTTGAATGATTGAATTGGTTGATGATTGATAAAGGTTGAAGGTTTGCAAATGTCGCCACGTTACACAAACGAGCAACAATCCAGCCAAACAAACACAGCGAACAACACGACGCAACACCGTCCGAAGGACAGCATGTGTCCCGCTCGGGAGCGTGCTCACTCTTGCAACTCGTTGTGTGTCAGGTTGTTGTGTCTTAGTCACGTTGCAAGCATCTCGTTGACACGCATCACGCTGTCCATCATGGCCGTCTCCCACTTCTCCACGATGGTGTCGTAGTCCTTGGCGATGACCGCTGTCTTTTGTTGCAGGAATGCGTCCATTGTCTCGTCGTCTGGCCGCTGTACGTGGATGAACTGCACCAGTAGGCCGAGTGCTTCCAGTGATATTGCGCCCTTGGCGACAGACTGGATGAACAGCCGCTGTGCATAGCTTGGGTTGTGAAGCTCCTTTGCCATTGTGTTGGTATGGTTGATGATGCCCCCGCCAGCACGGTGCCGACGAGGTGCATCAGTAAGTTACAGGTTGGATAGCCAAAGCGTTGGCCGTCAATGGGTTGTGGTAGTCGTCGTACTACTCACGGTCGCAGTCGTGGTAACACAAGCCCCACCAAAAAATGCGGAGCATGCAGGGAATATCCCCACACGCTCCACACTGGATTACTTCACGTAGGCAATCACAGGAGTGCCATCAGCCTTGCGGCCATAGGAAACGTGAGCCGAGAAGTGAGGGTAATCCTCAACCACGACTTCGAGTTCCTTGGTCTCCTTGTTCTCAACGAGGGCAATCTTTGCCTTGATAGCATCTTCCTTGCTGAGGCCCTTGACAGCCTGCGAGAGAAGGTTTTGCTGCATGACGAAATTGCCCTTGCCATCGCCAATCATGGGGTTGCCAGAACGTGAATCCTTGGCCACAGCCTTAGCGATAACGGTTGGATTGAACTCACCACGGAAGATTTCTTCGGGTGACTGCTTGCGGTAAGCGACTACGACTTTCTTGCTCATGTTGGAAAGATTTAAAGATTAATGAATAAAGTGAATTGAGGAGCCGGGGGGGTATGCAGGGTGGCAGTCGCCCGTGCGGGGTGGGGGGCTTCTTTTAGTGGAACACTATATGCACGTATTGGGGGGGGGTGCGCCTTGTGGTGCAGTGATTCCGCACAGATGGGCAGGGTTTCAGGGAGTACCACTATAAGATAAAGAAAGCACTTGCGTAACTCGCTGATAATCAGCGGTTAATTTTTTACTTTTTGCCATAGATTTTTTCTTTTTTACACCTTGGGAACTTTTGCCATTTGATATGCAAGGCAATGGCGTATGTTTGCGCCCGGCCGTCCATTCTGCCAGCCTACCAGGACGTGACGGCATTTTCAAATTAAATGTACTCGGAGAAAGCTCACCGACCCGTATCCGAGCGGGGCAAATTCCTATGCTGTTTATGGCCATCCGGCCAAGAAGATACGAGCGCTGCAAAGGCAGCCTTCAGTTCTGTTGTGTTCTTGCAAGTGTGTGGATTGTGTTATGCTTGCACCTAATGTCCGATGGACGGGGGCGCTGCCGGGAAAGCAAATGCCCCCGTCCTTTTTTCCCTCTCTCCTCATTCAGTAAATCCCCCCGGTGGGAATGATTGA
>JALHQW010000147.1 GCA_022841745.1 Saprospiraceae bacterium | reverse complement strand
CGGGGGTCCTCAATCCCCGAAAATACTGTTTGAACGTCCTTTTTCATGCGGGTGGTGTCCTATTTTTACCCGCAAAGTTGGCATCTATTCCCTAACAATACTTTGATACTTTTACCCTGTAAAAATACTGGGATTGTCCCTTCAGCTTGTCCAATTATCGTTTTTTTGCTGCTCGTAACCCCAACCCTCAATTTCGCACAATGAACCTTCAGAAACTCAACGATACCATAGCCCAGTACGCCGCTTTTTTGCAGAGCAACCCACAGCATGACCCCTACCTGCCTTGGGAGTCGCAACGCATTTTCCAGCAGCACTGGGATGTGGAGGCGCTGGACTTCCGCACCATGTACGACTGCAGCTTGGAGAATTCCCGCTCCCGCCGCCTCTGGAAACGGGAGCACTACGAGCCAAAGGAGATGATGCTTCGTTTTATCGAAATGAACCGGGAGTTCGTGCGGCAGGTGTTCCAAGACCTTTTCAACGAAGGCAAGGAGATAGAAGGGCGAATCGGGCGGTTCAGCTTTCATTGCGACGAACTGCTGGCTGCTTGGCACGAAGAACGCCCCGCCTCTAAGCTCAACAGCCATTACCACAACGATGGCTACCAGATGGTGGCGCTCTACTTAGCTTTTCGCTACCCGAACCAGTACGTGCTTTACGATTTTGAGGTGTTTCGCAAACTGATGGAACTGCTCGGCAGCCGTGACCTACCCAAGGTGGACGACCTTGGCCGCTACTTCAAGGTCATGCGCACCATTTTTGGTTTTTTGAAGAAAAACGAGGAAATCTTTGCCCTACACGCCAAGCGAGTCACGCCCGGCCTCCACTACGAAGACGAAACTTTGCTAGTCGTTTGGGACTTCATCAACGTAGCAACAAGCAGATGATGCTGCTCTCACCCTCTCACCCCTCTCACCCCTCTCACTCTCTCACCCCTCTCACTCTCTCACCCCTCTCACTCTCTCACCCTCTTACTCCTCTATTCCTTAGAAAACGTCCATTTCACCATCTCCTTCAACGTGGCTTTTTTACCATAAAGCAATACGCCTACTCGGTAAATCCTGCCCGACAGCCAAACGAAAAATACCGCCGAGCCAGCCAGTACTACCATCGAAAGCAGCACTTCCCAAAGCGGCGGCTCGAAGGCCAGCCGTGCGGGCATGAGTACAGGTGAAGAGAGCGGAAAAATGGACATCCAGCGGGCGAGTGAACTGGTGGGGTTCTCCACGATTGGGCTGATAAGGATGATGGACAGAATGATGGGCGCCATTGCCACCAGCGAAAGGGACTGGCTCTCGCCCATGTCGTCGCCCATGGAGGCACCCACGGCTGCGAATAGCGATGCATAGATGAAGTACCCGCCCACGAAGTAGAACAGGAACAGCGGCAGGATATAACCCCAGTTTTGGCTGGTGAGCGCCTGCATGAACTTACTGGTTTGCGAAGCCATTTCTTCTGGTGGGATAGCTTGGCCAGGCATCGTGGGAGGTTGCATGGAGGTTGCATCGACGCCCAAGAAGATTGTTATTAGTGTGGAGAGCAAAAAGGTCATGCCTATCCAAATCAGCATCTGTGTTAGGCCGACGGCACTAACGCCAAGGATTTTGCCCATCATCAATTGGAAGGGCTTCACGGATGAAATGATGACCTCCACGATGCGGTTCGTCTTTTCCTCCATTACCGAGCGCATGATCATGGCACCGTAAAATATGAGCACCATGTAAATGATGAACCCTGCGATAAACCCAATGGCCGTCGCCAGTTCAGCACTGCTCTTCTTGCCCGTCTCTACGAGTTCGCCCTTATCGTTAAAGGCCAGTTCCTCTTGCTCGATACCAATCTCCGTCTTGAAGCTGTTCAACACCTGCTCGCTGTACCCGGCATCCTTGATTTTCTTGGCCTCTACTTGTTCGGCAACTTGTTGCTCTATGTAGCTGACAACGCTCAGGGACAGCTGCTTTTCGGAGTAATAACCGAGCTTCATTTTTTCGATATTGCCTTCCACTGCGGGGATGTGCAGCACACCATCGAAACCCCTTAGCTTATAGGTTCGCTTTAATTCAGCGAGGTCTTCTGGGGCCAGCACAAAACTCACATTGGCCGACGAGTCAACTACTGGCACAAAAAAGCCAGCGTCGTCATGCACCAATAGTGATTTTTTTTCTTTTTCGGAAAAAACCGTTACCAGCACTGGTATCGTGAACAGCGCCACAAAGAGTATCGGAGAAAGCAGCGTGATAAGGATGAAGCTCTTTTTTTTCACCCTCGTCAGGTATTCACGCTGTATGATGAGCCAGAGTTTGTCCATTTTAAAGGATTGAAGGATTGAAGGATTGAAGGAGAGAAGGGAGTTGGCAGTTCGCCAGTTGGCAGTCAGTCGGCAGTTGATAAGTCTTTTAGTCAATGAAAGGCGCTGTACTTTCAGACTAAAGGACTCCAAGACTGACTGCCCCCTGGCCAACTAATAACTAATAGTCTCGCCTACCCGGCGGATGAAAATATCGTTGATGCTGGGCAACAGTTCGTTGAACGAGCGCACCTCCATGTCATGGTTAATAAAGTAGCGAAGCACGTCGTTGGTGGAGGCAGTTTCGGCCAATTGCACGGTGAGGGCTTGTTTCTCCTTTTTTTTAATGGAAAAAATGGCTTGGGCGGCTTCCATCTCATTGGGCAGTGTGTTGCCATACTCAATGCGGAAAAGGTTTTCCTTGAAACGCTGCTTCACCTCGCCGACCCGGCCCTCTAGCACGTTCCTGCCCTTGTTTATCAGTACGATATGGTCGCAAAGTTCCTCCACTTGCTCCATGCGGTGGGTGGAAAAGATGATGCTCGTGCCCTTTTGAGCCAACTCCCGAATCTCTGACTCGATGAGGTTGGCGTTGATGGGGTCGAGGCCGCTGAATGGTTCGTCGAGGATGAGCAACTTGGGCTTGTGCAGCACAGTGGCAATGAACTGCACCTTCTGTTGCATGCCTTTCGAGAGTTCGTCCACTTTTTTGTCCCACCAGCTGGCGATGTCGAAGCGCTTGAACCAATAGCTTAGCTCATGCCGGGCTTGTGCGGCGCTGAGGCCCTTCAGCCGGGCGAGGTAAGTCAACTGCTCGCCAACTTTCATCTTTTTGTAGAGGCCTCGCTCTTCGGGCATATAGCCGATTTGCTCGGGGTGGCGGCTGTTGAGTGGCTCGCCGTTCAGCCAAATTTTTCCGGCATCGGCCTTGGTGATGCCAGTGATGATGCGGATAAGCGAGGTCTTGCCTGCCCCGTTTGGCCCCAGCATGCCAAATATCACGCCTTTCGGGATGTCGAACGTTACACGGTCTACGGCCTTGAAGTCGCCGTAGCTTTTCACCACGCCCTGCATTCGGAGAATGTTGTTTTCCATTGATGATGAATGGTATTTTATACAGCCAAGGTAGGTTTTTTGACCAACCAATGCCTATTCCATTTATATGAGCACCTTTTTTTCTTCGATGAAATAGTCCGACAGTATCCTCGTTTATTGCGAAGCAAACAAAATAACTGTAGTCCCCTGATAAATTGATTAGGGGTTACAACTTTTCTTTAACGCTTTCTTAGGAACGGTTTTAAAATAAAGTAACATATTAGGCAGCGATGCGGTATGAAAGCTCCGGGATTTCAGGATGCTTTTGTATTCGTGAAAAGTCTATTTTTTCCTTGTTCGTTTTGAT
>JALHQW010000146.1 GCA_022841745.1 Saprospiraceae bacterium | reverse complement strand
ATTGTACTATTTTTTAATGGTGAAACAATCCTCAAGTGTAACGCTCTTCCTTAACTTTGACTTGGGCAGGATTTGGGGGGGTGGGCTGGCGGTTGCCGAAGGCTTAGTTCAACAATGCATGGTCGCCTATGCTGCCCAAGCCCACCCGCAAAGCCAACGCAGGGCAGCACAGCGTCCATGCTCACGTTCGGCGAAATCAAATAAGAAAAAATGAAATAAAACAACCTGCACATGGACACCATCAACCAAGCCACAAAAATTTGGAAAGCCTTTGGGAAAGAGGTGATGCCCTTCGAGCCAGCTTTCAATGATATTGATGTGAAGGACATAATCGGGAATCTATTTTGCCCCGGCCCTTGGTACTCTTTCAGGTTTGAAATCAACGAGGGGCATTTCAGTTATATGCACCCCAATGCGAGGGAGTTTTATGGAAAAGATGAAAAGGAGATTTTGGTAACGGACTTGATTGAAAGAATACATCCCGATGACCATAATTTTTTCCTCAATTGCGAAGCCATTGTCGCAAATTTCTTAACGGAAAAAATTGACCCAAGCGATTTGTTCAAGTACAAATTCGTTTATTCCTACCGATTTCGAGGGGTTGACGGAAAGTACCGTCATTTCTTGCACCAATGCATAGCCTTTGCCCGTGGCGAAAAAGGGAACATGACAACCTCATTTGGTGTGCATTCCTATATTGACCACTTATCGCCAGAAAGCAACAATAAACTTTCTATTATTGGATTGGATGGTTATCCCTCCTACCTCGGCATTGACATATTAACCGCCAATAATAAACTATTGACAATGGATAACCCTTTTACCAAAAGGGAGTTGGAAATAATCAGGATGATTTCAGAAGGCATGCCCTCAAAAGAAATTGCGAAGGCACTGTTCATTTCCCATGCAACAGCCCGAACCCACCGACAAAACATATTGAACAAAGCCCAGTGCCACACCACCACGGAATTAGTGGCCAAATGCTTCAAGTTGGGCGTACTTTGAAAGGATAAGAAAATACTGCAAATGCAGTATTGTACAATATAAACCGCCTTTGGACTTTTGCTTCGTGCTAAACAAGGAATAGCTTTTGGCATTCCTATCGGCATCTTTCGTTCCATCAAAAATGCAAAACAAAGTGGGCTAAAACCCACTCGGTAGGAGACTGCCCGAACACTCCTTTACCAAGAAGTAGGGCGCAAAGCCGAAAGCGTCACTGTAGGCAAACTAATCTATTTTACCATGCGCAAGACACTCTACCTTTCGCTCCTTGCACTTTGCTTGTGTGCCTATGCCCGAGGGCAAGACGGTTATCTCAATGCCTTGAATACTACGGGCAACATTTCGACACAGAGTGGTAACTTTCGATACACCTACTCTGTCGGAGAAGTTGTAGCCTTTAACAACTCCTGCTCCTACACGCCGGGCGTCATTCAGCCCACCTGCCTTTTGTGCGTCCCGGTCAGCGAAGTTTTTGACCAAAAGTACGCTTCAAAGTTCTATCCGAACCCGGCAAGTAGCCATGTAGTCGTCGAAACTGATTTTCCTGAATTTGACAACTATTCCATCAGCACCATTGACGGCAAGTTGCTCGAAACCGGGAAGTTTGATTACTCGCCAATTGGCTTGGAGAGGCTCCAGCCGGGCACTTATCTTCTAAGGCTTTCTGACGCCACGAACCAAATTTTCAAATCCATCAAAATCATCAAACAATGAAAAGAATATTTACCCTCTCATTTTCCTTCCTATTCGGAATTACCCTTCTCTCACAAGTGCCGCAAGGCATCAACTTTCAAGCCGTTGCGAGAAACCCCGACCTAACGCCTGTTATTAACGGTTCGGTCAACGTTCTTTTTGAGATATTGCCAAGCCAAAACGGAAGCGCCATTTGGACGGTCAACAACCCTGGGGTTCCTACGGACGAATGCGGGATGATACGGACGACCATTGGTGAAAACAATCCAGCCTTTGCCAACATTGATTGGGCTAATGGTGAAAAATGGCTGCGGGTTTCCATAAACGGCGGCTCACCAATTGGAACGCAGCGCATGTGGAGCGTTCCATATGCCTTGTATGCCGAAAGAACCAACCTTCAGGAAGGGGACGGCATCGAAATCAATGGAAATGAAATCAAAAACATAGGCGATATTGATGCTACCAACGACATCACGAACACCACGGCTGCAGGTGGCGACCTTACAGGAATTTACCCCAATCCAACAGTTAGCAAATTGCAAGGCAAGCCAATTTCCACTATTTCTCCTACTGCCGGTCAAGTGTTGAAATGGAACGGCACAGAATGGAGTGCTGGGGTTGATGAAACGGGAAACAGTGTATCTATCAGTGGATTATCTCCCATCAGCGTTGCAGGTTCCAACAACAATTTCACTATTTCTATAAGCGGAATTACAGGCAATGAAATCCAAAATGGCTCAATTACTGCCGCCGACCTTGCAACAGGAATATCTCTCCCGCCATCGGGTGCAGCAGGCGGACAACTCGCAGGCACCTACCCGAACCCTCAAATTGCAAGCATGGGGGCCACACAAGGGCAGGTAATGATGTTCGACAACGGGCAGTGGAAGCCAGTAAATTTGCCTACTTATGTGCCGGAGATTTTCGTTTTTCAGGAACAGTACGACCACGGCGTTTTCCCTACTACCCCTTCAAACCCGATTAGCCCTAACCATGCAATTGCTGATGCTTTCAACACCCGAAACTTAAATGTTCGGTCTTTTCCAAAAACTCCGCAAACAGGTACTGAAAATGTGACACTTCAGGGCAGTGGACAGTTGACTTTTCAGCCTGGAAAATACCTGATTTGGGCTTCAGCACCTGCCAATGGTGTCAAGCGGCACAAACTATTGCTGCGAAGGGTATCGGATAACAAAATTATGCTTGCCGGGACAAGCGAAACTGCTGCCTTTATTGTAAGTTCGGGCAATGCCGTTCAGAACAGTTCATATATCAGCGGTGTTCTTGATACAGAAGGCAATACTGTTGTCTGTAGGCTTGACCACTATTTTGAAACCATTGCCTCCAATGTCCAAAATACTGCTCTTGGAAATGAGCACTCACAGGTAGGTGCCATTTGGACAAATTCACTTGACCCAATCCGGGAAATCTTCGCTAATATCACAATCCAAAAAATCCAATAGCCTTTAAAAGAGCCTGAGAATTTTAGAACGGCAAATACTGGTTTCCCCAGTATTTGCCGTATTTTTGTACACTAAAAATCAGGTCATGCAATTCGTAGATATTAAGAACGACATCGCTTTTCGCAAGATTTTCGGCAACGAGAACAAGAAAATCATTCTCATCTCCTTCCTCAACGCCGTGATGAAGTTGCAGGGCAAGGATGCCATCGAGGACGTGGAAATCCTCAACCCATACCAACTGCCCATCATCAAGAACCTAAAAGCGTCCATCATTGACGTGAAGGCAAGGGACAAAAAGGGCAAGACCTACATCATCGAGATGCAGGTAGCCGAGCCTGACGGCTTAGACAAACGGTTGCTTTACTACGCCAGCAAGGACTATTCGCAACAAATTGAAAGCGGCGAATACTACACCGAACTCAAGCCCGTGATTTTCATCGGGATTTTCGACTTCAAGTTTACGGAAAGCAAAAAATATCGCTCACACCATGCAGTCTGTGATGTTGAGGACGGTGAGCGGGTTATCAAGGACATGGATTTCTATTTCATCGAACTGCCAAAGTTTAAGAAACCATTGGAAGAACTTGTAGAAGTTACGGACAAGTGGATTTTCTTCATCAAAAATGCTGAAAACCTGAAGGTCGTTCCGGCAAATGTGGACGATGAAGGGTTGAAAGCAGCGTACCAAGATGCCAACAAACATTCTTGGACAAAGGAAGAATTGGAAGCATACGATTATGCTGCCATGAGGGAGCAAGATGAAAGAGGGAAATTGGTTCATGCAAAAAAGGAAGGCAAGACAGATGTAGCAAAAGAAATGAAAAAAGACGGTGAACCTATCCATAAAATAATGAAGTACACAGGTCTGACGGAGGAAGAAATCAATGAAATATAAAATCGCCGAACAATTAGGGCTTAACCGCTGACCGGCAAGGGGGGGCATTCCGCACTATACCAGAGCAATCACTAACCTGCCCCCCCTTGCCGGTTGGCGGTTGAGCCTTGTTGAA
>JALHQW010000145.1 GCA_022841745.1 Saprospiraceae bacterium | reverse complement strand
GTCAGTACGACTGTCGGTGCTGCTGCCACCGTGAAGGTCGCCTGGCAGGTGGTCGTCAAAGGTGCACAAGTGCTGGTGTAAGTAAACGTAACTGTTGTCGAACCGCCACATGCGGAAGGTGCTCCCGTGTTGTTGTTCGTCAGGACACCGTTGCAGCCGCCACTGGCGCTGGCCGTTGCGAGCCAAGTGGCAAAGGCCGAGTTCACCGCAGCCTGTGTCTGGCAGGCCGCTGCCGTGGTATTGGTCGGGCAGGTCAGCACTACGGGTGAGGATGCCACCGTGAAGGTCGCCGTGCAGGTGGTCGTGAGAGGTGAGCAGCTGCTGGTATAGGTGAAGGTCACCGTTGTCGAGCCGCCACAGGCAGAAGGTGCTCCCGTGCTGTTGTTCGTCAAAACGCCGTTGCAGCCGCCGCTGGCCGAGGCCGAGGCCAACCAAGCGTTGAACTGCGCATTGATGGCCGCCTGTGTCTGGCAGGCTCCCACCGTGGTGTTAATTGGGCAGGTCAGCATCACCATTGCCGGTGCGGCCACCGTGAAGGTCGCCTGGCAGGTGGTTGTTGTGGGTGCGCAACTGCTGGTATAGGTGAAAGTCACCGTCGTCGAACCGCCACAGGCAGAAGGTGCGCCGGTGTTGTTGTTCGTAAGGACACCGTTGCAGCCGCCCGTGCCACTGGCCGTTGCCAGCCAAGTGGCAAAGGCAGCGTTTACAGCCGCCTGTGTCTGGCAGGCCGCTGCCGTGGTATTGGTCGGGCAGGTCAGTACCACGGGTGAGGATGCCACCGTGAAGGTCGCCTGGCAGGTGGTCGTCAGCGGTGCGCAGGTGCTGGTATAGGTGAAGGTCACCGTTGTCGAGCCGCCACAGGCAGAAGGTGCTCCCGTGCTGTTGTTCGTCAAAACGCCGTTGCAGCCGCCGCTGGCCGAGGCCGAGGCCAACCAAGCGTTGAACTGCGCATTGATGGCCGCCTGTGTCTGGCAGGCTCCCACCGTGGTGTTAATTGGGCAGGTCAGCATCACCATTGCCGGTGCGGCCACCGTGAAGGTCGCCTGGCAGGTGGTCGTCAAAGGTGCACAAGTGCTGGTGTAAGTAAACGTAACTGTTGTCGAACCGCCACATGCGGAAGGTGCGCCCGTGTTGTTGTTCGTCAGGACACCGTTGCAGCCGCCACTGGCGCTGGCCGTTGCGAGCCAAGTGGCAAAGGCCGAGTTCACCGCAGCCTGTGTCTGGCAGGCCGCTGTCGTTGTGTTTGTTGGACAAGTCAGTACGACTGTCGGTGCTGCTGCCACCGTGAAGGTCGCCTGGCAGGTGGTCGTCAAAGGTGCACAAGTGCTGGTGTAAGTAAACGTAACTGTTGTCGAACCGCCACATGCGGAAGGTGCGCCCGTGTTGTTGTTGGTCAAAACGCCGTTGCAGCCGCCCGTGCCGCTGGCCGTTGCCAGCCAAGTGGCAAAGGCAGCGTTCACCGCCGCTTGGGTCTGGCACGCTGCCGTTGTGGTATTGGTTGGGCAAGTCAGCATCACCATTGGCGGTGCGGCCACCGTGAAGGTCGCCGTGCAGGTGGTCGTCAGCGGTGCGCAGGTGCTGGTATAGGTGAAGGTCACTGTTGTCGAGCCGCCACAGGCGGAAGGTGCTCCTGTGTTGTTGTTCGTCAAAACGCCGTTGCAGCCGCCCGTGCCGCTGGCTGTTGCCAACCAAGTGGCAAAGGCAGCATTCACAGCTGCCTGTGTCTGGCAGGCAGCGATCGTTGTATTGGTTGGGCAGGTCAGCACCACAGGTGGCGTTGCAGAAACCGTGAAAGTGGCTTGGCAAGTCAGTGTCGAAAAAGGACAAGCACCAGAGAAGGGTGTTGACGGTGGATTTTGGGCATAGGTAAAGGTAACGGTCGTTGAACCGCCCGTTGCAGGTGGTGCCCCAGTGTTGTTATTGCTCAAAACGCCGTTGCAGCCGCCAGTACCGCTGGCCGTGGCAAGCCACGTGGCAAAGGCCGCATTTATCTGTGCTTGAGTTTGTCCGAAAGCCTCCGTTTGGTTCGTCGGGCAGGTGAGTACGGGAGGTGTGGGTGTGGGTATCGTGAAAGTGGAGGTACAAGTAAGTGGTGCGGCACAACTGGAATAATAGATTAGGGTCAAGGTCTTGGTGCCACCACAACTGCTGGGTGGCCGCCCATCGAACCCATTGTAGTCTATGGAACCATTGCAGCCACCGCCGAAGCTACTGGTATTGACCCAGTTTTGCATCGCAATACTATCCTGTGCCCGTGTTTGGCAAACTGGCCTTATGAGCGGGTTGGGGCAGGTCAGTGATGGTGGGGGTGCCGCCGTAACCGTGAAGGTTGCTTGGCAGGTCGTGGTCAGCGGTGCGCAAGTACTGGTATAGGTGAAGGTCACCGTTCTTGAGCCGCCACAGGCAGGTGGTGCGCCCGTGTTGTTGTTCGTCAGCACACCGTTGCAGCCGCCGCTGGCGCTGGCCGTGGCCAACCAAGTTGCGAATGCCGAGTTAACTGCCGCCTGGGTCTGGCAGGCAGGTGTCGTGGTATTCGTGGGGCAGGTGAGCACCACCATTGCCGGTGCGGCCACCGTGAAGGTTGCTTGGCAAGTTGTGACAAGTGGTGCGCAAGTGCTCGTATAGGTGAAGGTCACCGTCACGGTGCCGCCACAAGCAGCTGGAGCACCCGTGTTGTTGTTGGTCAAAACACCGTTGCATCCGCCAGTACCGGAGGCCGTTGCCAACCAAGCGGCAAAGGCAGCGTTCACAGCCGCTTGAGTCTGACAGGCAGCGGTCGTTGTATTGACTGGGCAGGTCAGTACCACGGGTGGGTTGGCGACATTTATCGTTACCGTCTCGGTATCGCCATCGTCTTCGCCGATATTGCCATTGTTCGGCGTGGAGTCGGGGTCGGCCTCCACACTGGCGGTCACTTGGGCAAAATTGGTGATAACGGAGCCGGGAGCACCAGTGGCGGTGACTTGGAAGGTAAGCACTGCAGTGCCGCCGCTTGCCAAGAAAAGGTTCTGCCATTTCAAACCCGTCGTGGCAGGGGCACCACTTACATAAGTGCCTGGACCTGTCATGGAACCTACTACAAATGTCAAGCCGGCAGGCACAACATCGGTCACTTCGAAGTTAGAGGCGGGGTCTGGGCCAGCATTTGATACCGTAAGGGTAAAGGTGATGACCTGGTTTTGGTCGGGGGTGTTGTCGTTCACCGTTTTTACCAATGCCAAGTCAGCAGTTGGCGAGACCGTTTCCACCGCCAAATTTGTGTTGAGTGGCGTTGAATTGGCATTGGCAGTGAAGGGCGCCGCCAAAGAAAGGCCGAAGAAAAGTACAGGTAAGAGGAACTTGAAAGGCGCTTTTTTGAAAGCGATTGCCAGTTGTCGGAGCGCAGCATTCAATGCCATCGAACTGGCTTTCTTCAATGGGAGTGCAGAAACGTCGAATTGTTTCATTGGTTTACGATTGTTGATGTAGAATTATTAAAAGTAGGCAAGAATGTGGGTTGAGTTCTACAATTGTACGAAGGGTTTAGCATCACCGATGCCAATCGCAAATTCAACCTATATTCAAGAGACTACTTCGTTTTGCCGTTTTGGTAAAATCAGTTTTTAGAATTATCGTGAAAACGTTCGAAAAGGTGATTGCGAATAGTATTTGATTTTAGTACAAATCAAGTGTTTAAGGGAGTAAGGAATGCAAACAAGGATATTGGAAGTATTTTCAAATTACGCGTTCCTGCTGGTAAAGGTAAAAGTCAAAATGAATTGTAAGAAGAAATTTTTCAAATTTTTGATTTTTCAAGATGGGATGGGAAAATCTGGGCCATAAGGTCTTTCTCATAAAATATAAATGACCAGTTGAACAAAGCAGTCACCTTTCGGGAGGGAGGGTTATCAAAATCGCCAGTTAAGTAACTGGCTCTCAAGAAAGGGGAAACGAAAATTTTGCGAAGCAAAATTTTCGTTTCCCCTAAAAGGAGTCCCGCCTTACAGCGATGCAGCGATGTACGCTAAAAAACAGACCGTTTCATGCAAACAAAAAGGGCAACCGTCCATACTGACGGCTGCCCTTTTTCAAAGAATATATACAGGCTTTATCAGCCTTTGCTCACAAGCAGGCGTTGCTCGAAACGCTCGCCGCCTACCATCAAGCTGACGTAGTAAACGCCGGCATTGAACTGGCGGATGTCAATCCTGTCGCTCAGTTGCCCGATGATGCCCAAGTCCTTGCGGAGCATGAGTTGCCCGAACTGGTTGTAGATCTCCAGCACGGCCTCTTTCTCCTCTTCGAGCGGCTCCAGGCTGAGGGTGACAAAGCTGCCTGCCGGGTTCGGCGAAAGGCTCATCGGCGTGTCCCGCTTCGCTGTCGCTGTTGGCACTTGCAAGTTTTCGCTCGGTTCGTCTGGCTCGTTCGCTGCCTCGTCGCAAAGGTTGGCCAGTACCGTGCTACCGTGCC
>JALHQW010000144.1 GCA_022841745.1 Saprospiraceae bacterium | reverse complement strand
AGCACGTGGCGGCGGCGGCGGCGGCGATCGTCGTGGCGGCGGCGGCGGTTACGGCGGCGGTGGAAACCGTGGCGGTGGCGGCGGTTACGGCGGCGGCGGCGGCAGCCGTGGCGGTGGCGGCGGTTACGGCGGCGGCGGCGGCAGCCGTGGCGGTGGCGGCGGTTACGGCGGCGGCGGTGGAGACCGTCGTGGCGGCGGTGGCGGTGGCTACGGCGGCGGAGACCGTGGTGGCAGCCGTTGGTAATTCAACGCAGCAATTACAAAATATTTTGCATAAAAAAAGCCCTGGAGTTTGCTCCAGGGCTTTTATTTTTTCAGGCACTGTACTTCTCCACAAATGCCTTCATTTCGTCCACCATTTCAGGACTGCCCATAGCCACAGTTATTCGTTGATGTAGGTCGGTCGGCTGTAGGTCGAGCACCCGCTCCAATTGGCAGGTGATGGCCTTTCCGCCAGCCTGTTCCACCACAAACCCGATGGGATTGCACTCGTAAAGTAAGCGCAGCTTGCCCTTGGGGTACTTGCGAGTATTTGGGTACAGGAAAATGCCGCCTTGGAACAGGATACGATGGATGTCGCTGACCATAGAGCCGATGTACCGTAGCTGCATATTACTGTCCGAGCAGTGGTCAATATAGCGCCGCATTTCAATGTCGAACTTTAGGTAATAACCTTGGTTCAGCGAGTAATAATTGCTGCGCTTGGGTATCTGGATATTCTGGTGCGAGAGGCAAAACTCTCCAATGGTGGGGTCGAGCGTGAAGCCGTTTACGCCATTCCCGGTGGTATAAACGAGGATGGTGGAGGTGCCGTAGAGCACATAGCCAGCCGCCACAAGGTTCACTCCTTTTTGAAGAAAATCAGCTTCTGTTATTGGCCCATTGGGATCGCTCACCCTGCGGTAAATGCCGAAGATGGTGCCAACGCTCACGTTCACATCAATATTGGAGGAGCCATCGAGCGGGTCCATCACGACCACGTACTTGCTCTCCTTGCCATGCAAGGCAGGCAATGGGATGAACTCCTCGTTTTCCTCCGATGCGATGCCAGCACATTCGCCGCTATTGCGCAAGCACTCAATCAGCTTGTCGTTGGCATAAATATCGAGCTTCTGCACCGTATCACCGTGCAGGTTCTCATTGCCAACGGCACCGAGGATATTCAAAAGTCCCGCCTTGTTGACTTCACGGTTTACAATTTTGGCGGCCACGCCAATGTCTCGGAGTAATCCGGTGAGTTCGCCCGTGGCGAAACTATGCTCCTGCTGCCGACGAATGATGAACTCGTCGAGGGTAATGATTCGGTTTTGCATAATGGTTAGGTTTAGATGGTTTTTGGTTTCAGGTTTTTGGTTTCAGGTTTCAGGGGGGGGGCAGCTATTTCCACTTAATACCTTTTAATTCACAGGTTTTAAAATATTCCATTAAACCAGCGTCGGCCTTACTTACCCTGCTAGCGAGGGTGAAAAGTTCCATAAACTCCTCCTTTGTAACGTACCCAACATCGAAAGCCCTATATGATTGGGAGCGCACCTCGCCCGAAGAACCTTTTGATATGCTTAAGAAATTAATGAACTCTTTTGTACCGTCCCGCTCGTAGCCTTCGGCAATATTGTCCATTGCTAACCCCGCTGCATCACGAATTTGATTCTTGAAGGCAAAGTCTTTTGCAAACTCGCCTTTGCTTGTCAATTTATAGACCAGTTTACAAAGATCCCTGGCCAATTGCCATGCTTCTATTTCTTCAAATCGCTTAAAGGTAGCCATGTTCGAAATTATGTTTGCTTAAAACATAATTGATGGGTTACCTGCATTCGTAAAAGCTATGTCAAATCAAATTCAGCAGCACCTCCCTGAAACCTGAAACCATTTGAACCCTGAAACCTTAAAAACGGCTGTCCAAGTAATACGGCAACATCGCTCGCCAAGTTGGCCAGTCGTGGCGCATGTCGGCGCCCCAGATGTCAAGTTCGTGGGGGATGCCCTTGGACCCCAAAATCGCAGATAGGGTCTTGCTGGCATCCGGGCTTTCGTAGGCACCGCTTCCAGTCACAATATGGCAATGTTGTTTGCTGCGCAAAATGGGCAAGAAATAATCATCATTCAGGTTGGGCAGGTACGATACGGGGCTGTTGAAATAAACATCCTCGTCGTAATAACCATCAGTGTATTCCTGCAATTCGTACATGCCGCTCATGGCTATCACGCCATCAATCAGGTCGGGGCGCTTGAAATAGAGATTGGCGGAATGCAGCGCACCCAAAGAAGCACCTGTCACGTAAATAGGCGTATCGGGGCTGGTCTTGCTCTTGATGAAAGGTATCACCTCGTTATAAACGTAGCTGTTGAACTGCGTATGGCGAATGGCCTTGTGTCGGGGGTGCATCTTGTTGTTCAACCAGCTTTCGGAGTTGATACTATTGATGGAAAAAACCTTGCACTTTCCACTGTTGATTTGGTTGGCCAGCACATCCATCATCAGGAAGCGCTCATATTCCAAGTAGTCGGCAGCAGCAGTAGGAAGCATTAGCAGCGCAAAGCCGTAATTTCCCCACATACCTATTTCCATGTTCTTGTTGAGGGAAGGGCTGTACCATTGGTGGATTTCTCTGTGCATGAAGTTGAGTTTCGAGTTAGGTTCCCTTACGGGAATGAAAAAATTGAGTTTCGGGTTGGACGCTGCCAATCCGTACGGCACAAAGATATTTACCTAAGTTTGCCCACCCAAATTTAGTTTGCAGTTCGGCAGTTGGCAGTTGGCAGTCAGTTTGACAGTTGTTTAGCAAGTGTCTTCTAAACTGTACTAAGACTAAACGACTGACTGCCAACTGCCGAACTGTCTAACTTCAAAATGCAGCATCTTTACTTCCTCAATAAATACTTCTTCAAGTACCGCAGGCGCTTCCTGTTGGGCATCCTTTTTATTTTCATTTCCAACTATTTTCAAGCGCTGCAGCCCCAGATGATCCGCCAGGCGCTTGACCTGGTGGTAGAGAACATTGCCCTTTACCGCATGTACGATGGCTTTGAAGTGCAAACGCAGGTGTTCTCCCATTTCGGAAGGGTGTTGCTTTATTTTGGTATTGTAGTGTTGGTTTTGGCACTGCTGATGGGCTTTTTCTTGTTCTTGGTGCGGCAGACCATTATCGTGATGTCGAGGTTGATTGAATACGATCTTCGCAAGGAAATCTTCCAGCATTACGAAACCCTGCACCTCGCTTTTTACAAGAAAAATGCTACTGGCGACCTCATGGCCCGTGTCATGGAGGATGTTTCAAAGGTGCGGATGTACATCGGCCCGGCCATCCTCTATGGCATCAACCTCGCCTCGTTGTTCACGCTCGTCATCATCTCGATGGTGCGGGTGAACGTGACGCTAACCCTTTGGTCGCTCCTTCCACTGCCCATTCTGTCCCTTTCCATTTATTACGTAAGCAGTCTGATAAACCGAAACAGCACCAAAATTCAGCAGCAGCTATCCAGGTTGACAAGCATTTCACAGGAGGTTTTCAGTGGCATCCGAGTGGTGAAAAGCTACGTGCAGGAGGCACCGATGGGCCAATATTTCAAGGAAGAAAGCCAAGCCTACATGGACAAGTCGCTAAAGCTGGCCCGTGTGGACTCCCTCTTCCACCCCACCATGCTCGTGCTGATTGGCCTCAGCACCATCATCACGGTCTATGTTGGCGGGCTGGAAGTGGCCAAGGGCAATGTCACCACGGGCAACATCGCCGAGTTCATCATCTATGTGAACATGCTCACCTGGCCCGTCACCAGCCTCGGTTGGATTAGCTCCCTCATCCAACAAGCCGCCGCTTCGCAAAAACGCATTAATGAGTTCTTAGGCACTGCCTCAGAGATAGTGAGTCCACAGTCAGCAGTCAGCAGGCAGCAGTCAGCAGTCAGCAGTCAGCAGTTTCCGCATACCGCAATCGAATCCTCCGCAATTATTTTCAATAATGTAAGCTTCACTTACCCCGACACGGGCATCGTTTCGCTGTGCAATATCAGCTTCGAGCTAAAGGCCGGGCAAAAACTCGCTATCATTGGCCGAACGGGCTGCGGCAAGAGTACCATCGCCGACCTGTTGGTGCGGCTCTACGACGTGACCGAAGGCCAAATCCTCGTGGATGGCGTGGACGTCCGACAGCACAACCTCGCCGCATTGCGCCAGCGAATCGGCTATGTGCCGCAGGACGTGTTCCTGTTCTCCGACACGGTGAGCAACAACGTGCGCTTTGGCCGACCCTGTGCCTCGCAGGAGGAGGTGGAGCTTTTCACCAAGCACGCTGCCATCTACGAGGAAATCGCTGGCCTGCCCGAAGGCTTCGAGACCGTGGTGGGCGAGCGGGGCGTCACCCTCAGCGGCGGCCAAAAGCAGCGGGTAAGCATCGCCCGTGCCCTCATCAAGCGGCCCGACATCGTGCTACTCGATGATTGCCTTAGCGCCGTGGACGTGAACACCGAAAAACGCATCCTTGGCTACCTCGCCAACGACATCGCCGACAAGACGGCCATCATCATCACCCACCGCATTTATTCCTTGTTGGAGTTTGACAAAATAATCGTGCTTGACGATGGGCGCATCGTTGAGGAAGGTACGCACTCGGAACTGCTGGGTAACCGAGGGTATTATTGGGAGCAGTATGAAAAGCAACGGGTAGAAGGGTTGGAGGTGTGAGGTGTGGAGGTATGGCTAGTTCTCAGGTTCCTTCCATTGCTCCGCAAAATACTCCTGCAAAATGCGGTGCCGGAACCGCCACGTAGCGCCAGATTTTGTGATTTTCCCATTGTCATCAAAAATGGCCCCATCTGATTCGAGGAGGTGGCGCTCGGTCATTTCGTTAAGGAAAGCCACGAGGTTACGGGGCAGGAGGCCTCGCCGGGATAGCAGCCAGCAGAGGTGCTTGTGCTGGAGGATGGAGAAATGAAGGGATTTGTAGGAGGCTTTAAATCGCTGGTAGGGGTGAGAGATTTGGAGGATACTTGTATGATTTTCTCTTAACATACTAATTAGTCCGTAGCTTAATACGAAGTAAAACCCAAAGAAAACTGCAAAAAACTTCTCTGCATTATGCCACTCATTATTTGTTAGAACAAAAGGCAACTGCCGAATGAATGGGTAACTCAATAGAAAAACCAACACGATTTTCCAATTTCTAATAAAATGCTGGCAAAAATTCCTTAAAGACCATTTTGCCATATCCTTTGTTTCTATCCAAATAAATCCATTTGTTGGATGAAAGGCATCTCCAAAGACCAAACCAAAGAAAAAACCACTCACTCCCCCATAAATAAGTGAACCTAATATTAGGCCAATCTTTATTGAGCTATCTAGTGCGATATAACTGTAATTAAAATAATTGTATATTCCAATAGTTAGCCCAAATATTAATCCAACGTAAATTTTGCGAATCGGCTGGCCGATTACCCCATAAAACAATCCAACAAATAGTCCGCTGTTTAGACTTATTAATAGTCCACGCATCGATTTATAAACATGCCAAAGAAGGTTCTTCGTGATTTCGTGTGGGTAAGCTGAATTCCTCATTTAGCATATAATGGTTTAAATTCGAGCTTGCCGCACAAGAACAATATCATGCTGATGAAATTTTTGGTGTTCCTAAATC
>JALHQW010000143.1 GCA_022841745.1 Saprospiraceae bacterium | reverse complement strand
TGCCCATCGGCAAGGCTCAACGGCAAAATTTATCACGAAAACTGGCTTCACAACCTCCTCATATCGGCTTCGATTGGGGGGGAAGGTGGCCATCACTACAATCCGTTATAGTCAGCAATTTTGGCTTATGTTGGCTTACAGTGAAATAGGGGGGTTTGGGGGCGGCTGCGCTCGCCCCCAAACCCCCTTCGCTTTCACGCTAACACTTCATGAGCCAAAAAAAATATCATTTTTAATTGGAATTGAAAAAATAATTGGGATTATCATAGTATTGCAAATACCTGTAATTCAGTTTCTTGTAAATTCATTCCCGACAAGCCGGGACAGACTATTCATCATTAGGGATGTTAAGAAAATTTTTCGACGCAGATTTTTATGATTTTTTATGATTGATTATGCTTTGTTTTTGCATAGCAAAAACCTGAAAAACATAAAAAATCATAATCATCTGCGTCTTTCTGCGTCAAAAAAACTGCGTCAGGATTTTTTCTTAACGCCCCTGATTCATCATTCATCATTTCCAAGCATTTCAAATCTTAAACATGAAACGCAATCCAAACCCGCTTTTACCAATCCTGTTCCTGCTTTCAGCAACGCCGTTGTTGGCGCAACAGCCCTACACCCAAAAGCAGTTCAGCTATTTCGTGGAAAAAGACATCCCCTTCGGCTCGGCCACCGGGTTTGCTGGGCAACAGGTGGAACTGGTGCTCGACCTCTACAAGCCCGTCGGCGACAACAACTGCCAGCGGCCCTTGCTCGTCATGGCGCATGGCGGCGGCTTCATCGGCGGCAGCCGCAAGGACAACGATGTGGTGCGAATCTGCGAGGAAATGGCGGCACGGGGCTACGCCGCTGCCAGTATCGAGTACAGGCTGGGAGTACACCCGTATTTTTTTTACGAGCCTTATGCCCTCTGCAACGACGCCATCAACCCCGTTGGCATCAGCAAGTGCATCTACATGGCCGACACGATGGAGCTCTACCGGGGCGCCGCACGGGCCGTGCAGGACATGCGGGCTGCCATCCGCTTCCTGAAAGGCCGTCATGCGATGGACTCGACGGATGTCCGCAACGTGTTCATCGGTGGGAGCAGCGCCGGGGCCATCACCGCCCTGCACACGGGCCTGTACGACCTGTTTGCGAACGAAACGATGCCCCACACCGGTAGCCTGCCCGATGCGCCCGTGCCCGACCCCGACCTTGCCAGTTGCGTGCCCAGTCCCGCCGACCGTACCCGCCCCGACCTCGGCCCCTTGGAGGGGGATGTGCTCGTCGGCAATGGCCACGACAGCCGGGTGCAGGGCGTGGCCGGGTTCATGGGCGCTGTGTTCGACCTCGGCATACTGGAAGGCGACACCCCGCCGCTCTACCTCTACCACCGAACCGACGACCTCGTCGTGCCCTCCAACTCGGCGCAGTTGTTCGGCTTGTACCCGCATTGTTTCAACCCCATCAACCTCTGCCAGCCGCTGTCCACCCGGCCTTGGGTTTCGGGCAGTGCCGCCATCCGGGACAGGCTGGCCGGCTTGGGCAGCACCGATTATTTCGACGACATTCTCGACAACTACGGCCCCGCCGATGGCGACGACTGCCTCGACAACCCAGCGAACCACAGCATTGACAATATCCCCTTGCGCTGCGAGCACCTGAGCGGCTTCTTCGCCGACATCATCGCCGCCAATGGCAATATGCCCACCGCAAACTGCGTGAGCGCCACCGGGGGCCATGCACGGCAGGCCGCTGCCATCACCATCTCTCCAAATCCAGTTTCCCATGGCCAGATGAACATCCGGTGCGACCAATGCCCAGCAGGAGCGACCCTGCTGCAACTCTGCGATGCCACGGGTAGGCCGTTGCGGCAAGCACTGCTCGAACAGCCCGTCCTGCAATGGGAAGTCGGTGATTTGCCCAACGGGGTGTATTTCCTGAAAGCATTGGTTGGCGGGAAATGGCGGGTGGAGAGGGTGGTGATGGTGGGTGGGCAAAGGTGAGCGTGTTCCTATATGAATGGTTTGGGGAGGTTTCAGGGCCTGTCCCGATTTTTCGGGATTTCAGGGGGGGGGCAGTGTCTGTCCCGATTTTTTGGGATTTCAGGGGGAGGCTGCGCATGTCCCGATAAAGTCGGGGTTAAAAAAAAGGCTGGGGAAAGACATAAAGCCCGCTGGATGACGTGGATTTGTTAAAAAGCAGCTTAAATTTGCCTTGAACCCGTTATTGTCTGCAAAAATTGCCCAAAAGTGGGGATGGCCAAACTGGAAACGGTGAATTGCATGTTTGGGATGGTCAACTGGAACCCGACAATCCAAAACAGGCAATGCGTCAAACAGTAGTTCGCTGTAAGAAAAAAAAATAATCAATCAAGATTCACAAGAAATGGTAAAATTTATAGAAAATAATCTTTGGCCATTTTCGGTGATTGTGGCAATGATAAATAGTTATGCCATAGGCTTTATTTCGATTTACTATTTCAAAGAATATGGGTGGACAGTGTTTACTTTAGTTCCATTCCTTCTTGGATTAATACCAACTTTGGTTTTCGGTGCAGTAAGAGGGATTTCAAGAAATCAAGCATTGAAAATAGGATTCGCTACTTTGGGAATATTTTGTGCCACAACTTTATTATTCGCAATTGAAGGAATAATATGCATTATTATGGCATCTCCAATAATGGCATTAAGTACATTAGTTGGGTCGTTGATTGGATATTGGTTAGTCAAGAACAAAAAAGCGAATAGTAAGCAAGTATATTCCTTCGTTTTATTGCCAGTCATTTTTATTTCCGTTGATTCTGTAATTTCGACGACGGAGTATTTGGAGGTAAGGTCATCAATTGAGATAAACGCACCAATAGATAAAGTTTGGGAAAACATCATTAGTTTTGGGCAAATTGATGAACCTGAAGAATGGATATTTAAAACGGGAATAGCTTATCCAACGCACGCCGAAATCAAAGGAAAAGGAGTTGGTGCGATACGATACTGCAATTTCACGACTGGAAGTTTTGTTGAGCCAATAACGGTTTGGAATGAACCTGATTTATTGAAATTTGATGTACAAGAACAGCCCACACCGATGAGAGAGTTGAATCCATTTTGGGATGTTCATCCACCTCACCTGGATGGATATTTCCAATCGAAAAGAGGTCAATTCAAATTAACGGAACTCGAAAATGGGAATGTAAAAGTAGAAGGAACGACATGGTATAATATCCATATCCATCCAGTAGAATATTGGGATATTTGGTCGAAATTTATTCTGCACGAAATACATTTCAGGGTTTTGAAACATATAAAAAAGGAAAGTGAAAAATAAAAGGAAAAATCCTGCTCAGAACAATGCATAGTCGTCAAGCTGCGCTATGCAAGGCGGCACAGCGCACATCCCCCCGCTACCCCAAAACTCCCAACCCCCACCCCCACCAAAACGCCCCCAGCCGCATTCCGCAGCTGCAGAATGCCTCCGCATCGAATTTACAAGCGTTCTGCAGCAGCAGAACGCCTCCACATCGAGTTTTAAGGCGTTCCGCCGATGCAGAACGCCTCTGCATTGAATTTAAGGGCATTCTGCCGCTGCAGAACCCTTCCGTAGAAAATTTAAAGGCGTTCCACAGCTGCAGAACGCCTCCGCAGGAAATTTACCGACTTTTTGAGCGATAATGGAGCTGAGGCCAAGGTTTTATGCCGAAAACAGCGGCAAATCAAAAATTTATTCAATAAAATTGAAACGCACACAAGGCGCTTACGTATAAATACATAGCCCCCGGCAATCCCGCCGGAGCTGCGGTTGAGTAGCCTGCTCGGAGCTACTACCGTGACACAACTACTAAACCGCTGTAACCATTAAACAATTTAAACACCATGGAAAAACTATGGTCCCCCCTCCACAACGTTTTTGACAACGCTACCAAGAAATCGAAGGCCAAGATGCTGCTGATTTCCAACGACCACGAGTACCGGCTCGCTGCCGCAAAGGACGACCCCACGATTTTGGAACTCTACAACCAATATCAGCCGGAAGCCGCTACCTACCGCAACCTGATGGCCCAATGGGACAGCAGCAAGGGCATAGGAAAGAGCCGTACAATGTCTTGGGAAGATAAACTGGATAATATTGCCGCTACCATTTTCAATGTATGGGAGGGCAAGGTGTACAGCGTGTACCCCAAGGGTACGCCCGAAGCCTTGGCCATTTTCCCAAACAGCAAGACCGCCTTTATCAGTGGAAAGTACGAGGAGCGACTGGTCTTGTTCGATGCGCTGCTGATTACGTTGGCCGAGTTCCCGCCGCTGGCCGAATTGCGGACGGATATCGCCAAGGAGATTGATGGAATCAAGCTGTTGCGCCAACAGCAGCAGGAGCAGTTTGGGAAAATCAGCATCAACAGCGGCAGGGTGGAGGAGCAGCGTAAGTTGCTGGCCGATTTGCTGGACGACGACTTTTGCCGCCTGAAAATCAAGTACCGCAAGAACCTGCCGATGGTCGAGAAGTTCTACGACTTGGGCCTACTGCGCCGCACCATCAACGATTCGGACGGCGTGCTCCAGTTCAGCGGCACCGTGGAGGCGGGCATGAGTTATATGGTGGCCCTGCCGGAGAAGTTGGCCGTGGGCACGAATACCACCTGCACCTTCACCAACTTGTCCAGCAGCGTGGACCTTCAGTTCTTCTTCGCCGCCAACGGCACGGACACGGACGGCGCCACGAAGGCCACTGTGCGCCCAAACGAGAGTGCGACGGGCACGGCTGCCGAGTCGGGCTGGTTGCCGGGTGCCAATTTCGTCATCGTGAAGAACATGGGCGGCATCACGGCAGATTTCGAGGGCCTGCTGGTGACGACAGTACCGGAGTCGTAGGGCTTATGGGGCAGCACCAGTTTGCACCGTAGTTGCCTTTTATTTCCAAGTATATAGGTTCAAGGCAACGCCTCAACGACCGCAGTTGTCACTTCTGGTGACGTGCTGTGGTGGTTGAGGCGTTGTGGTTATTGATATATTGGCGTTGTGAGACGAACGAGACTTACCGACCTATCACAAAAAAAGGATGGGGCAAGCTAAAAAGTCCCTTGGACGATTTGGACTTGTAATTTTTTCAGTATGTTTGCCAATGCTTTGTTGTTATTAAAGACCGACAAATTAGAACTTTAACATTTTGTGCGTAATATTTTCGGTTCAGTGGGCACAAAGCGGAAACACACGCAATTTCGGATATGTTCGGAGTTGCGTGTATACACAAGTTAGCCACAACTAAAAAAGAAAAATAAAATATGAATAAAAATACAGTTGCCATCGTACTTCTCTTGATTGGTATTCTTGTGGCATTCAACATGTGCAAGAATGGTAACGGAATTGACAATAAATTCAATAAACAAAATCGATTAACTGAAAATTTAATTGGAGAAGTGAGAACAATCACGGAAACGACCTACAAGGCTGTTGATAAATTTGGGCAACTGCAAAAGGAAGATAAAACTCACAGTTTCCAATCATTTTATGACAAGAATGGAAACTTGGAAATGATGGTATATGAGTTTATTCAGGATGGAAAGTCTTCAAAAATAAATTGGACATACCGTTATGATGAAGGCAATTTACTTCTTGGGGGCGAAGGCAAGAACCCAGAAGAAAATAAAACAACATCAACTTTCACATGTATTTACGATAAAAATAAAAACAAAATGGTTCTTCGTGATTTCGTGTGGGTAAGCTGAATTCCTCATTTAGCATATAATGGTTTAAATTCGAGCTTGCCGCACAAGAACAATATCATGCTGATGAAATTTTTGGTGTTC
>JALHQW010000142.1 GCA_022841745.1 Saprospiraceae bacterium | reverse complement strand
CTTCCTTGCGTTTTGTCATCCTCGCAGAGGAACTGCTTCCCACCCAGTACAGCGGTGTGGCAAACGGAAACCCCAAAACGCACAATCCAAGGCACTGCCGCAGCCAGTTCTGCAAGCCCGTTCGTTTCCCTCCCAGTCTTGCAGCCCAGGCAGCCGCAGCGCCCCCGCAGCAGGCACAGCGCCGCCGTTTCACTGCACATGGTTCCGTTTCACTTCGCCGCTGTCCCTGCTTTCCAGCCACCCGCCGCCAGCCCAATCCGAATGCCACGCACCAGTTTGTCCCACCCGAAAACTTGCCAACGCCCCAACCAAGCCACCCCCGCAGCCTTTTTGGGCAAACCCGCCGACCATCACCCCCGGCAGCGGTGTCGACCCCGCAGCAGTAGCAGCGTCACCTCCGTACCTCCGGCGACGCTGCCACTGCTTTTTGCCAACCCACCCGACCCGCAAGAAATCCCGCCCAGTAAAGCGGAGTGGAAAACGGTTGCCCAACACAATCCCAATCGGCTGCCGCAGCCAGTCCTGCAAGTCTGCTCGTACCTCTCTTTCTTGCAGCCCAGGCAGCCGCAGCCGCCCCGCAGCAGGCGCAGCGTCGCCGTTTCACTGCACATCGCTCCGTTTCACTTCGGTGCTGCCCCTGCTTTTCTGCCACGCTTTCGCCAACACAACCGTTTCCCACGACCTAGTTATCCCGCCCGTTTGAAGATGGCCTCCTCCACCCCCACCCACCCATTTCAGTGGTGTGAAAAACAGCCCCAAAGCCCACAGCCAAAGCGCCGGGTGCAAGCTGACGCTTACCGTTTCACTGGCAAGCACCAGCCAGCATCCGGCGCCCTGCAGCAGGAGTAGCCGCAGTCATTTCACTTCGCATAGCTGCGTTCATAGCTGTGGCTACCCCTGCTTTTCTGCCCAAGCACAGCAAAGACTGGCTGTTTTTCACGGCGTAGTTACCCCTGGCTGACCCACGAAAATCATTTAGATTGAGCTTTTTGCTTATGGTTGAGTTGCCTAAATGGGATAGGCGGTTTTTCTTACTGGAAAATATTCGCCCCAAACACAGTTTTAATGGAAAATATTCGCCAATTTTAACCCAACCCACCCTGCTAATGGAAAATATTCTCCCAATACACCTTCAGGAAATCATCTTTTCATCCAGCGATAAGTTGGTCAATAAGCAGCTTTCTAAGCTGGAAAAGGTTGGCAAAATCAGGAAGATTGCCGCCCGTATCTATACGCCCAATTTCACCGAAAGTCCTGGAGACGCTGCTTTGGCGTAACCTGTTCACCATACTCGGCAGGCTGTAACCCCCCGCCGCCTACCTTCGGATGCTGTAACGGGCCCACGAGTTCAGCGCCACCATCGCTGGCGAAGACATGGACGCCATGAAGGTTCAGTTGGAGAAAAGCAATGCGTTCAAGGCGCATGACGAGGCGGGGTTGAAGATAATAGCGGTGTAACTGCTTTCCCATCAATGGCTGTATTCTTTTGTAAAAACTACGGCAAATGCTGACCTAAGCAGTAGTTTTTACAAAACATTGTGAGCCTTGGTTGTCCCCTATTTGACCGCAGCATAAGGCATACTTGATTGCACTTTGTAGGCTGCGCAACAAAAAAGCCCAGGCATACCGCCCAGGCTTCAAAAATAATCCCATGAACATATCCAAAAACACGCTTTACTCGTCGCCACCTTTCACTGCCGTTTGGCTGACCCCTGCAGCTACCGAGCCAGCGACAATAAGTGCTTTTGCGGCTGCCAACAACCAAGCGGGCAGGGCAACGGGCGCAGCAACCAAAGTGCCGCCGAGCGCCCCCAGGACAAGCCCCCAATTGCGGATGGTTTTGAAGAACTTCGGAGTCGGAGCAGAAGCCCGCTCCAGCACAGACATTTTTTCAGTTTTCATAAGCTGATAAATTTTGATTTGGATGAAAAAGGGCATGGGCTTCGTTGCCCCATGCCCCCGATTAAACCATTGTGCAAACCGTACCCTTGCGGGCAGTAAAATCAGAACACGTCCACCAACTGCATCGCATTGCCAGAGGCGAACAGGTAGAAGTTGTCGCCGACCTTCTGGAAAAACTCGACGCCCACAGCGTTCAGTACAGCGACATCCGCCTTCGGCTCCATGTCATTGAGAAACTTCGCTTCGAGTTTCGTTTCGGGAGTTTCCTTCGTCACGTCGAGGTAGTCGGTGTAAGCCGTTCCGGTGACGCCGTTTTGGTCGGCTTCCTTTGGTTCGTAGCCATTTGTTTCAGGGCTGAACACAAAGTCAGACACTGCCGCAACTGCGTTCACCAATCGGAAGTGGGAAGCACCGCTCGGTACTTTCAGGAAGTTCTGGGGGTTGAATATCGGCACCATGAGCGTCGAGCCTTTGCGCCCTGCCAGTTCCTCAATGTCGAACGGGCTGCGCAGCACTGAAGTCAACGAAAGGTTGGGGTCGAAATCCAATCCTTGCAGGTGTTGGGGCATCTGTGTGATGAGAATTGCCCGCTGACCACGAGCCTCCGAACCGTCTTCGAGGTTGATGCGCTTGACGATGGCAGTGAGTGTGCCAGTGAGCCGCCTGTTGAACATGTGTTTCAGCGGGCTGAACGCCGTCCGAATTGCCTTGCCGACCTTGGCACATCCGCCAAATTCCGACATGTTTTCCCTCGTCCGCTTGAACTCGTCGCCAGTCAGTACCTGCTCCGCAGTCGGTCCGCCGACCATTCCGGCGAAGTAGCCCTTCTCGCCTTTGATTTTGAAGTGCCGCACGTCGCCAATCGTGCCGACGTACTTGATTAGCCCTTTTTGTCTTGCCATAGCTTTACATTTTTGATGATGAAAAAAATTACTGCAAAGCTACGGGCAGGCTTGGCGGGCGGGCAAATCCATAATGGCACAGGTCGCTACATAATGGGCAAGGCATTCAAAGCAGCGAAGCCACTTCATCCAATTTCGACTGCTCGAATTTTTTCAGGTAGGCTTGTGTAGTGCTCAAGTCGGCGTGTCCAAGGCACTCGGAAATGATGGCGACATTAACCCCTTTGTCCTTCAAGGTCGTAGCAAAAGTATGGCGGGCAACGTAAGTTGTAAGCGCCGCAGGAAGTCCAAGGAGGTCGGCAATCACTTTCAGCCCATCATTGATTTGCCTCAAAACCTTGTGCTTGCGGTTCATTATTTGCAACGGCGTCTGGTGGATGGACTCGGTCAGGAAAGGGAACAAGTAAACACTCTCCCTTCGGGCAAATTCACTCAAAATCGCTTGCATTGGCTCCGAAATGGCAACGGAGTATTCCTTTCCAGTCTTGGCCCTACGGTACACGATGCGCCCGTTTTGGATGTTCGCCCTTTTCAAAACAACCAGGTCGGCAAAATTAAGCCCGAAAGCATAGTAGGAAAAAAGGAACACCTTCCAGGGCAAGTTCAAATGCGGGTGACTGGCCACGTCGAAACGCTTTATGCGCTCGATGTCCTCCAACGAAACCGCACGTGGCGCAGCCTCGGATTTCAAATTCATCAACGAATAGCCGTTTGGATTGAGTTGGCTCTTGAACGGGTACAAGTCCTTCGACACCAATCCTCGCCGGATGGCTTCATTGAAAATCGCCCGGAGGGTACGCATATAGTGGTGGATGCCGCCGCCAGTGCAGCCCCGCTTGTAAAAATGTGTTTCAAAACCCTTCAAAAAATTGTAATTGATGTCAGATAGGACGATTTTGGCAGTCGAGCGGTAGTTATTCAATGCCACCCCGAAGTCGTGGTAAATCCTGGCGTTGCCGAGTTTCGACTGCGCCCGCATTTCATCCACCAGTGCGGCGAGGAATTTGTCGAATGACGAGTACATTTGTCTCTTTTCGTTACCCGTCAGTTTATCCTCAAATGCTTCGAAAGAAAAGGGCTGTTTGTCCCGCTCAAACTCGAACAGGATTTCGTTCACCCTGAATTTAACCTTGTCGAGGATGGCGTTTTTCTCTCGGTAGTTCTCTGTCGATTTTTTGAAAGCGCCTGCCGCTTCATTCCAATCCGACTCAATGCACCAGAGATTTTTGCCCAACGTGAACCGCTTGGGCTTCCTTAAAAACATCACTTGGAGAACGACCGGATAAGCCCCATTTTTCAGCTTCCGGTTTTTGAAAAGCATGATTTTGTACGTGGTTTGCAACATGGTGTTTTATGTTTTCGGTCTAAAAAAAAGTAAGCAATAAGTAAGCAGAACAGCTAAACAACCGAAAACAAAAATAACCAAAAATATGCAAACATAAAATAACTACTTGATTTTCTTTTAGTTAGAAAATAAAAGAAAACAACAACAAGAAACAATATGGTTAGTTTCTAAGTCTGGGGGGCGGGTTCAAGTACCACGTTCACCCGGCGGTCAACGCCCGGCCTCACCACCACTTTCATCGTCACGGGCGACATAGCATCACCTGTGTAGCGCACTTGGTACTCGCCGCCAGCGATGGGAATCTTGTAGCGGCCCTCGGCGTCCGTGGTGGCCGTTTTGCCAGTTTGGCCCAGCACCTCCACCAGAATGCCCGCAAGGGGCTTGGCCTTCATGCCCTCCATCACCGGGCCGAGGTCGGTGCGGCCAACGATATGGGCCGGGTGCTTGCTGCGCACCTCGTTCAGCACATAGTCCGCTGTGAAGCGCTTGCGCAGCTCCGGCTGGAACTCGAACACGTTCTTCCCCAAATCCTGCATGGCGCTGATGGCCGTCTTTATCTTTTTCACGCCTTGGGCGACGGAGGCGGTGCCTTCCTTCGCCGATTGCTTATTGTTGGTGAACTCGGCCTTCGCCGCATTGAACTCGCTGCCCTTGGCCGCCAGCTCACTGGTAAATTTGTCGGTAATGGCCCCCGCATCCACCAGCTTTTGGCCGTTGGCTTGGAGGTAGGCCGTGGCCGTGGTCAGGAAGGTGGACACCGCCGCCCAGTCACGGGGGGTGGCAGCCCGCAGCGCCGTGATGCCCGACTCCCGCAGCTCCACCGGAATCAGTTCGGCCTGGGCCTCGTAGGCCAGCCGGATGGCACCGTCCAGCAGGTTCACCTCCGTCATGATGGCTTGGCGGTGGCCGCTCAGCGACAGCCTCGACTTCTTGCGCTGCGACGTGCGCACATCGTTGTTGGGCATGGCCTTCACCTCGGCGATATAGGCCACTTGCGCAGCGATATACTCCCTGGTGAAGAGCGGCCTGCGTGCCGCCAAGGTTTCTTGGTGGTCATTGGCATATTTCCAGCTCAAATCGGCGAAGTCCCAGAAATAGCGGAGGGCGCTGGGGACAGCCAATGGGCTTTCCTGCTTTCTGGATTTCGAAACCTTCTGGGTAGCGGTGACTGGTGAGGTGGCGGATTTTTTAGCCATGAGATACGTTTTTGTGATTTTTTTTTTGATTGAATTCCTTGGAATCGCTGGCTCAACAACCAGGTTCCAATGGGTCGCTACGCAACAAAATGACAGAAGTTGTGCCAAAAATTAAGAATATATAATATTTGTAACAAAAATATGTAAAAAATACGCTTAAAACCCAAATTATGCTAGGCGAAAATAGGTAAAAGGCAGTGAAAAACTAAATAAATACCGGGCGCAGCCAATATTTTACAGGCGTCGGTCGGTGTTGAATGCTGACAGACAAATTTAATGCAGCATGAAGGAGATAAAATGCAATTGTCGGCAAAATAAATGCAATTGTCAGTGAGATTAAGGAACAGATTTTAAATAAAGTAACAAATTGATTTTCTTTGCCGGAAACAAAAACGGCATGACAAAATATAATCAGGAGACGGAGACTTTGATGTTGGCTCACTATGCTCGGTTAC
>JALHQW010000141.1 GCA_022841745.1 Saprospiraceae bacterium | reverse complement strand
CATCGGCAAGGCTCAACGGCAAAATTTATCACGAAAACTGGCTTCACAACCTCCTCATATCGGCTTCGATTGGGGGGGAAGGTGGCCATCACTACAATCCGTTATAGTCAGGAATTTTTTTATTTTACCTTCCCATACCTTCTTAATGGGATTTGATTTTGAGGCAAAGGTAAAATATTTTTAGGTGAGGCTAAAAATATTTTTTATAAGGGGGTGAAAATTTTTAGGTGTATAGGGGAAAGGAATGCTAAACCAGTCTTGCTACAACTTGGGTTTTGCATTGTAGAAAACTGGGCATTACCGATTGTTGGATATAATTGAAACCAACTGAAAAGCCCCCGTCAGCATGCACTGACGAGGGCTTTTCCTGCAATTTGTAATCCCTATTCTGAGCTATTGGCAGTCATTAATCGAATAATCATCAAGTCGCTTGCCATTAACCTCGGCTTTGACTAAACGCCTGCCGAACTGACTGCCATCCCGAGGGGTCGGGACAAGATCTGCCCACTGTCAAACTGCCAACTTAAAGCAAAATCATCTTCCGCACCGCCGTACCCTTCGCTGTTTCCAGCTTGTAGTACAGCACGCCGCTCGCTGGCAGTTCCGAGCGCTCGATGACTACTTGGTTATAGCCTTTTTCGAATTGGCCGTTTGTGATTTTCAAAACCCGCCCATCCGTGTCGAGGATGGTTAGGCTGGCCTCGCCCCGCTCCGGCAGCGTGAAGCCGATGGTGGTTCGCTCCGCAAACGGGTTCGGTTGGTTCTGGTAAAGCTGGAATCCAGCGCTCGTGGCCGTGTTGTCTTGGTTCGAAAACTCCAATACTGGCCGCTTTGGCTTGCCGTCGGGCGAGTAGGCGAGGGCATCGGTATGGCGGGCGGTCATGGAGAGCAGTTCGCTCAACCGGCCCGGCCGCTTGGCCACAAAACGGAGGCTGAAAAGGGCTTCGTCTTTTCCGATGACAGTGGATTCCGGTTGGAACCAAGCTGCCGTTAGGATGCCTTCCTGGAGCATTGACCTACCAAAGGTTTCGTCGCTCCAATTGGGCACTGCGCCCTTTTCATAACCCCGCAATTCCAGATCGTCAGTTTCAAATTCTAATGTAAATTGTAGCGCAAGCAGTTCGCTTGCAGTTGTTGTCTTTATTGGCACAATGACCTCCTCACCAGCCTTGAGTTCACGGTCGTCGGTGACGAGCACGAGGCTGCTGCCGCTGCGCTCACCTGTCTCGTCGCCTTGCAGGCCGGGCTGTGCATTGCCGTTCACGTCGCCGATTTTGATGCCCACGAAGTCGGCGTTTAAATGTGGCTGGTCAATGTCGTGCAGGTTCAGCGCTTCTGGGAACGCCGTGGCGAACGGGTTGGCCGGGTTCGGGAACACATGGCCCTTTGGCACGAAGCGCCAAGAGGTGTTGTTCTGGAAGTCGTCGTAGATATGGAGTATCAGCTTGCGCAGCTCCAAGATGTCGAGCGTGGAGACGGCCCCGCTTCGGTTCACGTCAGCGGCAATGAGCTTGTAGGGCGAATTGAGCGGACTGGTGCCGAGCACATGGGCGGTCATCAGGGCCAGGTCGAAGGTGGTGACGCCGTTGAGCGGCCCGTCGTTCTTTTGCGGAGCGATGCTGTAATTGCTGCCCTGCTGCAGGCCCGTGATTTGGAAATAACCACTGGCGTCTGTTTCGTCGCCCATTGGCGTATTGGCGGCAGCCACTTCCACGGAGGGCATCTCTGCGCCCGACATGGATTCCACCACGCCCGCCACGCTGATGCCACTGACCACAAGGGTGTCGTCCACGAAGGGGCAGAGATCCATATTGTCCTGTGTGATGACACTGGTCACGCAGAAGGCACTGTTACCTGCTTCGTCTGTTACCCATACCTCCACGAAGAACTCTCCCATTTCGAGGCATCCCAGCACGAGGCCATCGGTAGGCGGGTTTGGGTCGCCCACGAAGCGGATATTATACACAAGGTCGCCTTTTGCGGTGCAATTGTCGAAGCTGTTTTCGTTGAATTGCTCGGCCTGTACCATGGCCATCGGCTCGCCGCCCATCAATTGCAGCTCGGTGATGATGCCCGTGTTGCAGTACGGCGTCGGGGCCTTCAAGTCCGAGACAGTGAGGATGAAGCTGCAAGTGGACTTGTTGTTGCAGCCGTCCTCCACCGTAAACTTGATATTATAGACCCCTTCCGGGTAAAAACCGCTGGCATTGGCCCCGCTGGCCGCAAACGGCGAGTTGTTGGTGATGGTGATTTCGCTGCTACAGTCGGTCGCCGTCACGGTAGGAACGGAGACGATGGCCAGCCCGCAGTCCGCACCCACGCTCACGGTCGTGTTGGTCGGGCAAGCGGTTATGACCGGGGCCTTGGTGTCCACCACCGCAATAATTTGCTGCTTCGTATAAACACCAACATTAGAGCCCGGCGTGTAGTGGCACCAGTCAATCACCCTCCAAGTGCGCACTAATTTATAGCAGGCAGGCGATGAAATGTCGAAGAACTGGTCGGAATGGCTCGTTGCCAACATGCCACAGGCAGCAGCCGGTGTAATCGGGTGATTGTAGCCCGCTGGCAAATCTTCTGGGTCGAAGATGCTGGGGCCACCGCAGTAGTTGATAATCATGGTGTCCTTCGGCCAAATGATGCCCACGCCGTTGAAGGGCGTGTTGTTCACCACGGTGATGGTCTGTGCACAGGTATTGGAGTTGCCGCTGGGGTCGGTGGCCGTGAACGAACGGATGATGGTGCCCTCGCCACAGTTGTCTATGTTCCTTGTGCTGGTCTCTACCACGATGTAGCTGCAATTGTCAAACACGAAAGGCGTCCCAAAGACGGACAGGTTCGTGGTATTGGCTGTGCAGGGGATGGTCTGGTTGGCAGGGCAGGAGATGCCTGGGGGCAGCTTGTCCTGTACGGTGACCTGCACCATGCAGGTATTGAACGAATTCGGGTTATTGCCTTGGGCGACCTTTATCGTCACCATCACGGTTTGGCCTGCATCGGCGCAAGTAAACTCGACGTTGGGGGTGAATGCGCCACTCATGCCACGCCTACCCGAGAAGCTGAGCGGGCCGGGGCAGTTGTCGTAGCTGCCTTGGTTGAACACGCTAGCGGGCACGCTCACGGGACCGTTGCTCGGCAGGCCGACCACGGGCAGTTCCATGCAGATAGCCGTTGGGCTTTCGTTGTCGAAGACAAAGAGCTTGCTCGTGCAGGCAGCGGATACGTTGTTGCAGCTGTCGCCCGCCACAAAGGTGACGGTATAAATGCCTTTGGGCAGGTTCTGCACCATATTGTTCACCACCGGAAAGCCGGGTATGGTGGCCGAGATGTAGAATTCGCTGCAGTTGTCGGTCACGATGGGGTCATCGAGCAGGATATCGGCATTGCAGACACCGGGGTCGGTCTGGTAAAACATCGAGTCGGTGCAGGTGATAGTCGGTGGCGTATTGTCACGTAGCTGTATGACTTGTGTGCCTATCAGCACATCGGCGATGATACAGTTGTCGCTGACGCTCCAGTTGCGCAGGATGGTTCGGTTGCCGCAAGGCGATGGCGGCGTCAATACATCCGTGTAGTTGACATCAAAATTGCAAAGGCCGTTGTCGCCGATGGGCGCTCCATTGATGGTCGGCTGGCCCGTGTTGGCAGGCAGCGTGGATGCTGCGCAATCAATGGTTCTCGTTGGCGGCAGTTGCACCATCGAGATATTGGCTCGCCGCACGAAAATCTGCTGGGTGCAGGTCGAGGTGTTGCCGTAGTCGTCAATGGCCGTCCACGTCCGGTCCACCCTTGCAATAAAGGCGGCTGGCACGAAATTGCACTGTGGCCCGGTGGTGTCATCGGCAAAGAACAGCGTGTCGAGCGTGCAATTGTCGTCGAGGGTGATGGGCGTGATATTGGCGGGCAGCAACGACTCGTGGCAAGCGATGGTATCGTTGGCACAAGTGAACACGGGCGGCTGTCCGTCATAGATAAAGGCGGTTGTTTGGCAGCGCACCCCTGTAGTGATGTCAATCACTTCGAGAATAATGAACTCATCGAAGTATTCACTGAGGTCCACCCAGACCAAGCTGGTGTCCCAGGCGATGGTGTCGCCGAACAGCTCCTTTACCACAATCAGGAATGGCCCCGGACAAGTGGTGGTCTTTATGACCAACCCCGTGTCAATCAGGGCCATGCAATCGGCGGAAGGGGAGATGTTGAGGTTGTCCTCGCAGGCGATGGTATTGGCCCTGGAGGTGACGCTGGCAAGTAGAACGAGCAGGAATGCCCACAGCATCCCAAATCGGGCTGATTTGTTCTGTTTCATTGTGAATTAAAATTTGTTAACGAATCTGGATTATAAGCTCCCTCACCGCTCGGTACTAGCAGGCAAAGGCCCGCCACTCCCACGGCTCGTGAAGACAAAACTCTTTTACTGCAAATGCTTGAAAAGCAGGCAATTATTTAGGAGGAGAAGAAGGGAGGGAAAATGAAATATGTTCTCCCTTATTCATGATTGGTAGTGGGAAAAATTGAAAATTATCCCACTACCCCTGCTAAATAGGTATAATGCCATTTATTATTAAAAGCTGAACTGCGGTTGGAGAACTACATCGCCCCCAGGCTTGGGGGCGGAAACTGAGGGCAAAAAGTAAGTTTTCTCAAGTATGTCTAATGCTCCCTTTCAGTTTGTGTGTAGTAACTCTCATGAGCAGTCTGTGCTCCGAATATAAAAACGAGCAACGATAGACGCCAAACGATGGACGGTTGACGGCAAACGGTTGACGGAAGGCGGTACAATTGGCCATAAATCGGCCAACTGCAACGATCTCCACGGCAATCGCCATGCGTTGCGTAAAAGCTTTATTGGATGAAAAAAAATGGTGAAGCTGTATGAACAGAATGACCCAAACGGCCCTATTCATCCCGCCATTGGCGGACAAGCATTCATCATTTATCATTCATCATTACCGATGCTGTGATTGTTTTGGAAAAGGAAAATTCGTTGTGCAGTGTTGTGTGAAGGTGTTCATTTTCTCAATCGAAGTGCTGCCCGTGGTGGGCATCGTATGTTTCTGATAAACATATATAAAAAATCATGCCTATTTTATTTTTATCATGTGTTTGGTGAAAATTATTTTCTTTTAAGCACCGCACTTTGCATCGCCCCAACCGGGTACGTCTTCACGGGCGGCACCTCCGCTTCCCCTACCTGCTGGTTCCCCGTCGTGGTTCCTCCTGTGGTGGTTCCACCTGTGGTGCTCACGGGCGATGAGCTCCCCGACACGATTTCCCAGTGCAGTTCCCCGTTGACCAATTCGGTGGTGGTATAGAGCAGGGTGCCCTCCACCTCGAACCACTGGATGAGCTTACCGTTCAGGTAGTAGGCCTCCATTTTGATGCCGTTCTTTTCGTCTATGAGGAAGAGGCCCTTGGCGGCGTCCACCACCACCAACTCGTAGGGGCGGGCGCCCGTCACTTTGTCCCTGCCATAGCGGATTTCGTAGGTATAGGTGATGGGCATGGTGTCCAATGGCTGGATGTGCAGTTCCATTGGCAACTCCTGCACCTTGCCCGTGGCGGTGAAGATTTCGAGGGTGCCGCTCCAATGGCCGACCCATGCAGCAGGGAATTCCTTTTGCCCACTTGCCCCCGTGGGGATGGCCATGCAAATTGAAAAGAAGAACAGCAAGTGAAGGAAGGCTTTCATTTATTAGACTTGTTTGAGACTAATTCGTTGATTATCAAACACATCGCAAAGTGATTTTTAGGTTCCAAAGCCCGGCACATATACCAATTACCCGCTCAATTAGGTTTTCACAATAAGTGCG
>JALHQW010000140.1 GCA_022841745.1 Saprospiraceae bacterium | reverse complement strand
AAAGGCAGAGACAGTAATTGGCTCTGATAGGAGGGTTATTCCCTTATCCGAGCAAATACCTCATCACTGCTATATCTTTCATTTTTCAAAGCTATCTGGCTTGCAATAGGTCAGTTATCTAAAATTGATTACACATGACAAGACTCATTATTCTCCTTCTCAGCTGCTTGAGGATAACAATGCCTGTGCAAGCTGGGTTGCCCAGCTTCACGGCATTGGACTCCGTGACCGTCCAATTGGATAGCCTGGCCAACGCCACTTGCAACGGAGGTTCCAACGGAGCGGCCTTCGTCTCCGTGACGGCTGGCACCGCCCCTTTTACCTTCCTTTGGAGCAACGGCGATACCCTTCAAAATGCCGATTCCCTTGCCGCAGGCATTTATGGACTCACCGTTACCGATGCCGATGGAGACCAGGCCGTGCTCGATGGCATCGAAATCGGCGAGCCGCTCCCCATTGAAATCGCTGTGATTTCGATAGTAACCCCCGGCTGCAACGGGCAATTGGGCGCATTGGAAATCGAAGCGAACGGGGGCACGGCACCCTACCATTATTTATGGAACACTGGCGAAACAAGCAGCCAACTCCCAGACCTGTCGGCAGCTGACTATACTGCCACCGTCACAGATGGAAATGGCTGCACTGGCACGATTTCTATTTCTTTACAACCAAGTTATCCTATCGCCGCCCTCAATGCCGATGGAAATGTCACATGCGCTCACCCCTCCGTGGCGCTCGACGGTTCGGCTTCTTCGCAGGGCGGCGATTTTTCCTTCTCTTGGACGGCCTCCAACGGTGGCCAGTTTACCTCGGCGCTTGATTCGCTCGTGGTGACGACCGATGCCGCTGGCACTTATACACTGGTAATAACGGACACCCTCACAGGCTGTTCATCTTCTGCCCCTGTTGACGTGGAGGTGGACACCATGCCACCCTTCGTGGATGCGGGCCAAGACCTCGACCTGCCCTGCACCAATTCAACGGCCACCCTTAGCGGGAGCGGCCCAATAGCTGGCAATTTCACCTACCACTGGCAGGCCGAAAACGGCGGGAACGTTACCTCCGGTGCAGATTCCCCTACGCCAAGCATTGACCATGTGGGCAGTTTCATCCTCACCGTCACGAACCTCGACAATGGCTGCCCTGCGTCAGATACCCTGACGGTGTCTGGCTTGAACGCACCGCCCAGCTTTACCGTCGGCGGTGGCACACTGACCTGTAATATTACCTCCATCCAGCTTGCTACCGACCTTGATTCTGTGGGAATAGTTTTCGGTTGGACGAGGGATAGCAGCTTCAGTTCCTCCGAACTGCATCCAATCGTGGACGAGCCCGGCGCATACGTGCTAATGGCAACAGACACGACAACTACCTGTTCCTATGTGAGGACTGCAGTGGTGCTGGAAAACACGACCCCGCCAACGGTAGAGGCCTCCGGCGGCACGATTACCTGCGTCAGCACAACTGCTACCATAGTCGCCACTGCCGTTGGTGACAATTTGACCTTTGAGTGGTCGGGGCCGAACAGTTTCGTTTCCAACGCGTCCACTGCCCAAGTGGACGCCCCCGGCGAGTATGCCCTTGTTGTAACGGACACCTTGAACGGATGCACCACACTTGATACGGCCATTGTAAACGAAGATTTTGTTGCGCCAATCGCCGATGCAGGCGCTGGCGGCACCATTAATTGCTCCAATCCAACGCTGTTATTGGATGGCTCCGGCTCTTCACAGGGTGCGGAATACACCTACCTGTGGACGACCGCAAACGGCCAATTTGCCGAAGGCGAAACAACGCTCACGCCAACGGTGAATGCCCCTGGTAACTATACCCTCACCGTGACCAACACCCTGAACGGTTGCACGGACGACGACGGCGACGTGGTCGTGGATGCGGATTTTACTGCGCCAACGGGCGTGAGCGCACAGGGCGGCACGATTACCTGCTTCGAGCCGACATTGGTCTTGACGGCAGGATACGACCCGACCAACGCCAATTTCGCTTGGTCGTCTGATAACGGTTTTTTTTCCACCGAACTGAACCCAACGGTCGGAGCGGGTGGCGAATATCATTTTGCCGTGACCGATACGCTGAACGGCTGCTCTACGACCGCTACAGCCACTGTCACTGCCTTCTTGGATGCACCTGACCTTGCACTGACGGGCGGAACGATTACCTGCTCAAGCCCTGCTGTCAACATCCAGACCGTTGTACTGGCTACTGGCGTTGTGTTCTACTGGGCAGGGCCGAACAATTTTTCATCGTCAGAACAAAATCCGACCGTAGCGCTTCCCGGCCTCTACGAGGTCGTTGGACAGGATACGGTTTACGGCTGCATAAGCCTCGACAGCGTGCGGATTGAGATGGACACTGTGCCGCCAACCGCCGATGCTGGCAGCGGCTTTGTGCTCAACTGCAATATTGCCGAAGGCCAACTGGATGGTGCTGCCTCCTCGCAGGGCAACTATTCCTACGTGTGGACAACGCTTGACGGCAACATTGCCGAAGGCGAAACAACGCTCACACCGACCGTGCATGCTCCTGGCACCTATACCCTTAACGTGACAAGCCAAACCAACGGCTGTGTTGCTGCCGATGATGTTGTGGTCACGCAAGCCACGCCTGTAAATGTCCAAATCCTCGATTTGCAGAATGTAAGCTGCCACGGTACTGCCACAGGCTCGGCCTCGGTGGTGGGCGTTGGTGGCACAGGCGACTACAGTTACGTTTGGTCGAGCGGCAGCCTTTCCGGTACTACGAGTGGTTTGGTGGCTGGCAACTACTCTGTCGTCGTGACGGACGGCGACGGCTGCACTGTATCCTTCATCCTTAGCATAGGCCAGCCAGACATACTTTTGGCAAATTTGAGTGCAAATGGCCAGAGCCTCCCTGGCGTCAACGACGGGTTTGCCAATGCCAATCCGACGGGTGGCACAGGCCCTTACTATTATGCGTGGAGCAACGGCCTGACGACACAAGGCATGGCAAACCTTGCACCAGGAGCCTACACGTTGACGGTCACGGACGACAAGGGCTGTACGGCGGTAGAAACGGCCAATGTGAACGAGTTCCCCTGTACCCTGACGGGTTCATTGACGCTCAGCCAAGTGAAATGCTTCGGCGAAGCCAACGGTTCGGCACTCGTCATTCTTTCAAACGCCACGTTGCCCATCACCTATGATTGGTCGAATGGTGCCACGCTGGCAATGGCCGATAATCTTGCCGCTGGCATTTACAGCGTATCGGTGAGTGACAGCACCAACTGCTCGTTGCAATTTACCTTTGAAATAACCCAACCAACCGAAATCAGCGTCTTTGAACTATTCCACGAAGATGCGCCTTGCCCAACGGATGCCACAGGCAGCGTGGGGGTTGCCGTCAACGGTGGCGTGCAGCCTTACCAGTACCTGTGGTCAAACGGGAGTACTGGAGCCATGTCCAGTGGGTTGAGCGTCGGTGAACATTCACTTACCCTAACCGATGCCAACGGTTGTGGCCAGGTCTTGGCCACAACCATCCTGGGCACTGACGATGTACCTCCCACGGTTGTCGTACAGGACAACATCACGGTGAGCCTCAGCGCCAATGGCACGACGAGCGTTTTACCCGATCAGTTCGATGCAGGCAGCACCGACAACTGCGGAATTGTGGCGTGGTCAGTCACGCCGGATGCCTTTGATTGCTCCCATTTGGGCGAACAAGTGGTGACCATTACGGCAACGGATGCCAATGGCAATACCAACTCGGCACTGGCAACGGTCACGGTTGTTGACCAAATCGCACCCCTGCTGGCGTGCCCCGGCAACGTGACCTTAAGCAATTGCGACCCGGAATTGACCTTCCTATTGCCCGTTGTTGAGGACAACTGTGCGGTTGACTATTCACAAGTGGCGCTGACGGCAGGCTTGCCTTCCGGCTCCGGTTTCCCCTTGGGCGAAACCCTGCAGACGTTCAGCTATGCCGATGCTGCTGGCAATGCAGGGGAGTGCAGTTTCACGGTGACGGTTGTGCCTTCGTTGGCTGTTTCCTACACCTCCGATGATGTGTCGTGTGCAGGTGCTTGCGATGGCATTATCGAGCTTTCGCCCAATTTTGGCATACTGCCTTATCAGGTGCTCTGGAGCAACGGCGTTACCGATGCCGCCATCAGCGGCCTGTGCGCAGGGAACTATGCTGCGAGCATCTCGGATGCTGGGGGCTGCCAGGTGACGGTTACGCTTGACATTTCGGAGCCTGCCCCGCTCGACATTTCGCTGCTCGATGCCACCAACCCAGTTTGCCCGGAGGGCCTGACAGGCTCGATTGCCATCAACGTTGCTGGCGGCTCAACTCCATATAACTTCGATTGGTCAAATGGAAATGGCACGACGCTCCTTCAAAACCTCGGAACAGGTACGTACAGCTTGCTGCTCACCGACGCCCATGGCTGCACGGCTTCTTTTGGGCAGACATTGACCGCCACGGACAACCAAGCACCTGTGCTTGCCCTGCAAGACGTCACTGTCAGCCTCGGTGCAAATGGCACGGCTATGGTCAGCCCAGCCATGTTCGACAATGGCAGTACCGACAACTGCGGTATCGTAAGCTGGACGGTTTCTTCCAACGGGTTCGACTGCGGCAATCTCGGCACTCAAACAGTAACGCTGACGGCAACGGATGCCAACGGGAATGTGGCAACCGGTACGGCGTCCGTGACCGTGGTTGACAGCACACCACCGACACTTTTATGCCCTGCCAACATCTCGGTTGGTTTCTGCGCCCCTGCTGTTCAGTTCGCCTTGCCGCTTGCGAGCGACAACTGCGCCATAAACCCCGCCTCGCTCCTGCAAACGGCTGGCTTGGCGGCTGGTGCAATTTTCCCGACTGGCCTGACTACCCAGAGCTTCAGCTACACGGATGCGGCAGGCAATGTTGGCACTTGCAGCTTTACGGTGACGGTAAACAGCGCAGCGACAATCGCCTCCTCGATTGAAACAGTATCCTGTAACGACGAGTGCGACGGCTCGGTGACGCTGACGGTCTCGGGCGGTTTTGCTCCGTTCAGCTTTTTGTGGAGCAACGGGCAAACAACGCCAACAGCCAATGGGCTTTGTGCCGGGAGCGTTTCCGGGACGGTGACGGATGCGGGCAACTGCCAGCAGGTAATAACTGCGGCTATTACAGAGCCTGCGGCGCTTGGGTTCAATGTGAACACCGTCAGCCCCGATGTGAACGGCACTGGTTTGGGGAGCATCGGAATCACGGTGAATGGCGGTACTACGCCTTACAGCTATGCGTGGACAAAGAACGGCTTGGTCTTCTCCAACGCCGAAGACCTCGGCAACCTGAACACGGGCGACTATGCCGTGGTGGTGACGGATGCCAACGGCTGCACCATTACCAGCCAAAACATTTTCGTGGACAACCTCACCGGTACGGCTGAGCCTGTTTGGGCTGCCAACCTGCGCCTGTTCCCGAACCCTGCCTCCAATTGGACGACGCTGGAGTTGGGGACTGCATTGGCACAGGATGCCGAGCTGACTGTGCTCGACCCCTTGGGTAAGCAAGCAATGTTTGCCGAACTAAAAAAAGGAGAGGCAAGCAAGTTGCTCGACTTGCGGGGCTTGCCCGCCGGGGCTTACGTCCTTCGCATCCGTGTAGAAGGCGAGGTGGTAGTTAAGCGTTTGCTCGTGAGTGAGTGAGTGAGTTTTTCATACTATCAAGCATGGAACTGGCGGCGCTGGAAGGCGCTGCCAGTCCTTGCCTCACATCGAGCATCGGGTCCATTGACTTGTCCATCATGTTGGGATTGTTGATGTTGGTAACCTTCCTTGATTTTGGCTGACCAGTGGGGCAGCAACTAACCATTCAAACTTATTTGACATGTCTTACAACAACAAGACCAAGCGAACCCAGCAGATGATGCTGTTGGCGATTTTGATCCTGCTGCTTGCACTGTTCGGTACAGGGTTCTTGGCCTACAAACACAGCAGCGAAAAAAACGCCATCCACACAGAGCGGGAAAGCCTTGCCCAGCAGCTTGGCGAAATGGAGGGCCTCAAAATCAAGCTACAGAAGGACGTAGATAGCTTGCAACAATCCTTCGCCATCGTGGTACAGGAGAACCAGTCGCTGCAAGGTTCGGTGGCAATGGCACAATTCACGATTGATGAAAAGCAGGCGGCAATCAAAAAGTTGACCCGGCAGAAGGACTCCAAAATCAAGAGCCTCAAGGCTCAGTTAGAAAGCCTGCTGGCTGCAAAGGCGGATTTGGAAAGCACCATTCGGAACCTGCAAGCGGAGAATGACAGCCTTTGGCAGTTGACGGGCAAGCTCACGGAAGACCTTGCGCTCGAACGCTCGGAAAAAGCGGCGCTGGCGGCGCTAAATGCCACGATTGAGGAAGAGTTAAAGCGACTAACACTTGCCAACTTCAAGGCATCGGCGTTCCGGGTGGAAGTGGAGAGGCGCAAACCAGCGGTAACGGCAAAATCGAGGCAAGCCAAGCGCCTGGTTGTCAGCTTTGATTTGGCTGGCGTCAAGGAACTGTACCAGGGTGTTCGGACGCTTTACCTCGTTGCCACCGACGACAAGGGTACGCCTATCCGGTCGAAGAACGCCATTCAAGCGAAAGTTAACGTGAACGGGCAGGAAATGGACATCCAGGCCGTGAAGAGACAGCAGGTGAGTATCTACGACAACCAGCGCCTTACGATGACCCACGAACTGGAAGACCGCCTTAAACGGGGCTTCTACCGGGTAGCCATCTACACGGATATAGGTCTGCTTGGGGCGGCGGGCTTTAGGCTGCAATGATATTTGGTAAGTTTGGATTGATTTGAAAGTATGATTCTCGTAGCCTGCTCTAATAGGCAGGCTTTTTTGTTAATAAGTCTTATCTTCTTTGATTCTACCGTTGGCAAAAATCACAAAACTGCACATTCCTATCGTTTTTATTCTTTCTATGAAATGAACTGCTAGATCAATAATATGCCATGATTCAATTGCCCCTACAATTTCAGGTTCAGATGATAATTGGAATCACCTGTTTTCAAACTAGGAACTGCTTGGCGTTGTCCACGCTGCGCGCAATATTGCCGTTGAAGTGGCCATGCTAAGGCGTGCTCTCGATGAATTTGGCTGACTATAACGGATTGTAGTGATGGCCACCTTCCCCCCCAATCGAAGCCGATATGAGGAGGTTGTGAAGCCAGTTTTCGTGATAAATTTTGCCGTTGAGCCTTGCCGATGGGCAAAA
>JALHQW010000139.1 GCA_022841745.1 Saprospiraceae bacterium | reverse complement strand
GAATCAAAACGAACAAGGAAAAAATAGACTTTTCACGAATACAAAAGCATCCTGAAATCCCGGAGCTTTCATACCGCATCGCTGCCTAATATGTTACTTTATTTTAAAACCGTTCCTAATGCAGTGATTGCCGAGAAAAAAGCAAAGGAAAGGAAGGATTTGCTGCTGAAAATTTAGGCGGGAAACTGGAAGTTTCATGTCGTCAATTTAAGGTGAATTCAAGTTTGCACATCTATCATCTTGTAACCCCCGGTTTTAACCGGGGGATGAGCGATGCCCCCGACTCCATCTATCATCTTTGCAGAACATCAACATCGGCTGATGTAATGCTTTGAAAAGAAGATAGATGAATGTGCTTCATGGATGTTGACCCCTCGTTGAAACGAGGGGTTACAAGATGGTAGATGTACGACAAGGTGCAGGCCTTAAATTGATGTCATTAGACGCAAGATTACCTCCTAATTTGGCCGTCATCGTTGAAAAAACAGCATGGGTGCTTGATGGATTTGGGGTTTTGGGTAACTTGCAGCCGCAGCAAAACAACCAAGCACATGCGACTCGCAAAGCTCCCATTCATTGCAGCCCAAGACTTCCGAAGTCTCGAAGATTTCGGAAATCCGGCACATAACTACCCTCAAATATGACCCCCGCCCAATACCTCGACAACATCGCCCGCCGCTACGCTCAAGGCAATGCCACCGAACACACCTTCCGGGGCGACCTCCAGCAACTCATCGAAAGCCTCGTGCCGGACATACGGGCCACCAACGAACCCAAGCGCCAATCTTGCGGAGCGCCCGACTATATCCTCACCCGCAAGGAAATCGAAATTGGCTACGTGGAGGCCAAGGACATCGGCGACCGTGACCTCGACGGCCACAAGAAAACGGGCAACAAGGAACAGTTCGACCGCTACAAGGCCGCCCTGTCCAATATCATCTTCACCGACTACCTCGATTTCCGGCTCTACCGGGATGGGCTGTTCGTGACCAGCATCGCCATCGGCGAGGTGACGGAGCGGGATTGTGCATCAATGAGATAGCTTTTAACCTGAAAAAACTACCTTTGCCCAATGTCATACCAAACATCACTGTTCGATTTGCCAGCGCCGGAAGCGGCGGAAAAGCAAGACTATTCGGCCACTTTTGCCGACAATATGAGCCTGCCCATCCATAAATGGTACAGGTACACCGCTGGGTTTTCGGCCAGTTGGGTGCATGAACTAATAGAGCAGGAAAAGAAGAACGGCAGGTCGAGGGTAATTGACCCTTTTGCGGGGTCGGGCACGGTACTGCTGGAAAGCGAGTTTGCGGGCGTGGCTTCCTACGGCGTGGAGGCGCACCCTTATATCTATCGGATAGCCAAGGCAAAACTGGATTGGAACTATCCTCCTGATGCTTTCAAGGAAGGTGCCATGAGCATGCTGAGAAAGGCCAAGACGCTGGAAATCACCAAGACGGAATACCCCAAACTGATTGCCAACTGCTATCCGCCAGAGACGCTGCTGAAGCTGGAGGCCATCAAGCAGGCATGGCTGGACACCGAGCAAAGCGATGAAATAAAGAACTTCAACTGGTTCGTGCTGACGTCCATCCTTCGCACCACCTCGCCCGTGGGCACTGCGCAGTGGCAGTACATACAGCCCACCAAATCAAAGTCGAAGGTGCTGGACCCGTTCTTTGCCTTTGAGACGAAGGTGAACGATATGTTCTTGGACATGAAGCGCACCCAGGCCCGTTTCAGCCAAGTGCAGGATTCCATCGTGCTGAATGAAGATGCCCGCAATATCCAGTCCATCCCTGATGCTTGGGGAGATTTGGTGATTACCTCGCCGCCCTACGCCAACAACTACGACTATGCCGACGCCACCCGCTTGGAGATGATGTTCTGGGGCGATATCTCCGGCTGGTCGGACTTGCAGGACAGCGTGCGGAAGCATTTGGTCAGAGCCTGCACGCAACATGTATCGGGCATGAACGACGAGATACAACGGCTTTTGTACGCCCCAAAACTAGAACCTATACAGGAGGAATTGTTGCAGGTATTCGATACCCTCAAGGAAGAACGGCTCAAACACGGTGGCAAGAAGAACTACCACTTGATGATAGCGGCCTATTTCAATGATTTGGCGGATGTCTTTCTTTCCCTGCGTCGGGTGACGCAGCAAGGATGCAAAATGTGCTTCGTCATTGGCGATTCGGCGCCCTATGGGATATACGTGCCCGTGGACAAATGGCTCGGCGAATTGGCCATTGCCGCAGGCTTTAGCGATTATAGTTTTGAAAAATTAAGGGATAGGAACGTTAAATGGAAAAATAGGAAACATACCGTGCCCTTGTTTGAGGGGCGGTTATGGATAAATGGATAATTTATGGCGCAATCATTATCGCATAAATTCGGGCAAATCATTGGCGACCTGTTGGAAGCAGGCTTAGACCCGCAGCTGCGGCAGTTTGCCAAGAAGCATAAGCTCTACTTGGACAAAAAAGGCAAGCGAGCTGCCAGGGTTGGCCAATTGGTCTCTTGGTCGGATGACCAAGGCAACAAGCACGACCTTGATTTTGTGTTGGAACGTGGCGGCACAGACGAAAAAATGGGTGTTCCGGTCGCATTTATTGAATCGGCATGGCGTCGCTATACCAAGCATTCAAGGAACAAAGCGCAGGAAATACAAGGTGCTATATTGCCTTTGGCTTTTAAATACAAAAACGTCTCGCCATTTATCGGCGTGGTCTTGGCGGGGGAATTTACCAAAGGTGCATTGACGCAATTAACCTCTATTGGTTTTAACGTGCTTTATTTCCCCTACGATACGGTTGTAAAAGCATTTAAAAAGCACGGCATAGATGCTACATTTGGGGAAGATACGCCAGAAGCGGAATTTGAAAAAAAGCTTGCAGCTTGGGCCAATTTGCCCAATAAAACGGATATAGCCAAAGAATTGATGCGGCTGAACAAGGCCGAGGTGGATGCGTTTTTCGACAATTTTGCCAAGCGCATTTCTCGTTTTGTGGAGCGAATCATCATCCTACCCTTGCACGGCGAGGAATCCGCAACAGACTCAGTGATGGATGCGCTTTCTTTTTTAAAGCAATACCAAGAAGGCAATGCTCAAAAGCCTTTTACCCGGTATGAAATAACCATCAAATACAATACGGGGGATAAGATTGAGGTGAGTTTCAAGGAGAAAGCGGATGCGATACAGTTTTTGGAGTCTTACAAATAACTCATGCTGACCCACCAGCCGAACCTAGATATGGACATCGTGCAGCAAATAGCGAAGGGGCTGGGGTTGGCCTTCGTGCCGGAGCCGGAGCCAACGTTTACTAATCCTCAAAGGATTAGTAAACGTGAGGGAGATCCTGAGACCTTCGCCCCCATTGACCTCCTCGACTATATCTACGCCGTGCAGCACTCGCCCAGCTACCGGGAGCGCGGTACAAGGAGTTTTTGAAGATAGACTTTCCGAGGGTTCCGTATCCGACCGATGCGGGCAAGTTCTGGCAGTTGGTGCGGCTGGGCGGCGAGCTACGGCAGTTCCACCTACTGGAAAGCCCCAAGGTGGAGAAGTACCTCACCCAGTACCCCGTGGATGGTGATAACCGGGTGACGAAGCCCCGCTACGAAGCTGGCCGGGTCTATATCAACAATACCCAATATTTTGACGGGGTGCCGCAGGTGGCTTGGGAGTTCTACATCGGTGGCTACCAGCCCGCCCAGAAGTGGCTGAAGGAGAGGAAGGAGCGGGTGCTGGGGTTTGAGGAGATTTTGCATTATCAGAAGATAATTGTGGCGCTGGCGGAGACGGGTAGGGTGATGGGGGAGGTGGAAAAGGTGGGTGCATAACGTAAACCAACTTCAAGAACCAAAATACATCCAACGGGTTTTCAACAGATAAATTCGATAGTAGCATGTCGCAACAACCCATCCAACTCGGCCTCAAGGAAAACTGGCAACAGTTCACCATCTTGGTCATCGTCAATGCCTTTGTGGGCGGTATGATAGGCTTGGAACGGAGCATCTTCCCAAAATTTGCGGAAGCGGAATTCGGCATCTCCTCGCACACCGCCGTCTCGTCCTTTATCATCGCTTTTGGCATTGCAAAAGCCGTCACCAATTATTTCACCGGGAAATTGGCCAACCGTTTCGGCAGGAAAAACCTGCTGCTGGCAGGTTGGGTGCTGGCCTTGCCCATTCCCTTTATCTTGATCAGTGCCGACAACTGGTCGTGGGTAATTTTTGCCAATGTGCTGCTCGGCATCCACCAAGGGCTGACGTGGAGCAGTACCGTGGTGATGAAAATAGACCTGGTGGGCGAGAAAGACCGGGGCTTTGCGATGGGGCTAAACGAATTTGCAGGCTACCTGGCAGTGGGCATCGTGGCCTATTTGACGGGGTTCATAGCCGATAAATACGGGGTGACGCCCTATCCGTTCTACTTGGGCTTCGCCATTTCAGGGATTGGCCTGCTGCTGACCTTGTTTTTTGTAAAAGACACCCATATGTTCGCCAAAAAGGAAGGAACCGATAGCACGGCCCACCAGTTGGGCAATGTGTTCTGGGAAACCACCCTCAAGCACAAGACATTAAGCTCGGTTACGCAGGCGGGCATGGTCAACAACCTCAACGATGGGATGATTTGGGGGCTTTTGCCCATCGTGCTGCTCAGTTTGAGTTTTGGTTCCAAAGACATAGGCATCATCACGGCCATCTATCCGATGGTTTGGGGAATCGGGCAGTTGGTGACCGGAAGGCTGTCGGATATATACTCAAAGAAAAGCCTGTTGTTTTGGGGCATGTTGGTGCAGGGCATGGCCATCCTGTTCATTCCCATCAGCAGCAGCTTTATGGGGCTGGCCGCCATTTCCGTGGCGTTGGGGCTTGGCACGGCCATGGTTTACCCGACTTTCTTGGCGGCCATTGCGCAGGCCACCCACCCGCACCAACGGGCTGAGAGCATTGGAGTGTTCCGTTTGTGGCGGGATTTGGGCTATGCCATCGGGGCGGTCATCTCTGGCATCACCGCCGATCTATTTGGCGTGGAGTACGCTATTTTTCTTATCGGTGGACTGACCATCGCCTCTTCCCTTGTTTTGAAATTCCGTATGCTCGAATCTGCTTCGCCCGAGAAAGCTTGCATTGAAGTGGAGGCCGTGAAACAGGCCATATTGCAGCATAAAAATATACAAATCGTTGACGTCAGGTCAAAAGAAGAATATGAGCAAAACCATATCCCCAACGCTATTCATATTGCACTCACGGAATTAAGGGAACGGATGCAATGGCTGGATAAACGGGCGCAAATCGTTACGGTTAGCAGCAAAGGCGGCGGGCGCTCCTCCGACGGGGCTAAGCTGCTCAAGGAGTTGGGTTTCAATGCTATATGGTTGTGCGGAGGCACGAATAAGTGGCTTGGGTTATCACCGCAATGAATAAGTAGGTTGCCCACCTGGGAGCAGCGTGGGAGTTCTATTTTGGCGGCTGCCCCGCTGGTGGCCCCCCATCTTTTTAATTGAAAAACACCCCTACCCATTGCAAGCTGCCCTTGTACACGGGCATTGGTTTTGACCGTTAGCCGCCGTAAACGGTAATGCGTGGCCTACGCCCAAGTCACCCCCCATCATCACAAATGCGAGCACCAGAGCGGTCACGCCCCCTGAATCCGCACCGAGGTCATCGTCAGCGACCCGGCCACGGCCTTGTCGTTGAAGAAGCTGATTTCGTCCTTTTCTTCTTTCAAGGCCAGCGTGTAGAGCAGCGGCAGGTAGTGCTCCGGTGTCGGGATGGAAAGCTGGAAGGGGCGGCCCTCTGCCGTGTAGTTGATGAGGCGCTGGTGGTCGCCGTCGGCGATGAACTGCTTGAACTTCGTGCTGGCCTCTATGGCCCAGTCGTAGCCGTAGTTGTCGAGGTTCATCTTGTCGAAAGCGGCCATGCGCAGGTTGTGTACCATGTTGCCGCTGCCCACGATGAGCACGCCTTTTTTGCGGAGCGCCGCTATTTCCTTCGCTAATTCATAGTGCTGCTGCGGGGTGCGGCGCACGTCGAGGCTCAACTGGATAATGGGCACGTCGGCATTCGGGTAGAGGTGCTTGACGACCGACCAGGCACCGTGGTCGAGGCCCCATTGGTGGTCGTCCAGCCCAACTTGGGCGGACTTGATAAGCTCTTTTGTTTCCTTCGCCAATTCGGGACTGCCGGGCGCCGGATACTGCACGTCGAACAGTGCCTGCGGGAAGCCGCCGAAATCGTGGATGGTCTTTGGCTTGTCCATCGCAGTCACCCATGTGCCGTTTGTTTCCCAATGCGCCGAAATACAGAGGATGGCGTTGGGCTTGGGTATTTCCTTGCCTACTTGGCGGAAACCCTGCACGAACTCGTTCTCCTCGATGGCGTTCATCGGGCTGCCGTGGCCGAGGAAGAGCACGGGCATCTTGTCCGTGTTGGAAAAGCCACTGGTGGCGCTGTCCAAGCAGCTGAGTTTCATCGCCGAGGTGGCGAGCGGAATGGTTGCCATGAGCTTGAGGAATTGACTGCGGTTCATGATGCTGAGAATTTTTTTAACACGGAGGCACAGAGGCGCATAGAGAAACACAGAGGGTATTTAATCTTTGTGTTCCTCTATGCGTCTCTGTGCCTCCGTGTTTAATCAATGGCCCCTTATTACTTGGTTACCAGGCTCACCCTAAGAAAGAACTCATCATAGATGGTCTTGTCGCCAAGGTTTTCGAAGAAAGAGCCAGAACCAAACCTTACATCGTAAAGCGAGCGGTCAACAGTAATGTCGCCAGTGGCAGTTACTTTTCCGCCAGAAGTGCTCACATTGGCCTTGAAAACAACAGGGTTCGTTTTCTCTTTGATGGTCAGGTTACCCATGATTTTGTAGTTGCCTTTGGTGTCCTGCGGAATGGCACGGGTGATGACGAACTCGGAAGTTGGGTGGCTGTCCACACCAAAGAAGTCAGCGGACTTGAGGTGGCCTACCAGTTTGCCAGCCATGTCGCTATCAAGGTCGGTGCAAGAGATGCTGTTCATGTCGATTACGAAGGAACCGCCCATGAGTTTGCCGTTATCCACTTGGAGGGAGCCGGATTTGAGCTTAACGTTACCTGTGTGCTTGCCCGTCACTTTTTCGCCCGTCCAGACGATGTTGCTGGAAGCCGTGTCCACGGTGTAGTCGCTCACAGTCGTGAAAGCGAAGGCAGCGATTGCCACGATTGAAAGGAAAAACAAATTTTTCATGTTTAGAATTAAAGTAACTATACAGCCGCCTTCTCTGGGTTAGGCATCATTGCCATAGCTGTCAGTACGTTAAATACTGATTGCCCATTCTTGATAGCTGTATCAATGATAGACCGGATGATGCAGTAG
>JALHQW010000138.1 GCA_022841745.1 Saprospiraceae bacterium | reverse complement strand
CTGCACAGGTTGTCGAAAATGCCGGACAAGTTGAGCCTGAAAAAACGACGGTTCAGAGCTTCGCTTAACGTCCAATACCTGCAAGAAGTCCTAACAATACTTTGATGCTTTTACCCTGGTATTTTTAGGTAATTGTAGTTGAGCGGGGAGCAAAAAGCATAATTTTTTTCGATTCAAATCGAAAAAAATAGTCTTTTTATCGGATTTAAATCCAAAAAATCACAAATTTGTGATTCAATGATGATTCAACGTATATTACAACAAAGGACCCAGCAATGGCTTGGCAAGAAGAAAGCCATTGTAATTATCGGGCCCCGTCAAGTGGGTAAAACCACATTGATTCGCAATCTGACGAGTCAGATGGGAGCTGATGTGCTCTGGCTAACGGGCGACGATCCCGAAACCCGCACCATCTTGGACAATATTTCCCTTGCGAGGTTGAAGGCGCTGATTGGCCAGTATCCAATCGTGGTAGTGGACGAGGCACAGCGGCTCACCAACGCTGGCTTGATGTTGAAATTAATAACCGACCATGTGCCGGATGCCCAATTATTCGTCACAGGTTCGTCCTCGCTCGATATTGCTTCGCAAACCAAAGAAAGCCTCACAGGAAGGAAGTTTGAATTCAACCTTTTCCCGGTTTCGTTTGTGGAAATGTGCCATCACCACGGTTTTCTCACCGAGCGCTCACTAATTGAGAACCGTTTGATTTACGGCTATTATCCTGAAGTAGTTATCAACGATGAGCCACGACAGGCTGAAAAAATCCTCAACGACCTGAGCGATGGTGTGATGTACAAGGACTTACTGACGCTTGACCAAATCAAAAAACCATCCCTATTAGTGAAACTTTTGCAGGCCATCGCCTTGCAATTGGGCAGTGAAGTAAGCTATAACGAAGTTGCGCAACTAATTGGCGCCGACCCGTTAACAGTGGAAAAATATATAGATTTACTGGAGCAGTCATTTGTGATTTTTAGACTGCCTTCACTCAGTCGCAATGCCCGCAACGAAATCAAAAAAGGACGCAAGATTTACTTCTACGACAACGGCATACGCAATGCGATTATCAAGAACTTTTCGCCACTTGGCCTCCGAAATGACAAGGGGGCACTGTGGGAGAACTTTCTGATTGTCGAGCGCATGAAGCGAAATGCCTATTCCGACTATTCTTGCAACAGCTATTTCTGGCGAACGACTACTCAACAAGAAGTTGATTACGTCGAAGATGCGGGCGGGCGGCTGCATGCTTTTGAATTCAAATGGCAATCGAAAAAGCAGCCAAAAATACCCAAAGCGTTCCTCGAAGCCTACCCCGGAAGCGAAACCCAAACCATAGACTTGGCCAACTTCGAGTCATTTATAGGCTTGGAGATATAGCCGAAGTTCCCAATCCCCTATCTTCGCAGCTTTCGTCACCAATCACTACCGGAAAATGAAACTCAGCCGCATCCTGTTGTTCTTCGTTTGCTTCGCAACGATCACCGTCAACGCACAGCGCCCCGAACGCCTCAACGCCGCCGAAATCTACCAGGCCCTCGAAAAGCTGAACGTGCTCGGCTCGGCGCTATACGTGGCCGCTCACCCTGACGACGAGAACACCCGCCTCATCACCTGGCTCTCCAACGACCTGCACATGAACACGGCCTATATCTCGCTCACCCGTGGCGATGGTGGCCAAAACCTCATAGGCACCCAAATTGAAGAACTACTCGGCGTCATACGCACACAGGAACTGCTCGCTGCCCGTCGCATTGATGGCGGCACCCAGTTTTTCAGCCGGGCAAACGACTTCGGCTACTCCAAGCACCCCGACGAGACACTCAAAATCTGGAACAAGGACGAAGTGCTGGCCGATTTGGTATGGGCCATACGCAGGTGGCAGCCCGATGTCATCGTCAACCGCTTCCACCACGAGTCGGCGGGCAAGACCCACGGCCACCACACAGCCTCGGCCATGCTCAGCGTGGAGGCGTTCGACCTTGCCGCCAACCCCAAAGCCTACCCGGAGCAATTGGAATACGTGCAGCCCTGGCAGCCCCGTCGGGAGTTCTTCAACACCTCGTGGTGGTTCTACGGCAGCCAGGAGAAGTTCGACGCCGCCGACAAGTCCAAAATGGTGTCCGTGGACGCAGGCACTTACCTGCCCCTTCGGGGCAAGAGCATCGGCGAAATCAGCGCCGAGAGCCGCTCCATGCACAAGTCGCAGGGCTTCGGCTCCGTGGGCAGCCGAGGCGAAACCATGGAATACCTCGAACTCGTGAAGGGCGACATGCCCACCGACCAGCACGACCTTTTCCAGGGCATCAACACCACTTGGAGCAGGGTTAAGGGCGGTGCGCCCATCGGCGCAATGGTCGAAAAACTGCTGAAGCAATATGACTTCAACAACCCCGGCGCCAGCGTACCGCAACTGATGCAGGTGCTGAAAGCCATCGAGCAACTCAACCCCGTGGGGCATGAGGTCTATTGGCGTGACACGAAACTGAACGAGACCAAGCGCATCATCGCCAATTGCCTAGGCCTCTTCTACGAGGCAGTGGCCACGGAGCCTACCGCCACGCCCGGCGAGCAGGTCAACCTCACGCTGGAAATCATCAACCGCTCGACCGTGCCATGCACCCTCCAGTCCGTTCGATACCTACCCTTCGGCCCCGACTCCACGCTGAACGCACCCTTGGCCTATAACAAGGGCTTTTCCTTCAAGAAAAAACTGGAAATCTCCCCCCGCATCCCGTACACCAGCGCCTATTGGCTGGAGCAAAATTGGGGGCTTGGCATGTTCACTGTGCCTGACCAGGGACTCCGGGGACTACCTGAATCCCCGAGGTTCACCATGGTGCAGTTCAATTTTTTAGTTGATAATCAACCGTTTACACTCTTCCGAGAGGTTGTTTATAAAAAAGACGACGACGTGAAGGGAGAGGTCTATCGCCCGTTCGAGGTGGTGCCGCCCGTCTTCGTCAACTTCGCCGAGGAGGCGCTTTTGTTTGCGGATGCAAAGCCCCGCAACGTGGCCGTGGTGGTGAAATCCGGTGCCGCCAACGTCTCCGGCAGCCTATCCCTTGACCTGCCCAAGGGCTGGCGGGCCGAGCCTGCGAGCACCGATTTTAACCTAAAACTAAAAGGCCAGGAGCAGACGGTGGGCTTCCAAGTTTACCCACCCATCAATACCAGTGAGGGCACTATCACACCCAAGGCCACCGTCGGCGGGCGCAGCTACACGCAGTCGCTGACGAGCATTGAGTACGACCACATCCCCGCCCAGACGGTGCTCCGCAATGCCGAACTGAAAGTGGCCCGCACCGACCTCAAGCGGGCGGGTGACAAGATTGCATACATCATGGGCGCTGCCGACAAAGTACCTGACGGCCTCCGCCAAGCGGGTTACACCGTTGACCTGCTGGCCGACCAAGACATCACCTTGGACAACTTGAAAAAATACGACGCCGTGGTTCTCGGCATACGTGCCTACAACACGGTAGAACGCCTGAAATTCCACCAGCCGAAACTCTTCGACTACGCCAAGCAGGGCGGTACGGTGGTGGTGCAGTACAACACGAACGGCACCCTCATCCCCGATGCCGAAATTACACCCTACAAGCTGAAAATCAGCCGTGAACGCACCACCGTTGAGGAGGCCGAGGTGCGCCTGCTCGCCCCCGACCACCCCGTGCTGAACACCCCGAACAAAATCACCGCCAAGGACTTCGAGGGCTGGGTGCAGGAGCGGGGCCTCTACTTCCCCAGCGAATGGGGGCCGGAGTACACGCCCATCCTCAGTTGCAACGACCCCGGCGAGCCTGCCCGTGACGGTAGCCTGTTGGTGGCCAAATACGGCGACGGCTGGTATGTTTACACGGGGATTTCGTTCTTCCGGGAGCTGCCATCGGGGGTGCCGGGGGCGTATCGGTTGTTTGCGAATTTGGTGGGGTTGGGGAAGGGGGCACGGTGAGGGGGTGGGTATCTTGATTTAGTTTTTTTGGTGTCAAAATAAGAAAGATGGTACAATTTTAGACCATAAATTGATTGAAGTATAAACTATTTGGTTTTAATTTGCAAATTGTTTCAAAACTGATACCTTTACTCCGGCCTTTAAGGCTACAGATGAATAAGGTAAAACTGGTTTCAAAATGGGCATGACTGGCATACTTTCCAAATTCGATATGGAGACCGGGCAGGGCTTGGTCTGGGTCGCCGACGGAGATGGTGCCATCAACGATTCCGAGATACTGGCCATTGCCGAGGCCAAGAAGTTCAAAGCCGATGCGGTTTATTTTAGACGCTTTGAAAATCCGTCCCGCTCCATTCCACAGGTTTACATTTATGAAAGAGAATTTTTTGATGACGACTTGGTAGATGTCCACACCAAGCTTTGGAGTAGTGGTGTCGTTCCTTTCTTTTACATCGTCACCGACACTCAAGTAAAGATTTTCAATTGCACTGAAAGTGTTAAAATCGAAAAAGGGAAAAAACCTGCGACTGAGCCTATTAAGCGTTTTTCATTTAATGGCTTTGCAGAGGTACTTGAAGAGTTTGAACGGAAAAAGTTTTCGGCAAAGCTTTTTGATAATGGCGTCTTCTGGGAAGAACACAAAGAACTTGTTAAAGCACAGAACAGTCCTTATCAGCGGTTGTTGGATGGCCTTATTGCTGCTAAGAAGTATCTCGAAACAAAATTGAAACTAAATCCCAACATCATCAACAAGTTGTTGATAATTGGTATTTTAGTCCGATACCTTGAGGAAAAGGAAGATGAAAAAGGGGTCAAGCTACTTGAAATAGGAAGGGATTTATACGATAAATTCCCTGAGTGTCACAGATTCACGGATATTCTTCGCCACAATCAACTAATTCCATTTTTGGAAGAACTTGACCATAAGTTCAATGGCAAAGTTTTCGACTTAAAAATTGAAGAGAAACAAGCGTTGGCAAATGCTAACCTTAGTTATGTAGCAGAAATATTTGATGCCAGTATTGACCCACATACTCATCAGTTAATACTAAGGAATTATGACAAACATCGACCCTATATCATCTGGGAGATGTACTCCTTTAATCATCTTCCCATTGAACTAATCAGTGGCATTTACGAAGCATTCCTTAAAAAGGAAAAAGATGTAGTTTATACCCCTCCAGTCTTGGCCAACACGTTGATAGACGAGTGCATGCCCTTGTACAGAGCAGAAGAGTACTTTTCAAGTGAAGACTTCAAAGTGCTTGACCCCGCCTGTGGTTCAGGGATTTTCTTAGTCTCCGCACTTAAAAGGATGGTACAATGGAAGGCAATCATCCATTACAAAAAAACTGGCAAAGTAGAATATCCTGATATTGAAACCATCAAACGGATAACCAAAAACAATATTTTTGGGGTTGACATTGAAGATGGTGCGACGCTAATAACTGTCTTTAGTTTGTGCATTGCCCTGTGCGATAAGCTTTCCCCAATGCAAATATGGGATGAGTTACGGTTTGATGAAGAAATAGGTGAAAAGAACATCCAGAGAAACGATTTTTTCAAAATTTACAAAGACCTTTTACAAAGCCAATTTGATTTAGTCATTGGAAATCCGCCGTTCAATCCGCCAGTACCTCATAACAATAAATCTTATCTGAAATTTGTCAAGGAAAAATACGGGGTTGAGCCAAGTCGTTCGTTAAACGACGATAATCTTGCTCTTTTCTTCTGGGACAGGGCTGTGTATTTGCGCAAGAAGGGCGGAAAGATTTGTTTTATACTACCATCGGGAGCTTGGTTGTACAACAACAACTCTATTGAATATAGGAGTCATTTTCTTCAGCAGTTTCATGTCACTAAAATCATTGATTTCACTCATCTTAGTGATAAGCTATTCCAAAATAAAATTGGAAAAACCAAAGAGGGCGAAAAAGGGGGGAAATCGAAAAAGACAAGTGTTGCTGTATGTGCAAGCGTGGCCACTGATTTGCAAGCAGATAAAATGCCTCATGATATTTTACACGTTGTAATAAAACGGAGTAGAGCTGCGGAAGAACGATTCTATTTTGAAGTTGACAATTATGATTTTCATATAGTTAAGTATAGAATGGCTATCGAAAATCCCTTCGTTTGGAAAACGAATCTTTTAGGTGGTGGAAGATTGTTGCGATTAGTAAATTATTTGAGTGGACTGACAAATTTTGAAAAATTCCTACATGGCAAAAAGAAAATAGGTTGGTTCTACGCTGAGGGCTATATGGTTGCAGGAGGAGGCAAACCTGCTGATTGGATTACTGATAAAAACATGGTGGAAGCTGAGTCATTTAACGAAAATGGGATTAGCAAAATTGAAAAAGAGGTTGAGAAAAGTTTCTATAGGAATCTTGAAAAAAACAAGAAAATATTCTGCCCACCACATATACTTATTAAAGAGAGCTTAGGTTTAGAAAAAATACCTATTGTGTTTTCAAATGATTATCTATGCTTTCAGAATGAAATATTTGGCATTCACGCACCCATTGACCAAAAGGAAGAATTGAGGCATGTTTTTGATTTATTTAAAAGAAGAACTCAAATATACAGATTGTACTTGTTAAGTACAAGTGCAAGGGCTGGGGTTAACAAATCTACCTTTCCAATTTACGCTATAGACATTAAAAACCTGCCTTATCCTGAAAACCCCGAAGACCTCCAGCTCGGCTACAGTGAAAACATTATTCAAAATGATGTCCTTGACTATTATATTAAATCAAACACAAGTAGCGATACTTCACCACTGAATCAAAATATCACAGAAGATGGGTTGAAAGAGTACGGCGATGTATTCTGCAATATTATGAACCCTATTTATGAGAAACAAGGCCAAAAATGGTTTTCTTGGGGGCATCACAAGGAAGATAGTGCCATCGCTTATGTTTTCTGCTACGGGGCACCAAAGGCCAACGTCTTGCCCAATCTTTTTGCCGATGGATTGGAAAGCTTGGAAAAGCTAATCCCCAATGACAATCGCCGCAATGTGCGCATCAACAGGGTGATACGGCAGTATTTACATCTTGATGGGTACGACGTATTGGTATTGGTAAAGCCCAAAGCCATGCGCTATTGGTTAAAATCCATTGCGCTCAGGGATGCCGATGAAACTTTTGCTGACCTAAAACGAGCCGGATTTTAGAGATGTACGACTCGCAACCCACATATAACCACGATATTACCTTTCAAAATGTACTTAAAGGAACTTCTACAACGGGGTATGTTGAGAAATTGATTCTGTTTTTGGAAACATACCTTCCATCTTTTCAAAGCGAAGAAGAGGTTAATGGTGATATTGGCGAAAACGATATTACCTCCAAACTATGGAAGTATTTGACCCGAAAATGTAAGAGAAACAAGGAAAACAAGGAGTATTCTTTTAATTTCCAGCCTGAAATGCCGCAGAAAAAACCAAATCAGAAAGGGCATGGAAGTAGAATCGATATGGGCGCTTGGCATAATATTGAAGATTTAGAAATGCAGGTCATTTACTGTATTGAAGCCAAAAAGCTACCCACCATTGGCACAGGACGAACAAAAGAGTATGTTTTAGGTAATAAAGGTGGTATCCAAAGGTTCAAAGACGAGTCACATGGCCTAAATGACAAAGGAGACTTGGTTAAGGATAACGGAATTATTGCTTATATCACTAAGGATAATTTTAACGGTTCTTCGTGATTTCGTGTGGGTAAGCTGAATTCCTCATTTAGCATATAATGGTTTAAATTCGAGCTTGCCGCACAAGAACAATATCATGCTGATGAAATTTTTGGTGTTCCTAAATC
>JALHQW010000137.1 GCA_022841745.1 Saprospiraceae bacterium | reverse complement strand
CGAGTACAAGTCCAAAATCTTTGGGTTCTTCATATGCCGCTACTTTTAGCGGCAAGTTAATGTTGATTAGAACCCTTTTTCAAATAACCTAATCTTCGACCTGCAATAGGTCAGTTACTTAGTTTCCAACCACTTCCGAAACGCTCAATGCACGGTCGTAAATCTTCAATGCCTTCATTTCCTCTGGCAAAATCCGCATCTCTTTTTTCTTGTTCGTCAACACCAAGCCAAGGAACGGCGAATAATGCCGCCAGCCGTATTGCCGGCTCATGCCACCGTCGCAGAGTTGGCCATCCACGGCACAGAGGATGATGTCGGGGGCGTTGTCCACGATGAAGGTAACACGGTGGGGGCGTACCACGTCGAGCAGGCCGGGGTCGGTCGTCCAGGATTCGCAAGTCTCTGTGTTGCAAAGGTTAAGCTCCAATTGTCGGTAGCCCGTAGTCTGAATGTAGAGACCAGCGCCAAGGTCGTTTCGGGTGTCGAGCAGCACCCTGCCGTGGGAAAAGTCCTTGGGCTGTACAATCATTTCAATGGTAAGGCCCGCCGTGTCCCGCATGGCGTTCAGCAGGATGAAACCACCTTCTGGGTGTTTGGGGAAACCGCTGATGGGGAGTTTCTCCGCCTTCAATTGTTCCTCATCAAACTGCATCACTGGCGGTCGGTTGACGGCCAACGGCGGACGGCCAACGGAGTCTAATTGATACCATAGCAAATTTAGCATCGCCTTCGGCAATTCATGGATGCGGGCCTTTAGCTTGTTCGTCTCCGTGACCCAATAACGGCCATCCACTTCCACGAGGTCGGGGTAGCTGAATCGTCCGCTTTCATAGCTGTGGTCGTCGCCGAAAATCACGATTTCAGGCTGCGACCACCTGATTTCGCCGTTCAACTCCACGCCACCGGCCAGCCATGCAGGGTTCCGGCTGCTGAAATGGTCGCCACTGTGGTTGTGGAACCAGAGCAGGTACTTGCCATTTTCGCAGCGCCAAACCTTGGGGCAGGCACGGGAGGTTTTCACCGTGCGGCCATCGGTATAGCGGGCCTGGCGGGGCAGCGTCCAACGATGGCCACCGTCCTTGCTGTACGCCTCGGCCAAGTAGCCCGTTTGGGTGCGGAAGATGCAGCAGAGGCGGCCATCGTTCATGGGCACGAGGCTATGCTCCTCCTGCACCGAACCGAATTCGGCGTTGCGAAGGCCGCTTTCGCCATCGGGCAAGAGTTTCCATTGCAACGAATCAGGGTTACGCTCGGTATTGATATTTGCGCAGCGAAAAAACCAGCCCTCGCCGTTGTCGAGCATGTACTTGCCGAGCTTGGTAAACCCGAATATCATGCCTTCGCCCACCGTAACGGGTTTGCCGATGCCCCAAAAGATTTGCACGTTGCCCTGCCAGTCGTTGGCGAGGTCACAGGCTGTTTTACGGAGCGGCAAACGGTGCCGCTTCGACCAGGTAAGGCCACCGTCATCGCTGTATTTGAAGCAATACCAGCCGAGTATGTCGTTGCGGATTTTTTCGCCTTTCAACTCGCTGATTTCGTCGCCGTTGTAACTATAGAAAACATAGACCCGGCCATAATTGGTCAGGTAGGGCATAGCCCAAGAGGCGGCTGGCCCCTCGGCAGGCTCAATAGCCACGGGCGCTGACCAGGTTTGCCCCAGGTCTCTGCTGCGGCTGGCGACAATGTGCTGCCCGTCAAGCCCTTCCTCCAATTTGCCCGTGGTAAATGCGCAGAGCCAAGTGCCATCCCCAAGGGTGACGATATAAGGCATGTCAATATAGCCGGAAGTATGGATTTGATGGCCGTTGGCGATGTGGCGAGGGTCAGGTTGGGCGAGGAGTAGTGTCGCCAAAAGCATCAATAAGGCAAGTATTGAGTTTTTCATCTGTATGAGTTCCTGCAGTTTTTAGGTATTTGTGCTTTCTCACATCCACGCCCTATCCCCCGACTCCACCTTGTACAGCACAAAATCCTGCACGGCTCGAGCCTTTTCAAAAGGGATATACGGCACGACGATATCGCCCGCCGCTGTGTAAAGCGTCAGTCGGGCGAGTTTGTTCCTTGGGCTGAAGACAGCCCGCCGCACGCTCACGGCCTGCACCTTGTGCCATTGCAGCAGAACGGCAGTGCTGTTGACTACGCCCCATTTCGCCCGTAGGCCCTCGTCGCTCACCTCCCAATGCCAGCTCCGCTGGTAGCGGTGTGCGAGCCACCAAGCTATGGGCAGCCAAAGCAGCCAGATATAGACCTCGTTTTGTAGCAAGCCTCGGGTAACCAGTCCAAGTAACAGCACGGGCAACACTCCTATGCGCAGGAAGCGCCACAGCCTTGCTATTTTGTCCACCCCATGCGACTCCCAAGCCTGGTCTTTTTCTTCGGGGAAATAGGCTGCCCGCACTGCCTCCAATTGCGGAGCATAACAGCCGGGCAGGCCCACTGCCAGCTTACCTGTCACCTCCACGCTGGCCGCTTGCGGCATCCGCACCTTCATCATGTTGAACAAACGCATGAGGGGGCTGGTGGTCCAAAGCACGTACTGTATCTTGGTCAATACCGCCGATACTTCCTGCCTGGTAAACAGGCCACTTTCAATCTTGAAGCCCCGTTCCGTTCGCCAAAACCGCAGGTCGAAATATTGCAGCACGGTGCGGCCCAAGGTGAACAAGAACGAGCCAAATAGGAAAATGGGCACGACCATGAGCAAGGTGAACAGGATGTCCCAAGCACCGCTCGTGCCGAGCCACCAAGCCAGTTTTTTCTCCATATCAAAACCGATGGCCTCCTTCACGTCGTCGGCAAACCCCAAACTGAAGGCCAACAGGATGCCCGCTGTGCGCAGGTGGTTCTGCGACATGCCGATTTTGACAAGGTCGAGGGGAACGAGTTTGAAGATTGCGGATTTAGGTTCCCTTCGGGAATGACAAAGGATTTCGGATTGGGGGGCTGCCAGAACCTCAGAATACTGAGAATTGCCATCATCCGACTGCGGACTGATGACTGCGGACTGCGGACTGCCAACTTCAGACTGCCAACTGCCAACTACATCTCTAAGCAAATCAGCTTGCTGCTTACTGAGGGCGTGTAGGCGAAACTCCTTGTTTGAGGAACCAGCGGTGTCAATTTCGACGGCCACCACGTTGAGGAGTTGGTGGATGATGTTCTGCCGAAAATTGACGGTCTGTACCCGGTCGAGTGGCACAGAGATTTTCGATTTTCGAATCACGCCTTTTTCGAGCACTAATTCGCCGTCCTTGATATAAAAAAACAGGTTGAAATAGTTCAGCAACGACAGCAAGGCAGTGAAGCCCGCCAGCCCAAGAAAGAACAGTGTATAGCCATCAATGCCAGTGTTTTTTCGGTTGAAAAAAAAGATCAAGATAACCACCCATAGTTGCCGGAACAGCATTTTAAGCACCCCACCAAGGATGAAGATGATAGCCGCCGAAGACTGGCGGGTAGGCTGGGAGAAAGGCTGGGTTTCGGTCATTTTCGGCTGTGCTTTTGGTTCGCTGGGCAAATATACAATTCATGTATCGGCAGGGGAGGATGCGGGAGGCTAAAAGAAAAAATTCCAATTTTTCTGCAAAAACATCCCCTGCTAATTAGTTACCAATCCATATTCAGTTTTGCTTGATTTGCCCGATTTGTCGTGAAAATAGACGCTACAGCCTACCTTTACCCCATCAACCAAAAGCAATGAACCTCTACGACGCCACCATCCAACTCCTGCTCGACAACAAGCCGCTTCTCTTGTTCCTCGTCATTGCCATTGGTTATTTCATCGGCAGGATAAAGGTGATGGGGTTCAGCTTTGGGGTGGCAGCCGTTCTTTTCGTGGGGCTGGCGTTTGGGGCACTACACCCCGACATGGCCCTGCCCGACATGGTTTACATCCTCGGCCTCGTGCTTTTCGTCTATACCATCGGGCTGCGTTCAGGGGCGAGTTTTTTCGCATCCTTCAAAAAATCGGGACTGCGTGACAACCTCGTGGTCATGGGAATCCTTGTTTTTTCTGCCATCTTGACCATTCTGCTGGGCCATTGTATGGGCGTAAAAAGCACCCTCACCGCTGGGCTTTTCTGCGGCTCCTTGACCAATACGCCCGCCCTTGCCTCGGTGGTGGACATCCTCAAGCATAGCATCAGCGACCCTGCCAGCACCGAGGCCCGCAACCTGTTGGCAGAACCCGTCGTCGGCTACTCCCTCTCCTACCCTATCGGGGTCATGGGCGTCATTTTTTTGTTCCAATTGGGCATCCGCTTTTGGAAAATAGACTTCAAAAAAGAGGCTGCCACCACTGCCGACATCACAGGTATCAGCACCGAGGAACTGGTGCATGTGAATGTGTTTGTCACCCAGTCGAGGTACATCGGGCGCACCCTGCGGGAAATAGGCGAGTCGGGCGAAATCGGGGAAATACTCGTTTCCCGCCGATTACCGTATGGCAGCAATGAAATAGAAGTGCCAGGGCCCAGCACCATTATCAAATCGGGCGACATCCTCACCTTGGTGGGCTGGCACGCCGACCTCGAACGCTACCAGTCGCAACTGGGCATCCCCACGGGCCGTGACCTCGCCCTCGACGGCAGCAGCGTGGGCGTGCGCCGCATCTTTGTATCGAACAAGGCCGTCGTAGGCAAATCCATCAGGGAGCTACAGTTGCACCAAAAATTCCACGCCATCATCACCCGCATCCGCCGGGGCGACGTGGACCTGCCCCGTAGTCCCGACCTCACGCTGGAGGCGGGAGACCGGGTGCGCATCGTGGCACCAAAAGAGCAGATGAAGGAGGTGAGCCAGTTCCTCGGCGACAGCTACCAGCGCCTTTCGGAAGTGGACTATATCAGCATCAGCATCGGCATCGTGTTGGGGCTGCTGTTGGGCATGTTGCCAGTGCCGCTGCCGGGCGGCTCCACCTTTCGCCTTGGCTTTGCGGCGGGGCCGCTCATCGTCGCCTTGATTTTGGGAAAACTGGGCCGCAGTGGCCGCATCGTATGGGTCATGTCCTTGAACGCCAACCTGACCCTTCGGCAAATGGGCGCCGTTTTCTTCCTCGCAGGCATCGGCCTGAAGGCGGGCTATTCGTTCTACTCCACTTTTCAAACGGCTGGTTTTCAATTGATTGCGATGGGTGCCATCGTCACCCTTGCAACATCTTTGCTCGGCATCCTGATTTTCCGCTTGGTTTTCAAAATGCCGTTCAACCTACTCATGGGCGTGATGTCCGCTGTACATACCCAACCCGCCTGCCTTGCCTTCGCCAATGAAAAGGACGACTCGGGCGCTGCCAATATTGGCTATGCCACCGTTTTCCCCACGGCTATGGTGATGAAGATCTTATTGGCGCAAGTGATTTTGGGGTGGTAGGCGGGACTGGATGCTGGGTGCTGGGTGCTGGAAGCTGGATGCTGGATGCTGGGGCTGGGGGCTGGATGCTGGATGCTGGATACTGGGGGCTGGATACTGGATACTGGATGCTGGGGCTGGATACTACTGGATGCTGGATACTGGGGCTGGGCGTCTTTTATCTTCAAGTAGCTACCGTTATTAACGAGGCATCAAGGTGCAGCGCACCGCAATATTTGTAGCCGCCATTCACCAACCCGACCCAAGGTTCAGCGCACCGCAACATTTGTAGACACCGCATTGCCCGAGACATCAAGGCGCAGCGCACCGCAACATTGTTAGCAGCCATTCACCAACCCGACCTAAGGTAAAGCGCACTGCAACATCTTCATTTTGTCGAAAAAAACCTAATGCTTTTTCTGGCTAATTTTGATGCTACGCTCGAAATATAGTGTTTTACAGCATTTTCAATAACAACAAAATTCACCACCATGAAAAATCTGCCTTTTTCCAAAATCATAGCATTCGCAGTATTGGCTGTCCTTGTTTTTAGCCTCGCCTCCTGCGCCGATGTCGAGCCTGTAAAGGAATGCCTCGAAGGCAAGCAATATGGCCTTCTTTACGGCCTGTTGCATGGCTTCATCACCCCGGTCAGCTTCATCGGCAGTTTGTTCGACGACAACGTGGCCATCTATGCCGTGAACAACACCGGCGGCTGGTACGACCTCGGCTTCCTATTGGGGTCGGGTGGCTGGGGCTTCTTGGCCGGCAACAAATCGAAGAAAAATTAATGGGGTTTCATTGTTTTATGGCTTCATTGTTTCATTGTTTCATTGTTGGATTGTTGAATTGTTCCATTGTTGAATGGATAGATTGTTGAATTGCCGTATTGTTGCACTGTGTCCACGCTACCCCTAACCATGAAGCCATGAAGCCATGAAGCCATGAAGCCATTCAACAATAAAACCATAAACCTGATGATTTTCCAAAACGCCCAAGTGCCGTTGGCCGAGTTGCCCAGCATCGAAAACGTTGATTTTCAGCGGCTTTCGCCCGCTTACCGCAAGGTGGAGGTGATTGCCACCAGCATTTTCTTCGCCATTCTGCTGATGGGCTGGCTGGTCTTCTACCTCATCAACCCATTCAAGTCGGCTTGGCCAAGCTGGGTACTACTGGCCGTTTGGGGCGTGCTATTCGCCTTGGCCGTTCGGGCTGCACTGCGCCGCTTTGCCGCCGAGGGTTACGCATTGCGGCAGCACGACATCCTGCACAAGCACGGGATATGGTGGCGTACGGTGACGGCCATTCCCTACAACCGGATGCAGCACTGCGAAATCAGCCGGGGGCCAGTGGAAAGTGCTTTTGGCTTGGCCACGCTCCGAGTGTTCACAGCGGGTGGCAGCAGCAGCGACCTGAGCATAGGCGGGTTGCCCGTGGAAGAGGCGCAGCGGGTGAAAGAGTTCATCACCGCGAGAATCGGCGGCGTCAATCGGGCTTCGTCATCACCGCTCGAAAGCCATACAGGGGACGCTCCTCCGCAGTAGCAATGGAAAGGGATACTAGTTTGCCCTTGTTGAGCGTATAGGCAACCGTGGCTGATTGCTTCAAGTCAAAAACAACCACATATTTACCATCAGGATTAAAATCTGGCTGATTTTTCTTTAACGCCAGTTCTTCCTCTGATTTAAACATCATGAACCCCTTTTTATAATAATCCAAGGGAAATCGTTGCTCCAACAATAGCAGAGGAAGCAAATTGGCATTCTTCTTTTTTGCTTGCTTTTTCAAATCCGAGGCTTTTACGGGCCTTATTCCCATCCTTTCCAATTTCATCCGAAGTTCCTCGTTTTTCAATTTCACATTTTTGGGATTGTACCACAAGAACTCAAACTCTGGCATCTTCCTCAGCCAAGCATTCAATCCTTTATCTTGGGCTACCCGCTCCTTAGTACGTTTTCCTATGGATGGTAGCAGCGCCATCAACCCCTGAAAAGTCGGCAACCGAGTTGCCCAATATGGCTTGAAATTCCCAGTAGATGTTCTTGAAAGGTATTCCTTCGTATTAAATGGTATTGGCACTTCAGATTGAAGACCATTTATAACGATTTCCTCTTTCCCCAACTTCAATTTTTTAGTGGAATAAAGATGTTTTGCCAGGTTGAGCATATCCGTTTTCCATTCCAAATAGGCATTAACTTGGGCAGGGTTTAAGCCCACAACAGGATAATGCTCAAACTCCTCTGACGACCAATAATGCGCTTTCAAATACGCCTGTTCCTCCTCGGTCAGCGTTGGGATGTCCCAAATGTCCAAATTGGGCTGAGCCGCATTCAATGCCTCGGTTTGGCCCCAAGCTTTCAGGCATTTCAGGTACCAACTGTATTGAAAATTGGATTCCACATACTGCGAGGCATAAAAATGATTCACGGTAATGTATTGCCTTTTGTCCAACCAATAATCATACTTTAATTTGGTAACTGACCTATTGCAGGTCGAAGATTAGGTTATTTGAAAAAGGGTTCTAATCAACATTAACTTGCCGCTAAAAGTAGCGGCATATGAAGAACCCAAAGATTTTGGACTTGTACTCGG
>JALHQW010000136.1 GCA_022841745.1 Saprospiraceae bacterium | reverse complement strand
TTTCCGTTGTTTTGAGTTGCCATCGGGTATTGCTCGTTTTTTGTTTCGCAACTCAAACATCGCAAGATTCGATGGCTTTCTTTTTTCCGTCACTACAATCCGTTATAGTCAGAATTTTTGAAATGAAAAAACAAGTACTTCTAAACCTAACACTGGTTTTGTTTTTAATGGCCTTACTGCCCAAATGGGGCACCGCACAGTGCGAAGATTGGCTCAATCCCTCACCAACTGGGGGCTGGACGGATTTCAACACCGGCTTTGGTGGAGCGCCCTGTAACGACGGTACGGGCTGTCCCTTCAACGAGATAGATGCCTTTGAAGTCTTTGCAGCAGAGGCCTATTCGGTGGATAATTTTACTGTTGGTGGCACTTATAAGTTCAGCATGTGCAATGGCCCAGGAGCGGGCACTTGGGTGCCGGATTTTACCATTATTGCACCAAGCGGCGCTGTGGACGCATTCGGCCCCGGCGACGGCGACGGCTGCACCATCACTTGGACAGCCAGCGAGAGCGGAACCTATACCATCGTCATCAATGAAGCAGGTGCATGTGGTGGTGGTGCCAATGTTGGTACTTCTAATGGTTATCCCGCCCTAACTTGCGTGAGCGGCGCACCTTGCAGCGGTTGTGAGGCTGGCGAACTGGACTCTACTCAAGTAGTCACGCTTTGTGCTGGTGAGGCTATCACCATTATTAATGCCCCCGGCACAGTTCCGACCACTGGCGGTCAGGGCCTTTACTTCAGCAACAGCCTTGGCGGTGTCGGTGCACTCGGCCAAAGCTTCATCCTTTTCGGCACTACTGACACAAGTGAGGTGGATGGTGACCTCGGTGGTATTCTGAGTAATAATTTCTTTCCACCATTTGCTGGCACTTGGGCAGTCTATATAGCCAACTATACCAACCCAGCTGACCCACCCGGCAGTATTTGCGATTTTTCTGCGGATTCCATCGTCATTAATTTTTCTGACCTTTATGAAGTGGATGTTACTGGCGTAAACAATGGGAATGCGACCGCACAACCCTTTTTTGGTGAATTGACCTATACTTACCTCTGGTCAGATGGCCAAACCACGCAGACAGCTACTGGCTTGACGGATGGCGATGTTTATTTTGTCACTGTTACCGACACTTATGGCTGTACTGCAACGACACAGGTCATTGCCGAAGGTGGCGGTGGAAATAACGACCCTTGTGAAGACTGGGTGAACCCTTCTCCAACAACTGGCTGGGGTGATATCAATGACGTCTTTGGTGGTGCACCCTGTGACGACGGTACGGGCTGCCCTTTCAACGAGTTTACCTTCTATCAGGTCTGGGCTTCGGAAGCCTACTCAGTGGATAACTTTATTCAAGGTGGTATTTATGCTTTTAGTATGTGCAACGGCCCTGGTGCAGGTTCTTGGGTGCCTGAATTCACCATCATTGCACCCAGTGGAACGGTGGACGCATTCGGCCCCGGCGACGGCGACGGCTGCACCATCACTTGGACAGCCAGTGAGAGCGGCACTTATTTAATCGTAATCAACGAAGCAGGGTCTTGTGGTGGTGGTACCAATCTTAACACCGATAATGGCTTCCCAGCATTAACTTGCCTGGGCAATGCAAATTGTCCTGTTGTGCCTTGCGATGCTGGTGAGCTTACCAGCACAGCAGAGCAACAAGTATGCGGGCCTGAAGCCACTTTCTCCATCGGTACCGATGGCACCGAAGATATTCCGGGAACGGGTGGACACGGTTGGCAATTCTCTGACATATTGGGAGGCACAGGTGGCTTGGCTGGCGGCTTTACACTTACTGGTGCACCACTTAGCGATGAATACAACAGCGATCTGAACGGCGTTCTAAGCTTCAACTCATTGCCGGTGCTGGAAGGTTACTGGGTAATCAAGAGCGTGGCGTACTCCAACGCTGCCAACCCAACTGAATCCATTTGCAGTGTTTCCGAGGACTCTCTGGTCGTTTATTTCATCCCAGACAATCCGCCAACTGCTACGGCAGTGGATAATGGCAATGCCAGTGCCACAGCCTCCGGTTCTGGTGGCGTGGCCCCTTATACTTTCCTTTGGTCAACCGGACAAACCACGGCCACCATCAGCAACATCCCGCCAGGCGAATATACCGTCATCGTGACGGATGCTAACGGCTGTACAGGGAGTGCTACCGTAGGTGTATTGTCTGGAACAGAAGATATCGAGACCTTGGAGTCGCTCAATGTTTCACCAAACCCGACAAGTGGGCGTTTCATGGTTGACCTAAGCCTTAGCGCAGTGGAGGAAGTTCGCCTCACGATTCAAGACATTACTGGCAGAATGATAGTCAGGAGTGAGTCAACTACCGCTGGGGGGCAGTTCGCTTTCGATCTTACCCAACAGCCAGCGGGTATTTACCTCCTAAAATTATCGGTAGGTAGCGGCGTCATGACTAAGAAAATTGTCGTAAGTAAGTAATGCCTTCTTTTGGATGATTAATGCCAATAATGTAGTGGGCATTCGTTACATCTTATGAAAGCCAAGGAGGGGGGAGAGGGGAATTTCAAGTCCTCTTTCCCCTCCCATATTTTGGTTGGTTTCATAGTAATTATACCTTTTTTTTACGTAGATTGTCAAGTGTTCATATATGGTTCTCCCATTTGCACTTCTCAATTTCATACACGTAGTTTGATTTAATCGGCTCGCCAAAATAGGCGACATCCACTTCCCCTATCTTACTGGCTCCCAACTTGCAAATAGCTATTTGAGAACGTGTGTTCTGAGCTCCTATATGGAATTGTACCTTAGAAACATACTGGAAAAGGTAATCCAGTAGTAAAGTTTTGGCAGAGCGATTCAAGCCAGTACCCCAAAACTCCCTACCAAGGAAAGTATAGCCAATCAAAATCTTATCCTGTTCTGGATTGTAGTCATAAATGCGGGTGCTCCCGGCGACTTTCCCAGTGGTTTTGTCAACGATTTTGAAGGCTCCCTTGCTTTGCATTGCCCCTTCAAAAAACACCTTAAAGACTTCCAATTGCCAACGGTCTTTGTTTGGATGCTGCTCCCAAATTAGCGGGTCGGAGGCAACTGAATACAACTCATTGAAATCCTCCATTTTTAGAGGAATTAAGGCTAATTCAGCATTTTCCAAGGTGGTTTGGATGCTAAATTCTGGTATTTGCAATGGTGTCATTTCAGTAAAAATTTCTTATTTCTAAATGCATCACATGGTTCGGGTTGCTGTGCCGCTCCGAAATCTTGAACCATCCATCCCCCACGATTTCAAAGCCTATTTTCCGATAAAAAGCCACCGCCCGATGGTTCTCCTTCCAGACGTAGAGCCAAATGCCTACTTGGTTGGCCTGCTTCGCAATGTCGAGGTTATGGTCAAACAGTTGCTGCGCAAGCCCCAGCCCATGAAAGGTTTCGAGCAGGTACAGCCGCTCCATCTTCGTCACATTTTGCGCAGCAACAAACTCATGCGGGCTGTCCAGGATGATTTTGGAATAGCCCGCTGCTTGGCCTTCGTGGTGAATCCAACGGAAGGTGTTGCGCTCATCGAGAAGTTCAGCTAATAGCGCCTCGTCGGAAAGCCTGTTGGCGATGTACGCAGCCATGTCCTCGTGGGCGCAGCTATGGCCGTGGGATTCCCAGAGTGCCCGGCGGGCGATGTCGGCGAGTAGGGGGATGTCGGTATTAGTAGGTTGAGTTATTGTGCCCATAATATCCTATTTATGACTTATATCCCAACACCCAACCAATCACCCCGCCCATAACGCCAACGGTAAATCCAGCGGCGGCAATATCAGCCAGCATGGGCTTGAAGCCATTGAAAAAATGAGTCGTCGAAAACCAATAGGAATCGGTCATAATGGCAATTAAAATGCCCATGGTGGCACCCAATATAGCGCCGCCTTTAAAGGTATTTATATACGCCCATTTGCCCATGATTAAAGCCAATAATAAAGCATAAGCCGCACAGGAAACGACAAGCATTGCCATGCTGCTTTCTTCCGCAGTTTTTTTGAAACCTACGATTTGCGTGGTATTGGCGCTCATGTATTTACCAAGCAGACCCTCGAACACGAGCCAACCAACAAGGAAGTATGCGATGGTGCCAGCGAGGGCGGCGAGTAGGATTTTAAGCATAAGACAACTGAAATTAATGATTATGATTGGTTGCGCTCAAAGGTCAAACTTTTCCTTGATAATCCTCGCCACTTCCTCCACGCTCAGGTGCGTGTTGTTGATTTTGAGGTAGTTCGGCCTTTTGAATTCGCCGGGATGGGTGTTGAAGCGGTATTTTTTAACATGCTCCAACATAATCCGCTCCGACTTTTCGGTATCCCGTTTTGTAGGTTTATGCTCAAGTCGTTCAGGTGTCTTGTTTCGACGCAGCCTTTCCTCCAAATCTGCTTCCAGTTCGACATAGCAAATAGTAGCGCCCGCTTGTTCAAAGATGGCCACAATATCGTCCACATATTTTTCCTCGGATTCGAGGTTCAGTGCCCAAACAAAGGTGAAAATCAGTCCTTCCAAATCACTGTTCGCCACTTCTTCAAAAATGGATTTTCGGAACAACCCAACCAAGCGATTATGCGATTCCGTGCCAAAATCAAAGAACGGCACCACCAGTTCGATGGTCATGTGGTTGTGGAACAGCTTAAGGCCCGTTACCTTTTCGAGTGCCCTGCCTACGCTCATCTTGCCGACGGCGGGCGGGCCAAAAAGAAGGATAAACTTCATAGCAGGTTCTTTTCGTGGTGAAATGTTCAAAACAACGCCAATGGGTGGAAAATTCCGGTGGTTTGAAAATCAGGATTTAGAAGAACCTGATAGCAAGGAGCAAATTGATGACATCGTTGATTTATGGATAGTCGCATTTGAAATTGAAGAACGTATCTTGCCAGTTACCAAGCCTTGTCGAGAGGAGGGGTTACCAAACCCCGGTGTTCCTGAACGCCGGGGTTTGATAACCCCTCCTCTCAAAGGCGGCTGCTTATTTGTCCATTCAGAATTTCAATTTCGAATGCAGCTATCTATAATGCCCCAAAACCAGCTTTTACACTTCCTTTACATCGTTTTACAACAAAAAAAGGCTTTCCAGTTTGCCTGCCTGCATCTTTGCCGCATTGTTTCACCAACCAATTTCAATCATGCATATTCATCACCTTGCTTTTTTGTCCCTATTGCTTTGCTTCACAGCCTGTGAGCAGGTGGAAGATAGGGCTTTGGCCAGCCTCACCTCCACCGCTGTCACTGGGACTAGCGTGGCAAAAACGGCAACGACCAATATCGTTTTCCAATCCACCGACGGCGGACAAACTTGGCAGGACATCAGCGCAGGACTGCCTGTTGGCTTGAATCCTTGGAATTTTTTCGCTGGCCAAGGCGAGCTTTTGATGCTTGCTGAAAAAGGCGTTTACACAAGTACCACCACTTCCAAGACCACTCAGTGGGAAAAAGATATAGCCATGGACCAACAGCTAATCAATATTTCGGCTGCACCAACTGGGTTGATGGCTGTTAGTAACCATGCCCGATTTTTCCAAAAACTAAAGGGTACGGACATCTGGATGCCCATTTTCACAGATTTCAAAAACGCATCGGTGCGCACGGCGTTCACCGCCAAGGATGGCAGCACCTTCATTGGCTCCGACGATGGCCTTTTCAAATCCACTGACCAAGGCAAGACCTGGAAACACGTCATGAAAATAGGCTGGGTGATAAAAATGGTGGAATCAGATGGGGTGCTGCTCTGCACCAACGAAGGAGGCATTCTGCGTTCCACTGATGGCGGCGAGACTTGGGACGTTGTGCTTTACGAAGGCGGGGTGGGCATTGACCTGGCAGTCATCAAAGATGGGTTTGCGGCCATCACTTATAACACTGAGACGGAAATCCGTCGGGTACGCACCTCTGCTGACGGTGGCAAGACTTGGCAAGCCATTGATGCGGGCCTGCCACCTACCAAGCTCGTTTCCACCATCCTGCAAGTTGGTGATTTCTTTTACTGTGGCCACCCCGATGGCATTTACCGCTGCGTCGTCGGTGGCAATTTCTGGGAGCTGCTGCTCCCCACCATCGGGGACAAGGTGTTCAACCTGTCCGTTTCTGAAGGCGTGATGTATGCGGTGCTGCGGAATGGGGGGTGCTGAGGTGTGGAGGTATGAGGGTACAAATGCAACAATTCAACCATCCCAACAATTTAACCATCGCTTATTTTTTCAACCTTACCTGCTTTCGCTTCTTCACGCTCTTCTTCGCAGCATCCAATATCTCTGTCACCACCATATTGTTTTCCAATGAAGTTGGGTCGTAGGGTGGCAGCGTTATTTCCTGTTTCACTACGGCGGCCAGCAGTGCAAAAGGGTCGTCGTATGGGGCGGAGCGTTCTTCGAGCTTGAGGGTGATTTCCTTAAAGCCGTCGTAGCCTTCCGCCATTCGAATGCGGAGTTGGTGGCGGTTGTCGGCGTAGATGGCACCAGTGAGACCATAGATTTCCATGTCCTTGCGGCCAATAGGCCAGTCCCACGAAGGCTGGAGAATAGCGTTGGCATCGTCGTAAGTGAGGATGATGGTAGCATCGTCGTCCACTTTGGGGTTGTTCTCCGGCTGCATTTGTTGGGTGACGGCAGAGACGGTTAGCGGCTTCTTGCCACCTTGGAGCCACGTCATCAGGTTGGCGCCGTAACAGCCGAAATCCATCAACGCACCGCCGCCATTCAGCACAGGGTCGGTCAGCCAATCGAGGAACTCCTTGTTCACGCCAATCTTCTTGGGGCCTCGGTGCCCGTCCCTTACCACGACCTTCCGCAGGCTGCCGATGGAATCACTTTTGAGCAGTTCAAAAGCTTTGTGGTTGGTGGGGTACCAAGTGGTTTCGTAATTGGTGAGCAAATGGATACGGTGCTTTTTGGCGAGGGCTTCCATTTTCCGGGCGTGCTTCATACTCACCGCCAGCGGCTTTTCGACCATGACATGGATGCCGAGGGGAGCGCAGGTTTCCACTATTTTGAGGTGTTCGTAGGTGGTGCCAAACGCTGTCACCGCCTCTGGGTGCGTGGCAGCGATGAGCGCCTCTAGGCTGTTGTAAACAAGGCTCATGGGCAAACCATGCTGCTTGGTATAGCGCTCGGCGAGTTCCTTGTTCGTTTCCACGATGCCCACGATTTGGATATCGCCCCGGTTTTCCCGGCCCAAAATCCAATGCACATGCGTGTGCGTAAGGCCGATGACCCCGACCCGCAGCGGCTTTTGCTGGGCGTTGGCAGCGAGGCTGGCGAAAAGGAGGAGGAAGAATAGGAGGCTGGGTTTGTTTGTCATTTTGCTTTGTTTACGAGTGAAATTGACCAGAAGGCTCAAAGTTACCCAACCCGTAGTATCTTTTCCATCGGTCGCCCTTTCGCCAGTTCATCCACTAGCTTGTCCAAGTACCTCGTCTTTTGCGTCAGCGGGTTCTCGATTTCCTCCACCCGATAGCCACAGATAACGCCCGTGATGAGTCGGGCATTGGGATGCAGCGTAGCTTGCTGGAAGAACTCCTCAAAATTGGCTTTCGATTCTATGAGCGCTTGCAGCTTTGCCTCGTCAAAGCCCGTCAGCCACTCAATGACACGGTGGAGTTCCTCCTTGGTGCGGCCTTTCTTCTCCACTTTGGTGACATAGTGCGGATAGACGGAGGAGAAGGTCATTTTTGCGATTTTCTCGTCGTGGTGGGCGGTATTGGTCATGGCTGAAAGTTTTGTGTAAAGGTCGTAAATCAACCCAAATTAAAAACGGGCAAGCTCCCCAAAAGAACCCGCCCGTTTCTCTCACCCTCTCACTCTCTCACCCTCTCACCCTCTCACCCTCTCACCCTCTCACCCTCTCACCCTCTCACCCTCTCACCCTCTCACCCTCTCACCCTCTCACCCTCTCACCCTCTCACCCTCTCACCCTCTCACTCTCTCACCCTCTCACTCTCTCAC
>JALHQW010000135.1 GCA_022841745.1 Saprospiraceae bacterium | reverse complement strand
TATTGTGTAGAAAAGTGTTTTACGCAATAGCAAATGTCAACCATTTTTTCAAAGAACTATTGGTTTTGCTGCATTTTTTTCACCTATTGTGTAAATATGCAGCGGAGTTAGAGTTTAAAAAACCCTGCACCATCCCCAACAACGCCTCCGGCTTCTCCGCATGTACCCAATGCCCGGCCTCTTCCACCGTTTTAATCACGGAATTTGGAAACAAGTTTTTTATCAACGGCTCATCATCGGGCAGTACCACATGCTTCGAGCGACCACCCCGGATGAACAGCGACTCGCCCTCGAATGGCTCGCCCTCCACCTCCGCCAAGATATCCGGGTAGTGCTTCCAGAGCACGGGTAGGTTCATTTTGAACTCGAAGCCAGTAGCCCCCTCCCCAGTTTTTCGGCTTAGGTTTTTCATCAAAAACTGCCGCACGTCCAACTCTTGGATATGGTCGGCAAGGAAAGTTTCTGCCTCCTTTCTATCGGAAATATTGTCCAAATCCATTGCTTGCAGCGCCTCGAATATCTCGAAGTGGCCACCTGGGTACTGCTTCGGCGCAATGTCCACGACCACGAGTTTCTTCACCATGTCGGGGTGGGTGAGGGCAAACTGCATGGCCGTCTTGCCGCCCATCGAGTGGCCAATGATATGCGCCCCATCGTACATCCAATGCGTTTCCATGAAATGGCGCAGGTCTTCGGCCATTGTTGGGTAGTCATGCACATCGGCATGGGGCGAGCGGCCGTGGTTGCGCTGGTCGAGGATGAAGACGGTGTGCGTCTCCGCCAATTGCCGGGCAATGGTCTGCCAATTATCCAGCGTACCGAACAGCCCGTGTAGGATGACGACAGGGTCGCCCTGACCGAAAGTTTTATAATTGAGTTCCAAGGTTGTAATGATTAAAAGCCGTTTGCGAAGCAGTTTTTACCTTTGCAAACTTTGTAAAAACGCAGAGAACCATGCATTGTTTAGCCTCGAAAATTCCATCGAAATAAGACCAAATCTGTAAAAATAGGTGTGGCGATGGCAGCTTGGCCAAACCAAGGCATTGAAAATCAACGCTTTAAACCCGTCAGCCGTCCACCGTCCACCGTCCACCGAACTTCATGCACCATATCAGCCCTGACTTGCTGACCCTCGAACAGGTCGGCGAAATAATCGCTTCGGGCAGCAAAATTGCCCTTTCCGACGAAGCCACCCGTCGCATCGAGCATTGCCGCCGCTACTTGGACGGTAAGTTGGCTGCTTCCCCGCAGGGACAAGCGGGCGGCACTTTCTACGGCATCAACACGGGCTTCGGCTCGCTCTGCAATGTGCGCATCGAACACCACGAACTGGAGCAGCTCCAACTCAACCTCGTCATGTCGCACGCCTGCGGCATGGGTGACGAAGTGCCCGCCGACGTGGTGCGCCTCATGCTGTTGCTGAAAATACAGGGGCTTTCGCAAGGCTACTCCGGGGTACAACTCATCACCGTGCAGCGGCTCGTGGATTTCTACAACCACGATGTGTTGCCCATTATCTACCAGCAAGGCTCGCTGGGGGCCAGTGGCGACCTTGTGCCCTTGGCGCACCTCAGCCTGCCGCTCATCGGCATGGGCGAGGTGCGGGTGGATGGCGAAAAACTGGCCAGCGCCGAAGTGCTGAACAAGCATGGTTGGGAACCGATTGTATTGGACTCCAAAGAAGGGCTGGCCCTGCTCAACGGCACCCAATTCTGCCAAGCTTATGGGGTTTGGTGCCTGCTGGAGGCAGAGCGGCTGTACGATTTGGCCAACCTGACTGCCGCCGTTTCCTTGGATGGCTTCGATTGCAGGCTGTCGCCGTTCAACGAGTTGCTGCACAAAATAAGGCCGCACGAAGGGCAGCTGAAAACTGCCGAGGCGATTCGCAACTTGTTGAAAGACAGCGAGATAGCAGCCCAAGGGAAAACCGCCGTGCAAGACCCTTATGCCTTCCGCTGCATCCCGCAGGTACATGGGGCCAGCTACGATGCCATTGCCCATGTGGGGCGGGTTCTTTTTACCGAAATCAATTCCGTGACGGACAACCCGACCATCTTCCCTGACGAGGACGAAATCCTGTCTGGTGGCAATTTCCACGCCCAGCCGCTGGCCTTGGCCTTGGATTACCTCGCCATCGCCCTGGCCGAACTGGGCAGCATCAGCGAGCGGCGCACCTACCAACTCATCAGTGGGCAGCATGGCCTGCCGCATTTCCTGACGAAAAACGGCGGCGTGAACAGCGGTTTCATGATACCACAATACACGGCGGCCAGCATCGTCAGCCAGACCAAGCAGCTTTGCACCCCGGCCTCGGTGGACAGCATCGTATCGTCCAATGGCCAAGAAGACCATGTGAGCATGGGCGCCAATGCCGCCACCAAGTGCTGGCTGGTGGTGAAGAATGTGGAGCGGGTATTGGCCATTGAGTTTTTCACGGCGGCGCAGGCGATGGCGTTCCGCAGGCCACTGAAGTCGTCAGCGGCAGTGGAAAATGCTTTGACTGCTTACCGCAAACTGGTGCCGGTGGTGGAAGATGATAGGATTTTGCACAATGACATGGAAGCGACGGTGGGGTTTTTGAGGGATTTATAAACACAAAAATCACAACGCCTCCGGCTCGCTCCTCGTCGAAAGGTCAATTTTTGAAACGCCAGACAGTCCGTGCAGCGCCCTCAGGAAGTCCAGTTCCCCGCCTTTTTCCTTGAAAATGACCCGGTAGTTGTGTTCCAACTTCAACTTCCCCTCGGCACTGTTTACATAGTCGGTGCGCCAGTGCTGGGTGCGGCGGCAGTATTGTTTTAAAAGCTGTTCCACCTGTTGCGAAGCAATGCCGTCCTCGGCGTCCAAATGGAAGCGCAACACGTTGACGGAATGGTGCCCGGCGTTGGAGAAGGGGGTGAGCCAAAGCAGGAAGGCCACGACGCAAAACGCCACCGTGCCCATGAACGCCGTATTGTAGGCATGAACGCCCGATGCAATGCCCACGGCGAGCGAGGCAAACATGAAGATGATGTTGCGGGGGTCACGCAGGTTGGTGCGGAAGTGGATGATGGCCAGCGCCCCAATCATGCCGAGGCCCCTCGCCAAGCTGTCGCCAATGGCCAGCATGATGGTAGCGGCAGCAATCGAGCCGAGAATCATGGCCTGTAAGAAATTGCCCGGCACGAACATTTCCCGGTTGGTCTTTTCATAGGTAAACGCCACCAGTACCGAGAGCAGGAAGGCAAAGAGCATGGCATAGACCACCGACATCAGGGTCGGGTTATCGGCATTGGCTTGAAGGACGGAGAAGTCAAACATAACTGGATACTGGATACTGGATGCTGTATGCTGGATGGGGTTATCGCTGAACCGCAAGCAGTTGGGTTCGGCCACTGGTTTTTAGGAAGTAAATACCAGTTGGCCAGTTGCTTATATCTATAGTGGTTTGGTTGAAAAAACTGGTTCGGAGCCGCTCCCGGCCCAATTGGTCGTAGATGGCAACTGCCTGTTTTTCAGCGCTTTTGCTACGCAAAACTACCTCATTCCCAGTGGCGGGGTTGGGCGAAATAACGAGTACCTCGGCCTTTTCCACCTCATTGGCGGATGAGATACCCGTGTCGTTGTTGGCCTTGAAGGTGGGGTTCTTGATGGTAAAATTGCCGGTGCCGTTGGGGGAGCGGGCATAGCCCTTGTCAGCCTGCTGTTGCCCAAAGGTGATGTCCTGTATGGTAGCGCCGCTGGCATTGATGAGTAGGAGATCTTCGCCCATTATGCTCAATTTGAAATTGGCGTGGAGCGGCCCTTGGCTGCTGTCCTCATCGGCCCAGATGATGATATAGCCCATCGCCGGGATGACGGTGTTGGTCGGGAACTCCCATTTATCGAGGTTGTCGGGGTTGTCGGTGAGGAACCAGCCGCCCAGGTTGACGCTGCTGCTGGAGTTGTTGTAGAGCTCGACCCAATCTTCGTATTCGCCGTTTTCGTCGGTGATATAGGTCTGGTTGGAGGCCATTATTTCATTGATGACGACGCCGGACTGGGCACTTGCATTGCCGAAGGCTAAGAAAATCATGGTCGCCACGATGGCGGCGCTAAAGGTATTCTGTAATTTCATAGAGGATTTTGGTTGAAAAATTTCAGCGGGGCAAAGGTGCAGTTTTTATGCCAAGCTAAAGGAATGGTTTTTTGCAATTGAATGACAGACTATCTATATGTCCCAATGGGTGCATTTTCGGCTTCAAATGGTTGCAAGGGTAAGCCACCAGCGCTTCTACAAGGTCTTTGTTATCGCTCCACAATCACAATGTCCTGAAAATCATGGCATTCCAACTTGGGTAAACCCCGCCAAAAGCCATAGTGCAAGTCCCGCACTTTAAGTCCGTTTTTCGTTATCATCAGGCGCAGATGCGCCTCCTCGAATGCCACGTTGGCGCTCTTCACCACATCGTCCATGAGGCGGTAGTGGCCGCAGTCGTAGGGGAAGTCGAAGCCCGTAGGCCACGCCGTTTTTTCATCAAAAACAAAAAACGTGAGGTAGGCCACCCCGCCTGGACGCAGCACCCGCCGCAACTCGCTGAGGTAATTGTCCACCTCATCGGGCAGCATGTGGGTGAAAACGGAGTTTGCTACCGCAAAATCGAAACTGGCGTCCTCGTAAGGAAAACGGAAACTGCTGGCACTGCCGCCGTCCGAGCGGTAGAGGTCGTTTTCGAGGGAAATGTACTGGAACTGGAAGTTGGGGAACTTGGCAGTAATGCGCTCCTGGCACCAGTCCACGCCTTTTTTCACCACATCAAAACCTTCGTAGCGGCCTTTTTCATTCAAAAATCGGGTGAGCGGAATGGCAATACGCCCGATGCCACTGCCAATGTCGAGCACGCTGTGTTGCGGCCGCAGGCCGCAAAGCTGCTTGAACAACACCACCGTCTGCTCGCCCGACCGCCGAAAGTCGCCGCCGCCCGTGTAAATCATGCCACGGGGTGGGGTGAGGCCGTCACGTTGTCCTGAGAGCGCCTCCCAAGCGTCCAATGGCAAATAGTAGAGCCGCCGGGCGGCAAAGCGCCAGGCGGGGGGGAGGGAATAGAAGATTTTGCGGTTTAAGCTCATGGCTTCATGGCTTCATGGCTTCATGGCTTCATGGTTCTCGTGGCGTAGGCATCAATGAAGCAATGAATCAATTTACCGCAAACTTACGGAACTTCCTCGACCCTCCCTGCCGTTCACTGGAAATCCCAACTTACCTTTGGCCCGTGCCCGGGGCTGCATTTCAACCTCCACTTGCATGAAACGAAAGCTTCACCAATTTTGCCTACTGGCCCTGCTGCTGGCCTCACCTCAGTTGCTTGCCCAAAACCCCGACCGCCCCGTGAAGGACGCCACCCGCCTTACCGGCCCCATTCAGTTCGATGGCCATGTGGACGAGGCCGCTTGGGATGCCGTGCCGCCCATCCCTTTCATTCAACAGATACCGCAGTACGGCCAGCCCTCCACCGAGCGCAGCGACATCTTCTTCGCCTATGACGACGAATACCTCTACATGGCCGGGCGCATGTACCTCTCCGACAGCTCGCTGTACCGGGCAACCACCTACAAACGGGATGCACTGGAAGGCTCTACCGACTATTTCGGCTTCGTGATTGACAGCTACAACGACAACGAGAATGCCCTCGCTTTTTTCACCACACCCACTGGCCTGCGCTGGGACGGCACGGTGTCCAACGATGCGCAGTCGTTCGAGAACAGCATCGGCATTGACTGGAACACCTACTGGGACGCTGCCACGAAGCGCACCCCCTGGGGCTGGAGCGCCGAAATGCGCATCCCGTGGAGCAGCCTCCGCTTTCAGGAGCGCAACGGCGAGGCCATCATGGGCGCTACGATGTGGTGGTACCTGGCGGCGAAAAACGAGCAGGGCATGTACCCGCTCGTGCCGCTGAACTGGGGAGAAATGGGGCCTTGGAAACCCTCCCAAATGCAGAAATACCGCTTCACCGGGTTGCGGAGCAAAAGGCCGCTCTACCTTACGCCCTACGCACTGGCCGGCATACAACAAACCAGCCAACTGAACACCGACGGCTCGGCCTACCACACCGACATCGACCCGAAAATAGAGGCGGGCCTCGACCTCAAGTACAGCCTGACGAGCAACCTGACGCTCGACCTCACGGCCAATACCGACTTCGCACAGGTGGAGGTGGATGACCAGCAGGTGAACCTCACTCGCTTCGACCTTTTTTTTCCTGAAAAACGGCAGTTCTTCCTCGAACGGGCGAGCATCTTCGACTTTCAGTTCGAGGACGACAACCGCCTATTTTACAGCCGCCGCATCGGCATCAACGACGGCGACCCCGTGCGCATCTACGGCGGGGCAAGGGTGCAGGGCCGCATCGAGGGTCACGACCTCGGCTTTCTGACCATGCAGACGGCTGCGCCGACCGATAGCCTGAAATCGGAGAACTTCTCCGTGCTGCGGGTGCGCCGCCAAGCCTTCAACCCTTACAGCTACCTCGGCTTCATGGCCACCAATCGCACCGATTTTGATGGGAATTTCAGCACGGCCTACGGCTTCGACGCCACGGTGCGGGTCACGGAGGACGATTATTTGGCAGCAAAATGGGCGCAGTCCTTCGAGCAGGGCCGGGAGAACAACGCCCTCTCACTCGACCCCGCCCGCATTTTCCTCAACTGGCAAAAACGCCGCTTCGACGGCTTTGCCTACGAGTTCGCTTACACCCATGCGGGCGAGGACTGGTCGCCGGGCGTCGGCTTTGAGCTTCGCAAAACTTTTGACGGGGGAAAAGCTGCATTCAGCTATGGCTGGATAATGGACGAGAAGGCCGAGCTGCTCAACTTGCAATTGAAAACAGAGGCTTTTGCGCTCCGCAATTTTGTGTCGGGCAAGGTGGAGTCTGCCGCCATTGAGACGGGTGTGGAAATGCGGTATAAAACGGGCTGGTTCATGAAGGCAACGCTCCGCCCCTCGCACGAGTACGTGCCGGAAGCCTTTGACCTCGGCGATGCGCAAGTCCCCATCGGCAGCTACGATTTCTTACAGGGCGGTCTCCTTTTGTCCACGCCAGATGCCGGGAAACTGGGCATTTTCACGGAAACAGTCATTGGTGGCTTTTACGACGGTAGGCTGTTCTCCACCGCTCTGATGCCACGGTTGGTGGTTTCATCCCATTTGAAACTGGAGGGCACTTACCAGTACAACACCGCCGATTTCGACGAGCGGGGGCAGCACTACGTGGCGCACCTCGGCAAGCTAAAGGCCGATTATTTGTTCAATACCAAGTTCAGCCTCTCCGCCTTTCTGCAATACAGCAGTGATGGGCAAATTTTCGTGGAAAACGTCCGCTTCCGCTACAATCCCAGGGAAGGCACCGACCTGTTCATCGTCTTCAACGATATTGTGAATGGAAACCGCAGCCGGGAGCTGCCCAATCTGCCCTTCAGCGATAATCGGGCGGTGGTGGTGAAATATACTTATACGTTTGGGTTGTGAGGGGGGATTGCTTCATGGTTACATTGTTTCATGGTTTCATTGTTGTGAGCATGACGATAACTGAGCAATAATGAAACATTGAAACATTGAAGCATGAGCCAATTCACTGTTTAAATAGTATCTGTCCATTTAGTCTCTAAGTAGTTTAAAATCAATAAGTTAGCAATCATTTTTGGTTCAAAAAAATAATTATTTTTTTATTTTAATGTGGCAAAATATCGACGATATTTACTTCAAAATGAACTGATTTGAAACGAAAAATTGGTTTTTGAAAAACATGAGTTAAAAAGATTATTTATTTTTTTGCTTAAAAATAGAGTCTAACATGCTGGTTATCAAATATTTACCGACTAAATGGACAAACACTAAATAGTGTCTGTCCATTTAGTCAAATCTAATTACAAATAACTGGTTGTCAATTATTTAGCGCCTGTATTTTATGGGCTTTTTATAGATTTGCCTTATGAAGATGACACTATTTCATGAGT
>JALHQW010000134.1 GCA_022841745.1 Saprospiraceae bacterium | reverse complement strand
TTAGTAGGTGATATTCGTAGCTGTAAATTAATTTTTCTGTATTTCTTAGCGAATGAATGTAAATGGAGGACGCTGAAAGCAGTGTCCTCCATTTTTTTTGTACCTACCTGCCATCCCGCCATTTCATAGTTTTGCAGCCATAATAATTTGCATTGGCAACGGCTCGTCCAATACTTCCACACTGACTGCCCCCTGCCAACTGTCTAACTGCCAACTTCAAAAATGTTTACCGGAATCATCGAAGCCTTTGGGCGAGTACAATCCATCGAAAAAGAGGGGAGCAACGTCCACTTCACCGTGTCGTCGCCCATTTCATCGGAACTGAAGATTGACCAGAGCGTGGCGCACAACGGCGTCTGCCTCACGGTCGTGGCACTTTCGGAAGGGACTTATCGGGTCACGGCCATTGACGAGACCTTGCAGCGGAGCAACCTTGGCCATATGCAGGTGGGCAGCCTCGTGAACCTGGAGCGGGCCATGCTGTCCAATGCCCGCTTGGACGGTCACTTCGTGCAGGGGCATGTGGACGTTAAGGGCATTTGTACCGAGGTGCAAATATTGGATGGGAGTTGGGTTTTCAGTTTTGAGTACCCGTTCCAGCCGGAGTACCTGCTCGTGGATAAAGGCTCCATCAGCGTGAACGGCGTGAGCCTGACGGTGGTGAAGCCGGGCATTGCTGAAAACGGGAAAGGCTACTTCTCAGTGGCCATTATCCCCTATACGTTTGAGCACACCAATTTCGGGCAACTGAAAGCAGGCGACTCGGTCAACCTCGAATTTGACGTGATTGGAAAGTATGTGGCACGGCACTTGGCGCTTTACCAAGCCGCCAAGGCTTAATTCTACTTTGTTACTTTAGAAAGTATTCCAAAGGCACGTTTCAAAGTTTAGGAACACGTCTCGGAACACGTCGCTTTTGTTCCCGCAGTGCGGGACAGGCTATTCCGAAGGAACCCGTCCACGTCGTGAGGGAGGCCATACATGATTGCCCTAACGACATGGACGGGTCTTTTCACAGCCTGTCCCGATTTTTCGGGAATGACAAAAGCGACGTGTTCCGAGACGTTGATGGCCTTTTATCAGTAGCTTGCAAATTACCCGCAGGTTTTGAGGGGCAGCGCCCCGCAACATTGGAGTTTTAATATGCCAGGGCGCTGCCCCTTGGAACTGGGGGTATGACGAAGGCTATAAACATCGCGGGGCGCTGCCCCTTTTCGGACGAAATTTATTGTCAGTTCTGCCCAACAATCCAACCTGCAATTGTCAGGAGATTTTAAGATGAAAATTAGTTTATTGGTTTGATTATCAGGTATTTACCGTAATTTCCCAATTTCCCAATTTCTCAATTCCCCTTCCCCTCTTCTTTACCAGACTTGGTAGCGGGCATTGCCTCTTCGGGAGCACCTGCGTCCTCCATCATTTCACCATCCTCCATCATATCTTCGGGTGCCATGCCGGGGGCGGCACTGGCGTCCTCCATCATTGCAACGATGTCGGGGCAGACTTTACGGAGCGCATCCATTGCTTTGTTTTCTTCGGCCTCGCCTTCAATGACGCCGTGCTTCTTCTCCAAAGCGGCAATGCAAGCCTGACCATCTTCGTCAATTTTTTGACCTTGCGTCACCATAGCCATCACAGAATCTTGGCTGCCACTTTCGAAGACAGCGGTCAGTTCTTTTTGGAAATCGGCCATTGGGCGCATGCACTTGCACAGGTCTTCAGCAAATGCCTCGTATTTGTCCTTTTTTGGGGCGCAGCCCGCTACCAGCACAGCCGCTGCAACGAACAGCTTGATTGAATTTTTCATTTTCAGGAAGTAGTAAATAAGAAGTAAAAAGTAAAAAGAACAAAGTAAAAAGTAGGGGCCGTGGGCTGGCAAATTGCCTTTATTGATTGGCCTGTTTTTAGTTTGGACCAGATACTCATTGTTTTAAAATTAGCTGCAAAGTTGGGCAAACTATCGCAAGGTCGAAGGAAAAAGTAGAGCGATTAAAGTTTTTTATGCCGCTTTCTACGCTATACCCATAATTTTGGCCGCCCCAATCACGAATCACGAATCACGAATCACGAATCACCATGCACTACCAGCACCTATTCACTCCCCTCGACCTTGGCTTCACCACCCTCCCGAACCGGGTGCTCATGGGCAGCATGCACACGGGCCTGGAGGAGACCAAGAATGGCTTCGAGCGCATGGCGGCCTACTTCGCCGAGCGGGCGAGGGGTGGCGTTGGCCTCATCGTAACCGGGGGCATAGCACCGAACCGGCAGGGGTGGGTAGCGCCTTTTGCGGCACGCATGGCCAATCGGTCGCACGTGGCGGAGCACCAGCAGGTGACCAAGGCCGTACACGCCGAGGGTGGCAAAATCTGTATGCAAATACTGCACGCTGGGCGCTACGGCTACCACCCATTGGCGGTGGCGCCTTCGGCAATGCAGTCGCCCATCAGCCCCTTCAAGCCGTGGGCGCTCACGGGCTGGGGCGTGCGGCGCACCATCGGCGATTTTGTTCGCTGCGCAAAACTGGCGCAGGACGCTGGCTACGACGGCGTGGAAATCATGGGCAGCGAGGGCTACCTCATTAACCAGTTCATTGTCAGCCGTACCAACAAACGCACTGACGAATGGGGCGGCCCGTTCGAGAACCGCATCCGTTTCCCCATCGAAATCGTGCGGCAGGTGAGGCAGGCCGTAGGCCCGAATTTCATCATCATTTATCGCCTCTCCATGCTCGACCTCGTGGAGGACGGCAGCACCTGGGAGGAGGTGGAACTTCTTGCGAAGCAAATTGAAAAAGCCGGGGCCACTATCATCAACACGGGTATCGGCTGGCACGAGGCACGGGTGCCGACCATCGCCACGATGGTGCCAAGGGCGGGCTTCGCCTGGGTGACCAAGCGGCTGATGGGCAAGGTGGGCATCCCGCTCATCACCACCAACCGCATCAACATGCCCGAAGTGGCCGAGCAAGTGCTGGCCGAGGGCTGCGCCGACATGGTGAGCATGGCCCGCCCCTTCCTTGCCGACCCCGATTTCATGAAAAAGGCCAAGGAAGGCCGCCGGGACGAAATCAACACCTGCATCGCCTGCAACCAGGCCTGCCTCGACCATACTTTCAGTCGCAAAACCGCTTCCTGCCTCGTGAACCCAAGGGCCTGCCACGAGACGCTGCTGCCCGTTTTGCGGAGCAAAACAAAAAAGAAAATCGCCGTGGTGGGCGCTGGCCCCGCTGGCCTCGCCGCCGCTACGACTGCTGCTGGTCGGGGCCACGAGGTACACCTTTTTGAGGCCGGCCCTGAAATCGGCGGACAGTTCAACCTCGCCAAGCGCATACCCGGCAAGGAGGAGTTTTACGAGACGCTCCGCTATTATACAAAGCAACTGGAAGTAACGGGCGTGAAGCTGCACTTGAATACACCTGCGACGTTGGAACTGCTTGAAAGCCAAGGCTTTGAGGAGGCCGTTATCGCTACAGGAGTAGCTGGTCGCAAGGCTGGCATCGAAGGAGAAAACCATCCCAAAGTGCTTAGTTATTCAGATTGTTTGCTCCGCAAAAAGCCCGTTGGAAACGCTGTCGCCATCATCGGCGCAGGCGGCATTGGGTTCGATGTAGCGGAATTTTTGGCTCATCACTTGACTGAGGTGCCGCTTCAATCCTTCAATCCTTCAATCCTTCAATCCTTCCAAGCAGAATGGGGCGTTGACCCGACCTATGCCCATCGGGGCGCCATCGCCAAGCCACACCCCGAACCGCCCGCCCGTGAAATCTGGCTGCTGAAACGCTCGGAAGGCAAGCACGGCGCTGGCCTCGGCAAGACGACAGGCTGGATTCACCGGGCCAGTTTAAAGATGAAAAACGTGAAGATGCTGGCCAAGGTGGAGTACGTGAAAGTGGACGACGCAGGGTTGCACATCCTGCACGAGGGCCAGCCCAAGCTGCTGCCGGTGGACAATGTGGTGATTTGCGCCGGGCAGAATTCTGTGCGAGACTTGTACGATGCGCTGTTGCAAAAAGGGAAGGCCGTCACGCTCATCGGCGGTGCGAAACTGGCAGCGGAGGTGGACGCCAAGCGGGCGATTGAGGAGGGGGTGAAATGGGGGCTGGGGGCGTGATTTTTACATCCATTTTCGAATTGGATTGTTGTAACCCAAATTCAAACGTCAAAGATTATGTCCAGTATTTTGATAGCCGGAGGCACCGGCCTCGTTGGAAAGCACCTCAGCCAAATGCTCCAATCTGCGGGCCATACCGTGCTCCACCTCAGTCGCAAACAAAACTTAAAGGCCAAGTACCCTGCTTATGCCTGGGATTTGGCGAAAAAGACCATTGACCAAGCCGCCGTTGACCAGGCCGACTATATCATCAACTTCGCCGGGGCGGGCATCGCCGACGAGCGCTGGACGCCGGAGCGCAAGCAACTCATCATCAGCAGCCGGGTGGACAGCACCCTGCTCCTCAAAGCTGCCATCGAGCGCCGCCCGACGCCGCCGAAGGCGTTCATCTCAGCCTCAGCCATTGGGTTTTACGGCAGCCGGGGCGACCAATTGCTGGCCGAGACCGACCCTACTGGCTCGAATAGTTTCCTCGCCGAATCAGTATCGAAATGGGAGCAGGCCATTGATGAAATCAGAAAAACGGGCCTCCGAACGGTGGTCATCCGCATCGGCGTGGTGTTCTCGACGCAGGGCGGGGCGCTGGAAAAAATGCTCATCCCGTTCAAGTTTTTCAACGCCAGCTATTTCGGCAACGGCCAGCAATGGATGTCGTGGATTCATATTGACGACATCTGCCGGATTTTTACGGAAGCTATTGAAAATGAGCAGTTTAACGGCATTTACAACGGTGTTGCACCGCACCCGTTCCGAAACAAAGACCTTGTGTGTGAATTAAAAAAAGCCATCGGGAAGCCCGCCATCCTGCTCCCTGCTCCTGAGATTGCCCTGCGGGTCGCCATGGGCGAAATGGCCGACGTGGTCTTCGACAGCGCCCGTGTTTCTTCCAAAAAAATTGAAGCCACAGGTTTCAAATTCAATTTCCCCGATTTACTGCCCGCCCTGAAGGATTTGTTACGAAGAAAAATCTGACCTTTGCGTTAAATCGGTTGACGGTTGACGATAGACGGGGAATACCGTCCACCGTCCATCGTTATCCGTCCATCGTAAAATGTTCCGATTCGAGCATCCTACCTATCTCTACGCTTTTGCGCTACTGCCGCTGCTGGCCGTGGTATTCTGGTTGTTTTGGCGCTGGCGCAAACAGGCGATTGGCCGCTTTGCGGAGAGCCACCTCGCCCCGCTGCTGATGCCGGAGGCAAGCCGCTGGAAGCACCAGTTGAAGTTCGGCTTGCTGTTGCTTGCAACGTCCTTCCTCATCCTTGGAGCGGCCAACCCACAGTGGGGCAGCAAGCGGGAGAAAGTGAAGCGCAAGAGCGTGGACGTGCTCATTGCCCTCGACATTTCCAATAGCATGTACGCCCAGGACATTGCCCCCAGCCGTTTGGAGCGGGCGAAGAAGTTCGCCGAGAACCTCGTGGAAAAGCTCAAGGGCGAGCGGGTAGGGCTGGTGTTCTTCGCTGGAAGTGCCTACCTGCAAATGCCCGTCACCACGGACTATGCTGCTGCCGAAATCTTCCTGCGCAGCGCAAGCCCTGAGTTGGCTGCCACACAGGGCACGGCTATTGGGGAGGCCATCGCTGTTGCCCGAAGGGCGTTCCAAACCGAAGAAAACAAGTCGCACAAGGCACTCGTGGTCATTACCGACGGCGAGGACCACGACGGCGAGGCCGTTGCGCAAGCGGAAAGCGCAAAGGAAGAAGGCATTATCCAATTCACGGTGGGCGTGGGCACGGCGGAGGGCAGTTTCATCCCTATGAGCATTGGCGGGCGGGAGGACTACAAGCGGGACGAAAGTGGCCAACCTGTGCGCAGCAAGTTGAACGAACCCATGCTCGCCGACCTTGCCCAAAAGGGCGGTGGCACTTATTTCCATATCAGCCAAGGCGATGTTGCCGTGGCCGAGGCGCTCCAGGGCCGCATTGACCAAATGGAAAAACAGGAACTGGAGGTACGGGCTTTTTCGTCGTACAACAGCTATTTCCAATGGTTTGTGCTCGTTGGATTGGCGCTGTTGGCCGCGGAGTGGCTGGTGTCGTGGCGGCGGCACCGGTTGGAGGAGCGGGATATTTTTGGGTAACTTTTTTACCCCTCAATTGAATTACCGCCAAGGCTCGCCTTTGTACTTTTTTTATACAGCGAATAAATGAGTCCGCTCACCATGAGCGATGCAATGCCTACGAGCAATAGGATGACGAGCAGCGCATTGTTCGTATAGAGCTGTAGTAAAAAGCCAAGCACAATAAAAAAAACGTTGACCCCAACGAGGACGTAGGTGGCCTGCATGTGGTTCAGGCCAGCATCGAGCAAAAGGTGGTGGATATGGGTGCGGTCGGGGTGCAGCGGGTGCTTTCCCTTGAGGATACGGGTGGTGAAAACCCGCAACGTGTCGAACAAGGGAAGGATGAGGATGCCAATGGCCACGCCCGGCGCTGCATTGATTTTGAACGGGTGCAGGTCTTCCAATTGGCTGTTGAACTCGATAAAATTGATAGTCAAAATGGAGCAAATAAGCCCCAGCAGGAGCGCCCCCGTATCGCCCATAAAGATTTGGGCGGGGGAATAGTTGTACTTGAGGAAGGCCGCCGTTGCGCCGGCAGCGGAAAGGGCCATAATGGCGAAATCATAGCGCTTTATTAGCAAAAACCAGACGCCAATGGTGCCGGTGATAAGGATGGTGAGGCTGCCCGAAAGCCCGTTGATGCCGTCCATCAGGTTGATGGCATTGATGATAACGATGATGGTGAAAATGGTGAGCAGGGCACTCCAGATAGGCGCTATTTCTTCAATGCCCATGATGCCGTGCAGGCCGGTGATGCGCACGTCGGCCTTGAAGAAAAGGATGCCCGCTGCCAGTATTTCAACCAAGAGCTTTTTAGAAGGGGAAATCTCCGTGATATCGTCCTTGACCCCGATGAGGAAGATGAGGATGAAAGCACAGAGTACGTACTGGATGTCGCCGCCATACTGTGTGAACGGCGTCCAGAGCATGATGCTGAAGATGGCCCCGGCGAAGATGGCCACGCCGCCCAACCTTGGTGTTGGCACGAAGTGGCTGCGGCGCTCGCTGGGTTCGTCATACAGGTGCTTCGCAATGGCGACCCGTATGATGGGCGGGATGACGAAGTACGTCAGCGTGAAGGCCGTGATAAAGCTGATGATGACATCGTAGTCGTACATTCGTATCGGGTTGGAAGTGAAGTGAGCTTTCGGCGGCAAAGATAAATTGCAAAACTTATATATTTGGAGGGTTTTGGGGTTTTCGAGTTTTGGGGTTTTCAGGTTTTGGGGTTTTCGAGTTTTGGGGTTTTCAGGTTTTGGGGTTTTCAGGTTTTGGGGTTTTCAGGTTTTGGGGTTTTCGAGTTTTAGGGTTTTCAGGTTTTGGGGTTTTCAGGTTTTGGGGTTTTCGAGTTTTGGGGATTGTGCCCCCGAAAACCCTCCCCTGCCCCCTGCCCCCCTCCCCATCCTTGTTTTGGCCTTGGGCAAAAATCAGGCGGGCGAACTGTGGGCAATTGTTATTTTTGCGAGCCTAAAAGCGACACAGGCGGTTCTGTCAATGGATTTAAAGTCAAAAATCAACTTGGAGAAATTGCCCCGGCACATCGCCGTCATCATGGATGGCAATGGGCGCTGGGCGAAGGAGCACGGGATGCCCCGTGTATTCGGCCACCGCAACGGCGTGAAGGCCGTGCGGGAGACCACCGAGGCATGCACCGAGTTGGGCGTGAAATACTTGACGCTCTACGCTTTTTCCACCGAAAACTGGAACCGCCCCGAGGCCGAGGTCAGCGCCCTAATGACACTGCTGGTGGAGACCATCAAAAAAGAAATCAAGACGCTGAGCGAAAATGGCGTGCGCCTGCAGGCCATCGGCGACCTGAACCGCCTGCCAGAGAAAAGCCGTAAGACCCTCCTTCAGGCCATTGAGGACACAAAGCAAAATCCCCGCATGACCCTCGTGCTGGCCCTGAACTACAGCGCCAAATGGGAAATCGTGGAGGCGGCCCGCAAATTGGCGCAAGCCGCAAAGTCGGGTGAAATAGAACCCTCCGACATTGACGACTTGGCCTTCTCCAACGCCCTTTCCACCGCCGGCATCCCCGATCCGGAACTGCTCATCCGCACCAGCGGCGAGAACCGCATCAGCAATTTCCTGCTCTGGCAAATCGCCTACGCCGAGCTTTATTTCACGCCTACCCTTTGGCCCGACTTCCGCCGGGAGCATCTCTACCAAGCCATTCTTGATTTTCAGAACAGAGAAAGAAGGTTTGGGAAGACGAGCGAGCAGTTGGTGTGAGTTGGCAGTTTGCCCCTTTGGGGTTCGACAGGTCTTGTCCCGATTCTTCGGGATGGCAGTTTGCAGTCATTGTGGAAGTGCTGGACAGGTCGTTGCTTTTGCAAATCATTTAGAACAAAAAACATGGAGTGGTGGGTTGGCAGAAAGTTGGATGTGGGCAAATCAAGCGAGGCCAACTGCTCGTAGCGTGTCATATATGTTAAACTAAAATTACATCTCTGCTTGCTCAGCGATTCTCGCTATTAGAATAAATTGTATTCGATTGAAATTTTGGCGTGTTCTACCTTTGGGGGCCAAAAGAGACCACATTATGGTAGACACCCTGATACGAAGCATCAAATCAGC
>JALHQW010000133.1 GCA_022841745.1 Saprospiraceae bacterium | reverse complement strand
CCATCGGCAAGGCTCAACGGCAAAATTTATCACGAAAACTGGCTTCACAACCTCCTCATATCGGCTTCGATTGGGGGGGAAGGTGGCCATCACTACAATCCGTTATAGTCAGCATTTTTAATTCTGCTGGAATCATACTTGCAACAACTGGGGGAAGACTTGGTGCCAGCGAGACTTGTGCCAACGGGGCATACTTGAGACAACGGGTCTTCCGCAAATTTTATCCCGATGGAAGGTACGGTTTGGAATGCTGCCAAGGCATGGATTTCCTTTGCCCTTTCGGTGGGGGCGTTCAGCAAGACTTCGAGTTCGTCCACCCCAAAGTCAAGGATATTGGCCCGCTTGATTTTTTGCTTCCGCAAGCTTGCTTTTTCAGCTTCCGTCAGCGGCAGTTTTATGCTTGTCTTGTTTTTTATCTTTGGCAATGCTTGGTTAGTGGCGATGATTGGCTTCTATGGCAAGAAGCCCGTTGTACGGCAGGCCAAAATAGCTAGCGTTTTTCATTGTAACAATACATGACGAGAAAAAATGATGAAAATCAGCCAAGTGAAGTGCAGAATGCGGTAAGAAGGCCCAAGGCAGCACCTCTAAAGGCTGTACGGGTGGGGGTAGCTGGGGCAAAGACTTTCCAAGTTTTTGAAACTTGGAAAGTCTGTCCACTGCCTGCCCAGTCAAAAACGAATCCCTAGTAAGGAAGGAATTAGGCCATTGATGGTGCGCTTGTGGCCATCATTCGTCGTTAAGTATTTTGCCAACCTCATCAGCGGTAAGTCCTGTCAGATTTGATAAGGTTTCAATGTCAAGCCCTTTCCTTGCTCCGTTCCTGACGACATCCCGAAGCCCATGTACCTTTCCTTCTTCAAAAGCAGTGTCCAACGAGTTTTTCAAATCCCTGTAATATTTTAGGCTATCCTCATAAGACAGCAATTCTTCCCTTGAAAATTTTGCTACTTCCGCTACTTCGAACAATCGCTCAAAAATACGTTCTTGCAATCGGTCGGGGATAGCATCCAAGCGATTCAGGTTTTTCAACACATACAGCCACTTATCGAATCGTGTCTCCAATTCATCCACTTCCAAGTTGAATTTAGGCATTTCCAAATAGATAAACGTCAGTTTGTCATAAAATACCTTGCAAGTTTCGGTGTCGGTCAGTTTTACATCATAGCGGTATTTATGTCGTTCTGCCTTGTCATCGTCAAATACAAAGTCCAGTATCGCCACCGTATAGACTGCTTTTAATTCGTAGTTCCAATCAGCTTGCTTAGCCTGTTCCTGTATGGGGAATGTAGCGTAATATAAAGTCCTGTCTTTAAAGAAGTTCTGTTTGGATTTCTGTAACTCTACAATGAATTTCTCACCAAGTTCATTTTCGCAATACAGGTCAAAAATGGCTTTTCTGTCGGTATCTCCTGCACCAAGGTGTTCATTTTTGAGATAGGTCAATTCTTTGATATTACCCTCCTGCTCTTTCAGCAACTCGTTCAGAAAATCCAATAGCAAATCTTTGTTCGGTTCCTCACCGAACAATTTTTTAAACCCAAAATCCGTGAATGGATTGATGTATTTTTCTCTTATCTCGCTCATTTGCTCTTGATTTTGTATCAAATATAGGTCTTTCTGGCTTCTCAATATATGCACCATCAAGTTTCTCAAATGGACGGTCAGTGTACTGGATTTTATTTATCCAAACTGGAACAATTGGAACAACTCGCCCTCCAAATCAAAAACGAACTGCTGAAGCCTTAGCGCCCCTCTCACCCTCTCACCCGCTCACCCTCTCACCCTCTCACCCGCTCACCCGCTCACCCGCTCACCCGCTCACCCGCTCACCCGCTCACCCGCTCACCCCTCTCACCCCTCTCACCCCTCTCACCCCTCTCACCCCTCTCACCCCTCTCACCCCTCTCACCCCTCTCACCCCTCTCACCCCTCTCACCCCTCTCACCCCTCTCACAACTCCACCACCGTCACCCCATCCCCCCCTTCCTCGCTCGCAGGATGATAAGACTGCTTCACCTCCCGGTACTCCCGCACCTTGCTGCGCACGAGGTTCCGCAGCGCCCCCGTGCCCCGTCCATGCACGATGCGCAGTTCGCTGGAGGCGTTCATCAGTGCACGGTCCATAAACTCCTCCACCCGGCGCAGGGCTTCGTCTGGCGTCAGGCCACGGATGTCGAGCTTGTTCTCAAAGGCATTGAACTGGTTCAGGGTTTCCACGCTGATGCTCTTTTGCTTTTGCACGTTCAGTTCCTCACGGGCGTGTTCGAGGTCACGCAGCTTCACGGTGAGGCGCATCGGGCCCATTTGTACGATGGCCTTGGTCTTGTCAATGGCCTCGATGGTGCCGCTGGAGCCGCCGCTTTTCATGCGCACGAGGTCGCCGATTTGCAGGTCGCCCGTTTTGGCCTTTTTGAACTGCGAGGTGGGCGCTTGGTGGTAAATCTGCTCTTCCAGTTGAATGACGGCTTTTTCTGCCTCCTCTCGCTCCTGACGTACTTTCTCGGCCATTACCTTGGCCATTTCCAGGTTCTGCTGTTCCCGTATTTCCCGCACCAGCTTTTCCATCTCACGGGTGTCCCGCACCACGGCCTGTAGGTTCTTTTCCTTGGCTTCGAGTTGGAACTTCTTGCGGCGGTATTCGAGGTCTTGGTGCAGCTCGTTGTAGCTTTTCATCAGTTTATCGAGCTTGTTCTGCGTCGTGGTGAGTTCGAGCAGTTTGTCTTCCACCTCCTTTTTTTCCCGTTGCAGGTCAATGAGCAGGTCGTCCACGGCGGTCTCGTTCTTGCCTGTGCGTTGGCGGGCGTAGGTGAGCACTTTTTTCGGCAAACCGCTTTTCTGCGCAATCTCGAAAGCATAGCTGCTGCCGGGCCGCCCAGCCTTGAACATATAAGTCGGGGCGAGGTGCTCCTGGTCGAAGAGCATGGAGCCGTTGAGGATGCCCGGCGTCTTGAAGGCGAACATCTTCAGGTTGGAATAGTGCGTCGTGATGACGCCGTAGCATTTGCGCTCGTTGAGTTCTTTTAGTATTGCTTCCGCAATGGCGCCCCCCATCTTCGGGTCGGTGCCGGAGCCGAATTCGTCAATCAGGACAAGGGTTTTACCATCGGCATGGTCGAGGAATTTGCGCATATAAATCAATCGGCTGGAATAGGTCGAAAGGTCGTCCTCCAAGGATTGCGAGTCCCCGATGTCGGCGAAGATGTTCTCGAAAATGCCCATCTCGCTGATTTCGTCCATCGGCACGAGCATCCCACTCTGCACCATGAGTTGCTGCAGGCCCACCGATTTCATCAGGATGGACTTTCCCCCGGCATTGGGGCCAGAGAGGACGATGATGCGGTTCTCGCCGTGCAGTTTCAGGTCGAACGGCACGGTTTCCCGCCCGATTTTTTTGTTCTTCAAATAGAGCAGCGGGTGCTTGCCCATCTCGGTGCCAAGGGACGGGTTTTGCGTCAGCTTGGGCATAACGCCGTTCATCTGGTAGGCCAACCGAGCCTTTGTCATGATGACATCGTATTGAACAATTAAGGTCAAATACGAGCGCATAACGGGCGTGTAGGGGCGCAATGTATCGCTCAGTTCTTTGAGGATGCGCCAGATTTCCCGCTTTTCGTCCTGCTCCAAATCGAAGATGTCGTTGTTGATTTCGATGACGGGTTCCGGCTCAATAAAGGCCGTGCGCCCCGTGGCGCTCTCGTCGTGGATGATGCCCCGGATTTTGCGCTTGTGCTCCACAGGCACGGACAGTACCCGACGGTTGTTCCGAATGGATTCCACGTTGTCGGTCAGCCAGCCGGAGTTGCGGTAGTTGTTGATGAGGGTGCGGAAGACCTTGTCGAGTTCCTTTTGCTTGCTGCCGATTTCCCGCCGGATGGTGAGCAGGGCAGGGGAGGCGTCGGGGCGGATGTCGCCGTTTTCATCGAAGACCTTCCCGATGGCCTGGTGCAGTGCCGGGTCGAAGTTGACGGGCCGGATGATGTCATAGAGGCTGGGGTAAATCTGCTGTCGGTCGGGCGTGAAGAAACGGAAGATGCCCCCGAAAATGACCAGAACGCTGTTGATGCGCACGAAGCCGTCTTGCGGCAGCACGTAGCCTTCGATGTCGAGCATCTTGAGGTCGCTGGCGAGGTCTTCGTACTGCGAGAGCGGGAAGTGGTCGTTCTTGGAGATAGAGAGCTTGTACTCGCTCACTTCCCGGAGCTTGCGCTCAATGGCCTCCACGTCCGTCAGGAAGGGCAATTGGTGGACGGCTTCCCGGCCCAGTTCGCCGAGGCATTCCTTGTCCAGCAGGGCGATTAGCTTGTCGTACTCTAATTTTTCGAGGAGGTTGTTAGGCTCAAGGCGCATTGTTCAATGATTAGTTCCCCTTCCGGGATGACAAAATAAGTAAATTGGGTTGGCAAAAATACGGGGAATGGAACAAAGGGATGCGGGGATAGTTCCATGTCTCGAATCTAATTTCTACTGGGGTTCCCCAAAACTGCACTTGCGTGAATTGAAGGCTGAATAATCTATTTTGATTTGACTGTAGTAGCTTTGCGAGCCACAGACAATAAAACAGAGGCGAATGGACCGAATGTAAGAGTTTTGAATGGACAAGACGAACATTCTCATAGTGGAAGACGACCCCATCATTGCCGCCGATTTGCAGGACCGGCTAGAGGAAATGGGCTATCGTTCCTTGGGGCCAGTGGCAAGGGGAGAAGAAGCGCCAGCCTTCTTCGAAAAGCCCATCTTGCCCGACCTCGTCATCATGGACGTGCATTTGGAAGGCGAATGGGATGGCATTGAGACCACCCGCCGCATCCAGGAAAAGCACGATTTGCCCATTATTTTCCTCACCAGCAACTCCGACGACGCCACATTTTCCAAGGCAAAAAGCACGAAACCTGCAGCCTTCCTCTCGAAACCTTTCCGGGGCCGGGACTTGAAGCACGCCATCGAACTGGCCATCAGCCAGTCGGCGGCAAAGCAGCCTACCGCTACCGAGCCTAGTTCACAAGATAACGCCTTTCTGCTCAAAGACCGCCTGTTCATCAAGGCCAAAGATCGCATGGTGCGCCTGTTTTTCAAGGACATCTTGTGGGTGGAGGCCGACGATTACTATTGCAAGGTGGTGACAGCGGAGCGGGAATATTTGGTGACACAGACCTTGAAAAAATTCAGTGAGGAATTGGCAGCAGTACCTGAACTGCTACGAGTGCACCGCTCCTACATCGTCAACCTGACGCACGTGGAAGAGATTGGGGAATTGTATTTGCTGGTTGGCAAAACGAAAATCCAAGTCAGCCGCAGCATGCGGGATGAGTTGTTGAACAGGTTGAAAAATATTTGACGAAGGCAGCTTGGCTATGACTGCGCTGGCACTTATCCATTCTTATGAAAACATTCTTAAAAATCCTTTTTCTGTTTTGCTGTTTGCCGCAGGCAAAGGCCCAATCCAATGCCGTGGACAGCCTGAAGGCGCTGTTGCCTACCTTGAAAGACGGCCAGCAGGAAGTGGACGTGCTGGGCCAGTTGGTCAAGCAGAGCCTGAACTCCGATTTGGAGGCTTCCAAGCAATACGCTCACCAAATGGTCAGCCTTAGCCGTAAAATCGGGAACGAGCTATCGGCTGCGGGCGGCCTGAAAGACCTAGCCGCCATTCATTTAATCGCCTCCAAATACGACTCCTCCAAGCATTTTTGCCTGTTGGCCATCCAGGCTTTCGAGCAACTTTCTAAGCGCCCAAAAGACTACGACAAAGCCAAACTTTGGGAGGGCTATGCTGGCTCCTACGGCAACCTTGGCAACTGGTTTTACTACCAAACCCAGTTGGATTCTGCCATTTTTTACCATGAAAAAGCCATCTCAATTAGCGAAAAATCGGGCAAGGAAAAGGTGAAGGCCAACAGCCTCGGCACCCTGTCCTATATCTACCTCGACCAAACGAAGTACGACAAGGCGCTGGAGAAGCAGTTGGAGGTGCTCCATTCTTTCGAGCGGCAGGGCGACAAGGATGGCATTTCAAGGGCCTACCAAGGCATCGGGGAAATCAACTGCGAGTACCTCAATAAATGCAAGTTGGCGCTGGATTATTACTACAAGTCCGTTAAAATCAAGCGGGAAATAGGCAGCGACCGGGGTCTCGCCTATGTGATGCGGAGACTCGGCGATGCCCATAAAAAACTGGCCAAATTGGACTCTGCGGAATACTATTTCACGGAGACAGCGAGGCTGGCCGAAAAACTGGGCGACAAGCGCTTGATGGTGGACGGCTATTCGGCTTTGGCGGCCGTGTGGAATAAGATGGGCAAGCCCGATTCCCAACTCATTCGTATCAATCTCAAAGTCATAGCGCTGGGAAAGGAAGCCAAATACCAAGAAGGGCAGTACGGCAGCTATTTCAATATCGGGGAAGTCTATCGCAAGCAGGGCGACTACCGCAAAGCCGCCGAATACTACGACCAAGCCGCTGTGCTGGGCAATGAATCGGGCGATTATGATTTTTTGAGCAAGCTCAATTATGCCCGCTACACGATTTACAAGGAGCACTTGCAAGATGAGCAAAAGGCTTTGGCGGCATTGGAAGCCTACCTCGTCAGCCACGACAGTGTGACGAATGCGGCAAAGTTCAAGGCTGTGGAGGACATCAGTACCCAATACGAGACTGCGAAAAAAGAGGCCATCATTGCGGAGCAAACGGAGGCCATCCGGCAGGGGCGCATCCGTTTTTGGCTAATTGTTGGGATATTGGCGCTGGCACTGCTAGGCGGTGGACTGCTGATCCGCTTGACCCGCCAATTGCACAAGCGCAATGAAGAAAAGGAATTTTTGATAAAAGAAATCCACCACCGGGTGAAGAACAACCTGCAAGTGCTGTCCAGCCTGCTGCACCTGCAATCCCGCCATATCAAGGATGAAGCCGCCCTCGACGCCGTGCGGGAGGGGCAAAACCGGGTGGAGGCGATGGGCCTCATCCACCAAAAGCTGTACATGGGCGATAAGCTCGCCGCCGTGGAAATGAAGGACTATCTCTACAACCTCGGTGACACCTTGCTCGATTCGTTCGGCCTGGACGATGACCGGGTGAAAATCATCTACCACCTCCAGCCCCTGCACCTCGACGTGGACACCGCCATTCCGCTGGGCCTGATTATCAACGAGTTGGTGACCAACTCCTTAAAATATGCCTTCCCCGATGGCAGGCAGGGCATCGTCGAGATCTCGCTCTGGAAAAACGAAACGGGCCAACTCTGCCTTAAGGTCGCCGACAACGGCGTGGGGAAATCCGGTGCTCCGCAATTGAAAAGCAGCACTTCTTTTGGCACCAACCTGGTGGAAATTTTGAGCAAAAAGCTGAAAGGGAAACCGGAGGTGCAGGATGGAGCGGGATATGCGACCTTGATACGGTTTGAAAACTATAAATCCGTGTAAAAATCCGTGCTAATCCGTGTAATCCGTGTAATCCGTGGCGACTAATTTTCTGCCACGGATTGCACGGATTTACACGGATTTGATTCACGGATTAAATGTAAGGGTTCCCTGAAAATAACCAACCCCTCCCTGAAAAATCCGCTCCTCGAATCATCCTTTCGCTCACCTTGCACCCCATGCAACAGCCAACCTTACTACTTGTGGAAGACGAACCCGTCATCACGTTCGATTTGCAATGCGAATTAGAAGCGATAGGCTTTTGCGTCCTCAAAGCAGCCGACGCAGCGGAAGCCCTTAGGCTGTCCGCCAAGCATTTGCCCCACATGGCCATTCTCAATTTTCGATATGGAAAAATGCCTGACGGCATGGCGCTCGCCCGCCTGCTACGCACCCGCTACCTTACCAAAGTGCTGTTCATCACGGGTGCCCGCCCAGAAGATGTGGAAGCATCCGAAGATTTCTACGCCGGTTATGATATTTTGCACAAGCCCTTCACCCGGCTGCAGTTGCGGTCGTTTTTGCTTCCCTGTGAAAAAGCCGCCCTTCCCTGAAAAAAATTCGCCAATACCCCCACCCGACCTTATTTCGCAACGTCATTTCAACCCAACAGCCTTTTTAAGAAATTTCATCTCCGGGAGGCAGACCCACTTTGCGACGGCATCGTCCCTGCCTCCTTTTCCCTGCGAGGATATATGGAGGTGTATATTCCGATGGTGCGGGTTGGATTTCACAAAAACAAACACGGGCGATTGCCAATGCGGCAGGCAGTTGTGCGGGTGTTATTTTACAGGTTGCCGTGGTCACTTTTTAAAATTCTTTAGAGATGAAAAAGGAATTGCACTCGTACGCTAAAGCGTACTTTCAAAAAACAACCCAACCGAGCACTATCCGTAGGTGGAGGATACCATCACTTTGGCGGCTCGCCTTATTGGCCCTGGTGTTTAGTGTTTCTTTTCAAAATATTTTTGGGCAATGCTCCGGCGAGGTGCTGAATATTTCTGCTCCGAACCACAGCCAAACAGGTACAATTGGCAATTGGACTGTACCAGCTGGCGGGCCGTACAAGGTGAAAATCACTGCAAAAGGAGCGAAAGGAGGGGCTGGCGGCAATTATTCGGGCGGGGCAGGAGCGAACATGGCAGGGGACTTTATCGTAAGTTCAGGACAGGTGTTTAATGCCATAGCTGGTGCCCCCGGTGCTGATTTGCCCGGAGGTGACCGTTCTGGCGGCGGCGGCGGCGGCTCAGGGGTACAGTTACAAGCTGACCTATTGCAAGCCAGATAGCTTTGAAAAATGAAAGATATAGCAGTGATGAGGTATTTGCTCGGATAAGGGAATAACCCTCCTATCAGAGCCAATTACTGTCTCTGCCTTTGTTTT
>JALHQW010000132.1 GCA_022841745.1 Saprospiraceae bacterium | reverse complement strand
AAAGGCAGAGACAGTAATTGGCTCTGATAGGAGGGTTATTCCCTTATCCGAGCAAATACCTCATCACTGCTATATCTTTCATTTTTCAAAGCTATCTGGCTTGCAATAGGTCAGTTAATTAATAAAACTTAAAAATCACAGCATGAAAAGCTTCATCTTCCTTTTCCTCAACAACCTCAACGCAACCGAATTATTGATCATCGCAATTGTTCTTCTAGCGTGGCTTGCGCCCTGGATATTCTATATCTTGACACTGAACCGCACCATGAACGCAATATCCGTGGAAAACAGGCAAATGGCCCCGGCCAATTTTTGGTTGCTGCTTGTCCCACTAGTGGGCAACGTCTTGCACTTCATAGTGGTCGGGAAATTGGCGGCATCCTTGGCGCTCGAATTCCAAAAAAGAGGAATAACCACGCACGAGGCAAAGCCAGGCTATAAATTAGGATTGGCAGCCAGCATATCATTTATCGGCTGCTTCTTGCCAGGCAACCTCAGTCTTGTATTCGGTGTTTCAAGTCTGATTTGCTGGTTAATCTATTGGGTAAAAATTTTGGGGTTCAAGAACGAGCTTAGTAAAAAGTCAGCCGACGAGTTTATTTAACGACCATAAGCAGTTTGCCGCATGAATCCTTGAATGCATGAAACAGATCAAGCCCCCCCCGCTCCACGCCTACCCCGCCCACCTCTGGGATGGCAACCACCAACTGCCCGGCACCTTGGAGCTTTGGGAAAAGCAGCTTGTTTTCCGCTTCACCAATTTCAAGGACAGCCACCTCAACCTCACCATTCAGCTTGACGACATCGAAACCGTCGAGGAATTCCTCATCTACAACATCGCCAGAAATGGCCTGCGGGTCATCGGCAAGGACGGCAAAACCGATGCTTTTGTGCTGGAGGGAAGCCGCTTTTTCAAGCAACTGTTAGATGCTCGATTGAGCAGGTAATTTGTGATTAGGGAATTGCAGGCTTGTTAAACAACTATTTTGCTGAGGTATGTTAGAACAAGGCGCAGATACTAATATGGCTTTGACCCTTTATCATCAACAACCATTTTCCTCGAAAAATGGGACAACCAGAGCGATTCACGAGTGAGCTAACCACCCTTACCGTACTTTTGTCTCCAAAAAGGCTTCATGATCATCCTCACCGGCGCCGCAGGCTTCATCGGCTCTTGCCTCCTCCGCAAGCTCAACGACGAGGGCTTGACCGACATCCTCCTCGTAGACGACTTCTCCCGTACGGACAAGCTCCGCAACCTCGAAGGCAAAAAATTTCTCCAAAAAATTGACAGAAAAGAGTTCCTCGCATGGTTCCAAGCCCATGCCAAGGAGGTCAGCCATGTCTTCCACCTTGGTGCCCGCACGGACACTACGGAGCAAAACACACTCATTTTCAACGAATTAAACCTGAATTACTCGGAAGCCATCTGGCAAATTTGCGCGTCAAACCAAATCCCGCTCGTCTATGCCAGCAGTGCCGCCACCTATGGCGCTGGCGAACACAGCTATGACGACAGCCACGACATCGTACCCCAATTAATGCCCCTAAACCCCTACGGCGTCAGCAAAAACGACTTCGATAAATGGGCGCTACTACAAGCGAGCAGTGAGAGTCATACCCCAAACCTCATACCTCATACCTTTATTGGCCTCAAGTTCTTCAACGTCTATGGCCCCAACGAGTACCACAAGGGCCGCATGGCCAGCGTGATTTTCCAGACGGTAAAGCAGATTCGGGAAACGGGAGGCATGAAGCTCTTCCGCTCGCACCGCCCTGACTACCCCGATGGCGGGCAGCTCCGGGACTTCATCTATGTGAAAGACGTGGTAGATGTTTGCTATTTTTTTTACCAAAACAAAACTGCGCCAAGCGGGCTGTACAACGTGGGCACGGGCAAGGCCCGCTCCTTCTGGGACCTCGCCACCAATACCTTCCGGGCACTCGGCCTTGAGCCAAACATCAGCTTTGTGGATACGCCCGCCGACATCAGGGACACTTACCAGTATTTCACGGAAGCCAAAATGGACAAACTACAGGCGTCGGGCTACGCAAAGCCATTTCATAGCTTGGAAGAAGGCGTGGAGGACTACGTAAAGCAATACCTTGCTACTGGGAACATTTGGTAAACTACCTTAATTTACTATACTTTTCCATCAAAAATTTGCCAAAATCGGGTTTTGTAATACCTTCGCACCCTGTTTGATAAGGCCTGTTTTTTGAAGCAAAACGCTGGTTTTTGGCCATGAGGGCAGCCTTGCTTATATCCGTTCAATATTTTTAAATAAAACCAACAAGATTATGGGTCAAAGTCTAACATTGATCATCCCGGTGCTGGGCGCACTCGGCTTGGTTTACACTTTTTGGAAATCGGCATGGGTAGCCAAGCAAGACGCTGGCACCGACCAAATGAAGGGCATCGCCAAGGCCATCGAAGAAGGCGCCATGGCCTTCCTACGGGCTGAGTACAAAGTGCTCATCATCTTCGTAATCGCCGTGGCCATCCTGCTTGGCGTCAGCGGCAACACCGAAAACTCCTCGCCAATGATAGGCCTTTCCTTCATCGTTGGTGCATTCTGTTCGGCATTAGCTGGCTACATCGGCATGAAGGTGGCCACCAAAGCCAACGTTCGCACTACCAACGCTGCCCGCACCAGCCTCGGCAAGGCCCTCGAAGTAGCCTTTGCAGGTGGCTCTGTGATGGGCATGGGTGTGGTCGGCCTCGGTGTGCTCGGTCTCGGCGTGCTGTTCCTTGCCTACTCCAACATGGGCTGGGACATCAACAAAGTCATCACCGTCATCACGGGCTTCTCCTTCGGTGCCTCCTCCATTGCCCTTTTCGCAAGGGTAGGTGGCGGTATCTACACCAAAGCAGCTGACGTAGGCGCTGACCTCGTGGGCAAGGTAGAAGCTGGCATCCCAGAAGACCACCCGCTGAACCCCGCTACCATCGCCGACAACGTGGGCGACAACGTGGGCGACGTGGCTGGCATGGGCGCCGACCTTTTCGAGAGCTATGTGGGCGCCATCGTCGGTACAATGGTACTTGGCGCTGCCTTCATTGGCATGGGCGGTTACGAAACCACCAATGAGTTCGGGGGCCTGAACGCAGTTCTTCTCCCGCTCGTACTTTCTGGTGTGGGCGTACTCACCTCCATACTCGGCACTTTCTTCGTGTCGGTGAAAGAGGGCGGCGACCCTCAAAAAGCACTCAACCGTGGGGAGTTCCTTTCCTCGGCCATCATGCTCATAGCAACCTTTGTCATCGTAAAATGGATGCTTCCAGCAACTTGGAGCTTCGACAGTCATGACTATAATTCGATGGGCGTTTTTTGGGCAGTACTCTTTGGCTTGGCAGGTGGTTTAGGCATCGGCCTCATCACAGAATACTATACTGGTACAGGTACCAAGCCAGTAAACCGCATCGTGCAGCAGTCCAGCACGGGCGCAGCCACCAACATCATCGCTGGCCTCGGCGTGGGTATGCAGTCCACTGCCATCCCGATTTTGATTTTAGCGGTCGCAATCATTGGCTCCTACGCTTGCGCTGGCCTCTACGGCATCGCCATCGCAGCGGTAGGTATGCTTTCCAACACGGGCATCCAGCTCGCCGTTGACGCCTACGGCCCCATCTCCGACAACGCAGGTGGAATCGCCGAAATGAGCCATCAACCAAAGGAAGTGCGCCAACGCACCGATAAATTGGACGCCGTAGGCAATACCACTGCCGCCATCGGCAAGGGCTTCGCCATCGGTTCTGCTGCCCTCACAGCGTTGGCACTTTTTGCTGCCTTCGTGACGGCTTATAACGCCTCACACCCTGACGAAAAACTGTCAGGTATTGACGTGACGAACCCATTCGTGACCGCTGCCCTATTCGTGGGTGGTATGCTACCGTTCCTCTTCTCTGCCCTTTCAATGAACGCCGTGGGCCGTGCCGCCATGGACATGATCAACGAGGTTCGCCGTCAGTTCAAGGACATTCCTGCCCTGAAGGCCGCCCTCGAAGTGATGAAGCGCAACGAAGGCAAGGACGAAAAGGACTGGAGTGCCGCTGACCAAAAGACCTTCAACGATGCAGAAGGCAAGGCCGAATACGGCAAGTGCGTAGAAATCTCCACCAAAGCCGCTATCCGTGAAATGGTGCAGCCGGGCCTCTTGGCCGTGGTAGTGCCAGTTTTGGTTGGCATGGTTCCAGGCTGGATTGGCCTCGGCAGCATGATTGGCGCACAGATGCTCGGTGGCCTACTGGCTGGCGTGACCGTAACCGGTGTGCTCATGGCCATCTTCCAATCCAACGCTGGTGGTGCTTGGGACAATGCCAAGAAGATGTTCGAAGAGGGCGTAGAAATAAATGGCAAAATGTACTACAAAGGCTCCGACCCGCACAAGGCAGCCGTTGTGGGCGATACCGTTGGCGACCCGTTCAAGGACACTTCCGGCCCATCGCTCAACATCCTTTTGAAATTGATGTCAGTGGTGGCGTTGGTTATTGCGCCGCTGCTTTAAAGGTTAATTGGGAGGCCTGGCGCTTCCGGGCCTCCCAATTTTTCTGTTGCTTTTTCGCCGTTAGGCGAACAACCAACACGAAGGCTGGATAGAGAGACTACACAAAACAAAAACAGACACTAAACATACGCTCAAGTATGCAAAGCCCCGGTAGCGAAGACGCTGCCGGGGCTTTTTGATTTGGGGTTGTGCTAAATCTGGTTTGCACAATGTGCAGCTTTTTGTAATTTTGGATTCGGTAACTTGCAGCAAAAACTGCCTAAAACTTGAATTACCATGTCTGAAATAAAGCTCATCATCGAAGATAAATATGTGTTGTCGTTTTTGGAGTTCCTAAAAACACTAAACTATGTTTCAGTAGGAGAGGTTACCGTGCCAAGTGAAAAGCCTAAACATGGCAGTGGTAAGAAAAAAAAGTTGCCAATAGATGACCCCGCGATAAAAGCTGCTCGACCACTAAGAAGCGGTGTCAAAGTTGAAGACCTGATACGTGAGCAAGGCTACCAAGGGACGGATTGGAGGCGGTTAGAACAGTTGGCAACTGACATGGCCATTGAAGAACCTGTTGAAGAATTGCTGGCCCAATTGACGCCTTAATCCATGAAACGCTATATTTTTGATACCAATATTTTATTGCTTCTACTTCGGCAAGATGCCCGCTGGACGAAATTGTTCAAGCAATTCCAACTTGACTCAGCTGTCAATTTTATTTCAATTGTCTCAATGGGTGAGCTTCATTCCATTGGGTTGCAAAATGGCTGGAGCGCAAGAAGATTGGCCCAAATAGAACTTCTACGCCGTGACTTTATCATAACTGACATCAATGTTGAAGAAATCGTAGCCAAATACGCTGAAATTGATGCATTTAGCCAAGGAAAATTGAAAGGACTTCCACTTGGGGATTCAGCAAGGAATATGGGAAAAAACGACTTATGGATTGCCGCAACAGCGTCTTGTTTTAGCATTGATTTGCTCAACACCGACAATGACTTCAACCATCTTTCACCATCGTTTCTGATGGTTCAAAAGATTGATTTGGCAACTATTCAATAATAGCCTTTGGTTTTCCAAAATGTTTCCCGAACATTGAATCGAAAATAGAATTTAGGAACGGTAATGAGCCAGACTGTTAGCCGTAGGCCGTCAACCGTTCACCAATAAAAACTTTACCATGTCTAAATCAAATCATTTTTCACCGACCAACCCCGGACGCCGTGATTTTGTGAAAACATCAGCGCTTGCTGCTGGTGGTGCTTTATTGCTGCCCAACTTCCTTGCTGCGAAGGCGCACATAGATGGCGACGACACCATCAAAGTGGCGCTCGTGGGCTGCGGGGGCCGGGGTACAGGCGCTGCATTGCAGGCACTGCTCACCAAGCAAAACGTGAAGCTCGTGGCCATGGCCGATGCCTTCCGAGACAACCTCGACGAAGCCTACAAGGTCATCACCTCCGACGACATCATGGACTGGACCGGGGCCGAGGGCAACGTGAAAAACAAGGTGGCCGTGCCGGAGGAGCACAAGTTCACGGGCTTTGATGCCTATAAAAAGGCGATTCCATTGGCCGATGTGGTGATTCTGACCACGCCGCCGGGCTTCCGTCCGATGCACTTCGAGGAGTGCGTGAAGCAAGGAAAGCACGTTTTCATGGAAAAACCCGTGGCCGTGGATGCCCCGGGCATACGCAAGGTACTGGAGGCCGCCGAAATTGCGAAGCAAAAAAAGCTGAACGTCATCGTGGGCTTGCAGCGCCACTACCAAACGGTCTATCGCCGCTGGGTAGAGATGATTCAGGCTGGTGCCATCGGCGAGGTGGTTACTTCCCATGTTTATTGGAACAACGATGGCGTCTGGGTACGTGGCCGGGAGGAGTTCTCTAAGAAAGCGGGCCGCCCACTCACCGAGATGGAATACCAAATGCGCAATTGGTACTATTTCAACTGGCTCTGCGGCGACCATATCTGCGAGCAGCACATCCACAACCTCGACGTGAGCAACTGGGTGAAGAACGGCTATCCCGTGCGGGCACATGGCATGGGTGGCAGGCAGGTTAGGGTCGGAAAGGATTTCGGCGAGATTTTCGACCACCACTTCGTGGAGTACGAGTACGAGGATGGCAGCCGGATGTTCAGTCAATGCCGCCACCAGCCGGGCACGATGAGCCGGGTAACGGAAATGTTCCAAGGTACCAACGGCTCGGCCCCGCAGCCGGGCACTTTGGTCACCCGTAGCGGCCACGAGCTGTTCAAACACGACAGCCGCAACGACCCGAACCCTTATCAGGTGGAGCACGACGAATTGTTCGAGGCCATCGCCAAAGGGCAGTACAAATACGCCGATGCCGAGAATGGCGCCAAGGCCACCATGACTTCCATCCTTGGCCGCATGGCCACCTACTCCGGCCAAGTAGTGGAGTGGAAGGACGCCATTGCAAGCAACGTGAACCTGATGCCACAGCAGTTCGACTTCAAGGCGATGCCGCCCGTGTTGCCGGGGGCCGATGGCATGTATGCCTGTGCGGTGCCGGGGGTGACAAAGGTGCTGTAACTCATTGGCCTAAAGGCCAAATCTAAATAACTGTTAAAAAGGGCAGCCCGCTTTGCAATTCGGGTTGCCCTTGTTTTTTTTGCGAAAAAACAACGCTTATGAAAATGCGCTTATTCAACTTCTTCTTTGCCTGCCTCGGCTTTTTCCCTTTGATTTTGACCGCTCAAGAGGGCACCATCACCCTTGAGAACCCCTCTTTCGAGGGCACTGCGAATGCTGGGGACGACAACATCTACAAATTACCTGATGGCTGGAACGACTGTGGTTTTCCGGGAGAATCTCCACCCGATATACACCCAAAGCAAGGCGGTGGGGCTTTTCAAGTGACCAAGCAACCATCACATGGAAAAACTTATTTGGGGCTTGTCGTACGGGATAACGACACTTGGGAAATGGTCTCGCAAAGATTGTCGCAGCCACTCTTAGAAGGAGTTACCTATAGCTTTAGTATTGATTTGTGCCGGTCTGAACAGTATTTGAGTGCCAGCCGAGTGACCAATCAGCCGATGAACTACGCCACACCTGTTCTTTTTAGGGTTTGGGCAGGTACAGGGTATTGCTCAAGAGAAGAGCTATTGACTACCAGCCCATTGATAAAAAACACCAAATGGGAGAAGTTCGATTTTGAACTTATGCCAACAGAAAACTACCAATACATCGTACTTGAGGCATTCTATAAAGTGCCAAACCCGTTCCCTTACAATGGGAACTTGCTAATGGACAATGCGTCCGACATAGCGCCATTGAATGCAGGTGAATTGGCAAACAGGCAAGCCCTTGACGCTTCGCAACAGGTAAATGAAGCAGCAGAAATGGGTGCCAATGCCCCATTATCATTAAAAGCGGATAATATTGATATTGAGGAAAAACACCGACTCGAATTTTCCCGCCCGCTCATGGGCACCGAGTTCCGCATAATCGCCTATCACCCGGATAGCACAAAGGTGAAGGAGGCAGTCGAAAAAGCCTACAACCGGGTAGCCCTTCTGGAGAAAGTGTTCAGTGACTACGACGAGAACAGCGAGGTGAGTTGGCTGTCAAAAGATGGCAAGGAAAGCGAGGTGAGTGATGAACTTTGGGATGTGCTGCAATATTCGTTGGAAGTATCCCGTCGTTCCGAAGGTGCATTTGATGTAAGTGTTGGCGCTTTGTCGAAAGTTTGGCGCAAAGCCATCCGGCAAAAAGAATTCCCTTCCAACGGTGAATTGAACCGTGCCGCAGCCACTGTTGGCTATGAATACGTGAAAATGAAGGAAGCCAAACGCACAGGCAAGCGCACCATCAAGCTCGAAAAACCGGGCATGCAGCTTGATTTTGGTGGCATAGCGGCTGGTTATGCGGTGGACGAAGCAATGGCCTGGCTAAGGGAATACGGCATCACCTGTGCCTTGGTGGACGGCGGCGGCGATATCTTGCTTGGCGATGCCCCTCCGGGCAAAACGGGTTGGGAAATTGACGTGCCCGACAAATTGGTGGGCGGTGAGTTGACATTCAAAAAAGCGTTCTTGTCCAATACCGCCATTACGACCTCTGGCGACACCTACCGCTTCCTGGAACACAAGGGGAAACGCTATTCTCATATCATTGACCCACGGACAGGGCTTGGCCTTACAAACAGAAGGGTCGTCACCGTCACAGCTCCAACCTCCATCGCCGCAGATGCTTGGGCAACGGCTGCTAGTATTGGTGTTTCAAAGCTATTGACCGTAGATTTAAAAACCGAGAAAATCCTTGTAAAAGTGCTGGAGGAAAAATAGTTGGGGAAGAAGGCTGGAACATTCAAAAATACGTTTACCAGACAGCGTAAACGCCGAAGGCCCGGCGGGAATATCCCGTCGGGCCTTCGAGCAGAAGAAAAAAAAAGTTGGCGGCGACCTACTCTCCCGGCCTTTAGGGCAAGTACCATCGGCGCAGAGGGGCTTAACTGC
>JALHQW010000131.1 GCA_022841745.1 Saprospiraceae bacterium | reverse complement strand
GGCTACTGCATCATCCGGTCTATCATTGATACAGCTATCAAGAATGGGCAATCAGTATTTAACGTACTGACAGCTATGGCAATGATGCCTAACCCAGAGAAGGCGGCTGTATAGTTACAAAAAAACTAAGCAGTACCTTGGCACCCTGAATTCAAATACGCCAAATTATGCAGACAAAAGACGTCCATTACTCCGATTACCTTCAGTTGGAGAAAATCCTGAACGCCCAACAGCTGGAGAGCGACCTGAACAACGCCCATGCCCATGATGAAATGCTCTTCATCATCATTCACCAGGCTTATGAACTCTGGTTCAAGCAAATCATGTACGAAATTGAGTCCGTTGCCGAAATCATGGGCAAAGGTATCATCAATGATAATTCTCCAGACCTTCAAACCGTCGTCCACCGGCTGAATAGGGTCGTGGTTATACTCAGGGTTGCGGTCCATCAAATTGACATCATGGAAACCATGACGCCTATGGACTTTCTTGATTTCCGCAATTTCCTGCGCCCGGCCTCTGGCTTCCAAAGTTGGCAATTCAAGCTTGCAGAGGCTCGGCTCGGCCTTCGGTACACAGAACGCCATGCGCAGGAATACTATATTTCACAGTTGCGCCAAGCACAAATTGACCTAATCAAACAGACGGAAAGCAAGGCCTCCTTGCTGGATTTGGTGAACGAATGGCTGGAGCGCATGCCCTACTTCGACGACAAGGATAACTGGCCAGCTTTCGAGCCAGACGAAATACAAAGGCATCCATTTTGGATGGATTACACTGCAAGGTATGCAGAAAGCCTCATGCCAAACGAGCGCTTCAACTTGCGGTTCTTCAACACGGTTTTCTTTGGGGAAGAGGAGGAACCTGAGCGCAGACTTAGCCCAAAAGCCTGCCGTGCAGGGCTTTTCATCTTTCTTTTCAGGGGCTACCCGATGTTGCAGACGCCTTTCCAGCTACTCAACCTGTTATTGGAGATTGACGAACAATTGTCCACCTGGCGCTACCGCCATATGAACATGGTTCACCGAATTATTGGAACCCGAACGGGTACAGGTGGCTCAACTGGTAAGGATTATCTGAAAGGTGCCCTCGACAAGCACTATATTTTCAAGGAAATTGCAAGGCTGAACAGCTTCTTAATAGAAAGGCATCAGTTGCCAAAACTTGGCACTACCCTTGAAGAAAAACTTGGGTTCAAGGCGGCTTAGAGAATGATGAATGATGAATTTGCAAGTCGCTGAATTACAAATATTTGCAAGCTAAAATGCTTCGGGATAATTCTTCAATTCATCTTAGTCGCCAACAGTATTACCATTGTTTTTTCTTTGACTGTCATTGAATCCATAGGGACAGTGCCTGCAACCGTTCTTACAGCAGTATCCCCTATTTTTCAGGAAATAAGCCGTAAGAACCATTTTTCCACCTTCCCAATAATAGTCCAAATCCTCCACCAATTTCGGAGGTTGTTGGGCAGGCGATGTCATTTCTGATGATTTCATGGATGAACAATAAATATTGGGGAGTTTGTAGGGAGTTTTAGGGGACAATGAAGATGGCCTGTTGAGCAACCCAACAGGCCATTTTCAATAGAACAATTGAATGCTTGAAAGGTATTCTTAGGCCCTGTTGAGTACCCAGGTCGGATACTGGCGCTTAACCAATTCGAAGCCTCCAAACAGTACAACCGAGTAAAAGAGATCACTTGCTAGGGTATTCCAATAGAATGGAATTGCTGCAATATAGCAGGCTATGAGCCCTTCCTGTGTCTTTGGGTAAAGGTCGGTGTTGAACCAAGCATAAAAATTGGTGACCATAAAAAAGACAAGAGAAGCCAATACTGCCGCAACGCCTACCCTTGGTACAGTAATTTTGTTCAACAACCCAGTGCCCATCAATACAATCAGCATGAAGGCAAAATAAACCTCTGGATTGGCAAACCAAGCGAAGCCGCTGTAGTATTGGGAGAAGAAAAGGTTGTCAATCAAGAGATTGGTCAGCCAGAGCGCTACAAATGGCATCAAATAAGCCATGTACTTCCGTTTGAAATAGGCTGCACTGAAAAGCGCAATGCCGCCAAGCGGGGAAAAATTGAAAAGGCTGAAAGACAAGGTATGTGGCAACAATCGGCTCAGCGCCAGAACGATTACCACTGTAGCAACGATTCCCCAACGAACATTTACTTGTTGATTCATTTATGATTGAATTTTTAAGAGGGCAAAAATAGGTTATTTCTGAGAAATTGTTTCAAAGGATAACCTGCGAGAGTTGAGATATGATCCCTTTCTAAGGCTTTAATACGCCCGAAACCATCCTTCCAAAAATAATAAGACCCTCGGCGGGGAGCCGAGGGTCTTTAACCCAAACAAATAAACACAAAAACTACTTTTAAAGATGTGCAAATATAGTTCGTTTTTTTTCATTCCACCAATACCTTTGAAAAAAAAATTCGTAGACGATAATTTTTTTTTTCTGGTAGGTAAAAAATTTAACAAACGTGTTTGCAAAAGGGCAGCGGACAACCTTAAACCAAGTCGGTGTCCTTATAATTTTTGGCCATCTCTTTTAACTCCAATTTTTCTTCAGATGGCTGTTGTTTTACCTTCCGCCTTCTTTCCAGGCGGTCCAGTTCCTTTTGGTATTCCTTGTCCTCCCATTCACTGCTCAAGACTCCAGATCCTGGAATCCCAAACACCTTCAAATAGTGGAAAGCCAAACCTATCCCCCACCCTAAGATTACCGGCATCGTAGCGAACGGTTCGCCGTCGAACAACGCAGTAAGAAACAAGAAGCTGTTGATTACAACATAGATAAAAAGGTGCTTGTAAAATTTAGCCTTGGCTCTCACCCTTTTCTCGGCTTCTTCATGGATGTCTGGTTGCTTAATCATTTCAGTTTCATTGATTCAAAAACGACGAAAGAAAAACTAATAACCATTGGCAGGTTTAGACAAACTCGGATTCGTCATAGTTCTTTCGCAATTCCTTTAACTCCAAAGGTTCTTCTTTTTTAACTGTGTTGTCGGGTTTCGCCGTTGATTGCGTTTGAGCATCTTTGCGAAGCTCCTTTTCCAGTTCGCGTTCTTCCCACTCTTTGCTTAGGATATCGAACCCAGGTATCCCAAATACGCTAACATAGTGAAAAGCAAGGCCCACACCCCAACCCATTAGTGGGAATACAAACCAAAGATAACCAGGGGAGGTAATTATATTGAGCGCAAACAAAAATGTGTTCACAATGGCGTACGACATCAGGTGCTGGTAAAAGTCTTTTCTCTCTTTTACTTTTTTCTTCGCCTTGTTCAGTTCTTCTTTTGTATGCATGGTCATAAATTTGGTAATGGCAGATAGCCTTCAGATATTCTAACGCTATTATTCCCAAAAAGGATTTTTTCCAGCGCAAAAATCATCCTTTTTGAATTGTTGCGCAGCAAAAAGTTCTAAAAACAGGTCAGTTAAAGACAAAACCCACAACTTTGTGGCATAAACTGATTCGCTAATGCGTCAAACTAAAAAAAACAAAGCACCACAGCCCGGTGACACTAAGCTCCCCTCTCCAACCTCCGAGATTGCACAGCTAATTGAGCATGAGGAGGGTATGGAACAACATAAATACAAAGTAGAAGATTTTTTCAGGCTCCCCGAAAAATCAAGGTACCAGCTTTCACCTGACGGAAACCTGTTTGCCTATCTTGGACCGTACAAAAGGCGCTTGAATATTTTTGTTCAAAAAACAACCGGGAAAAAGGCCAAGCGGGTCACAACGGTTACAGACAGAGACATTGCATGGTTCTTCTGGAAGGACAACAAACTCGTTTTTGGAAAGGATGAAGGTGGCAATGAAGACTTCCACTTGTTCGCTGTGGACGCTGACGGCTCCAACCAGCGGGAACTCACACCGTTCTCAGGTGTTCGCATTGATTTAATAGACGACCTTGAAGACGTGGAGCATGAAATCATCATCTCCATGAACAAGAACAATCCACAGCTTTTTGAGCCATACCGGCTCAATATCTCAACTGGTGGAATCGTCCAGCTTGCTGAAAACACCAACCCCATGGAACCCCTCGATGGGTGGATGACAGACCATGATGGTAAGCTCCGAATCGCCAACAAGATAGTTGGGGGCACCAACGCCACCCTACTCTACCGACCCACTGAGGACGCACCGTTTGAGCCAGTGTTGACCACCGATTTTCGGGAAAGCGTTTCGCCGTTGTTTTTCGATTTTGAAAATGAGCACCATGTATATATAGCATCCAACCTGGGACGTGACAGAAGCGTAATCACAAAACTTGATCTATTGACGGGAAAGGAAATAGGCGAACCGCTATTTGAGCACCCCGAAGTGGATGTCACCCAGCTTGGCCATTCAAGAAAACGTCGGAAACTGACGGTCATCAGCTATACCACCGACAAGCGCCAACTTAACTTCCTCGATGACGAAAGCGAAAAAACTTACCAGCGGCTTGAAAAGGAATTAGGTGGCTACGAAATTGCCATCACGGCCATGAACAAAGCCGAGGACAAATTCATGGTGAGAACCTATAGTGACCGCTCGCTTGGTTCCTATTATTTTTTCGATAAAAAAGCTGACACCCTGACCAAAATAGTAGAGGTAAGCCCTTGGCTCGATGAGCAGGATATGTCCAGCATGAACCCCGTCAGTTACAAAACCGCTGATGGACTCACCATTCATGGTTACCTAACCCTACCGGCTGGCAAACCTTCCAAGAACCTGCCAGTCGTCATCAACCCGCATGGCGGTCCTTGGGTGCGTGACCATTGGGGCTTCAACCCAGAGATACAATTGCTCGCCAACCGAGGTTATGCTGTCCTACAAATGAACTATCGCGGCAGCACGGGCTATGGCCGTAGGTTTTGGGAATGTAGCTTCAAGCAATGGGGCAAAAAAATGCAGGACGATATTACTGAGGGCGTCCAATGGCTCATTAACGAAGGAATTGCTGACCCAAAGCGGGTGGCTATATACGGCGGTAGCTATGGGGGGTATGCGACCTTGGCCGGTGCTGCATTTACGCCAGATTTGTATGCTTGCGCAATAGACTATGTCGGCGTCTCCAACCTTTTCACTTTTATGAACACCATACCCCCGTATTGGAAGCCTTATTTGGACATGATGTACGAAATGGTCGGAAACCCAGAAAAGGACAAAGACGCCATGTACAAGGCGTCGCCTGTTTTTCATATTGACAAGATAAAATGTCCACTGTTCGTCGTGCAAGGTGCGAACGACCCAAGGGTAAATATTGACGAAAGCGACCAAATCGTAGCTGCGCTTCGCAAACAAGGGGTTGACGTACTTTACATGGTCAAATACGATGAAGGTCACGGGTTTCATAACGAAGAGAACCGCTTTGAATTCTACAAGGCCATGCTCGGATTCTTAGGCAAATACATGTGAAAAAATGAGGGGTTGGCTTTGCAGCCAACCCCTCATTTTTTAATGCTGTTCCATATTCCAGTGGCCCTTCCGAAGTTAGCTTTTATTCATTTTCAGGCTAAATACATGCGGCAATCGAACCCCGAAATTCCCCCAAACGAAGCGCTTGGGTTCCCGCTCTACCATATTGTGAAAACAGTTGTAGGGTGAGAAGTCAAATTCTTGATAATCAACAACTTGTAGTCCATTTTCAATCAAAGGCATCATCACTTCGGAAATGGCGTGGTTCCAGAAATGTTCTTTCCCTTGAATACCAGCCTTGGGGTCGGCGTAGGTTCCTGAAACCGTTTCAGAATAGGGGTTTTGCTCTGTAAAATACCCGTATTCTACTTTGTAATTATCGAAATTGAATAGGTAAAGCGTAGGATGAAACTCGGCCATGTAAAACGTGCCCCCAGGTTTCAGGAAATGGCCAACCACAGCTGCCCATTTTTTCATATCAGGTAGCCAAGGGATACCGCCGAAGGATGTAAACACAATATCATACTGGCCATTCAAGACATTCGGCAGATCATAAACATCAGAATGGACAAAATTGGCATTCAATCCAAGTTGTTCGGTGATAGCCCTTGCGGCCTGGATGGCTTTTTCAGAAAAGTCAATCCCGGTAACAATGGCGCCTTGCCTGGCCCATGAGAGTGTGTCTTGACCGAAATGGCATTGAAGGTGCAACAGGGATTTTCCTGACACATCGCCTAAGGCATTTGCCTCGATTTCTGTTAAGGAACTATTGCCAGCCATGAACCCGGCTTGGTCGTAAAATGCTGATTGCAGGTGGGTTTCTACCCTATTGTCCCAAACTTTTTGATTTTCCTCAAAATAGGTTGCCCATTGATTTTCCATTTCAAATGATTTTTTTAGATGAAAGATTACGTTTCGCCAGCATGCAACCAAACTCCAGCCCAAAACGTTCAATGCTTTTGCAGAATCGGCAAATATCTTGATATTGCCGACCTTTTTAATACAACCTGACTTAAAATCAATGGTTCGTGAAGTTCTAAGGTTCTGGGGTTTTAGGGTTAGGGGACAAAACCTAACCACAAATCAATTTTGAAAGGGTTGAAAAAACTAACCAACCATTTCAAAAACAGTATTAGGCAATAACCTTAGAACCCGAAAACCCGAAAACTTCACGAACCGTTGAAAATTAAATCAATTCAAATGTCAGATAAGAAAATCCAGCCTGGTCAGTTAAACATTGAACTGCCAGAAGACATCGCAGAAGGCCAGTACTCAAATCTTGCCGTCATTTCCCACAACCACTCCGAATTTGTGGTTGACTTCATCATGATGGCACCCAACGTGCCAAAGGCAAAGGTGAAATCACGCATCATACTAACGCCGCAACACGCTAAGCGGCTGATGATGGCATTGGCCGACAATATCAAGAAGTTTGAGGCGCAGTTTGGCCCTATTCATGAACCGGAGACGCCACCTTATCCAACCATGAACTTTAATACGCCAACTGCACAGGCATAATTTTGCTTCGCAAAGCGAGGAAATGCGTTCCAATTGCTGATTCAAGTCAAATGGAACGCATTTTTTTTAGGTATTGCCCGATACCTTTTTTCATTTGAGAATTATGCGTTTATTTCGCCTTAGTTGCCAATTTTTAGCAACCATTTCGGTTTATTCTTAGTCATTTCTGATTGAAAGTTGAGTAATCCAACAATGGTTCGTGAAGTTTTAAGGTTCTATGGTTTTCGGGATTTGGGATTTGGGACAAAACCTAATCGTAAATCATTTTTGACAAGGTTGGAAAAGCAACCAATCTTTTCAAAAACGGCTACTGTGCCGCAACCTTAGAACCCGAAAACTTCACGAACCATTGATCCAAATTGCTTGACCGAAAATCAAACCACCACAACAAACGGAATCTGTTATGCCCGCTTTCCAAAGAATAACAATTGCAATTTTATGCTTAGCCACCCTATCCTCTATTATCGCTTGCAGCGAGGGCAGCAAGGGCAAGGCGCAAGCTAAAAGCCTCAGTACTACCGTAAAAAAAGGTGAATTCAAGATTTACGTTGCTGCTACCGGTGAATTAAAAGCCAAAAACTCCGAGGAAATCAAAGGCCCATCCGGCATGCGCTCCGCTCAAATCTGGCAAGCCACCATCTCAGATATGGTGCCGGAGGGCACTCTACTGAAAGCAGGTGACTATGTGGCAACACTCGATCGCACTGAGTTGGAGACCAAACTCAAGGAAGCCCAAACTGAGATAGACAAGACGCAAACACAGTTGGAGCAGGCCAAAATTGACACAGCCATTGAACTCCGAGGAATAAGGGACGATTTGGTCAACCTTAAGTTCTCGATGGAAGAAAAAAGACTACAGGTTGAGCAAAGTAAGTATGAACCACGCATGGTCATCCAGCAAGCTGAGATTGACCTTGAAAAATCGCAGCGTGATCTGAAACAGTTGGAGAAAAGGTATGAACTCACCCAGACCAAATCCAAGGCAAAAATCAGTGAAATTTTGGCCACGCTCAGCCAAGTGAACCAGCGTCGGCAGCGGTTAGTGGATCTAAGTAACCAATTTGTGGTGACTGCCCCCAAGGGCGGAATGTTGATTTATGCCAGAAGTTGGAATGGCAAGGTAGGCCCCGGCTCCCAAATAAGTACTTGGGACCCCGTAGTCGCCGAATTGCCTGACCTAAGTACCATGATTTCAAAGACTTATGTCAATGAGGTGGACATTCGGAAAGTGCAAAAAGGACAGGATGTTAAAATCAAAGTGGATGCCTTTCCTGAAAATAGCTACACAGGAAAGGTCATAACCGTGGCCAACGTAGGAGAGCAGTTGCAAGGCTATGATGCCAAAGTGTTTGAAATTACGGTGCAATTGGAGGAAGTGGACTCCATCCTTCGACCAGCCATGACCACCAGCAATGAAATCTTGACCTATACCTTCCAAGAAGTACTCTATGTGCCGCTGGAAGCCATCCAAAGCGACTCCCTTTCTTATGTTTTCAAAAAAGCAGATGGTAAAATCGTCAAACAAGAAGTAATTACCGGAGAAACCAACGACAACGAAGTAATCATAGAGCATGGACTAAAAGAAGGCGAAGAAGTGATGCTCCTCATCCCAGATGGTGCGGAACAATTGCCATTGGTGCCCATTGAAAAGAAAATAAAGGACGAGTTGCGTCGGAAAATGGAAGAAGAAAAAAAGAAAAGGCAGGAAGAAGCCAAAAAGAAATTGCAGCAAGTCAAGGAAGATTACCAGCCCAAGAATGGGGCTGGTGGTGGCAATTTCATCATTGTCGGCTAATCCATTCCCAATTCACCAACTATAAACCATCCACCTTGCAACGCACCATTTTCAATTTCATTCTGGCTGTAGAAGGCGTTTTGGACAACTTCCTACGTTCTGTGCTAACTGCCTTGGGCATCGTGTTCGGTGTAGCAGCGGTTATAGCCATGCTCGCCATTGGAACAGGTGCAAAGCAGGCGTTGCTGGACCAAATGAAACTGATTGGTACCAATAATATCGTCATTAACTCGGTGATACTCAAAGCGGGTGAAGGAGGAGAGGAAACCGCCAATACGGCTAAGTCCTCTACAGGTGACAGTGGAAGTGGCGGCAATAGCAGCAAAGGAAAGGATGGGAAGCGCCCTTGGTCACCTGGATTGACATTAGAGGACATCAAAGCTATTGAAAAAGTGCTACCGGGCGTGGATAAAATCAGCCCAGAAGTGGTCGATCAGACCAATTTGGTTTTTGGAGGAAAAACAGGAAAGGCCAAGGTAGTTGGCATCACCAATGCATTTTTCGACTTGAACAACCTTGGCCTGGCTACTGGCGACCTTTTCCACAAAGTACATATTGAAGGCGGAAAGCCTGTTTGTATCATAGGGCAAACAGTGCAAACCAAGTATTTCCCGGAGATTGAGCCCATAGGTCAATGGCTAAAAGTTGGCACGTCTTGGTTCAAGGTAATTGGAGTGCTCGAAAAACGGGTCGCCAGCAAGGAGAGCCTTGAGAACCTTGGCATTCGGGACTACAACACCGATGTATATGTGCCAGTGACCAGCGCCATGCTGCGCATCAGGAATCGGGCCAGGATTACGGCCGATAAAATCAAATCGGATAATAATTTTGGCGAAGACGAAGATTCAAACAAGGGGGAAGAAAACTACCACCAATTGGATAAAGTCGTGGTTCGGCTGGAAGACGCTGGAACCTTGGAAGTTTCTGCCCAAGTCATCGCAAAAATCCTCAAGCGCCGCCACAAAGACCTCGTTGACTTCGAGGTCGAAGTACCCGAACTGTTGCTCCAGCAACAGCAAAAAACACAAGATATTTTCAACCGGGTACTTGCTGCCATTGCTGGCATTTCTTTGCTGGTTGGTGGTATCGGCATCATGAACATCATGTTGGCCTCGGTGATGGAGCGCATCAAGGAAATTGGGGTACGCCGCTCATTGGGTGCCAAGGAAACCGACATCGTGCTACAGTTTTTGTTCGAGGCTGTCATCATCAGCCTGATTGGTGGCCTATTTGGAATTGGCTTGGGGGTTGTGGCAGCTGTGTTGGTGTCCAAATCCTCGGAAATACCCACGATGGTCTCGTCCTGGTCAATTGCCCTTTCTTTCGGCGTTGCAGCTACGATTGGGCTGGTTTTCGGTTTGTTCCCTGCCCGAAAGGCAGCCAAGCAAGACCCTATTAAGGCGCTTCGAAGTGAATGAAGGTTTCGATCGGCATTCAGTAACTGACCTATTGCAAGCCAGATAGCTTTGAAAAATGAAAGATATAGCAGTGATGAGGTATTTGCTCGGATAAGGGAATAACCCTCCTATCAGAGCCAATTACTGTCTCTGCCTTT
>JALHQW010000130.1 GCA_022841745.1 Saprospiraceae bacterium | reverse complement strand
CAGCTCTTTTTGTTGTTTATGGGGGCATTCCGGGGCGTTGTGGCGGGACTTTTATTTGGAACGTCGGGTCTCTTGGTTTTTCAAGGGACAAATTATCGGAGCACAGCGGTCATGGGAGGTGGCGTGAGGCGATTCTATCGAAACGAAATGCTCGGAAAACGGGGGAAGTGAATTATTTCACAGCCTGCGTTCGCCGAACAAAAAAATACCCTTACCCCCATTTCTATTTCACCCTAAAACCCCTACCACCAACCCCATTTACTCAACTCCAATGCACCCCCTTACCCCTTCACCCCAACCTTACTCATCGCCCTTTCCGCAATCGCCGTAATACTCAAACTAGGATTCACCCCAGGATTCGCTGAAATCATGCTCCCATCGCAGACCAGCATATTTTCATAGTTGAAAACATGGTTGTCACGGTCAATAACGCCCGTGGTGGCATCTTCGCCCATGCAGGCCCCGCCGAGGATATGCGCTGTGGTGGGAATACCGAGCAGGGTCTCCGTGTTCATCACCATCGCCTTGCCGTGGTTGATTTTTTCGATGCGATGGGCTATGTCCTGAGCCACAGGATTGAAGGCCGTGGGGGCCGGGCCGGATTCTAGGTCCGTTTTCAAAAAACCAAACTTGGAGCGCACGAAGCGGAGCGTGGAGTCAATGCTCTCCATGTAGAGTAGGATTTGTGTGCGCTTGCTCCAATCGTCCACGAAGAAGATGCGGAGGTTGTCCCAGGGGTGCAGCACGAGGTCTTTTAGCATCTTGAAAAAGCGACCAAGCATGGTCTTGCCCTGCACCATGGGGGCCATGAAGATGCGCCAAAAACCTGCCCCTGCCGAGTATTTCACCGGCTCTACGTGGCGGTTTTCGTCAATATGCACGATGGAACCGATAGCGATGCCCTCCGAGAAATTGGCGCTTTTATCGAAACTCGTGACCCCAATCAGGCTCTCCGAATTGGTGCGGATGCCCATGCCGAGCTGGTCGGACAGGCGGGGCAGGGAGGTTTTTTTCAGTTTCAACAACAAGTCCATCGTGCCAAGGACGCCGCCGGCAAAGATGACGCCATGGGTTTTCAGGTTGCCCTTCTTGGGGAAATAGCCCAACGAATCCTTGAACCTGACCTCGTAGCCCGCACTGCCGTCTTCGTTGAGCGGCACGACGTCATAGACCTCCGTTTCGGCCATGATTTCACAACCCAATTGCTGCGCAAGGTGAAGGTAGTTTTTGTCCAAGGTGTTCTTGGCGTTGTAGCGGCAGCCCAACATGCAGCCGCCGCAAAGGTTGCAGCCCGTTCGGTCGGGGCCTTTGCCATCGAAATAGGGGTCAGGCACAGTCTCTCCCAGCTTGCCGAAATAGACGGCCACCTCCGCTTTGTGGAAGGCATTCTTGTCGCCCATTTCCTCCGCCAATTGCAGCATGGCCTTGTCGCTGCGGCTCATGTACGGGTGTTGCGCAGCACCGAGCATTTGCTTTGCTAGGGCGTAGAACGGTTTTAGCTCGGTTTCCCAATCCGCCAAGTCCTTCCAAGCCCCTGAGGTGAAGAACGCCCGCTTGGGTACGGGCAGCGTATTGGCATAGACGACCGAACCACCGCCCACGGCCACCCCGCTCAGTACGGCCACATGGCGGTAGAAAGCCAAACGAAAATGGCCTTGGAGGCCCAGTTTGGGCATCCAAAGCCATTTCCGAAGGTTCCAGTTGGTCTTGGGGAAATCATCGGGCTTGTTGAACCACTTCCCCTTTTCAATGACCAGCACTTTGTAGCCTTTCTCCGACAGCCGCAGGGCCGACACCGAGCCGCCAAAGCCGCTGCCGATGATGATGTAGTCGTACATTAATTCCTGAATTCATAAGTGCAGAGAGGTGACATCTTTTTTCGCTACCATAAATTGGCAAATTAACGGTGACTTTAAAGCGAAAAAAGGTGTCATCTCTCAACGACCGCATTAAGATGACACCTTTTTTCCTTTTTGAAACAGCAGATAATTGAAAAATTCGAGATAGGAAAAAAGATGTCACCTTAACGCTGGGCAGTAGGCTAATTCGGCACCTTCTCCGTCCCCTTCAAATACTTGTCCAAGAAGGTCAGCACGGCCCCATAGCCCTTGATTTCGTTTTCCTTTTTCACAAAACCATGCCCCTCGTCGGGGAAGATGACGTACTCCACGGGCACCTTGTTCTTCTGCACTGCCGCCACGATTTCGTCGGACTCTATTTGCAGCACACGGGGGTCGTTGGCACCTTGGAGCACCATCACAGGGTTCTTCACTTTGTCGGCGTGGAAAAGCGGTGAAATATTGTAGAGCCGCACAGAATCGGCGGTGGTGGGGTCGCCCATTTCATCGTAAAGCGCCTTCTTGAAGCTCTCCCAATAGGGTGGGATGTTCTTGAGGGTGCGCAGCCAGTTGGTCACGCCAAAGATGTTGACGCCGACCTTGAACTCGTCGGGCGTAAAGGTCATGCCCGCCATGGTCATGTAGCCGCCGTAGCTGCCGCCGATGATGCCGATTTTGGTGGAGTCCACGTAGTCCTGCGAGGCGAGCCATTTTTTGCCCCAAACGCAATCCATCAAGTCCTTGTCGCCATGGTTGCGGTCGTCCATTTTAAAGAAGCTCTTGCCATAGCCGCTGCTGCCCCGGTTGTTGACGGCCAGCACGGCGTAACCGTGGTTTACGAGGTATTGCAGCAAGGCAAAATAGCCCGTGCGGGACTGTCCGCCGGGGCCTCCATGCACCCACACGAGGGCGGGCACCTTGGCATTGGGCGAGGCGGCCAGTGGCTTGTAGTAAATGGCCGGGATTTCCAGCCCATCGAAGGATTTGTAGCGCACCACCTCAGCTGTCACGAGGTCGCTGGGGTTGATTTCGGGATTCAGCGTATTGGTCAGCGGCTTCAATTCTTTTGTTTCAAAATTGTAGGCGTAGATATTGCTCGGTGCCTTGGAGGTGCCCACGGTCAGTCGCATCCATTTCTCGCTATCGGAAATGTTCACCGAAAGCACATCACCGTCAGGTATATCGGGGAAGGCCACAGGTTGGCCAGTGGCGTTGTCGAGGATTTTCAGCGAGTTCTTACCGTCTTCGTTGATGCCGATGACCCGGTATTTTTCCTTATCGCTGACATAGGAGTACATCACATCCCAATTGGTTTCAAAAATGGTCTTGCGCTGCCCCGTAGCGATGTCGAACTGCACGAGGTAGGCAAATTCCTTGCCCGCATCGGTGGTGTAGAAAAACGACTTGCCGTCCTTGCTGAAACCAGAAGCGCCGTACTGGCCGGGGGCTGACGGCTCGGATATTTCGGTCATTTTTTTCGTGGCAATGTCGTAGAGGAATAATTGGTTCTCGCTTGTGGTATTGGGCTTTACGATGGCCAAGGTCTTTTCATCCCAACTAATGCCGTTCACGTCCAAGCCTTCGTCGTTTTGGTACATCATTGTTGACTTCCAGTCGCCGACACTCATTTTGTAAAGGTCAAAAAACTGCTCGTTGCGCTTGTTGGAACCATAGAACAAGGCCTTTTTGTCGAGGCTCCAGCCATAGAAATTGGCCTTCTCCTTCTCGGCGGGCGTCAGGTCGGTGGCCTTGCCGTCCTCGCTGAGGAGGTAGATATGGTCAATTTCGTTGCCGCCCTTGTCGGCAGTGTAGAGCATTTGCTTCGTGCCGGGCACGTAGTCCACGACGAAGAACGACTCCACCGCCGAATTGGTCACCTGCCGCTGTGAGCCGTCGGCCACGTTGATTTCGTAAAGGTTGTAGATGCCCGTTTTGTTGCTGTGGACTAGGAGTTTCGACTCGTCCGGCGACCAGGCTCCGCCGCCGATTTGCTCGTTTTTGTAGAACTGTTCGATGGTGTATTGCTTGGCTTCCTTGGGCGGTGCGGGCTTTTCCTGCTTGCAGGAAATTATCAGGGTGGCAAGGGCAAAAATGGCCAGTGTTAGCTTCTTCATTTGATTGTTTTAATGATGAAAAAAGGATGAATGCGCAAAGCGCAGATGCGAAGATAAAATTGAATACTGGAGGTAAGCCCGGTTTTGGACGATTAGGAAAGACTGGCGGTCAGAAATGGTGGATTACCAGACGAAATGGGGCAAGCCCATGTGTGCTTCGCATTTTATGCTACCTTACACCATGAACCAAAAATTCGAGGCCATCGTCGCTGGCATCATTGCCGACAACTACGCCACCTGCGAGGATTTTTTCGATGCAAAACTCGTGACTGCGCTCCGCAACAACCTGATTGGCCGCAAGGCCAACCACCAGATGCACAAAGCAGGTGTTGGCCGCAAGGCCAGTTCGCAACAGAACCTGCAAGTGCGGGGCGACGTGATTTCATGGCTCGAAGGCGACTCCCTTGACCCGGCGGAGCGGGCTTTTTTCGATGGTATTGAAGCATTTTACCGCTACCTCAATCTCACTTGCTACACGGGCATCAACGGCAGCGAGTTCCATTATGCCCTTTACCAACCCGGCAGCTTTTACAAGCGCCACCTCGACCGTTTCCAGCACGATTCCGGCAGGCAGATTTCCATGATAACCTACCTCAACGACGATTGGGTGGATGCCGACGGCGGCGAGCTGGTGCTGTACCTCGAAAGCGGCGAGCAAACCATCAGGTTGAAACCGGGTCGGGCAGTCTTTTTCAAAGCAGACGAAATAGAGCATGAGGTGAAGGTGGCGCACCGGGGTAGGATGAGTATTGCAGGGTGGCTGTTGAGGGTGTGAGTAACTGTTTCCCTATTCTTGTATCGTCTTCAAGTAAGCGGTGATATGGTCAATCTTCTCTTGTAAGATCTTCTCATCGGTGATGCCCTCTGCTTTTTTGAAAGTGTCCCACCAGGCTGGCATATCGGTGGTGCTGTGGCCGGGCACATTTTCCACGCCAGCAATAATTTTCGAGATTTCAGCATCAGGGAACTGCCCGTTGCGTCGCTGGGCAATCTGGCGCAGGTTTTTAGGCGGTGTTTCCATCATGCCCGCTATTTGGCTTTGGCCATCGCCGTTCTCGCCGTGGCAAGGGGTGCAATAGGATTTGAACCATTCTTCGCCTTCGGCAATGCCTTGTTTCTTTTCATTGGCACAGCCTATTGCGAAAGCAACCAGTGCAAATGCGAATAAGATGGCAGGTAGGAGACGGCCCATTGTTGCCCTGTTTTGATGACTGCTTTTCATAATAGCTGATTTAGTTGTTGGTAGGCAACTGCTCGGAGCGGGTGTTTTTGAAAAATTGAAATTTTTTCAAAAACACCCAAATCGTGGAGGCGAGGTAAAAAAAGGAATTTTTTACCTCGCCTTCCACGCCCTCTTATGCAGTAGCGCTGGAAGCTGTTTTGCCGATGGCAACTGGGCCATCTTGCGCACTGCAAGTGTAACGGCATTGCAGAAAATCAGCGGTGATAATGGTCAGTATGAAAAGATGCGTTTTGGCAATGGGAAATAATCAAAATTCCCAGGTGCCCCCCGCCGTGTAGTTCCGCCCCGGCATCCGGTAGCGCTCCAGTTCCTCATACTGGCTGTTGGTGAGATTGTCGAGGGCGAGGTAGAATTGAAGGTGCTTCGATTTTTGCCAAGCGATTTTTGCGTTCAGCACCGTGGCTGCACCCGGTTCGCTGCCAGGGTAAATGAACACTTCCTTGATGGCGCTGCGATAGCGGGCGTTGACATTGGCTGTGAATTTCCCAAAAAAGGCAGTGGCCCCTGCGCCCAGCGTATGCTTCATCTTATAGGCCAAATCGTCGTTCAGGCGGCCTTCTGATACGTCCCTTGCATCGAGGTAGGTATAGCTGATGTTGAGCCTTGCACGGTTCTTTATTTGCCGCACATAAGCAATCTCAAACCCCTGCATCACCGCCTCCTTCAAGTTGATGACCCGGTAGCGCAATGGTTCCAGCGGCTTGGATACTTGGAGGAAGGAAATCAGGTCTTGGTATTTGTTGTAAAAAACGGCCACGTCAAAGCTGCTGCGGTTTTTCAGGCTCCACTTAACGCCCAGTTCGGCAGAGAGTGTCAGCTTCTCGGATTTCAGGTTCGCATTGGGTTCAAACGACAAGCCGCCACCCTGCTCGAACTTGATGAACCGCTCGGCCATGGCAGGGTTCCTAAATGCTTGTGCCAGCAAACCCCGAACGCCAAGGGATTGGGAGGGCTGGTAGAGCAGCGCCAGTTTCGGGCTGAAATTCGTTTCTTGGAACTCGCCCAAGATGCGGTAGTGGTCCACACGAGTGCCAAGGGTAGCGGTCAGGTGCTTCGCAATGCTCCACTCGTCCTGCAGGTAGGCACCGATATTGACGGCCTCATGGCGGCCATACAGCACCGTGTCCGGTAGGCCGACCACGTGGTCCATGTTCAAGTCAACGCCCATGACGAGGGCATGATTCTCGGTCACGAACCAGTCCACCTGCGAGACGCTGCCCAGTCGCTGCGCCATGATGGACGATTTTGCGATGACCTGCTTGCCTTTGTTCACGTTGGTGCTGTCGTTTTCGGGGTCATCGTCGAAGCTGTATCGGGAGTTGTTTTGATAGTAAAAAAAGCGGGTCGAATACTTCACCTTGGCGCTTGGGATGGCGTAGTAGTAAAAATCGGCGTTCATCTCCCGACGGTTCTGGTAGTCGTCCTTGCGGTGCTCCGCAACGGCGTAGGGCTGGTTGAAACTGAACCAGGTGGCGGGCGTGTCATTGTGGATACGATTGGCGTTGAGCGTGATTTGCAGGTGGCGGTTGCCGTTGAGTGCCCAAGTGCCCTTGCCATAGAAATTGACCAGGTCAAAGCCCGATTTCTGGCGGTGGCCATCGTTGTGCTTCCAACCGCCATCGAGCAGGTAGGAGAACCGCTTGTAGCTGCGGCTATGATTGGCCTCGAAAGTGAAAAAATCACGGTAGCCCACCTCGCCGAGTCGGGCGGCTTGTTGCTCGTGGCTGCCGTAGTTCAGGTGGATTTTGGTGCTGGGCGTTGAGGCTGGTTTGCGGGTAATCACGTTCACCACGCCACCCATCGCCGAGGAGCCGTAGAGCGAGGAGTAGGCCCCTTTCACCACCTCGATGCGCTCGATGGAGTTTAGCGGCACGAGGTTCCACAGCGCCCCAGCCGATTCGGGACTGAGTGCCGGGCGACCATCAATCAGCAGCAGCACCCGGTTGCCAATGCCCCCGCCGGCCACCTCCGAAGCACCCCGGATGGAGAACGCCTGCACATTGGCGTTACTGGCCCTTGTCACCACCACGCCCGGCACCTCATCGAAGGCCTGGTCGAAAGTGGTGATGTTCTTCTCCTTGATTTGTTGGGCAGTGATGAGCGCCACACTGGCTGGGGCCAGTTTTGCCGCTTGCGGCATACGGGTGGCGGTCACGATGGCCTCGTCGCCGAGGATGGCCATTGGCTCCAGTTCAAAAGCGATTGTTGTTGTTTTACCAGCCACGACCTCCACATCCTTCGTCACCTCCTCCCGATAGCCGATGCAAGTTGCTGATAGCGTGTACCTACCGGGCGCAAGCCCTTTCATTTCAAAAATACCCTCCGCATCCGTTGCCGTGCCGCCATTGTTGCTCCGCAATACATTGACGAAGGGCAAGTGCTCACCCGTCGCAGCGTCACGCACAACGCCTGTGATGCTGCCTGTGCCCTGCCCGAAGCAAGCCATTGCGAAGCAAAAAAGCAATACGGCGGTGGTTAATTTTCCCAACACAATGAATAGGGTATGGAGGTGTGGGGTATGGAGGTGTGGGAGCCTTGCAAACCTCCATACCTCCTACCTTCATCCCTCAATTACTGATACCATTGCTCCACAAAGCCGAAGTCAGCCTTGAAGTTCAATTCCAAGTGTTCTTCTGCTTTTATGGTGATGGTAGAAGGGGCTGGGTAATCAAAAGGAGTAATCACCTGTGGCCCTGCCTGAACCCTAATGACGACTCCGTGGCTGACGGTCTCCTCGTTGCCCCAATGGCATCCGAGGGTGGCAGTTTTGAGTGACGGGTTGGTTATGCCATTATGGCGGAAGCCGATGGCCAAAGCAGAATAAGTGCCTGGCTCCACTTCGATTTCGTAGTCGTACTCCGTTTGGCCTGCCTTATACTCTAGGACGATAGGGTTCTGTGAGTTGTAAGGTGCTCCCACGGCGAAGGTGCCACCCAAGGATCCAGGGCCAAATGTGCCATCTGGAATCTCTCCCCAACCAGCCAACGGGTCGAGGCTGAAAGCAGGGAAGATGGTCACTTCCACCACGCCACTGTCCTGCCAGGTCTCCCATAGGTCGGCATTGTCAATCGTGATAGTTCCATGGACTTTGGTGGTTTTTGGCTCGTCGTCCTTGCAGCCAGTCAGGAAAAGTGCGCTCACAGCGAGCATGGCCATCATCAGGCCGAAGATTCTGATTTTCATAATGAACAGTTGTTATGGTTTGATTTCTTATTTCAAACGGCAGTGAGATAATGGCTCTCTACCGCCGTTTTTGCTGGTGCAAAGGTTGGCACTGTTCACTGTACGAATATCACGGTAATGTCAAAAGGGGGTGGGGGATTGTCAGGGGGGTGTAAAAAAACGAATTGTGAAAGTTAACTCAGTTGTTAGGAAATCGTCAAAAAATTCAATGAAGTAGTTATGTTTGACCCACTATTACAAACAACTACTATGAAGAAACGAGAAGGTTACGAATTCACCTTCAACGAAGACAAAATCGAGTTTCAGTTTGTGAGCGTTGGGCCGAAAGGGACGATTATCAAAGTTGTAAGGTTCGGTAAGGTCAGGGACAAACTTTACAATCTTGCTTTTGGGGATTTGGTCTCCGACGATTTCGATGATGAAATCATCTCCGATAATGGCGATATGAGGAAAATTATCAGTACATTGGTCAATATTGTCCATTCGTTTGCGCAGTCCAATCCCACCACCAGAATAGCAATAGTTCCAGTTGACAATAAGCGCAGGCTATTGTACAACCGTATTTTCAACAATTTGAATGGTTCTTCGTGTCTTCTTGTGGGTAATTTCACTTAACATCTATCATCTTGTAACCCGCTATTTTAATGGCGGGAATTTGGCAAATACCCACCAACAACATCTTTCTTCTTTACAGAACATCAGCATTTACTATCTTTCGTCAAATGCCTGATGTTGATGTTTAGAAAAGAAGATAGATGTGCGAGAGGGAACTCATGCTCCCCTCGTTGAAACGAGGGGTTACAATATGATAGATGTTTACCCATACAAAACCACGAAGAACCATTTGAATTTGAAATCTTGGAGCATTATTCTGTTCAAGGCGTTTTCTTCAACCCCCGAACAAAAGAGCCATACGATAGTCGAAAAATCTATGACGCTTTTGTTCTTGTCCCTGAGATACCTACCTTTTAAATCCAATAATACATTTTGCCATGACTGCCGCACAGAAAGAATCAATCAAGTTGGGAAGGCCAATGACGGCTGAAGAGGAAAAAGCCGTGAAAAAAGCGTTTTCGAAGTTTCCCTACACCGTCAAATTCAAGAAGAGCTTGGAGTTTACCACCTTACTCCATTTTGATGAGCTTCGCCTTGAACATCCTAAGTGGGAACTGACCAAGGTACTTGGTACCATCGTGCAAAAATTGCCGAAGGAAACCCCTCCCACCTTAGTGCTGGAAATGACGAAGTTGGTCGTTGGGGAATGGGAGAAGCAGGAAGCAATTGAAACTGCGTCAACTAAAGAACACATCGCCTAAAAGCAAACCATGCCAGCTGACCTCGAATCCGCTGCACAAAACATAGCATTGGATATTTTTTGAGGTACTCTATCGAAATATTGGTAAGCGTCTCTAAGCAGCTTGCGGTTGGGGCAGTTCTTCTGCCTGTTTTGTAGGTTCAGTCATGGTCATCGGCAAGTCGTAAATTGCCAAAAGAGCGAGCAAATCCCTGGTATATTGGCGCTTTAATTGTTCGTACTGTCTGACCATCAAAGGGCTATTGATTCTTCAATATTTACGATTCAAAAATCAATTTTACAAAGTTCTTCTTGAACGATTCACCACTGAAAAAGTCGGGTCTGCTGCTGGTGTACCTATCTATCCATTCTTGAATTCGAGGACAAAATGCCGCTCCAGTTCCTTCATACCTAATTCAATGGGTGCTCCAGGTTTCAAGTAACCAAGTTGGGTGTAGCTCAGTTTTCTCATAGTTGTGTTTTACTGCCCAAAAATAATATTTCCCTGCTTTTTCCTTACTTCGCCAGCGATTCTCGCTATTAGAAAAAAACAAAGATGACCTATTCTAGCAGCGGGAAATCCACCTTGATTTCCTTTGCGATGAATCGGTAAATAACGTTCATTGACATACAAGGCAGCAA
>JALHQW010000129.1 GCA_022841745.1 Saprospiraceae bacterium | reverse complement strand
CCATCGGCAAGGCTCAACGGCAAAATTTATCACGAAAACTGGCTTCACAACCTCCTCATATCGGCTTCGATTGGGGGGGAAGGTGGCCATCACTACAATCCGTTATAGTCAGAAAAATTCAATTTTTAGTAAATGAAAAAACTTCCCTACCTCATCCTTGCCGTTGCAATATTTTTAATTGCCGCTTGCAGCTCCAACCATCAGCACGAGAACGGTGCAGGTGGCAGCGAGGCAAAAGCGCACGGCACTACCAAGGAGTATACCTCTGCCTATGTTTGCCCTATGCATTGCGAAGGCAGTGGCAGCGACCAGGCCGGCAAGTGCCCAGTCTGTGGAATGGACTATGTGCCACTTAGTGAGCACGTCCACGATGGTCACAACCACTGAGCACCCCTTACCAAATAGTTGCCACCAAAAGCGTATGAAGAAAGCCCTGTTTATCGCAGCTTTGCTGCTCCCTGCCCTTTGCTTTGCTCAATCAAAAAAGCAATTGGCACTGCAAGCTATTGAACTGCAGCGGTTCGAAGCAATGACCACCAAAGACACAGCGCTCCTGAGGAAGTTGTTGGCAGAAGACCTGACTTACCTGCACTCCAATGGGCTGCTTGAAAACAAGGAAGAACATATCGCCAATATAGGCACTGGGAAGTTGGTCTATCGAACGATGGAACCTTCGGAAATGCGGGTACGAATACATGGCAAGTCAGCCATCGTAAACGGCATTGTACTCGTAACGGGCAGTTTGGGAGAGAAGGCTTTTGAGGTTCGGCTTCGTTATACGGACGTTTATTTCAAACAGAAAGGAACCTGGCAGTTAGCGGCATGGCAGTCGCTGAAGCTGGAAGATAAAAAATGACCTGCCCCATGTAGCCCCTCAAAAAAAGTGCCCCATCGGGAGTAAAATCCGATGGGGCGCTTTGATTTTATAAGAACTGTCAATCTGCTTATTTCTTCCAAGGCAGGTTGTTCACCCGGCGGCCACAGAGGTAACCAAGGTCAACGCCCACTTCGCAGTCCATGCGCCAGTGAACGCCGAGCGGGATACGGCTAAGTGCATTCTCCTCCGACATTTCATAGAAATTGTTGAAAAAACGGGGAGTACTACCAGGGAAATCAGTGCGTCCCTCATGCGAGCGGTCGGTCATGCCGTAGTGGTTGCCGAACACATCGGTCAGCACTTCGGCACCAGCACCGCCCATGGTAGAGTGGCCGCTGGGGTACGCTGGGAACGGCGGCGTGAAGCCCGTCCAGCCATTCAGCGGGTGAGCAAGCGTAGGCTCCCAACTTGGGTCAATCACCCGCTGGATATAGCTCTCCGGGCGCTCGAAATTATAGGCGTATTTCGAGTGCCAGCAAGCTACCGCAGCATCGTTGAGGGCAAGGCCAAGTTTAGCATAACAGAACAAGGCCGTTTCGAGGCTAACACCATCTTTTTCGATGACTTGGTTGGCAATGGCAGTCCAGCGGGGGCCGGGGCTGAAAGTCAGGCCAGTGATATCATCGCTCCAAAAATAGGCAATCCACTGTCCATCCTCCCAGTTGTCGTCGTTGATGGCGTTTTTCACTTCCAAGGCCTGGGCAAACAGTGCGGATTGCGGGTTTTCGCTATAAGCCAAAGGTGCCTTGCACAACTTGTCAGATGGCAGGATGGCGAAAGTGCGGGCCTCGCCCCAACTTGGGAACATAGGCTGCGGAGGGCCTGGCACAGTTGGCACCCAATCGCCGGGACTGTCATAGTGGGCCTGCCAGTCGTAGTCGCCGAATGGGTCGAGGTAGGCATCATGGCCAACGGCATCGGTCTTTGACCATTCCCAAACGGCCTCGGCCACTTGAATGCCGTGCTCCTTGGAGCGCTCATAGACCTTGCTGTCCGTATCGGCCCCGTACTGGCTTTGCAGGTTGTTTTCGAGGTCGCTCATGCGGGTGTACATGTCGGATGGTGGGTCCACGAAGAACTTATGCATTAAAGTTGCGTAAGTGTAATGAACCACGGTAGGCCAGTGGTACTCAGCGTTCTTGTCTGCATCAGGGATGCTGAGGCCTGGGTACAGACTGCGCATAGAGTTGTAGTCTGGCATACCGGAAACGCAGGCTTCGTATGCAGCAAGTCCCATGTAGGCCAGTGCACGAGGAGCAGGCCCCGGGCGGTAACCACCCATGTAGCGCTCAACATCCAAGAACATCTGGTTCCATTTCAGGGCAGCTTCCGCATCAAAATCGGCTACCTGGTATTTGCTTTGGTCGTTGTCCTTCACGCAAGAGGTTAAGAGGAAGGACGCCATGAAAAAGCCGCAAAGCACGGCCAAGGTGTTTCTTAAAAACTTCATAGGATTATAAAATTAAGGTTCCAAAAATTATGTTCGTGAACAAAATTAGAAAGAGGAGCAAGCAGGGCAAGTGAAGGTGAGCGTGAAATGCGTTGCAAATCTATCGCCACTTCTGGTTATAAGGACTATTTTTGAGGCATATTTATATTAGAATCTACTTAAAACCAAAATTAAGGTAGAAAACGGATTCAAATAAATAGAGATTTGAGTCCATAAATGAAAATGAAAGTACTCATCATAGAAGACGAGGTCAAGACCGTACAATCCTTGAAAAAAGGCTTGGAAGAGCACCAAATGGAAGTGGACTTCGCCTACGACGGGCAAACGGGCAAGCAATTGGCCGAGTCCGGCAATTTCGATGTAATTGTGTCGGATGTGGTCATGCCCAAGATGACTGGCTTCGAGTTGATCAAGCAGCTCCGCACCACGGGCGTAGAGACGCCTATCCTGTTGTTGACGGCAATGGGCACAACTGATGACAAGGTAACGGGCTTTGAGGCTGGGGCAGATGATTACCTCGTGAAGCCGTTCGAGTTCAAGGAACTGCTCATGCGCATACGTGCGCTGGCACGCAGGGGAAAAGAAGGCGTACCGCAAAGGACCATCCTCTACTTCGCCGACCTTGAAATGAACCTTGATGCAAAGACCTGCACCCGAAGCGGCAAGAAGATAGAGCTGACGCCCAAGGAGTTTGCCCTCACCGAGTACCTCATCCGCAACCAGGGCCGGGTCGTTTCCAAAACGGAGATTGCCGAAAAGGTCTGGGACATTAATTTTGACACAGGAACCAACGTCATCGAGGTCTATGTCAGCTACCTGCGCAACAAACTTGACCGCCCGTTTGACAAGAAACTCATCCACACCATGTTCGGCCTCGGTTATGTGCTGAAAGAGGAGGATTGACTTGGAAAGGAAAAAGTGAAAAGTGAAAAGTAAAAAGTCGGTGGCGTTGGAACTTTTTCCTTTGTACTTTTTCCTTTGTACTTCACAAAAATGCAAATCAGAACCCGCCTAACGATACAGTTCATGCTCATCGTGGCAAGCATCATGCTGGTGGCGATGTTCTACATCTATTTCCAGTTCAAGCAGCACCTCCAGAACGAGTTTTATGGCAACCTGCGCTCCAAGGCGAACCTCACGGTGGGTGTAGTGGTGGGCCGATTGGAACGGGAAGGGCTGGCAGAGGTGCCAAGCCCAGGCAACACGGCCACTTTCACAGCATTCACGGAAAATATCTCCATTTTCGATGCCCTTGGCCGCAGGGTTTACACCTTCAACCCCTCTGCCAAAAATATTGCGCAAGCAACCCTCGAAGAAATCAACAAAATGGGGGAATGCCGCTTCCCGCACGGGGAGTACAATGCTTTTGGCACCCGCTTTATGGCGCCTTCTGGCAAGGTATATACGGTTATCGCAGAAGCCGTTTTTAATCCAACGGAGTTGGCAAACCTTTCCCGCATCTTGATTGTGGTGTTCTTCGCATTCTGCGGTTTGGTGGCCATTGGCGGGTGGTTCTTTGCCGGGCAAGCGCTCTCGCCCGTGAGCAATATCATGAACCAAGTGGACGCCATCTTGCCGAGCGACATGAGCCGCCGCCTCGAAACCTCGAAGAACAGTGACGAACTGGCCCGCCTTGTCGTCACATTCAACCGACTGCTGGACAGGCTGCAAGCGGCCTTCAATGCCCAGAAACTTTTCCTTTCAAACATTTCGCACGAACTGAAAAACCCACTGACGGTCATCATTTCGCAGATAGAAATAATGCTCCAAAAAGAACGGCCAGCCGCCGAATACCGACAGACCCTGCAATCCGTGCTGGACGACGCCCGTGAACTGAACCTCGTCTCCGATAAGCTGATGCAATTGGCCAAAATCAATGCATCGGGCCAAGAAGTTAGCTTTGAAAAGATTCGGATTGATGAAGCTGTTTGGCAAGCGAAGTCGGCATTGCTGAAAGCGCATGCCGACTACACCATCAATTTTGAAATCGTGAACTTGCCTGCCGACGAAGAGAAGCTCTTTGTGCGGGCAAACGACCAGCTGCTGCGAACCGCCCTGACCAACCTCATGGACAATGGCTGCAAGTATAGCCCCGACAAGAAGGTGAAGGTGAAGCTCTCTTTTTCGCCAGAAGGGAATTCCATCATCGAAATACAAGACCAAGGACCCGGCATCCCCGAAGAGGAAGTGGCATTGGTCTTCGAGCCGTTCTACCGCAGCTCAAAAACGGAGAAGGTTAAAGGCAGCGGCGTGGGACTGTCACTCGTGGACAGTATCATGAAATTGCACCGCATCAACCTCAAGGTGTCGGGCAGGCAACCCTCTGGAACGGTGTTCAGGCTGGAGTTCCCGCAGGTTGACTTGGGTTTAAAAAATTGAAAATGAATATTTTATCCCATAAAAAAACAATGCTCGCTGCATTGGGCATTGCCTCCTTGATCGGCTTGCTTGTTTGGCGGGGCTTTGTAAACAGGAGCAACCATTCGGGGAATCAAGTGCCTGCCGTTGCATTGATGCTTGATTGGCATAAGTATGCACTTGAAGCAGAGCGCTATTCAGAAGGCTATCGTCCACCCGTGGCGGCCAGGGTCTATGCCTACATGGGGTTGGCAGCTTGGGAAGCAGCACAGCCCGTGATGGGTGGTGGATATCAGTCACTCGCCTCAAGGTATCCGGACATGAAGCTGCCGAAGCCAGAACCTGATTTCCGTTACCATTTGCCGACCGTGCTCAACGCATGTTACTCCAATATGCTACAGAAGATGTTCATATCGGCTCCTAGGAACATTGAAGAGAAACGCAAGGAATTGGAGCAGAAATGGGCCGAAGCCGCCTTGGAAGAGCTGGACTCAACGGCATTCACCGCTTCCGTTGAATTTGGGGGAAAAATGGCCTTGGCCGTTTTTGAATGGTCGGCCACCGATACTATTGGCCATCAGGCCAACCTTCATCTTTACGATAAAAATTACGAACTGCCGATAGGTGTCCCATTTTGGCAGCCTTGCGAAGATTTCCCGATGCCAGCAATGCTCCCGCATTGGGGCAAGGGCAGGACCTTCGTCGTTAAAACTGAAGACCACCTAGCTGCCCCGCTGCCGCCGTTTTCGATGGAGCCGGCATCGCCCTACTATGTGCAGGCGCTCGAAGCCTATACCATGAACTCGCCATTGTCTCCTGAAAACCAATGGGTTGCGGAATTTTGGAGCGACGATTTCTCCGGGCTTACTTACTCCTCAGCGGGAAGGTGGATTTCCATCACCAACCAAGTGGTTGAACAGGAACGACCAAGTGTGGAGAAAGCCCTTGAAACCTACCTAAGAGTCGGACTTGCGCTTTCAGATGCAGCCGTGGCCTGCTGGCACTCCAAGTACCACTACAACCTGCTGCGACCCGAAACCTTCATCCGGCAAACCATACAGCCAGATTGGAGGCCAATTGTGCATACACCATCGTTCCCGGCCTACCCTTCAGGCCATGCTATGCTTTCAGCCGCTGCAGCCGAGGTGCTCACGCAATTGTATGGTAAAAAATACGAACTTACTGACCGCAGCCACGAGGGGCGAACGGAGTTCAAGGGTATGCCACGGCATTTTCATTCTTTCTATGAAATGGCCTTTGAGAACGCCTCCTCTCGTATTCCACTGGGCGTACATTTCCGGATGGACTGCGAGGAGGGTACCCGGCTCGGCCTCAACATCGGCAAGGAGGTTGCCGCAATACCCATTGCAAAACTTGAACAATGAGGATTTAAACTACGGGAAACGGCTACTGTTTTTGTTATTTGCCCTGGAAACTACAGCACAGTGCCCTGTTGACGGTTTTGTTTACAAATCCTATCCAAGTGCCGAACCTCCAACGGCAGGGCGGCTACAACATTTCACGCTCAATTGCCCCTTGGATGGTAGCTTATCCTTGATCTTTTAATGACAAACAGATAGTGTAAGACCAAAAGGCAAAACCAAAAATCATATTTACTAAAAAACTGGGCTGATGGTTCTATATTTGCCCTGTCCATTTACCAATACACACAATGTCTGATACAAATCTTAAGGTCCGACTCATACTTTACAACAAGGGAAGCATCCTGCTCCTTAGGCAAAAGAAAAGCCTTGGTGGTAACTTCACCCTCGTGGGTGGAGGTATTGAAGCCACTGAATACGCCTTGGAAGCGCTCATTCGTGAGGCTGAAGAGGAAGCGGGAATAAAGCTGCGGCCAGAAGACCTGCAATTGGTGCATGTGCTCCACAAGCGCACCAAAAACAAGGGGCACCGCATCACCCTTTATTTCAAAGCGACAAAATGGAACGGAGAAATCAAAACGGGCGAACCCTATAAGTTCAAGGATGTGGTTTGGTTCTCATTGGACAACCTACCAGACAACCTCTCCGAAACCGTGCGCCACATACTGAAGGAGTACCGGGACGGTGTGATGTATTCTGAGTTCAAAAGTTGATGCTGATGACCAAAACTTGGCGGCCTGCAGTGTAATATTACTTATTGCTCGCCAACTCCAGCCTTTCCATCAACCTTGACGAAACCCGCAAGAAGTCCATCTCGGTGATAATCCCGACAAGTTCGTTCTCCTTGTCATGAACCACAGGCAGGCAGCCAATTTTGTTGTCACGCATGAGCTTGAGTGCATCCATGATGGAAGTCTTTGGCGTGACCGTGAAGGGCTGCTTAACCATAAGGTCTTCCACAACGGAAACATTGGACTTATCCGACAGTTTGTTGTTCTGTGAGTAGAAACGCAACAACAAACGGGAAGTAACCAAGCCAACCAACCTACCCTTGGAGTCTTCAACGGGCATGTAGCGTATCTTGCGCCAGTTCATCAGCTCAGCCACGAATTCAATCAGGTCTTCTTTTTGCACGGTAATTAGGTCGGTGGTCATGAACTCCTCGACCCGCAGACGGCTGGGCACGTATTCCTCCAGCTCGGAAGGTTCTGGTAACGGCCAAGTATGCACTGGCATTTCTTTTTCCTGGTTTTTGACGATGCAGGCCGTCACGACGGCAGTGGCTTCGTCGGTGGTGATGGATTCCTTCAACTTGGTGAAAGCCCTAAGCTGCCAGCGGGCACCCGTCATGTGCGCCTTTGCCCGCTCCTTGATGACGCCGAGGTAGCGGTCAATATCGCTGCTGTCCACGTTCTTGGATTTCAGGCCTTCTTCGGCCAACGGCACCAACTCATTGAGTATCAAATCGGTGGCAGAATATTTCTTGTCGTTGAACCAATTGAACTTGGTATCAATACCAAATTGGGCAGCCTTCATGAAATTGTCCCGAACATCCTCCCAAGACAGCTTGGCCGTCACATCGGGGCAGTGGCGCCTCATTCCCACCATGGCACCGAGCCAAAGCGCAGAATTGGCTACCTCATCAATGATGGTCGGACCGGCGGGCAGCACCCTCGCTTCTATGCGCAAGTGTGGCTGGCCGTTGTCGCTGATGCCGTAGCAAGGGCGGTTCCAGCGGTAAACTGTGGAGTTATGTACTTGCAGCGCTTTCAGCTTGGGCGTTTTTTTCTTCAAAACCTGTTCGATAGAGTTCTCAACCTCGTCGGCAGTCATGAGCACCCGGAAGCGGGCAATGTCCTCCTTGTAGATTTCGAGGATGGAACCTTGGAGCCACCCGTTACCGAAATTGACCCTCGGGCTGCGCTCCCGCAGGTGGTCGTGCGAGGTGCGGGTGTCGAGCGACTGTTGGAATAGCGCAATGCGAGTCTCGTGCCAGAGGCGCTTGCCGAATACCAGCGGCGAATTGGCGGCTATAGCAATGATAGGCCCTGTAAGCATTTGCGCAATATTGTAGAGGCAGACGAAATCCTTCGGTTCCACCTGCAAATGCACTTGAAAACTGGTATTGCATGCTTCCAATAACGGAGACTCGTGCTTCACATGCAGTTCGTCAATCCCATTGAGGTTCAGTTCGAAGTTGCTACCGATGAGCTGCCCCTTAAGTGCCTTCATCAGGGCCATGTAACGGGGTTTTTCCGTCAGGTTTTCGAGGTCGAGGTCGGTCTTGCGCAGGGTGGGCAAGATGCCTGTCAAGCAAATATTGGCCCCAAAATCTTGCTTCAGCACTTTGCGGATGGCCGCAATATTGGTGAGGTTTTCGTCCTCCATCTGGCGGAAACAACTGCCCGTGAACTCCATGGGGGTCATGTTCGTTTCCAAGTTGAACTGTGCCAACTCAGTGTCGAGCCAAGGACAGTCTTTCATGGCCTTTATTACCTTCATGTTGATTTTCGCCGGCTTGAAGGTCTTGTTGTCCACGATGCACATCTCCTGCTCAGCACCAATTCGGGTAATTCCCGACTCGAACCAATTGTGGTCAATCATGTACTCCAGTGCCTGAAGATCGTTCAGCAGGTTGCGGATAAAACGCTGTAATTCACTCTTGTCCTTTGCTATTGATACTTTTGCTTCGCCCATTGGGTGTAACTATTTGAGGGTTCTGTTTGAAAACGATGGGTTTACACTAAACGGCCCAATAGGTTACAGTTGACCGTTACTTCCAGCAAAAGAATCATAATTGTCTTAATTAGTCAAACATGTGTACAGATAAAATTTTTACACCCCCATTTTGCGTTTCATGGAATAAACCATTTTCGATGAAAAGAACAGCCTTATTAATCCTTGTAGTGTTCACATTTTTTTCTTGTAAAAAAGAAACAGAGCCACCCCTGACCCGCATCAGGGCTGTCAATATGCAGTTCTCCATTGACCCCGGCATCAATCCATCGTTCACCCACTATATACCCATCAATGATGTACAAATAAATGCGCTGGCGCAATTGGATGCAGCGGGCATTGACACCGCCAACATCAAGAGCATACAGCCCAGTCGGGCCACTTTCACAGTGCTCTTTGGCAATGGCGACCTCGATTTCATTGATGCCGTTTCCCTCCGGCTATGCCCGACAGACCAAAACATCCAAAACTGTGGGAGGGAAGCCTTCTACCGTGACCCTACCCCCTTCAACATCGGCCAAGAACTCGACCTTGGCCCCACTGCCGTCAACGACATCCGTGATATGGTGTTCCAAAAAAACCTCAACGTGCAGGTGAAACTGGAGCGGCTGCGTGACATCCCAACCACCGCCTTCGATGTGCTGGTGGAAATGGAGTTCGATGTTCGGTAGGGGGTGATTCGTAACTCGTGATTCGTAACTCGTGATTCGTAACTCGTGATTCGTGATTGGTGATTCGGTGGATGGATTCCACGAATAAATGATTGGCTGTTATTTGTGTCGTTGGCCAAGATTTTAGGGGTTCAGAATAAGGGGCGTTAAGAAAAATCCTGACGCAGTTTTTTTGACGCAGAAAGACGCAGATGATTATGATTTTTTATGTTTTTCAGGTTTTTGCTACGCAAAAACAAAGCATAATCAATCATAAAAAATCATAAAAATCTGCGTCGAAAAATTTTCTTAACACCCCTAGTTTCAGAATCACCAAGAGGCTGTTTCCCCCGCATCACGAGTTACCAATCACGAATCACCAATCACGAATCACGCTTCACGAATGACGTTTGGAAAACCCGTTGCACTGACTTACTTTTGCCGCCGTTCAACCGAAATCTTTCATCAAAAAAATACCGTCATGTCCGACCATATCGAAAATGAAGGCAAAAAAGGCCGCACCGTGATGTGGCTACTCATTTACTTCATACTTATCATCGTACTGTTGATTTACCTTTACAAGTACAATGGCAGGATGGAGTTTTAAAGTTGGCAGTTCAGCTTAAAGTTGGCAGTTTGACAGTTGGCAGTGGGCAGTCAGTCAGCAGTCTTTTAGTCAACTACTAGCCTTAAATACGAGAGGTGGTATCCTTGAAAAAGGTACCACCTCTCGTCGTTTGTACTTGTCACTGCTAAACATCCCGAAGAATCGCATGGGCGTCAAGTTAATTTTAACAAATATAACTGTTCCAAGAAATTGGTTCGCTTTCGTCGCTTCTCGTAGGTGTGGTAGTAAGCGACTGTTTCGGTGAACTGTTCCAGGGAA
>JALHQW010000128.1 GCA_022841745.1 Saprospiraceae bacterium | reverse complement strand
GTAGCCGAGAATAGTGTGCCAACATCAAAGCCTCCGTCTCCTGATTATATTTTGTCATGCCGTTTTTTTTCCGGCAAAGAAAATCAATTTGTTACTTTATTTAAAATCTGTTCCTTATCCGTTCCCAGAAGAATACTTTATCCGTTGAATAAAAGCCAGTAAGCAGGAAAACAGGGAAAAGCAAAGCATACAGCAATAGGTGTACTTCAACTTGGAGGCCTATTTGCTTCCCGCTCCTCCACCAATAAATAGCTGCATTCCCAAACAGCAAGGCCATACCAACAGACAGGGCTATCCTTGAAAAGAATAGCCCTGTGATGGTCAGAAACAAGCCAATATTCGGCAAAGAAAAACTTGACTTGCACGGAAGGCACATGGTTGATTCCATGGGGTCAATGCCTATCTATGCAGAATTTCTCCGTTAGCATCTTGCCGTCTTTTGTGGTTGCACATAGAAAATATAGCCCATTTTCTAATTTGGACACATCAATAGAAGGTTGGCCAAGAGTATAAGTATGCGAGGCAACTTTGTTGAATTGGTGGTTGAAAACATGGATGACAACCTCCTCGTGCGGGGCAAGGTTGACAAAACTGAGGTTGATATTGCCTTGGGCGGGGTTTGGATAGATTCTCAGACCCAAACCACCATTGAAATTACAGTCAGGTATCTCTTGCTTTCCAGTTACTTCCACATCTATTGGGAAACTGGCATTGGACACGGTAAGCGTATAGTTCATCTCATCTTGAGGGTTGGTGGTCGGCGAGGTTTGCTGTCTTACACTTTGGGTATTGAATTCCACACGCCTACCATCCATGGAGGTAGCCTTCAAGTTATTGTATCCTGGAAAATCCCATTCATACTGGCTGCCATCTATATGGTGGTCGTCGGGGACTTGATATATCATTTTGGTGCAGTTGCCGTCTGTTATTATAAACCCGTCAATTACTTCTGACAGTGATTTGGTAATTTCTATTTTTCCACACTCCAAGAACTCTGCACTAACCGAAATTGAATAACCATCTGGGTTAGAGACTATCTCTTCTTCTGAAGTGTTGACAAATTCTAACATAAGCCTGTTCCCGCTAGGGCTACATCCCAAAAGACAATTGACCGTTTTGCCGGGTGGAACATCGTAGTCCCATATGATACTTTCTGGTGTCCCAGTGTAACCGCCAAAAGCACTGAAAGTGAAAACAGCAATCAAATCACCATTGGCGTTGAGAGGGTTATCCACCCAATGAGGGTTTTCCACCCAAGCATTTTGATAATCAAAGTAATCTGGGGTTTCAATCCCATAAGATTCACATATATACGGATTGTATAAATAAGTGCAACCCGTTATTTCATAATCTTGACAATTAGAATTGTTGTTACAGTCACAGTTAAAAGGGCTAAGCTGCTCAGCCGCCACTGTTAAGGGAGAAGCCCCCATAGAACCTTTCCAAGGAGCGGCTGCAAATGCATCTTCTATAATACCTTGTCCATTTGTACCACCCCCATCATCAGCAAGAAAATGTTGTCCACTCGTGGGCGGGTCTGAAAATAATTCATTATTATTTCGCTCGGCCCACAACCCTTCACCACCTCCACCTCCATGCATGACGTCTATCAAACCATAATATTCATCATGGCTGCTACAATTATTTATCTGGCCCACAGTATAAACCTTCGTGCAATGCAAAAGGCACAAATCATTGTTCTGGTCATGTTCTATAGGGACATAACCAGAAATATTGCTGGTATGATACGCAGGCAAATAGTTTATCTTGCTAACTGGAATTGGCCTACAATGTAAAGTCAAAGGATTGTTGTTTGTTGCGTCCTCAAACCCCCGCTGTTCGGTGGTGTGGAAATGATGGGAACCAGCAGACGAATAGATAATCGGATGGGCGCCCAGTGCAACGTCTCCTAAGCCACCACCTGGTGGAGTTGTCGTTATTTCAACATTGTAGTCACTATCGTTTATATCAGTGGATATGCACCTTTCCTTATCGTCAGGTCCCGTCATAAATCCCAATAGCAGGTCTTCAGGGTTTTCAAGGCCAGTCACGGGCCTTTTTACAACGACCAACACCCGCTGCAAATCATTTTCGTGTTCATCTTCTCCGCACCCTGCACCGTTGGTAGCATAGTCCCGAGAATAAAAATAAGAATATACAATAACCCATTCGTCGGGAGTCCAGTACACCGCATAATAGCCATAAGGGCTATTGTCCCAGCCTGTGTTGTTCTCGGTGTATTCCTCTACGGATTGCCAATTATTGGTGGCAACCCAGTCGTTGTCCCAATTTACCTTTGTTATTCTATCTGATGCGCCATCTTCACTTTCTTCCTCGCAATCATCCACAAATTGAACAAGCTTGGGCGCAAACATCTCTGCTATTAACCTATTACAGCTCATGTACTCTTGATTGTCATCAGGTATGCCTATGCCACCGCATGGTAGTTGGCCACTCAACTGCTGCGAGCATGCAACCATCAAGATTAGCGCAAAAACCAGCGAATAAAGTTTCATATCAATTTTCATGGCAGTAGTTTTTTTATAAATCATAAGATAATCCCAATAGGAGCGAGACACCCCTATTCCTGTTAAAATTAGATGCACCTAGAAAGCTGCCTGAAGGGGAAAAATATATCAACCTCCCAAACCTATCCTTTGAATAACGGTATCTAGCTTCAAACAAGATGCTGACTTTATTAATTTTCTTCATGGCACCAAATCCAAACAAATACCCTTTATCTTTTTTATCGAAATAATATCGGTGGTTGCTTGTTATTGGTGATTCCAAAATATTAGTGTTGGTTTTTCGTCCTAAGAATATCCCAACGTTCCCATAAACATCCAAATTCTTGACAGGCAACTTGAAGCCAAGCAAGATTGGCAGTTCAAATTGATGAGTTCTGATTCTAAGGGTTTTATCTGAATTTAGGAATATATTTATATCACCCCCTTTCCCCAAATATTCAAATTCCAATTGAGCAAATAGTTTTTTCCAAATGGTCAACCTCACAAAAAGGCTGCTCTCGTTCGACAAAAGAACCTTTGAGTCGTAGTCGAAATCCATGTCATCCAATTTAGACAAGAAAACACCTGACTTCAGCCCTATTGAAACTTGCCCCAACAAGGGTTGCAAGTGAACGACCATCACAAAAAACAGTAGCCATTTTTTCATATCAATTAGGTTGGGTTATTGAATTTTTCCGAAGGTTGACCATTTTATAAAAAAAAAAAAAACATCTTGACCATTTTAACAGAACCTTAACCATGAGGGTGCTCACGGACATACAATCTTCACGACAGTAGTTTGAAGTGCCCATAACTTGAGTCCCGTGAAAGCCCCTGCTCCACCATTTGGCAATTATCCTTTCGTCAGAAAATTTTCGCCTCGAACTGTTACTATTTTTCGCACCCCGCATTATTTGGTCAAAGCCCTTCCGAAGGTAATTCAATTTCGCTTAAAACGCTACTTGCCATGTAACACGGCTACCAACCTTTCACACTACATTTATTAACGTTTAAACTATTTGTGCTATGTCAATACCAAAGGAGCCGCGCCAGCTCATGGTCAACCTCATGTACCTGGTGCTCACTGCCATGCTTGCCCTCAACGTTTCGGCCGAGGTGCTGCAAGCTTTTTTTACCATGGACGAAAGCCTCGGCGAGAGCAACCGCCTCGTCGAAGGCTCCAACCAGCAACTCGTCAAAGCCATCGGCGAGCAGGCCGAAGCTTACGCCCAGTTCAGGCCCTACAAGGAAAAGGCTGCCGAAGTGCAGGCCATTTCCAAGGAATTTACCAACTACATGGCCTCCCTGCGGGAACTGCTTTTGAAAGAAGCAGGCGGCCCCGGTGAGGACGGCCTGCCGCTCCGCAAAGCGGACAAAGACATCCCCACTCGTCTCTTTCTTAACCAAGGCCGTGGCACTGTGCTGCGCCAAAAAGTGGAGGAAACCCGCCAAAAACTGCTCGCCCTCGTGGACGAGGAAGACGCCCGCAAGCAACTGTCAGAGCGCATTCCATTGAAAATCAGCGCTTTGCCGAAGGACTCTGACAAAAAATCGTGGGAACAGTTCACCTTCCAACAGATGCCCGTGGCCGCCGTAGTGCCCATTCTCACCAAGTTCCAAAACGATGCACGGGTGGCCGAGACCGCCCTGCTCAACCACTTTGCCAGCAAAATGAGCGTCACGGTGAAGCCTGACAAATTCGCCCCGGTCATCGCCGCCGACAAGAGCTACGTCATTCGGGGCGAGGCTTTCACGGGAGAGATTTTCCTCGCCGCCTACTCCTCCACCGCCGACAATATCGCCGTGAGCGTGGACGGGAAACCCCTGCAAGTGCGGGATGGCAAGGCCGTCTTTACCGCCAACCCAAGTAGTACTGGCACGAAGGAGCATGAATTGGCCATCCGCCTCACCAACCCCCTCACAGGCGAAGCCGAGACCTACCGCAAGCAGTTCAGTTACGAGGTCGGCGACCGCAGCGTCACAGTCTCTGCCGACCAGATGAACGTGCTGTACATGGGCGTGGAAAACCCGATTTCCGTCGTGGCAGCGGGCATTCCGTCCGACCAAATGAAAGTCACTACGAATGGCGTCACCCTCACACCCAAGGGCAACGGTAAGTTCATTGCCACGCCCCAGCGCCAGGGCAAGGCCACCGTGACCGTGAGCGGCGGCGGCCTCAAGCCCACTAATTTCGAGTACCGGGTGAAGCGCATACCCGACCCCGTCATGATGATGAGCAAGCACAAGGGCGGGCGCATCTCCGTGGCCGAGTTCAAGGCGCAGACGGGCATTTACCCCCTCCTTGAAAATTTTGACTTCAATGCAAAATGCGATGTACAAGGCTTCAATGTGGTGCGGGTGCGCAAGGGCGATGCCTTGCAAGCTCCCAACCGCACTGGCAAGTTCGGCTCCGAGGTGCAGCGGCTGCAAGAGGCGGCCCAGCGTGGCGATATTTTCTATTTTGAAAAAATCAGGGTGAAGTGCCCCGGCGACAACAAGGATGCCTCAAGGGATATGGGGGGGATGATGTTCACGTTGATTTGATGCTCGATACTGGATGCTGGATACTGGATGCTGGAAAGCACGAGCTTACACACCGCTTTTGACATCGTCCATGTAAAAGGGATACCTCAGTACACGCCGCTTTTGTCACCACCCATGTAATAAGGGATGTCTCGGTACATGCCGTTTTTGTCATCGTGAAACGACCCGTCCACGCCATAAGGGCAAACGTGGCTTCCCTCACGACGTGGACGAGTCGTTTCACGATGACAAAAGCGACGCATAGCGGAGCGCAAGACGGAGCATAAACCGTGACGTGGACAGGTCGCCTTCGGCGATGACAAAAGCGGCATACAGCGGGACGCAAAGCAAGGCGTAAACAGTGTTGGATTATTTTATAACTAACTCATTTTCAATAACTTAATTTTAAAACCAAAGCCGTCAAGCCACCTCATTTGTCGGCATTTCCAAAAATAAAATTTCTATGAAAAAATCAATTGTTTTCGCAGCCATCATCGGCGCTGCATGGAATCTCTTTGCCCAACCCCTGAACGACATAACCACCCGTACAGTCGTTTCAGACAAGAAAATCTTAGCCTACGAAGTGCCCAACGAGCGGGATATTTTTTGGCAAAAAACCGTGTGGCGGGTGCTCGACGTGCGGGAGAAAATCAACCACCCCTTTACCTATCCCGAATTGCCTTTTTTCGACATCCTGAAACAGGCGGCCCTTTCCGGCGAACTCACGCTCTATCAAGGCGACAAGGAAGACTTCTCGCAGGCACTCTCAGTTGAAGAACTGAACGGTTCGCTTTACACGGTTGATACGGTGCTGATTTGGATTGATGAGAACAACTACGAGCAGCAGATCATCCGAACCGAGGTCAGCTACGAGGACGTTAAACGGTTCAGGATCAAGGAGATGTGGTATTTTGATAGCAAGGCCAGCACGATGAAAGTGCGCATCCTTGGCATTGCACCGCTAAAGGAAAAATACAGCGAGAGTGGGGACTTTATTGGCGAAAGCGCCCTGTTCTGGGTTCACATGCCCACGGCGAGGCCCGTGCTGGCGAGGGAAAATGTCTTCGTGACGGGCAACGAAGCCACCCGCATGACTTGGGAAGACTTGTTCGAGATGCGGTTCTTTTCCAGTTATATCATGAAGGACGGCAACGTGCGTAACAACCGCCTACAAGACCTCTACTCTGGCGTGGACATCCTTTTGGAGGCAGATAAAATCAATCAGGAGATTTTCAACTACGAGCACGACCTCTGGTCGTATTGAGTGTGATGTATAGGAATCCTGATGCGGGACGGGGCAAGTCAGCCCCGCCCGCACAGGTTCATTTCACCATTAATCCCTTTTGAAAACGATGGTGAACGTGTACGTCAGGCCCTCTTCCGTGATTTCGTAGTTGGCCTTGAACGTCTTGTCGTCGAGCGCTTCTATGTTCCAGCTCTCCGTGTCCCCATCTGTGGTCAGTGAAAGTATTTTCTCGTCGGTGCTGAGCGCCCAGGTGCCGCTCGTCGTCTGTGGGTCATTCGGGTCGCACTTGCTGCCACCCTCGTCGAAATTGACCGTGCCGCTTGTCTTGAAAACGGTGTTGTCGTCCTTAATGCAGGCGGGCAGTTGGGCGTAGATGTTCGTTACAGGCGTACCGAACCAATTGAAAGCAGGGTCGGAAGTAAGCCCAGTGAGCCGCCAAGCACCATCTGTCAATACCTCAGAAGTGGAAGGATTGTCCTTGTCTTTCTCACAACTGGTCATGCTGACGGCAACCAATAGGCCGCACACGGCCACAAGGGCCTTGATGGAAATTGTTTTCATTGTCGAATGATTTATAGTTAAAAATGAAATGAATTACTGATTGATAATGAGTTTCACAGTACTAATACCAGCAGGCGAAGCCACCTTGCAGACATAGGTACCAGCTTGCAGGTGATGGAGGTCAGCTTTTAGCTCATAAATGCCGCCGTGCATATTCTCGTCCAACACCCGCACCACTTCCCGTCCTTGCAGGTCAAAGATGCCGACCGAATAATGCCCGCCATCCTCCACGGTCAGGGTGATATTGGCTGTTGCTGCGCAAGGGTTCGGGAAAACCCGCACATTGGGCAGATATGGGCTTCCCTCACTGGTGGGCGTTGCCCCGCCGTTGTTCAGTTCCACGTCGTCCACGATGAAATAGGAGCCGACGTCCTCCCCCTCCAGGCTGACGTCCTCAATGACCATGCTGATGATACAGCGGGCGGCCTCGCCCGGGAAATCATATATGATAGGGATGTTCAGCTCGGTGAAATTGGCCGCTGCCTCGGAGATAACGACCTCGTCGCCGCTGAGGGGAAATCCCTTTTCGTCGGACACTAAAATGGCCACCTTCAGGTCGTCGCCACCCATCGGGTTGAACTGGTAGTACAGCCGCAGGTTGGTGTAGTTCTGCTCCACGGGGAAGCCGTTCAGGTTTTCGTCCGTATGGCTCTGGAGTGGCGATAAAAGCGGGTTGCCAAATACCTCCACCACTTCCGATTTCAGGGCCTTACCGCCCGTTCGCCCTGGGGTTACTTCCGTTACGGGCACACCGATACCGGGCAGGTTAATAATGAACCAATGGTTGGGGTTCCCGTCCGTCCAGTTCTCAAAGCCGGGGTTTGGAACGGGGTTTTGAGCAGTTGCCAATATGCTGGCAAAAAGGAAAAATACGAGGGTAAAAAGAATTGTTTTCATTTGGATAAATTGTTTTCAAAAGGTTTAAAAAAGTCGGGTGAATTTTTTTCATTTGGTTTTTAAGCGTTTGATTACTGGGCTATAAATGGCACTTATTAGCATAAAAAGGCCATCACTATTCCATGTATTAAGCCATTTAAAACACCTTTAAATACAAAGTTTTTTAAAATTTTAATTAAGTAATTTATTTCGCTTTTGATGGTACAAATATGCAGGTGTTGCGAGGCTGAATAAAAACAGAAATGACATGAAATGGCAAAAACACGGAATGAACTGGACTTTAATTTCCATCAAAATATGGGAATTAATCTGAACAATTATTGCAGCATCTCCACCGCCTTTTACAGCACCACATCTCTCCCCTGCGCCAAGTCTGTCATCCGTTGAATTGTTGAAGGCGACCATTTTCCATCTTCATCTTTAGCCATTTTGCAAAAACTTACATGGCCAGCAGAATAGTCCGTACGAATAGCATAGCAAGGATAGTGAGTTTTATGGCAGTGAAAGATGGGCTCGTTTTCATTTGGAAAAAAGTTTGACATCCCTCCTATTGTCCAAGCCCCAAAAGGCAGGCTTGTTTTCGATGGAGTGAGGATGATGGAGTTTGATGGTTGGATTATTTTTTGAAGGTTTCAGTTCCTGCACCGATGCATCGGTGCAGGAACTGAAACCATTGAATAATTTATCCCTTGTGCTTGTGTCCCAACCCCGCCAGCACAACGCTGTACATTTTTTTAGATGCGTCGTAGCGGATATCGTAGCTGGCAGGATAGTAGCCATCCTGCTGCCATTTCTGCGGCTGTCGGATGGGGTTGCTCTCGTTTTTCTTCTTTTTGAAATAATCAACCGTAATCATCGGCTCGATGAAAATCAACTCGCCGTCGTATTTCCCATAAATCAGGGTTTTTGTGAAAACACCTGTTCCCGCAATTTCGGGGGACAGCAGGTCAATGATGTGGGCGCCCATGTTCGGCACGCCGCCAGGTGTTTCGAGGTAGTTCGGGGCGAGGTATTGAGGGGGCAGCGGCTTGTTGAACTGGATGCTGTCAAATGGGCCGATGGCCTCACGCTCCGCATCGGTGAGGAAGTAAAAATGGCAGTCGAAGTGCGGAAGGTCATAAACTCCAGGCGGTTCGTGGCCATGCTCGTTCCAGTCGAAAGTGATGTGCTGGTACGGCTCAACATCAATGTCTTCGGGCATTTCGAGCACGTACTTATGGCCGTGAGGGTCGCCGGTCGGGAGATTTTCAAGGGCCTTTTCGTCGAACATAAAACCGACCTCGATGGGTTCACCCGCTTCGTCGGTTTTTACAAAGGACATGGCCTTGCCGTCGCCAACGCTGATTTCAGCGCCGAAAAACTCGGTCTTTGGTTGAGAACCGTCATCGTCTTTGCAAGCAGTGAAGGTGGACAACACAGCCACAGCAAGCAGTAGGCCGGAAAGGATTGTTTTCAATTGAAATTTAGTGGATAACATGGTTGAAAATGAATTTTGATTGGTTTAAGAAAATGCCTGCCAGCACTCTATTCGCCCACCAGCAGGCATTTGTTTTATAAAAATTTAGCTATGACAAGACGCTGATGATAATCGTCAGCACGGAACCCACTACGATGGCCCACGCTGCCGTTATCAGCTTTTGATAATTATTTTCAAGAAACATGGTCGGATGATTTTGATTTTGAAAAAAGCAATTCGAAGGAGCAATTATTCTACTACTCCCAAATCGGAGGTAGGTGCGGCGTCTGGCGGAATTGGTGCTGGCACCACGTTCTCGATGGGCGGCAGCGATTTCAAGAAGGCAAAAACGCACTCCAGGTCTTGGTCGGTGAGGTTCCTGTACACCTCCCACGGCATGGGCGGCAGCAGTTTTCTACCATTTTCTTGCCCCTTGAACTTGCCCTCCCGTATGGCCCTCTTGAAATTGTCGAACTCCCAATTGGCGATACCCGACTCGGCTGGCGTAAGGTTGGCGGCGAAGCTGGTGCCCCAAGGGCCAACCCAACCAGTCAGTTCACTATTGGTGAGGGCATAGTCCTTGAGGATACTCTTGTCGGCGATGGGGGCCATTTTTAAGTCCGATTTGTGGCCGGACAGCCTCCTGCTCATGTCAAATTTTGGCCCTTCTGGGGTCATTACCTTAGGGGTGTGGCAGTCGTCGCAAGCGGCAGTGCCCACGATGTATTTGCCCCTGTCAATTTTCATTTCCTCGGTCATGATGCCAGTATAGGGGGGCGGTAGCTTAGCCCCTTCTTTTGAACAACTGGCTAAAAAAATACCGAACATTAAGACGGTGGTGATGATTGAAATCATTTTCATGATGGTTGTGATTTAAGTTGTGATTAATTACGGTGATTAGTGATTGGTGGCTCGGGATACATTGAATATTGGGTGGCTTGTTTTTATTTATTATTAGTGCTAATTGATGATGCAAATATGGGGTCATAGCGTACTGGTCAGAAATAGCACAATAATGTGAAAGCATAGTATCCATGCAGGTTTTCATCACCCAAAAGGATTAGATTTCTGGTTCTTCGTGATTTCGTGTGGGTAAGCTGAATTCCTCATTTAGCATATAATGGTTTAAATTCGAGCTTGCCGCACAAGAACAATATCATGCTGATGAAATTTTTGGTGTTCCTAAAT
>JALHQW010000127.1 GCA_022841745.1 Saprospiraceae bacterium | reverse complement strand
GCTACTGCATCATCCGGTCTATCATTGATACAGCTATCAAGAATGGGCAATCAGTATTTAACGTACTGACAGCTATGGCAATGATGCCTAACCCAGAGAAGGCGGCTGTATAGTTACGGGAAAAAAACTGCCCCAACAAGAATAAATTTTGGATCCCCTGCTATCATGTGACATCAACCTGCTGAATTTCAATCTTTTACACCAACTTTGCATTCGTAATGCTGTGGTAATCGGTTAAAGGTAACTTGACTGTTGTTTCGCCGTATCTATCAGTTTTCATGAATTTCTGACTTCGACACCATGTTATTGATTGAAAAAGTGGTCAAACTGCTGGACGACTTTCATTTCGGCTTGTTCCATGAACACGTGAAGAACCTGAGCGTCCGCTCCTACTATCCGCTGGCCTTGTTGGATGTGATTGACCGCAATTTTGAAGTAGAACAGGAAAGCGAGAAACTTTACAAGGCCGTGTACGGTGAAGCCCCGCAAGGTGAGAAGGACATGAAGAAGTTCTTCCAATTGGCGCACTACACTTTCAAGCTGACGGGGTTCCTGGCAAGGAACTACTCCGACTACCTCCAACATAATACTACTAAGGTGCAGTTTTTGGTGAACACGGGCAGGCTCGACGCCGCCACCCTGCTCGCCGAAATCGCACTCGACGTCAGTGAAAAGATTGAAGACTTCAGCACAGAATCCAAGATGTTGCAGTTTTTGGCGCAGCGGGAAGGTTACTTGGACAATCATAAAAAAGCGCTTGCCTATTTTGAGCGAAGTGGCGAGCTGATAGGCTTTATGCAATCGCTCAACAATATCAACTACTTCATTTTTCAGCAGCTCAAGGACAAGGGCAAGGAGAGCGAAGCCAATATGGAGGAATTGCAAGCATTTTTGACGCCTTTTTGCCAAAGCAAAAGTATGGTGGTACAATTAATGGCAAGGCTCAACATTTGCTACTTGCTTCACCTTAAAAGAGATGCTCGTTTTTATACAGATGAAAACTATCAAGAGTTACTGGCCATTGAAGCCGAACTGGACAAGTACGATTATATCATTTTTCCATACCTGCATAACCTAAGGCCCAAGTTGAGCTTTTTGCGGCTGAACTATTCCGCCCGACAGCTCAGCACGGATAAACTGCTGGATGAGGCCGCCGCCATCATCGAGCACAGTGAAGACGACCTGTTTTGGAACAGCTTTGTCAACCAGCCCGAAATCAATTCTATTGCAATCCAGACCAGTTACCTCATCAGCAATTTCTTCACCAGCTACCGGGAAGACCACTTGCAGTTGATACCAGAAGAAACACAGGCAAGGATAAAGTACCTTAGGAATAAAGGCAAAATCTTATTGAACAACAAATTGCTCCAGGAAAACTACGTCGTGCGTTATATCAACCTTAATACCGTATACGCAGGACTTTTGCTGCTGGGAGACAAAAAAGACATTGAAGAAAGCTATACCCTACTGGATAACCTGCTTTTGTTTTATCAACAAGTACCTTTTCACGCTTATATTGACCCAATTTACCTCAACATGATAATGGCTGGTTTTTGCTTGAAGGATTTTGAGAAAGTGGAGCGCAGCTACCGACGGTACAAAAAATCAACCACTGGCAAAGTCGTCAATGAAGAAAATGACCTCACGTTGAATGCATTTTATTATGCTGCAAAATGGTTGGAGACCGGAAGGGAACAGTACATCAAGAAATTCGAATCAACGGTACTTCAAACCCTCGACAAGCCACACCTCCAGACCACTAAAAAACTTTTAATAGACATCAGCAGCTATTTCAAATTCCCAATAAGACTGCCCAAAAGCTAATTCCAAATCCCGCCCGATCACCGGCTTGTTTAGGTTACTCGAAAATTTCCAGAAAAAAAAATTGCACTAACAGTAGTATTATCTTACTTTTGCCCTGACTTCTTTCCTTTTGCATGCGTTTTCTGGCCTATCCACCTGCCATTCCTATTTTTATCCAATTACTTTTAAAAGTTATCGTCATGCAAAAGCATTTAGCATTTTTCATTTTCTCAACATTCCTTTCCATCTCTGCGCTCAACGGTCAGGCAGTCGCTAGTTTTATCAACGAAGTGAACTACCTGGCGAGCAACCCCACACATCGTGGCGTTGAAATAGCTGGACAGGCAGGCTCAAGCCTCAATGGGTGGTCAGCAGTTACTTACAACCTGAACGGAACCGTGAACACGGTCAATGACCTCAGCAATCAGGTAATTCCAAGCCAGCAGAACGGCTACGGCACAATTTGGTATGACGTAGAACAAACTGGTAATGGTGGCGGTATCGCCCTCGTCAATCCCAACGGCGGCGTTGAGCAGTTCGTCAGTTATGGTGCTGCGGGTGTCATCACGGCGGTGGCAGGTCCTGCGACCGGGCTTACTTCCCAGTTCATCGGCATCCAGCTTGTGCCCAACAAGTCGCTTCAACTCACCGGCACAGGTTTGGGCTATCTCGATTTCATTTGGGCACTGCCAGGGCATAGTACTCGTGGCGGTGTTAACCTCAACCAGGTACTCGGCCTCTTGCCTCCAGTCCTAGTTTATGGGGGCAATGAAGCTATTGGGCAAAATACTGATAATCAATCGGTTGCGGGTGTTTTTGAACTGACCATCTTTCCAAATCCGGTAGTTGACCAAGTACAGGTTCGCCTTGCAACCACGACTGAGACCACGGCCACCGCACTACTTTTTGACCTAAAAGGTAAGCTACTTGGACGTGCCATTTTCGAAGAGAACCAAGCTTCTGCCATGCTTGACATGAGCCAACTTCCTGCTGGCTCATACATGGTCAGCGTTGGAAACACCGCTAAAATTGTGGTAAAAAATTAACAGTAAACCATTTTCCATACTATCTTACGTAAAGCCCGCAGGCCTTAAAGCTGCGGGCTTTTTTTGTAGCATTCAAAACCAGTTGGCTGTTTTACTCGTAATTGGTGGCGACTTTTTTTCCCATGTTTTTCGCAAAATCAGTTGTGGCCTTTCTCGCCTAAATGAACACCTATCTTTGAACTGTGTTTAGGTGATAGACCAAGAATACAAAAGTTTAGAAGTCAGAAATGTCATGCAGTGGCTTATTTTTCGGCCACTACATTATCCTGCGACCGCTGCAAAAGAGTGGCGGCCGCAGGAGTTATTTAAACACGATTATCGCCATGTTCAAAACAAAAATTGCCGCAACCACGCTGGGTTGGCTGCTGCTACTGGGCAAGGGTTTCTCCCAATCGCCCCCAACTGCCGCTTTGGATTATATTTCAAAGCATAACGAGGAATGGGGCGTTTCGGAAGCTGATGTCCAAACTTTAGTTGTCACATCCTGGCATGTCAGTTCCGTCAGTGGGTTAACGCATTTTTACTTGCAACAGCAGGTAAATGGCATACCCGTGCTGCCGGGCGTTGCGAGCATTCACTTCGAGCCGGGCGATAATCTATTCCACAAAAGCAGCCAACTGATTAAGGGTTTGGTTGATCGGATTGAAAACCCGGTCAATACACTCACGGTCGGCGAAGCTGCCATGAAAGCGTACACTACCCTTGGCATTGAAAGTACAGGGGAAAAGGCCGAGGAACAAGGACGACAAGTATATGAACTTAATCCAGGTGGCAAACTTCGGCTTTGCTGGGAGTTCACGCTCCCTTCAGGCGAAGATGTTTGGGCCATTCGAATAGATGCCGAACACGGCACGGCACTCAGTCGCAACAACTATACAAACCACTGTAGTTTTGGTGAAAAACCAGAACATGAACAAACACCCATACCTCATTCCGGCACTCACGAAACACTGGAATTTGCTGACAGCGAACAGCCAGTTTTTCCCTTCATCGGCCAGTACAATATTTTTCCCTATCCAACCGAATCGCCGTTGTACGGCGCACGTTCATTGAAACAAGGTAACGACATCATTGACGCTACTGCCTCACCTTATGGTTGGCACGACATAGACAACGTCGCTCCTTCACCCGATTATGAGTACACACGTGGGAACAATGCCTATGCCTACTACGCCCCGGCTGGCACTTCCAACGTCCCGGTTCCGCTTTGTGTGGTCAGGGTAGCAGGCAACTATTCCACGGGCATAGTGCCTTGCAGCCCCATCCTCGATTTCAATTTCACGCACAACCTGAATAGCCCCACAGGCACGGAGTTTATCGAAGATGCGGTGACCAACCTGTTTGCCTGGAACAATATCTGCCACGATGTTTACCACCGCTACGGCTTCAACGAAGCGGCTGGCAATTTTCAGCAGACAAACGCCAGCGGCATGGGCACAGGTGGCGATTACGTCCTCGCACGGGCACAGGACGGCAGCGGCGTCAACAACGCCAGCTTCAGCACCCCGCCCGAACCGCCGGGCGCCTCGGCGCCCAATCCGGTCATGCGGATGTTCCTATGGGACACCGACCTGCCCAACACGGCGAAGGACGGCGATTTCGACAACGCCATCATCGCACACGAGTATGGGCACGGCGTTACTTCCAGGTTGGTCGGTGGGCCTGCCAACGTCAACTGCCTCAACAATGCAGAGCAGGGTGGCGAAGGTTGGAGCGATTTTTTTGGACTGATGATGACCCTCCAAGACAAGGACGGCGACAATATTTTGGAGGAAAATGTACTTGGTGAGGGCATCCGCAGCATTGGGGCGTATGTACTGGCTGAAGCGGCGAACGGCGAGGGCATCCGGCCTGCCTACTACACCACCAACATGAACTGCGCTACGGCCAACTGCAACGACTTTACCTACGGTGATGTTCCAAACATGACCTACCCACATGGCACAGGCTTCGTTTGGTGCTCCATGCTCTGGGACATGGCTTGGAACCTCATCAACGCTTATGGTTTTGAGCCGAATATCTACAATACCAGCAGCACGGCGGGCAATGTGCGGGCCATGAAAATTGTCGTAGAAGGATTGAAACTGACCCCTTGCAATCCCACCTTCCCACAGATGCGGGATGCCATCATTGCCGCCAACACGGCCATTTATGCCGGGGCTGGAAATGACCTGATTTGGGACGCATTTGCAGACCGTGGACTGGGTTTCAGCGCCACCGCTGGTGGAAACGAAGCATTTGACAACCCTACCATGAGGGTAACCAAAACCGTGGATAAGGCACAAGCCGAAGTTGGTGAGAGCGTAACCTATACCATAACCGTTAAAAATAATTCTCAGGCTCCACTGACAAATGTGGACATATCCGACCCTGTTTCCGCTAACCTGAATGTTACTGCCATCTCCGATGGTGGCAGTCTTCAGGGCGGAGCAGTCGTGTACCCTACCATCGCTTCTATCCCTGTGGCAGGTACAGTCACCCGTACCTTCACCGCTACCATCACTGCCAGTACTTGGACGACCATCGAACTGAACGAACCCATCGAAGTAGTGGCGCCAAGTGGCTTTGTGCCCGTGGGTGCATGGCTCACCGACTGCGACAATCCCAACCCCAATACCGCCAGCACCCGCTGTTGGTGGCACCTCGACCCGATTGCCTCCGCTGACGCCTCACTCACGTTGACCCTCAACCTTGACGGCACCAAAAACAATCACCTGAGCTTTTGGCAGTGGTTCGACGTGGAGGCCGGCACCGATGGTGGGGTACTCGAAATACTGAACGGGACGACCTGGGAAGACCTCGACAGCCGCATTATCAAAAACGGCTACAACAATATCTTGCTCGCAGCACTACCGACGCCCATTGGCGTGCCCGTGCCATTGACCCCGCTTAGCGGCCGCAGGGCCTACTCCGGCTACAGTGGCGGATATGTAAACACAGTGGTTGACCTTTCGGGATATAGCGGTTCCAAAATGCTACGTTTCCGGTTCGCTGCCAATACTGGTACTCAAAATTGCACCCCCAACGGCCCGTCAGGCGGTACCGCTTGCGAGGGTTGGTACCTCGACGACTTCAAGCTCTACGACCTAAAGCATTTGCTCAATACGGCCAATGCCACATCCGCACAGGGCTTTGCCGAAAGCGGCAACGTTGGGCTGGTGGGAACGATTTATTTTCAGGCCGGGGCGCTTCCAGTGGAGTTGGCCTGGTTCGACGCAACGGTGAGGGAAACGGACATCCTGCTCGAATGGACAACGGCCAGCGAAGCCGAAAATGCAGGTTTTGAAATTCAGCGAATGAGCGAGTTCGAGGCCGAGTTTGAAAAAATTGGCTGGGTTGACGGGGCTGGGAACACTACGCAACAACTAACGAATTACCAATTTTTGGACAAAAATGTGCTGCCAAACGTGGTTTACTATTACCGCCTCCGGCAAATGGACGGGGATGGCAGCGAGAAAATGTCGGATGTGGTTTTCGCCACCTTGCTGTCAGGAGATGGACAGCGCATCGGGGTTTACCCCAACCCAGGTTCTGGAAATACTACCTTAAAGTTCGGGCGACAAACCGCCCAACCCGTAAATATTCAATTGCTGAATTTGCAAGGTCAAGTCTTAAAGACGCTTGATTTTGATGCCGGGCAGTTTGAATACCAATTTGATATGTCAAATATCGCTACGGGAATTTATATGCTACGAATAGCAGAAGGCACAATATATTTTCATGAAAAATTCATTGTGCCTTAATTGTTATCATTTAAAAAATACAACAAATTTAATTTTTCGAGCAATATAATGAACAATTCGCCAGTTTAAACTATCTATACAACAGGACATTTATCTTTACCCCACATATTCGCCAACCATTCAGCAAATACTGAATCAATCATCGGTTAAACAATCAAATCTACATCGTTTTAATCTTGTTGAATGTCGTTTTGATATTATTGTATTTATTCAGTATTAATTTCTTTTTTTACCAAAATTGGTTTTTAATTTCAGCTCTTACAAAATCATTTTTAAAAACAACTAATTCCCGTAAATTCCATTCTTATCGAATTAAATCTTACCTGATTTATTCATTAATCTGGTTCAAAACCAGCGCCAATTCATGCCCTTAGGCAATGTTCATTCATGACCATTTCAACGCTTCTCACGAAGGGTTTGATTTGCCACAAGCATGATTTGTGCTGGCCATTGTTCATTAAAACAACTAATTTATGACTACCATGAAGCATTTGATTGGAGCGTCTTCGCTCCTCCTCGCCCTCGTTTTGTTCACTCAGTGCAAAGAAGATGATTCGGCTTCGCCAAAAGGCACAGCCAGCATCGAAATCACAGATGGCCCCATTGACGACGCCAGTGTAAAGGGAGCCTTTGTGACCGTAACGGCCATCAAAGTGGACGGCAAAGCAATCAGCGGCTTTTCCAAGCAGACCATTGACTTGATGGCCTACCAAAATGGCAACACCAAGCTGCTCACTACTGCCGACCTCGAAGCCGATACTTACAGCGAAGTAACGCTCGTGCTCGATTACAGCCAGGACGCCAGTGGCAATGCACCCGGCTCCTATGTGCTCACTACAGACAACGTGAAGCACAGCCTTCAGGCCACCTCCAGCACCTCCAGCGAAATCACCGCAAAAACTGGCGATTTTGAAGTAAAGGAAGGGAGCGCCACCAACGTTGTGCTCGATTTCGACCTGCGGAAGGCCATCCGCTACGATGACGCACCTCAGTCCAATGACCAGTACGATTTCGTAACCGAGGCTGAACTGAAAAGCTCCATCAGGGTGCTTGCCAAAGCCGAAACTGGTAAAGTTACTGGCCAAGTCAACGACAATTTCAACATGGCAGGCGACAAAATCGTTGTCTATGCCTACGCCAAGGGTAACTTCACAAAATCGGCAGAAACGCAGGGACAGGGCACCAGCCAAGTGCAGTTCAGCAAAGCCGAAACCAGTGCCGCAGTGGATGCACAAGGAAACTACACCTTGGCCTTCTTAGAGGAAGGTGAATACGAACTTCACTTTTTCGGGTACGAGGACACGAACAACGACGGCAAAATGGAAATTAAGGGCGAGTTGGAATTGAGCCTATTGGGCAACCTTGGCCTCGACCTCAACAACCTAAGCGTTGGCGCTGGTGCCAATGTGTCGCTTTCGGTAAACGTGGTTGGCATTTTGCCTTAACGGAATTACCAGCAGGATTTTTCCCAAAAATTGATTCTCAAGATACCCCACAGGGCGGCCAGCAATGGTCGCCCTTTTTTTTGTAGCCACCAAATTTATTTGGCAGACTCTGACTCATCCTCCCCTACTCCACCACCACCCAAACCCATCCCCCCGCAGGGATCTCCACCTCCACTTCTATCTCGTATTCCCGATTCAGTTTGTATTCCTTCGGCACACTCTCAAAACTGCTGCTGCCCGCACTCGTACCCATCCGTACTTGCGCCGAATCCGTCAGTCCCGTATAGTAGAGCGGCAGTTTTATTTTTCGTAAAATATTCTCTTTCAATGGATTATACAACATCGCAAGCCCTTTTTCCTTGAGTTTCGGGTTCACATGCAAGATGCCGTCCCAGTCCTGTCCATCCGGCCTGCGCAGGTGGATGATATCGCTATTGAGGATTTGGCGGTAGTTCTTGTACCAGTTCACAGCGGCTTGCACCACCCATTTCGTCTCCTCGGTATCGAAGAGGCGGGGGCCACGGTAGCAGCTTTGCACACCGCTCCCGAAGTTTTGCCAGAGGTGCTGGCGGTACTCCACCTTATGCGAGTCGAGCGGCTCAATCGTGGCAGCAGCACCCCCGCCCTGGTATTCGGTCAGCGGCGTAAAAGTCCAGCCCATCGAGGGCGTTTTCGTCCAGGTGCCGTCGTAAATGTTCTGCCTGCCAAGCATGATTTGGCGCTCCCTTGGCAACGACCAGTTCACCTCCCGGTAGCCAATACCCGTTTTGTTCGAACCATTGAGGAAATACCAATCGGGGGCGTTGAGGTAAACGCCTGTTTCCCGTAGCCATTTGTAAAAGTCCACTGTTAGGTCCCATTGCTCCCACTGCGAATCTGCCAGCCCGCTGTGGCCGGGGTGTTCGCTGCTGGCGCAAACATCGCCAGGGTATGGGCCATCGTGCTCCAGAATCTCAAAGCCTGTTTCTTTGATGAACTTCCGCAAATTGGTCAAATACCGGATACCCCACTCGCTGCCGAGGCAGGGCGCATTGCCGAAGATGGCCCCGCCAGGCTGCCCTGTGGTTGGATTTATCACGTCATTTTCATCGTCAATACGGCGGCTAGAGAAGAGCGAATAGCCGCCCAGTTGCACGTTCTTCGAGTGGGCATAATTCACCAACTCCTTGAATTTCAGGATATTGGCATCGCTAGCATCCTCCATTGATAGGCCAGAACCAAAGCTGAGGATGACCATTTCAAATCCCACCTCGGCACACTGGTCAATGGCTGCCCTTACCACCACGGGGTCGGTGCTGACGCAGTGCATGAAGATGGGGTTTTCCATCGCCCACGGGGCAATGGTGCGGTACAGGCGGCGCTCGGCGAGTCCCTTGCGCTCTCGGTCATAGCTGTCGAAGGGCAGTTCCCAGGTACGGAAACTCTCCCACTCATCCCCGACGGAAAGCGTGACACCAGGGCCGAGCGGCGGGCCGACCCAAAGCAGGTTTGGCGTCTGGCGCTGGTAGTTCACTTGCGAGCTATAATCTGGGTCGGGCAGCCAGCGCACGCACTGGTTCGAGAAGCGGCTGCTCATGTCGTGGAAGGCGTAGTCGGTTTGCACCAACAAGCTTGGCGTCATCAGTCCAGGGCCGTGGTCCACGCTGCTTTCCTCTTCCCGCACGGCTAATATTTCTGAAACGAACCGATTGATGGTCAGGTCTTTGCGTTGCTCAATTTTCACGGAAAGCCATTTGCAAAGCAGCGGGATGCCATCGTACATTTCATAGTGAACTGCCACTGTCACGCCCCGCCATTTTTCGTTTTGGCTTTGGTAGAAAAAGCTGAGCCGCTTGCCCCGTGGCGGGTAATTCTGTTCCCCAGCCCAGCGCTTCTGCTTCCAGTCCAGCTGCGGCTTCACTTCCCCGATTTCGAAATCGGTACAATGGAATGCCGTCGAGTCCGCCCGGAGCGAGTCCACCCATTGCGGCAGCAAATACCCATACTCCGGCTGGCCGAGTAATCCTCCAATCCGCACGGTATCGCCATCCAGCACGAGTTGCGCTTCGGGCTTCACGCCCCGCACGTAGTTGTCGCCATTGGTCAGGAGCGTGAGGTGGGTCGTGGCCACATCAGGTGCGATGCGCCAGCGACGGAGCAGCAGTCCATTGGTGAGGACGAGGTCGTAGTCGCTGTCCTTCAGTACCGTGGTGGGGGTGGTAATGGGGTGGATGAGCCAGTCACGGTTTTTTTCGACGGGAGTAAAGTATTGATAGTCAGGGAGTTGGGAGGTTCTTTCGAGTAGGGGTTTGTTTTGCGCTGGCGCAATTAATGGGGCGAGGGCAAATAGGCCAAGCAGGAGTTTTTTCATAAAGGAATATTTGAAACACGGGCGAAGTAACAGCGATTCTCGCTATTAGAATAAATTGTATTCGATTGAAATTTTGGCGTGTTCTACCTTTGGGGGCCAAAAGAGACCACATTATGGTAGACACCCTGATACGAAGCATCAAATCAGCA
>JALHQW010000126.1 GCA_022841745.1 Saprospiraceae bacterium | reverse complement strand
AAAGGCAGAGACAGTAATTGGCTCTGATAGGAGGGTTATTCCCTTATCCGAGCAAATACCTCATCACTGCTATATCTTTCATTTTTCAAAGCTATCTGGCTTGCAATAGGTCAGTTATTTAGAACATTATTCAAAGCAATAAATCACCTGTTCACTTTCACCCCTGACCCCTATAGGGAAACCCACGGACGCAAATGAGAGGTTAACCTACTCACTTCCCAAATTAGGTTCCCCTTTAGGAGTCAGGGGTACAATCCACATTCATGAAAAACCTAACTGCTGCCGTGCTAGTGCTCGGCTGCTTGCTAGCTGTGCCATGCCTGCAAGCGCAAGAAATCTTACAGACCATCCGGGGCAATGTGACCGACCGGGAAACCAAGACCCCGCTCGTCGGCGCAGAAGTCGTACTGCTGAACTCCGACCCGATAATGGGCGACGTGACCGACCCCGCTGGCAATTTTAAACTTGGAAAAATCCCCGTAGGGCGGCACACTTTGCAAGTGAGCTACCTCGGCTACGAGCCGCTTACCATGCCCAACTTCCTCGTGACCGCTGGAAAGGAACTCGTGCTCAACCTTGAACTGGTGGAGAGTGCCGTGCAGCTCGAAGTGGCCACGGTCGTTGCGAAGCACGACAAAACTGGGGCACTGAACGAAATGGCCACGGTGAGCGCCCGTTCCTTCAGCGTGGAGGAAACTAGCCGCTACGCTGGCAGCTTCTACGACCCAGCCCGCATGGCCACCAACTACGCTGGCGTGGCCGTCGGCTCCTCCGACGACCTAAGCAACGAAATCGTGGTGCGGGGCAACTCACCGAGCGGCATCCTTTGGCGCTTGGAGGGCATCGAAATCCCGAACCCGAACCACTTCGGTTCGATGGGCGGCAGCGGCGGGGGCATCAGCATGTTGAGCAGCAGCACCTTGTCCAATTCCGATTTCTACACGGGGGCCTTCCCTTCAGAGTTCGGCAATGCGCTCTCCGGCGTCTTCGACCTGAACATGCGCAACGGCAACAACGAAAAACGGGAGCATGCTATCATGTTCGGTGCGCTCGGCTTGGAGGGCGCTGCTGAGGGGCCGTTCAAGAAGGGCGGCAAAAGCTCCTACCTCGTTAATTATCGCTACGCAACATTGGGGATACTCGATGCCGTGGGCATCCAAATAGCTGGGGACGTGGTGCCCAAGTACAGCGATATTTCCTTTAAACTGAACATGCCGACGGAGAGGGCGGGCACTTTCGCCCTTTTCGGCTTGGCCGGGCAGAACAACGTACAATTTTCGCCGAAGGCGGACAGCACAAAATGGGATGGCGAGTTCGCCGAGTGGGGCTTCAAGGAGTCGGCCAGCACGGCTACCGTCGGCCTCTCGCATCGCCTACTGCTCTCCGGCAACAGCTACCTGCGCACGGTTGCAATGGTCAGTCGGGAGACTGACGGCGGCGACCAGTACTGGCTCGACCCAGAGGATGGTTACAACAAGCACGATGACGGTGGCTACGACACCCGCAACTACACGGCCCGCCTCAGCTCCACCTACAACCACAAGTTCAACGCCCAAAACACCCTGCGAGCGGGTGCAATTTACAGCTTCTCGAAGTTCAAGTTCGTGTATGACGACGACGACAACTTCTTAGAAGACAAAGGCGACGAGGTCATCCGTCTCTTCGACAACCACGGCGAGGGCGGCTTTTTGCAGGCCTTCGGCCAATGGAAGCACCGCTTTGACGACCGTTGGACGCTGAACACGGGCCTGCACTATTCCCTGTTTTTGTTGAACCAAAAAATGGCCATTGAGCCACGGGTAGCTGTGGATTTCAAGGTAAACGACCGCCGCTCGTTCAGCGCAGCCGTGGGTTTGCACAGCAAAAGGGAACACCTCGCCGCTTATGTTTTGGATGGAAAACTCCTCGACGGAACGCCCCGCAGCGCCAACCCCAACCTCGGCCTAACGAAGTCCATGCACGCCGTGCTTGGTTATGACCAGCGCCTCGGTCGGGACATGCGCATGAAAGCCGAGGTCTATTACCAGCACCTCTTCGACGTGCCAGTGGAGACCGTGTCCGGCAGCACCAATTCGTTCATCAATTACCGGGACATCTGGGAGTTGATTTTTGCGGAGCAAACCGGAAACGATGGCAAGGGCCGCAACTATGGCGTTGACCTCACGCTGGAGAAGTTCTTCACCCGCAGCTACTATTTCATGCTCACGGGGTCTGCCTACCGTTCACTTTATACCCCCGTGAACGGCAAGGAGTACTCGACCCGTTTTGACGGGCGCTACACGGTTCATGCCCTTGGTGGCAAGGAGTTCAAGGTGGGACGGAACAAGAAGAACATCCTTGGTATCAACTGCAAAGCGCTGCTCGCAGGCGGCAACCGTTACACACCGATTGACCTCCCAGCTTCTATAGAGCAAGGACAGGAGGTGCGCCAAGAGGACAAGCCCTTTAGTGTGAAGTCGGGCGACTACTGGCGCTTCGATATCGGGCTAAGCTACAAAATCAACCGCCAACGCCTGACGCACACCATCCTGCTCGACATCCAGAACGTGACGGGCCGCCTAAACACCTACAGCGAGTATTACGACAATGAAACCAAATCCATTGAAACTTATACCCAGACGGGGTTCTTCCCGGTGTTCAATTACCGGGTGGAGTTTTAAAAAAGTCATTTGTCATTAAAGTCATTTGTCATTAAAGTCATTTGTCATTGTGGGCATTAGTCAATTTGCTGATAATTAGCGACTCTATTGCCCAGTTAAAATCTCAAGCCATGAAAAAATCAGTTTTTTATTGGATGCTATTCGCAACCGCTCTTTTCACCATGCCATCCTGTGTCGTGGACGACGACGGCTGGTTCGACGGCTGCGACCGGGGCGACGGCCCGACCGTGGAACGGGTGCTCAATGTGCCTGATTTCACGGGGGTGAAACTCAGTTGCGAAGCAAAGGTCTTCATCACCCAAGGCGATATTTTCGAGGTAGTGGCCGTGGGCGAGGACAACGTCATTGACGAACTCGAACTCGACGTGCAGGACGACACTTGGAACATCGAGTTCGACGACTGCATGACGGACTACGACCTCGAAATCTACATCACCATGCCAGCGGTCGAGTACCTCGCCGTTTCCGGTTCTGGTGACATTCGGGGCGATAATTTCTTCACGGTACAGGACATCACGCTGCGGGTAAGCGGCAGTGGGGGTATCTGCGTGGGGCTGTACGCCGAGGAGGTGGATGGCAAAATCAGCGGCAGCGGCCAAATGGAGATGGAGGGCGAGGCCGAGCGCCTTGAGTTCGACATCAGCGGCAGTGGCGACCTGAAAGCGTTCAACATGCCTGTGGAAAAGGCCGACCTCGAAATCAGTGGCAGCGGGGATGCGGAGGTGAAAGTGCTGGAAGTCTTGGACGTGCGCATCAGCGGCAGCGGCGATGTTTACTACAAGGGTTATCCTACTATAAACTCCCATATCAGCGGCAGCGGGGATATAGTGGATGCGAATTAAAAATTGGTTGACAAGGGTTGATAATGTTGATATGGGTTGATAAACGCACTGAGCCCCAATCCCTGCCTGTCGGCAGGTGAAGTTTACCCACATCTTTTGCCTGATGAAGACCACGAAGTGGTCAAATGTGAATAGCCCCGGATGAAATCCGGGGCTATTCACGTTCAACCCCGTTGGGGTTTTTGGCTAAACTTTTGGGTAAACTTCACCTGTCGGCAGACAGGGTAAATCCGCAATCGTAAATCGTAAATCCCCTACCCTCGGTGCTCCCGACGCACCTTGTAGGGGCGTTTTTGCTGCGACTCGTAGTAGGTTCGCATCTGTATCTCCACAACGATGCCGATGGTGACGAGTTGTATGCCCGCAATGACGAGCATGAGGCCGAGAATGAGCAGGGGCTTGCCCCAGATGTCGTGGCCCATAAGCTTATAGACGCCGAGGTATAGGTTGATGGCTGCGCCGATGGCGAAGAGGCCGACCCCCACATTGCCGAACAGGTGCATGGGGCGCTGCATGTATTTTTTCAGGAAAAGCATGAGCAGCAGGTCGCTGATGACCTTGAAGGTGCGGCCAAGGCCGTACTTCGACTTGCCAAAGCGCCGGGCGTGGTGCCGCACGTCCATCTGAGTGATGCGGGCTCCTTCCAGCCTGGCCAGCACGGGGATGAAGCGGTGCAGTTCGCCATAGAGGCCGAGGTCTTTGGCGATGTCGCTGCGGAAGACCTTGAGGGCGCAGCCGTAGTCCTTGAGGTGCACGTCGGTGGAGTTGCGGATAATCCAGTTGGCGATAAGGCTGGGTATTTTGCGGAGCAACATGCCGTCCTGCCGTTTGGCCCGGATGCCGGCCACCATGTCCCAGTCGCCTTCCTCGGCCAGTTTCAGCATGGCGGGCAGGTCGGCGGGGTCGTTTTGCAGGTCGCCATCCATGGTAGCGATGAACTGGCCATCGGCGTGGTCAATTCCCGCCATGAGGGCCATGCTCTGGCCGTAGTTTTTTCGGAACTCGATGAAGCGCAGCCGGTCGTACTTGATTTTTTTCAGCTCCGCCAAAGTGCCGTCGCGGGAGCCATCGTCCACGTAGATGATTTCATGGTCAATGCCCTCCAAGGCTGCCACCAACTGGTCGAACAGTGGCCGGATGTTCTCTTCTTCGTTATAGACGGTGATGACGACGGATAATTTCATTGGCAAAGGCCCCAGGGTGTTTGTTTCGGGGCAAAGGTAATCGTTGTTGGTGGTTGCTGCCACCACGATTATTTATGGCAGGATAGGGTTTGATGGCATAACCTAAGCCATTAAATTTGTCTTCAAATCAAGATCCATGCACCACATCACCACCCGACTCCAGCACCTCGTCAACGAAGTGCCCCGACAGCTACGAGCCTTCACACCCGAAGCGATGACCCACAGGCCAGCCCCCGATAAATGGTCAAAACAGGAAATACTCGGCCACCTCTGCGATTCGGCGCTGCACAATTGGCAGCGGTTCTGCCTTGCCCTGCAAACTGAGGAACCGTTGCAAATCGTTCGTTATCAGCAAAATGCGCTGGTGGCACTGAACAACTGGCAGGCACAGCCGACGGGGCAAATTGCCTCGCTTTGGGCGAGCTTGAACTCCCAAATTCTGGCAGTTCTGAAGCAAATGCCAACTGAAAAGCTACCACAGCCCATCCTGCTACCAGATGGAACGCCCGCCACGCTGGGGTTCCTCGTTGAAGATTATTTGACACATTTGGAGCACCACCTGAACCAGGTTTTAGCGGAGCAAATATCACCTCCCAGCCTGCCCGACCGATGGAAAATCGGCACGGAGGAGGCAATGGCCATGCTAAAAGCCCACTCGGACGGAAAGCCCTTCGCCACCTTACTGGAGCACGGGAAGATGTACGTGGAAGTCTATCAACCAAAGCGGGTTGACCTGCAAAAGCCGCACGACCAAGATGAAATCTATGTCGTCATCAGTGGCACTGGCACGTTCTTCAACAACGGAGACCCCACGGGGGCAAGCCGCCGCCCATTTGCCGCCGGCGACCTCATTTTTGTGCCCGCTGGCGTGGAGCACCGCTTCGAGGATTTCACGGACGACTTCGCCACTTGGGTGGTTTTTTATTGACGATGGACGGACTACGGTGGATGACGGACGATAACTGGTGGCTACTAAGTTTACAATGCCTATTTTTGCCCCATTCATCATTCATCATTTTTCATTCATCATTTTAAAGCCATGTTCGGAGACCTATTCGGAAACGTTGAACAACAACAAGCGGAAATGCGCAAAAAGCTGGCGACCATTAGTGTCACCGCTGAAGCGGGCAGTGGGGCCGTCACGGTCACGGCCAATGCCAATCGGGAAATCCTCGATGTTAAAATTGACAAATCCAAGCTCGACTGGGACGATGTGGAGCAGGTGCAAGACCTCGTGCTTGCCGCCGTGAACAATGCCCTCGAAAAGGCCATGATAAAGGAACAGGCCGAGGCGCAGCAGCTCATCACGCAGATGATGCCACCGGGGCTGGAGGGATTGTTCGGGAAGTAAAATCAGCTGATGAAGGCTACTCTATGGATTGGTGCAGCCGAAATTAATGTTCGTGCTGGCCAGTTTAGCAGTTTTTTTCGAGAGGGGGGGGTATCAAACACCGATGTCCAGAAACGCCGGGGTTTGATACCCCTCCTCTCGAAAAAACTGCTTTCAACACTATATGTGTTCAACTTTAAGAAAGCGATTTTGAACCACCCCTTTCGCTTTTTGGTTGGGCCTATTGCAACAACCACTACGTTTTCATACCTCATACCTCATACCTCATACCTCATACCTGCTGCGCCAACCATTCCCTAAACACCTGCTCGACTTCCGGCCCTGTCCAGTTGCTTTCCAAATCGCTGATTTTCAGCATTCTGTGGAACAAGCCCTCTTGCTGGCCAACGGCTGCCAGTGCTTGGCTATAGGGCACATGGCTGAAGCTCACCATTGAATAAACGGACTGGAACTCGGTGGGGAACTTCTCCGACAAGTGCTTTTCGACCTTTTTCCAAAGCAAGAACTTGGGGTCGGCCACCTTGTCCCGCATTTCGATGAAATTGAGCAGGGCGAGGTCGGCGATAGCGTTGGCGTCCTCTGGGCGGTTTGCGTTGAACTCCTCGATGATGCTGGGCCAATGCTCCTCGTACTTGTCCATCAGGGAGTCGAGGATGGTGCAGTCCTCGAAGCCACAGTTCATGCCCTGCCCGAAGAAGGGCACGATGGCATGGCAGGCATCGCCAAGCAGCAGTATTTTATGGCGGTAATGCCACGGATTGCAGCGCACGGTGACCAGGGCTGAGGTTGGATTCTCCTGAAAATCCTCCAGCAGCGTGGGCATGAGCGGGATGGTATCGGGGAAGTATTTTTCAAAGAAAGCCGTCACCTGTTCCTCCGATTTTAGGTTTTCAAAAGATGCTTCTCCTTCAAATGGCATAAACATCGTACAGGTGAAGCTGCCGTCCACGTTGGGCAGGGCAATGAGCATGAAATTGCCCCGGGGCCAGATGTGGAGCGCCCTAGTGTCCATTCGGTGCGAGCCGTCTTCGTTTGGCGGTATGCAAAGCTCTTTGTAGCCGTAGTCAATATACTGCTGGGAGTAGTTGAAGCGGGGCAGTTTTTGCAGGCTCAGGCGAACGGGCGAGAAGGCACCATCCGTTCCAAAAATCAGGTCGCTTTCAATGGCATACTCAACACCCGTGCGGGTGTCTTGAAAGCGAGCCGTATTTTTTTCAAGGTCAACCCCGAGGCAGGCTTGGTGGAAATGGAAGCGCACCTGTGGGAACTCGTCGGCGATGTTCACCAGTTCAATGTTCAGGCCGCCACGGCTCACCGAGTAAATGGCTTGGCCCTCTTGGCCGTAGGCCTGAAAGGTGAGCGACCCATCGGTGCCGTGCATCATACGGCCCGGCATGGGGATGGCCACTGCTTCGATTTTTTCCCGGATGCCTGCAATTTCGACGGCTTTCCAGCCCCGCTCGCTCAGGGCGAGGTTGATGGAGCGACCACCCACGTAGCCTGCCTGCCGGAAGTCAGCACGGCGCTCATAGACATCAACTTGGTAGCCTCTTTTGGCCAAAAACACCGACCACAATGCGCCGACCAATCCTGCGCCGACGATGACTGCTTTTTTTTCCTGTGCCATAATTTGGTTTTATTTACTTCGAAGGCAAAAGTATTGAGAAGTGGTCATTGGCCACCAATGTCATTAGTCATTGTTGCAATTCGATGATTTACAACCATCTGCAATCGGGTTGGTTGCGAATGATTTCAAATTGCTGCCTTGTTGCCGTGGTGGTTGGAATCCTTTCAATCCTTTAGTAAATGGAGAAAGGTGCCATTCAAGTGGTCGAAATCATGGTCAGTTATGACAAAGGCAAAATTACCCACATGGGCTGTGGCGGCAAGCCAGAGGTCGTTTTTGCCCATGTTTCTTGCGCTTAAACCAGATGGAAGAGGTTGACCTGCGAGTTTGCCTTGGCTATATGCATCAATTTTAGCATAGGCGTGAATAACTTCTTCATAAATACCCAATAATGAGACACCTTGAATGCAACGGCTTAAATCGTTCCATTTGGATTGTCCCCAATTTAGCTGGTAGGCGATGGATTCTATTTCACCAATATTGATGACAGAAAGGAAAATTTGGTTGCCAATATCTTGGAACTGATAAGTTTTATTGGCTTCGTCAAACCTCGTTGAACGGCGAATACGGTGCAGTAGAAGGTTTGTGTCCCAAAGGAAGTTCATTTATAAAAAGGATAGTTTGTGTTTCTCGTTTCAAGAGGTCAACATCGCACAAAGTTCTTCAGCTGAAAGCTCATCCTCGAAGGTCAAGGAAAGTGCATCTATTTGTGCTGGAGAGACAGCGAAAGCATCAAGGTCTGAGGGGAATTTCTCAAATCCAAGCTGGATAGGGGCGCTAATAGGAGATTGATTTTGACCGGAAAGCCCTACCACCTTCGCATTGATTTTCTTAGCAAGCGAAACAACCATTGCAAGTTCTTCTGCTTCTGGCATTTCATCAAACTCCAGCATTATTCGTGCGGTCATGTCTTTTCTTTTTTACAAAGCTACTAGAAATTGACATTCAAATCAATGATGCGTAGTTCATTTCCTATTGGATTCATCTACTCCTCATGCCCCTGCACCCCCGTTTCCTCCACACTGCTCGGCACCGACTCTTCGATGGGTGCCCGCTCCCCGATTTCCTGGTCGGGGTCTTTGAAGTCCTTGGGCCTGGGCAGGTCGCTGAGGTCTTTTAGGCCGAAGTAGTCCATGAACTTGATGCTCGTGCCGTAGAGCAGCGGCCTACCGGGGCCATCGCTTCGGCCAGCGATGGAGATGAGTTCTTTTTCCAAGAGTTTTTGCAGGGAGTAGTCGCTGCTGACGCCCCGTATTTGTTCGATTTCGGTCTTTGAAACGGGTTGCTTGTAGGCGATGACGGACAGCGTTTCGATGGCGGCCTGCGATAGGCGCTTCTTGGTGGTCTGCTTGAGCCAAGTGCCGACGGCGGCATGGTAGGCACCCTTGGTCATGAACTGGAGGCCGCCAGCAATCTGCACCAATTCGATGGCGAAGTCGTCGGAAGTATAGCGGGCCTTCACCTGTTCGATGGCAGCGGCGATGTCCTCGACACTGAACTCCGTTTCGAACGTTTCATTGAGGCAAAGCTGGATGTCATCGGGCGAAAGCGGCGTATCCGCTGCGAACACGAGGGCTTCTATATGTTGGGTGAGTCTTTCCAAGGATGATTGATTGTTGGATTGCTGAAATTGTTAGGATTGTTGGGGGGCAAAAAGTTGGCAAAAGTAGCGAAAAATGAGTCAACCAACCTTATTGAATCGGCTTCAAATGGCCGCATTTTTCCTCCATTTTTGACAAGAACCCTTTGTTGGCGGTGAGTTTGGCGTAGGTTTCAATGTTGTGTTCAAGATTGTAGCCGGGCTTGGTGTCTTGGAAATAAATATCGGCCAAGGCCCGCAAGCTGTCATGTTCGTAGGCCGTTTGCACGAAACATTCGGTCATGCCAGGTGGCGCGTTCGGGTTCAGTCCCTTGTGCTTCGCAATGGTTCGTTGCTTGTAAACTTCAATTTGCTTGGGCGTTGGTTCGCTGAACAGCATTTGGTTGATATGCGGCTTTTTGGGCGAGAACTGCACCCTGAACTCGTCGCCCGGTTCCAAGGGCATGGGGTTCACCATGAGGATGAGCGGTTCGGATTGCAGCAACGACTGGCTGGTGATGGTCTGCGTTCCTGCTACGAACTGGTAGGAAATCTCCGAACGGTTGGCATCTATTTTTTTTACAAAGACCCGCCCTACAGCTTCCTGACTGCCCTTGGCCAATGCATCTTCGATGCGCTGCGTCTCGCTCTTCTTGGCGTTGCGCCCAAGAAACACCATTCCTGTCACCAAGAGGCCCAACACGCCGAGGAAGATAAGCAGGTGAATAAAATGCTTGTGCTCAATTGCATGGCGAACCCGGTTCCTGGGCGTATCGGCCTTTTTGTCAATATTGAAGAAGAAAAACATCTCGTCGCCCCGCCGTTCGAGCTTGATGTGTATCAGTTCTTCTTCGATAAAAAACGTGTATTCCTTCGACTCGAACACCTTAAAGTCCACCTGCACAATCTTGGAGCCGATGTAAATGAGCAGATGCCCCGCCCGTGGGCTGTACATCAGGCCCACCCGGTAGCTCCTGCCGGCATCGCCGACATATGTCCAAGTGTAGTGGTTCATGCGTTTTGAAATGTTAGAAGAGAGACATTAGACAATGAAAGGAGGCGGGTGGTTTTGCTTTTTCCATCTTCTGGGGCCTATCATTTACTTTCTCTCCTCCCACAATTTGGGGTGTTTTTTGGGGGAATTGAAATTTTTCCTAAAAAACACCTTCTGTTAAACAGTTGCCTACTTTCTAAAATCCTAATCGTTGGATAACGTGCCGTGCCTCAAAAGAAACGCACCAACCTACGGCAACTTTGGCGTTAAATCTAAGTTAAAGCAGCGGATTGCCAGCGATTCTCGCTATTAGAAAAAAACAAAGATGACCTATTCTAGCAGCGGGAAATCCACCTTGATTTCCTTTGCGATGAATCGGTAAATAACGTTCATTGACATACAAGGCAGCAA
>JALHQW010000125.1:5819-10872 GCA_022841745.1 Saprospiraceae bacterium | reverse complement strand
GGGTCCTCAATCCCCGAAAATACTGTTTGAACGTCCTTTTTCATGCGGGTGGTGTCCTATTTTTACCCGCAAAGTTGGCATCTATTCCCTAACAATACTTTGATACTTTTACCCTGGTAGGTAGCTCTCCTTTCACCCCTCATTCCTCATCCCTTACTTCACCTTCAGTTGCTGCCCAATCTTGATATTGTTGTCGAGCAGGCCATTGAGCTGCATGAGTTCATTGACCGTAAGGCCATAGCGCCTTGAGATATTGTAGAGCGTATCGCCTTTCACAACAGTGTGGAAACTGCCATCGGCGGCAGGGTCGGTAGAAGGCTTGTCCGGTGCGACTGAACCAGGCCCGGTCGGTTCCGGGGTGATGGTATCGTCATCCATGAAGTCGTCGTCTGGGTCGAGCAGTGGCGGCACGGTGCCAGTGGGCTTTGTTTCAGAAGCGAGGCGTGGCTTGAAGGCTTTGCCGATTTTGAAGCCTTTGAGCTTCAGGCGCTCGTTCATTTGCACCTCTTCATTGGATGAAAGTCGGTTGCGCTTGCGCAGCCTGCCCTCCTTGACGCCGTAGAACTGGGAGAGGGCAAAAATGGAATCTCCAGGCTTCACATAGTGCCATTTTTTACCGCCCCGTACCCGGCATCGCTTGGGCTGGAGGTAAATGCGGGTATCGTTGGGGAGGGGCTGATCCACTTGGGGCAGCTTGTCGTTGTACCGCTCCAACCGTTTGATGGGGATGCCTGATTTTTGGGAGATTTCCTCCACCGTCACGTTGTCTTTTGCGAAAACAACCCTGACATCGTTCACTTTGCGCACATCGAGGCCAGCGATGAGGTCTTTGGTCTTGTCGGGCCGCCCATCTGGGAAGTTGTCGTCGGAGAGACGGTCGAAATCATTCAGGTTATAGGTTTCTATGATCCGGATGAGCATGTTGTCGTAGTTGCCAGCGGTGGCGTATCCAGCTTGCTTGAGACCCCTTGCCCACCGTTTGTAATCGGTGATGTCGAGGCGGAAAAGGAAGCCATAGCGGTTTGCCTTGCGGGGGTCACGCAGGAACTCGGAGTGTGCGATGTAGCTGTCCTCCACGTCCTTATACTTGCGGAAGCATGATTTTTTCAGGTTTCCGGATTCGTCGTAGTCATCATCTTCTTTTTCGAAGGTCTTGCCCGTCCAATCTGAGTGGCATTTTATGCCGAAGTGGTTGTTAGCTTTGCGTGCCAAGTCGCTTTTGCCTGCACCGGACTCAAGTAGGGCCTGCGCCAATTTGATACTGGCTGGAATGCCTGCCCGGTTCATTTCCTTTACGGCGAGCTTTTTGTACTTATCAATATAAGATTGGTAATCGCCGTTTTGGCTAAAAGCAGGTATTAGCAAAGCGGTAAAAACAAAGGTCAGGACAAGGGATTTATGCTTCATGAAGGTTCGAAGTTGAATGTTGAAATTGGGTGAAGAACGCATGTTTCGGTTTTTGGCAAGACAAACGGGGTCGAGTAAAAATCTATTGCTCGGAGAGCCTTTCCAAGGCTATTTTGGCAAAGATAAAGCCATGTCTTGGAATTTTCTTTCACAAAAAAATGCAAGAAAGTTTTACATATTATCTTCCTTGTATATTTTAGCGTCCGATTCTGAAAATCAACGGGAATAAGCGTTTTTCAACAGCGAAACACTTCACCACACTAATCCTCGGTTCGTTATAAAATTAGCATGAACACACAGACCCGTCGGTACCTCTTCATAGATTACGAAAACCTCCTCCAGGTTAAGTTCAAGAAATTGGAGAAGGTCGCATCTAAAATCTTCATCTTCGTTGAGTCCAGCCAAGAAACGGTTCCGCTTGCGCTCGTGCGCCAAGCCCAACGTTCTGGCAAGAACCTCCGCTGGATTGTCGTCAACAACCCTGGAGGCGGCAAGCTCAACTACCATATTGCCTTCATCATGGGCAAGCTCCACCAAAAACTGGAAGACGACGTAGAGTTTGCCGTTGTGTCAAACGACGCCGAGTTCGACCCGCTCATCAGCTTCATCAACACCACTGGCCGTAGTTGCATACGGGTAAAGCGCAAGCAGGACGAAAGCTCCGTTTACGAAGAATCCAGTCTTAACTACAGCAAGCCGCCAGAGTTCGTGGATGAGTTTTCCATGTCCTCTTTTAACAACCACGACGACGACGATGATGGGATGCCCGTCATGGTGGAAGATGAACTCATCACCCGCACTGCCGAAGAAACCGTCAAGCGCCTCATCCGCTCAGGAAATCGGCCCGCAGAGATTTCAACGCTGAAAAATTATATACTTTTGCACAGTCAAGAAGTTTCCCTGCACGGCAACGTTGACCGCATTATCCAAAAATTGAAGGATACCAAGGACATCGAAATCCAGAAAGGGGAAGTAATTTACAATTTCTAAAAAAGACTTGAGGCAATAGATATTAGCCGATTGAGCCTACCATTGCTCTATATAATGTCTAACGTCTATATTCTGAAGTCTCAAAAAGAAGACTGCGCAAAAATGGAAGACATTAATGATTTGCTGAAAACCTCGGAGGACGCAATGAACGCCTCCATTGAACACCTTCAGTTCGAACTATCAAAAATCCGCACAGGCAAAGCCTCTACCAACCTTCTCGCCGACATTGCTGTTAGCTACTATGGTGCCATGACGCCCGTGAACCAAGTGGCCAGCGTCTCCACCGCCGATGCCCGCACCATCGTCATACAGCCTTGGGAGAAGAACTTGCTCCGGCCCATCGAGAATGCCATATTCGAAGCCAATATCGGCATCACGCCGATGAACGACGGGGAAGTCATCCGCTTGACCATCCCGCCACTCACCGAGGAGCGCCGACGGGACCTCGTGAAACAGGCCAAACACTACGGCGAGGAAGCCAAAGTGAGCGTCCGTAGCGTTCGCCACAAGGCATTGGATGCCATCAAAAAAGCGGTGAAAGATGGCTACCCAGAAGATGCCGGAAAAGATAAGGAAGATGCCATCCAAAACCTTGTTAATAAGTTCACCAAAACGGTTGACCACCTGATAGAGGTTAAGGAGAAGGACGTGATGCACGTTTAGGTTCCCTTCGGGAATGACAAATTGCGGATTTACGATTTGGGGCTGCTAAACGGCAAATTTTCTCCCTGAATTTGAGAACAAAAACGCAAAGTAAATTTTCTGAACCAATAAAAAAGGCTCGCCTGTTCGCAGGTGAGCCTTTTTTATTTTATAGGTTGTCAACGAGTTGTAACGGAGGCGTCACTTCTTCAAGCCTATCTCCCGCAGCCTTTCGTTCAAATAATCGCCAGCTGTGATAGGCTCATAGGCCAATGGCTGCTCCGCCGTCACCGTGGAAGGCAGGCAGGTCAAGTCCATGTCGCTGCGGGGGTGCAGGAAGAACGGGATGCTGAGGCGTGGGTTGTGCCACTCGGCCCGGGGCGGGTTCACGACCCGGTGGGTGGTGGACTTGAGGTAGTTGTTCGTTAAGCGCTGGAGCATGTCGCCAACGTTGATGACGATTTCGTCCTGCTCTGGCACCACTTCCAGCCATTCGTTGTCCATCGTGAGCACCTGCAGCCCGCCTGCCGATGCGCCCACCAGCAGGGTGATGAGGTTAATGTCCTCGTGCTGCTCGGCCCGGATGGCCGAGGCTGGCTCCTGCGTAATGGGCGGATAGAAAATTGCCCGAAGGATGCTGTTGCCGAGGTGGATGTGCTTTTCAAAATATTCCTCCCCGATGCCGAGGTGGATGCCGATGGCCCGCAGCAGTTGGCCGCCCGATTTTTCGAAACTCTGGTACAGATCACGACCCAATTTATGAAACTCGGGTAATTCGGCCACGGCCACGTTGGGCGGATAGTGCTCCGGTGGGACGTCGCCATTTCCGACCTCTTGGCCAATCTGGAAGAATTCCTTCAAGTCCGCCACTTTCGACTGCTTGGCATGCTCCTTCCCGAAACTGGTGTAGCCACGCTGGCCAGCGAGGCCGGGTATCTCGTACTGGCGTTTCACGGCTTCCGGCAGTGCAAAAAACGCCTTGCTGGCAGCATAAAAATCGTCAATCAACTGCTTTGGAATTCCGTGATTGATGACGCCCACAAAGCCGATTTCGTGGAAAGCCTTGCCCAGTTCCGCCACGAACGCCGTGCGCTCTTCGGGTGTGCCTTCGGTAAATTTGGAAAGGTCAACGAGTGGAATTGCTCTTTTTGCCATGATGGTATTTGCTTGCGCAACGAATGTTGCAGGTTTGTTTTTGATGAAAAATGCGGTTGAACGGGCTGGCAAATTTAGTTTTTTTCCAACGAAAAGAGTTGAATTGAGTTGGCAGTTTGACGTTTGCAGTTGGCAGTCAGTTTGACAGTTGATTAGTCAGTGCCAAGGTGAACGGCAAGAGACTATAGGACTCCAAGACTGCACCCTGACTGCCCACTGTCGAACTGCCAACTTCCGAGGCTGACTGCCACCTGCCCACTGTCGAACTGCCAACTTCCGAGGCTGACTGCCACCTGCCCACTGTCGAACTGCCAACTTCCGAGGCTGACTGCCACCTGCCCACTGTCGAACTGCCAACTTCCGAGGCTTACTGCCAACTGCCCACTGTCGAACTGCCAACTTCCGAGGCTGACTGCCACCTGCCCACTGTCGAACTGCCAACTTCCGAGGCTGACTGCCAACTGCCCACTGTCGAACTGCCAACTTCCGAGGCTGACTGCCAACTGCCCACTGTCGAACTGCCAACTTCCGAGGCTTACTGCCAACTGCCCACTGTCGAACTGCCGACTTCCGAGGCTGACTGCCAACTGCCCACTGTCGAACTGCCAACTTCCGAGGCTGACTGCCACCTGCCCACTGTCGAACTGCCAACTTCGGAGGCTGACTGCCACCTGCCCACTGTCGAACTGCCAACTTCCGAGGCTGACTGCCACCTGCCCACTGTCGAACTGCCAACTTCGGAGGCTGACTGCCACCTGCCCACTGTCGAACTGCCAACTTCCGAGGCTGACTGCCACCTGCCCACTGTCGAACTGCCAACTTCCGAGGCTGACTGCCACCTGCCCACTGTCGAACTGCC
>JALHQW010000125.1:0-5809 GCA_022841745.1 Saprospiraceae bacterium | reverse complement strand
GAGGCTGACTGCCACCTGCCCACTGTCGAACTGCCAACTTCCGAGGCTGACTGCCACCTGCCCACTGTCGAACTGCCAACTTCCGAGGCTGACTGCCACCTGCCCACTGTCGAACTGCCAACTTCCGAGGCTGACTGCCACCTGCCAACTGCCGAACTGCCAACTTAACCTTACCTTTGCCCAATGGAGCAACAACCACAATCCCTGCCCATCAACTCCTTGGTGTTTCATGCCATCTTTTGGGTGATCTACTGGGTATTTGCCAGTATGCAGGACGTGGTATTCATTTCGCAGTTCAAGGACACCTTCAACCTGCCTACCGTGCTCGGTTCCATGGGCGTCGTCTATTTCAACTACTATTACTGGATTCCCAAGTACATGATAAAACAGCGGCGGGTCGTGTTTTATACCGTCAGCATATTCAGCATCATCGTACTGAACTCATGGGTGGTCTATCTCGTCATGCGGCTGCTTTTCCCCAATAAGGAGTACTATTTTTCGTGGGAACCTGCCTTTATTTTCTTCGTGGACACGACGGTGTTGGTGGCTTTCACCACGGCCTTCAAGTTCATCCAACAATGGCATGAGCGCAACAACTATGCAGTGCAATTGGAGAAGAAAAACCTTGAAAGCGAGTTGGAAATGCTCAAGTCGCAAATCAACCCGCATTTTATCTTCAACACGCTGAACACCATTTATTTTTTGATGGAACAAAAAGAGGACGTGCGGGCAAAGGAAGCCCTGCTCAAGTTCTCCGACACCCTCAGCCACCAGCTCTACGACTACAACAAGGACTGGATAGACCTCGGCAAGGAGGTGGACTACCTCCAGAACTACATCGAACTCCAGCGACTGCGCCACGACGAGGAACTGCTCGACCTAAAATGTGAATTACCGGAGCAAGTAAACGGCTATGTCATAGCGCCCATGCTGCTCATTCCTTTTGTTGAAAATGCGTTTAAATACAGCTCCAACTCGTCGGGCTACCATGTCGGCATCCAGCTTTCGGTGGAGGACGGTGTGCTCGACTTCACCACCGAAAACTCCATCAACCAGAATAGCCGAAATCAAGAACGGGTCGGCGGCATTGGCCTGAAAAACGTGCAGCGCCGCCTCGACCTCACCTACCCCGGCCGCCATGAACTCAGCATCGAGGACGATGGCGAAACCTATAAATCACACCTTAAAATCAAATTGAAATGAACATAAAATGCCTCGTCGTGGATGACGAACCCCTTGCCCGCAAAGGCATCGCCGGGTACGTAGAACAGACGCCCTTCCTCACGCTCATGGGCGCCTGCAAGAGTGCCGTGGAAGCCAACGAAGCATTGCACCAAGGGCATATTGACCTGCTCTTCCTCGACATTCAAATGCCCGACCTGACGGGCATCGAGTTCATGCGCTCCCTCGAAAACCCGCCCACCGTTATCTTCACCACGGCCTATCGTGACTACGCCATTGAGGGCTTTGAACTGAATGCGCTGGATTATTTGGTCAAGCCCATCTCGTTCCAGCGCTTCCTGAAGGCGGCAAACAAGGCGCTTTCCCACTTCGAAATGCTGCGGCAAAACCAGCAGGCCAAGCCCGCTGAAGCCCTGCCAATCGCTGGGCCGGAGTATTTTTTCATCAAAAGCGATGGCCAGTTCATCAAAATAAAGCTGGCCGATGTGCTGTATTTCGAGAGCGAAAAGGACTACGTGTTTATCCATACCGAACAAAAGCGCTACCTGACCCTGCTGTCCCTCAAGCAGTTGGAGAAGGAACTGCCCCCCGACAAGTTTCTGCGGGTACACCGCTCCTACTTTGTCGCCCTCGACAAAATAGACATGGTGGACGGCAGCAACCTCATCATCAAGGGCAAGGAAATCCCCGTGAGCCGCAGCTTGCAGGATACGATTTTCAATACACTGATAGCAGGCAGGCTGTGGAAAAGGGAGCTTTGACGATTGCGGATTTTGGGATTGCGGATTGCGGATTAGGAGGCACAGGTAATCCGCAATCGTAAATCTTATTACCTTTGGCCGTCACTGATTTTTATCAGTAAAAATTGGTTGGCAACAAAGTGAGAAGGTTTTGGTGGCCCATCCAAATGGCATGCCCCCACTTTTTACTTTATCCTTTATACTTTTTACTTTCAACAGGTGAACACGATTCATACATTCAAAGTAGAGGGGATAGCGGGAGAGACGCTGGATTTTGCTGCCCTTGCGGGCAAAAAAATCTTGGTCGTCAACGTTGCTTCGGAGTGCGGCCTCACGCCGCAATACCAGCAGCTACAGGAACTGTACGAGGAGTTTGAAGATAAATTAACGATAGTGGGGTTCCCTGCCAACAATTTTGGCGGGCAAGAACCGGGGTCAAACGAGCAGATTCAGACGTTTTGCACCCGGAATTATGGCGTTTCCTTCCCGCTCGCAGCGAAGGTTGACGTGACCACCCACCCAGTTTACCAATGGCTGACCCAAAAGGCGCTAAATGGCGTTCAAGACAGCACCGTAACCTGGAATTTCCAAAAATATGCCCTTGACGAACAGGGCCGCCTCGTCCATGTTTTCCCGCCTACCGCCAGTCCCTTGGATGATGAATTGTTGGAATGGGTGAGTGGGTGAAGTTTTGATATAAGATTTCAGATAGCCGATTTCAGATTTAAGATTGCTGGGGCCGTGCGGCACAAATCTAAAATCTGAAATCGTCTATCTTATATCTGAAATCAAATACCCGCCCTTCGCCAAAAGCTACGCCTTGGCGCAATGCAGTTCAAAACCGTCATCGGCCAGTCCACCCCCAAGTCCCTCCTCCGGGGCATGGCGGACAGCGAGCGCATCCCGCACGCCCTTCTGCTGTTGGGTATGTCGGGCAGCGGTGATTTGGCCTTGGCAGTGGCTTTTGCGCAGTATGTTTTGTGCCAAAACAAGCAAGACGGTGATGCTTGCGGGCAATGCAACCAATGCAGCAAAGTGGAAAAACTGGTGCACCCCGACCTGCACTTCTCGTTCCCGACCGTGGGCACGAACGTGACCAGCGATGCGCACCTCGCCGATTGGCGCTCCGCAATGGCGGAGAACCCGTACATGGACGTGAACCAGTGGTTGCAGCGCATCGGGGCGGAAAATAAACAGGGCAATATCAACAAAGAGGAATGCGTCGCCATCATCCGAAAGTTGAGCCTGAAAGCCTTCGAAGGACGCTATAAAATACTGATAATGTGGCTGCCGGAGTACCTCGGCAAGGAGGGCAACCGCCTGCTGAAACTCATCGAGGAGCCGCCCGACGACACCCTGATTATCCTCGTAGCGGAAAATCAGGAACTGATTTTGAATACCATCCTTTCCCGCTGCCAACTCGTGAAGGTCAACCGCCTGAACGATGAGGAAGTGGAAACAGGACTTGTCATCCTGAAAGGAACTCCTTCTGAAAAAGCCCGCTCCATTGCCCATTTGGCAGCAGGCGATTTCAACGAGGCCCTCAGCATTGCGGCGCAGCCGCTCAAGGACAATTCAAACCTGTTCTTGGATTGGCTCCGCAAATGCTACCAAGGAAATGGCGTAGAAATGGCAGCATGGACGGAAACTTTTGCCGACCTTGGCCGTGAAAACCAAAAGCAGTTCCTTCAGTACGCCCTGCATTTCATGCGGGAGTACATGCTCCTTAAAACCACCAGCAACGACCAAGTGAGGTTGTTGCCGGAAGAACTGAAAACCGCCCAAAACCTGAGCAAAATCATCGGGTTTGGGCAAATCGAGCGCATCACGAAGCTGTTCAACGATTGCTCGTTCCACATCGAACGGAACGCCAACCAAAAGCTGCTTTTTTTGGATGCCTCCATTCAACTTAATAAGATATTGAGAAATTAGAGGTCTGGAAATTGAGAAATTGGGAATTGGAAATTCGGGGCTGCCCAATTTTCTAATTTCTAATTTCTCAATTTCCCGACCTCTAATTTCCCAATTTCCCAATTTCCAATTATATGGCATGCGCAGGATGTTCAGTAGGTTCTAAAGAAGCGGGAGCGCCTTCGGGCTGCGGCAGCAAAGGCAGTTGCGCCAGTGGGAGCTGCAACCGGCTCAATACTTTCGACTGGCTCACGACGATGGACATAGAGGACGTTGACCCGTTCCAGGTCGTGGAGGTCAGCTTTAAGAACGGCTCTCGGAAGGCGTTCTTTTTCAACCAGCCCTATACCCGTGCCACCACGGGCGATATGGTGGTGGTGGATACCCAAGCAGGCTGCGACGTGGGCCGCATCTCGCTCTCCGGCGAGTTGGTGCGCCTCCAGATGCGCAGGAAACGGGTGCCCGTGGACGGCTACTTCCCAAAGGTAATCCGCAAGGCGAACGAGCGTGACCTCGAAAAGCTGGACGAGGTGCGAACCCTTGAAAAGGAAACGATGATACGTGCCCGTGCCATTTCCCGCACCCTCAACCTCAACATGAAAATCGGTGACGTGGAGTTTCAGGGCGACGGCAAAAAGGCCACCTTTTACTACACTGCCGATGGCCGGGTTGACTTCCGGGAACTCATCCGCCAGTTTGCACGGGATTTCAAGGTGAAAATCGAGATGCGGCAAATTGGTGCCCGCCAAGAAGCCTCCCGCGTGGGGGGCATCGGCCCATGTGGCCGGGAGCTTTGTTGCTCCACTTGGCTCACCAGCTACAAGACCGTGGGTACGGCAGCCGCTCGCTACCAGAACCTCGCCATCAACCAGGCGAAGCTCTCTGGGCAATGCGGTCGCCTCAAATGCTGTCTCAACTACGAGTTGGACACCTATATGGAGGCACTTTCCAGCTTCCCCGACGATGCCGACAAGCTCAAGACCAAGGAGGGCATGGCCACGCTCGTGAAGACTGACATCTTCAAGGGTCTCATGTACTATGGTTATGAAAAAGACCGGGGCCGGGGTGCTTTGTTTGCCCTCGCCATTGCACAGGTGCGCTCCGTACGGGACGCCATCAAGCGGGGCGAACTGCCCGAAAGCCTCGCCTCACTGGCTGTCGTGACCGACAGAACCAACGTGGATGACGACGAACCAGAATACAACGCTGGCGACCTCACGGGTGTGGTAGAGCTGCCACCCGATGAGCGCAAGAAGAAAAAGAAAAAGAAGAAACCAAATGGCGGTGACCGTGGCGGTGAAGGCCGTTCAAGGGAAGCCCGCCCTGATGGCATGGCCACAAGTAACAAATCCACCGAAGGTGGGAATGGTGCCGAAGGCGGCCAGTCAGGTGAGAAAAGGGAAGGCGGCGGCAACAATCGTGACCGCAACCGTGACCGCAACCGTGGTGGCGACCGCCGACCAAGCGGTGGCGGCGACGCCAATGCCCAAGCCAACCCACAAGCGCCAAGGGAGCCAAGGCCACCTCGTGAACCACAAGCGCCGAGAGAACCCCGTGAACCGAGAGAACCAAGGCAGCCCGGCCAAGAAGGCGATGCCCCAACTGGCGAGCGCCGTGAAGGTGGTGGCCCACGCAGGGGCGGCCGTGGCGGCAAGAACCGCCGTGGCGGGAAGAACCGGGGTGGAGGAGGTGGTGGAGGTACACCGCCGCCAAGTGGCGGTGGTGAATAAGTTGGGTTCAAGAATTCCGAAATCTTGAAGAACTGGCGAGCGCCGTGAAGGTGGTGGAGGAAACCCTCCATCCAGTTGAGATAGCTCCAAGTTTACATGAAAACAAGTTTCCTTCAACTTTTTTTCATGGTAACTATACAGCCGGGGTAAATTTGTAAAAGTGTCAAAAAAAGGCTGCAATTTCCAAAGAGTCCGTATTTTTTGCCTTTTAAAATGATTGTTTACACTTGACAGAATCAGATTACA
>JALHQW010000124.1 GCA_022841745.1 Saprospiraceae bacterium | reverse complement strand
TTTGCTGCCTTGTATGTCAATGAACGTTATTTACCGATTCATCGCAAAGGAAATCAAGGTGGATTTCCCGCTGCTAGAATAGGTCATCTTTGTTTTTTTCTAATAGCGAGAATCGCTGTGCAGCATCTTATGTCTCATACCAGGTGGAGTATAATCACTTAGGTCATTTAAATTCAATTTAGACAACTCTGCTAAATTATTAATAGCCCTAAGTATCGTCGTCTTCCCCGTCCCATTCTTCCCAATCAAAATATTCACGTCCGGGTTCAGCTTCCAGTCCACATCGAACCGGCCCCAAAGCCCTTCGATTTCAATGCGTTCTATATAGGTGGCAATGCCAGTATTTTCCATTGAACGAGTTTTAAACTTTTGATTGTCAAGTTGTTGGAACAAAGCTAACGAGTTTCGGGCAGGATTACTAAACCTCGAAGGTTTAGTAATCCTGCACTCCCCTCAATGCGCCTCCAACCAGTTCACCCCTACCCCCATCTCCACCAAAATCGGCACCTTCAAGTTCGGTATCGCCGTGGTCATCAGCTCGTGGATGATGGGCTTCACCGTCTCCAACTCGCCCGTTGGCACATCGAACACGAGTTCGTCGTGAACTTGGAGTATCATCTTCGTGTCCAGTTTTTTGTCCAATAAAGCACGGTGGATATTAATCATGGCCACCTTGATGAGGTCGGCGGCGGTGCCCTGGATGGGCGTGTTAATGGCCACCCGCTCGGCGTTGCTGCGGGCGAGGGAGTTGCGGCTGTCGATGTCACGCAGGTAGCGGCGGCGACCAAGCAGGGTCTTCACGTAGCCGTGTTCACGGGCGCTTTCCACGGTATCGTCCATGTAGCGTTTCAGGCCGTTGTATTGCTGGAAATAGGTGTCTATCAATTCCTTCGCCTCGCTGCGCTTGATGCCGAGCTGCTGCGACACGTTCGTTGCGCCAGCACCGTAGATGATGGAGAAATTGACGGTCTTGGCGTTACGGCGCTGGTCGCTCGTCACCTCGTCGTAGGGCACGCCATAGACCCTTGCCGCCGTGGCCCGGTGGATGTCCTGGTTCAAGCGGAACGCTTCAATCATGGCCTCGTCGCCGCTGATTTCGGCGATGATGCGCAGCTCGATTTGCGAGTAGTCGGCGCTGAGCAGCAGGTGGTCGGCGTCCCGTGGGATGAACGCTTCCCGCACCTTTCGGCCCTCCGGCGTCTTGATGGGGATGTTTTGGAGGTTGGGGTTGTTGGAGGCAAGGCGGCCCGTGGCGGCCAGCGCCTGGTTGAACGAGGTGTGTACCCGGCCCGTGCGGGGGTGTACCTGCAAGGGCAGCGCATCTACGTAGGTGGACTTGAGTTTGGACAGGCCCCGGTGCTTCAAAATCTCGGCCACGAAGGGGTGCTCCACGGCCATTTCCGTCAAGATGGCTTCATCGGTAGAGTAAGCACCAGTCTTTGTTTTTTGCCAGCGGTAGGGCATTTTCATGCGGTCGAACAGCACTTCGCCAATCTGCTTGGGCGATGCGATGTTGAACTGCATCCCGGCCATTTCATAAATCTTAAGCTCCAGGTCGGCGATGCTTTTCTCCAGTTCCTTCGAATAGGCCCGCAGCACGTCGCCGTCAATGCGGATGCCCTCGTACTCCATGTCCACGATGACCTTGATGAGCGGGCGCTCCATCGTGTCGTAGAGGTTTTGCAGGCCCTCTTCTTCCGCCAGCTTTGGGCGGAAATAATGGCCCAATTGCAGCGTCACGTCGGCGTCTTCGGCGGCGTACTCGGCCACCCGCTCCACCCGGATGTCCCGCATGCTGAGTTGTTTTGCCCCTTTCCCAATCAACGATTCGATGGGGATGGGCGAATATTTCAGGTAGGTTTCGGCGAGGTAGTCCATGCCGTGGCGCAGTTCCGGCTCCAGCAGGTAGTGGGCTATCATGGTGTCGAACCAGTAGCCCCTCACCTCCACGCCGTAGTTTTTGAACACAACGGCGTCGTATTTGATGTTCTGCCCGACCTTTTCAATTGCCTCATTTTCAAGCACTTGCCTAAACTCCTCGACGATGGCCTGCGCCCCTTCCCGGTCGGCGGGAACGGGCACGTACCATGCTTCTTGGGGCGTCACGCTGAACGACATGCCCACCAGTTCGGCCAGCATTTGGTCAATGCTCGTGGTCTCTGTATCGAACGAGATGCTTTTGGCTTTGGATAAAACAGCGACGAGTTCCGCCCGCTTCTCCGGGGTGTCGGCGAGGTGGTAGGTATGCGGGGTGTTCTCGGCGTTCTTGTCGGCCATCGAATGCGAGGGGATGGGCGGGGCGGCACTTTGACGAGGCGCAGCGGCTTCATCATCACCGAAAAGGTTGCCCTGTGCCCCAGCGGTAGGTTTTGCGGCTGCGGCCTTGGGGGCTGAGTTCGGCGTACCGTCTCCCCCCAATATTTGCACCGCCAAAGTCCTGAATTCCAGTTCTTTGAAGATTTCCGTCAACTCCTCCCGGTCGAAGGGGTCGAGGTTGAAATCTTCTTCGTGGAATTCGATGGGTGCTTCGATGTCAATGCGTGCGAGTTTTTTGGATAGCCTTGCCTGCTCCGCAAAATCCCGCAGCTTTTCCTGGTTCTTGCCCTTCACCTTGTCCACGTTTTCGAGCAGGTTTTCCACCGAACCGAACTCCTTTAGCAGGGTTGCCGCCGTTTTCGGGCCGATGCCGGGCACACCGGGGATATTGTCCACGGCATCGCCTTGCAGGCCTAGGATGTCCACCACTTGGTCCACGTGTTCAATGTCCCAGTTGGCGCAGACTTCTTTTTCGCCCCAAATCTCCACCTCGCCACCTGCCTTTCCGGGCTTGTACATGAAGATGTTCGGACTGACGAGCTGGCCGTAGTCCTTATCCGGCGTCACCATATATACTTGATAACCAGCCTTTTCTGCTTTTTTTGCAATGGTTCCGATGACGTCGTCCGCCTCATAGCGCTCCAACGTGAGAATGGGGATTTTCCATGCCTTTAGGATTTTCATGATCCATGGCAACCCGAAGGTGATGCCCTCCGGCTGTGCGTCCCGGTTGGCCTTGTATTCGGGGAACCAGTCATCCCGAAAGGTACCGCCGGGCAGGTCGAAACTGACGGCGAGGTGCGTCGGCTTCTGGTTGTTGATGAGGTCGGTGAGGGTGCGCACGAAGCCCGTGATGGCGCTCGTGTCCCAGCCTTTGGAATTGATGAGCGGGCGGGTGATGAAGGCGTAGTGCGCCCGGTAAACGAGGGCATGGCCGTCGAGGAGGAAAAGGCGTTTGTCGTTGTTTGTCATGACGGGTGATGGTTGGATTTAGGGCGGAAAGATAGCAGTTTGGAAAGGTATCATACCTTCCTGTCAAGTTTTTTGGTGATGATTTGAGACTATTCTGTTTTTATAAAGCTTATGTCACTTCGGCACCTTAATATCATACACCTTCCGCTTCGTGTTCGTCAGCCGATTATCCTTCAACCAAGGGTTGAAGACTTTCAGCATCCGGTAGCTGGTGCCAAATTGCTTCGCAAACTCCCCCAAATTGTTGATGGAAGAGTCCACGGTCACGAGGGCGTAGTTATCCAATGGCGGGTACATTTGCTCCGACTTCAAGTCGAAACCGTAGAGTTCTGGATGTTCCATCACATGCTTGATGGCCACGAGGCGGAAGAGGTAGCGGTTGGTCTCTTCGCTGAGGTTAAGGTCGTAGAAGGAGGTCATTTTCTGGCTTTCCATCTCGTTGCGCAGCCCCGTTGGCCCCATGTTGTAAGCGGCGGCCACGAGCGACCAAGTGCCGAATTTCTCCTTGTATTTTTTCAAATACTGGCAAGCCGCATGGGTGGATTTTTCAAAATGCAGGCGCTCGTCCACCTCCTTTGTCACCTCCAGGCCATAGTCGCCCGCAGTGCCTTCCATGAACTGCCAGATTCCCTTTGCGCCAGCACTCGAAGTTGCGTTGCGCAGGTCGCTCTCGGCCACGGCGAGGTACTTGAAATCATCGGGGAGGCCGTTTTCCTTCAAAATCTTCTCCATGACGGGGAAGTAGCGGGCGCTGTTTTTCAGGTTCAAAATCGTGTGCGAGTGGCGGTAGGAGTTGACAATCAACTCCCTTTCCAAGCGCTCCCGCACGTCGAAGTTTTCCACGGGGATGCGCTCCCCGGCAAACCAAAACTCGTCCGATGGCTTGATGTGCGGGATGTGAATGTACTCACCACCGAAGGCAGTGGTCGTCGTCGGCTTGTAGGAGGTGAAAATGGCCACCGTTGCGAATGCGGCAAGGGCGATTAGGTAGTATTTCATGGATTCAAAACTGGTTTCGAGTTTCGAGTTGCCAGTTCCGAGTTGGGCAGGGCCTACTCGAAACTCGTAGCTCGAAACTCGTAGCTTTCACTGTTTTTTCTTGTAAATGGGCACGGTGGAACATGGCTCACCGAACATGATGCTTAGGGCGTAGGGCCGCAGCTTGCGGGTCAGTTCGACGTAGGCAGAAGGCGGCACAGGGTGGTCACTACACCCCTTCACGACGATGCGCTGCCCGGCGTATTGCGCAGCATCCACTTCATCAAGGGCTTTTTGGAAAATATGCTTGTAGAACTCTTCGGCAGTGCCTTGGAAAATGTCCTTTGCAAACGGCTCGGCATAGACCGTCACGAGCATATAGGCCCAAGTGGGGATGATGGCATCGGCGGAGCAGAAAATGGCGAGGTTTTTCCCTTCGTACTGCGTCCAGTCGTGTGCGGCAAGGGCTTCCCGAAAGTCCTTTTCCTTCAGTATCAGGCCCATGAACAGGTAGTCCTTCAGGTCGAAGCTGGCCATTGCTTCCTTCGGAAAAAATTCCTCCAATTTAAGCGTCACCAGCCCGCTATTGGCCACCCGATTTACCAGTGGTTGTGCTGTATCTTGCATGATTTGTTGCTGAGGTTGATGAAGTTGATAAGGGTTGATTGTAGTTGATAAGGGTTGATGAGGCCGTTGATTATCAACCTTCATAAACCCTTATCAACTACAATCAACCCTTATCAACCCCCAAGAAACACCCTCAAAGCCCAGTTTGTTACCGCAAATTACGGAAGAAATTCCGTCCTTGCAGGGCGGCTTCGTTGCTGCGCAAAGAAAAAACTTGTTTTTGTTGGACAGTTCGGGAACTTTTCGCCGACAGCTTGCTGTTTGAACCCGCACGGCCATGTCCATATTTTGGCAAAGGGCAGGGCTTGGGGCTTTCCCAACCACGGGGAGCACCAACTGAAAACAAGTACGTCATGCTACTAATGACCAACAAAGCCACTTTATTCGAGCGCATTTTCGAGGACGAGTTCATGCCTCATTCCGATGCGCTTTACAACTTCGCTTACCACTTGACGGGTAACGAGGATGACGCCAACGACCTGTTCCAGGAGGCGCTGATGAAGGCATGGCGCTTCGTTGACAAGTACGAGGCTGGCACCAATGCCAAGGCTTGGCTTTTCACCATTGCCAAAAACGCCTTTATCAACGAGTACCGCCGGAAGGTAAAATCGCCAAACCGGGTCGAGCTGCAGGACTACGTCGTCTATCAGGACAAGCAGGACACGCCGCTCACAAGCGGCATGGAGATGCGGGAGGAAATGTTCCAATACCTCATCGGCGACGAGGTCACGCTGGCCATCAACCAATTGCCGGTGGACTTCCGGACGGTCATCCTGCTCAGCGACGTGGAGGATTTCAAGTACGACGAAATCGCTTCCATCTTGGACATTCCGATTGGAACCGTGCGGTCGAGGCTGCACCGTGCCCGGAACCTGCTCAAGGAGCAGCTGAAATCGTACGCCGAACAACTCGGCTACCAAGATAAAAGAGGATAACAACAACGGGGCTGGATGGCCAAGAAGGGTTATGCACCTTGGCCGTTCAGCCTTTTTTCTTTAAAAACAAATTCAAGCCATTTCCGAACCAGCCATTACTGGCGATTTTGCACTGACAATCAACTGATTAGAACAATGAATAGCATAATTTTAAACGACAGCTTGCCCGCATCCACTTGGCCGACCCACGGCCCCGTGACGGGCGTATGCGTCGGACGAGGTTGTGCCGTCAGTTGGTTTTTGGGCAGAACCGTCGAGTGGGCTACAAATTCATTTTGCGATGAAAACTTATCAAAACGGTCAGGATTTTGTCACCCGTCTCAACCTTCTCCTCGATAACGAACTCACACCAGACGCCGAGCGTGCAATGCTTGAAGAAATAAACAAGAATCCCGAATACCGTGAAATGTTAGCCAAAGAGCAAAGTTTCCGTGAGTTTGTCCGCAGCCGTGTTCATCGCAAAACTGTCTCGCCTTCCCTTATCCTTTCCATCAAGGAGAAAATCCACTCCACTTCCAACGGTCGAAGTATGTGACCGAGTAAGATTCAGCCTCGCAGTCTCAGTACTATCAAATCCAGCATGAAAGGGCTACTTACGTCCCAACTGCCATCCCGAAGAATCGGGACAAGATCTGTCAACTGTCGAACTGCCAACTGAATCACCATCCCTTTCCAGCCACATTGTTCCTAAAAGTCTCTACGCACTTGCGGTCCTGCAAGGTGACATAAGCCGTTTTGCCGTCGGGGCCACCGAAGGCGATATTGCTCGTTTTTTTGCCCTTGAGCGGTATCTCCCGGAGCAGCTTGCCCTGTGGCGAAAGCACAGCTACCGTGCCCTTTCCGTAGCGGGTAACGTAGAGGTTGCCCTTTTTATCGCATTTCATGCCGTCCATCCCGTGGTCATCGAATTTGTGGAACAGCCGCTTGTTGCTCAGCTCGCCCGTGAGCGACACGTCGAAGGCCCAAACGTTCAGTTGCACGGACTCGTTGACATAGAGCGTCAGGTCATCGGGGCTAAGTTCGATGCCGTTGGTGGTGCCCATATTGCCTGCGGCAAGGGTCGCCTTACCATCGGGCATGATGCGCCAGACCTGGCCCGTGCCATCTGCCCATTTTGGGTCGCTGGCGAATACGATGCCGCCTTTTGTAAGGCATAGGTCGTTGGGTTGGTTGAAGCGGTCGTCGTGGCAGAAGACCGAGATTTTCCTTGTGGATGGGTTGATTTTCAGCACGTTATGACCTGTGAAGTCCGCCAAGAGCATGCCTCCTTGGCTGTCGAAGCGGATAGCATTAGCGGTGCTCCCCGCAGGCAGTTCCACAAAAATGGACGCCTTTCCGTCTGGCGTGACGATGCCCACCGTGCCGTCTTTTTGATAATTGACGACGTAGAGATTGCCTGCCTTGTCCACATTGGGGCCTTCGCAGTTGGAGCTGAAGGAGTTTTCGGGGGTGAGGTCGGTGGGGGAGAAATATTTAGTTGCGGAGCAACCAGTGAGTGCAATTGATAAGATAAGGATTATGCGCTTCATGATTTTAGTTTGGGACAAAAGAAAGCAAAAGCCACCAGACGCCCAAAACCAATCCTCGCCTCCATTGTTACGCCTCGGCTTGTTCCCAATGGGACATTTCACCCGTTTTTAAAAATCTTTGCCGATGTTTGCAACAATGGACCATCTAGAACAAAAACCGGAACAGCAGCCGGACGACCCGACCGCCGCCGCCCGCAAGCGTGACCATATCGAAATGGCCTTCCGCTCCCAGGTGCAGCATGGCGAAGTTGACGGTCGTTTTTACTACGAACCACTGTTGGAGGCACACCCGCAGCCGGGCAGCCTGACTCCGTTTTCCTTTTTGGGCAAAACACTGCGCACCCCGCTCTGGGTCAGCAGCATGACCGGCGGCACGGACTGGGCACATACCATCAACCATAACCTCGCACGGGCCTGTGCCGAGTTCGGCATGGGCATGGGCCTCGGCTCCTGCCGTTCCCTGCTCTTCTCCGACGACACACTGGAGGACTTCGCCGTGCGACACCTCATCGGCCCCGACCTGCCGCTGTATGCCAACCTCGGTGTGGCACAGTTGGAGCAACTCATTGATAAACAAGAGCTTGGGCGAGTAACAGCCCTCCTTGGAAAACTCCAGGCCGATGGCCTCATCATCCATGTGAACCCGCTGCAAGAATGGATGCAGCCAGAGGGCGACCGTTTTCAGCGGCCACCAATGGAGACTGTTTTAACCCTGTTGGACAAACTGCCCGATGTACCGCTAATCGTCAAGGAAGTGGGCCAGGGCATGGGGCCGGCCAGCCTTCGTGCGCTGCTGCAATTGCCGCTGCAAGCCGTGGATTTCGCCGCCGCCGGGGGTACCAATTTTGCGAAGCTCGAACTGTTGCGGAGCGAAGAAGCAAAGGCAAATACCTATGGCCAACTGGCGCAAGTGGGCCACACCGCGGCCGAGATGGTGCAGCTCACGAACCAAATTGCCACCGAACTGGGCGACCGGATGCGCTGTCGGCAGATCATCATCTCCGGCGGCATCGGCGGCTTTTTGGATGGGTTTTATTTGATGAAAAAACTGCAAGTACCGAGCGTTTACGGACAGGCTTCCGGCTTTTTGAAACATGCACGGGGGAGTTATGAGGAGTTGCGGGAGTATGCGGCGGCACAGGTGCGAGGGTTGGAGTTGGCAAACGCTTTTTTACAGGTAAAATGAACAACAACAAAACGATATCCGGCTTCTCCAAACTCCCGAAACCCGATAAGGTGAAATGGGTGGCGGAGCAATTTTTCCAAAACCCCGCCGAGGCCACGCAGGAACTCATGCGATGGTGGAACCCCGATGAGGAACAGCAGCGCCTGCTCGACGGCTTCAGCGAGAATACCCTCAGCAACTTCCCCATGCCGTTTGGCATTGCGCCCAATTTTATGATAAACGACAAGGTGTATGCGGTGCCGATGGTCATCGAGGAAAGCTCGGTGGTGGCCGCTGCCAGCAGTGCCGCCAAGTATTGGCTAGACCGGGGCGGGTTTCATGCTAAAGTGTTGGGAACCAAGAAGTTGGGGCAAGTGCATTTCTCTTGGAATGGCGACGTGCGCAAGCTGGAAAGCGTGTTCGAGGAACTAAAAACCGAACTGCTGCAAGACGCTGCGCCCATCACCGCCAATATGGAAAAACGGGGCGGTGGCGTCACAGGTATCGAACTGCTAGATTTCACGGTGCAGGAACCCCGCTATTACCAGCTCAAGGTTGCCTTCGAGACCTGTGACAGCATGGGTGCCAATTTCATCAACTCGGTGCTGGAGTGCTTCGCAAAAACCTTGGACCGTTTCATTGCCACGCACCCGGTTTTTGATGACGGCGAGCGGGACGTGAACATCATCATGTCCATCCTCAGCAATTATACGCCGGAGTGCCTCGTGCGGGCATGGGTCGAATGCCCCGTGGACAAGCTCGGCCCCTTCAACAACGGGCTTCCCGCCGCCGAACTTGCCGAGAAATTCCGCAAGGCCGTGCGCATCGCCTACCTCGACCCGCACCGGGCCACCACGCACAACAAGGGCATCTTCAACGGGGTGGACGCCGTCGTGCTGGCCACCGCCAACGATTTCCGGGCCGTGGAGGCGGGCTGCCACACTTATGCCGCCCGTGACGGGCAGTACCGCAGCCTCAGCCATTGCACCATCGAAAACGGCATCTTCCGCTTCTGGCTGGATTTGCCACTGGCGCTCGGCACGGTGGGCGGCCTGACCAAGCTACACCCCATCGCAAAGCTTTCCCTCGAAATGCTCGGCAACCCCAGCGCCGAGGAATTGATGATGATAATTGCCAGCACGGGATTGGCGCAGAACTTCGCCGCCGTGCGCTCGCTCGTGACCACGGGCATACAGGCCGGGCACATGAAGATGCACTTGGCAAATATCCTCAATCACCTCGGTGCGAATGCCGACGAGGCAGCGGAGGCCATGAAGTATTTTGAAGGGAAGGCCGTGTCGTTTACGGCGGTGAGGGAGTATTTGGAGGGGGTGCGGGGTGCGACATCAGTAATATAAAATCAATCGGAGCCAGTATTTTCGTTATTTTTGTGAATCAAATTTTACTATTGATGGAAAAAATAGTGCGCATCGTAAAGAAGGGGGAAGATGAAAATAACCTGCTCCATTGGTTGAGTCTCGAACCTGTTGAGAGGCTGGCAGAACTTGAAAAAATGAGGCAAGAAATAAACCTTCGATTCTACCATGATTCTCGACCAAAACTTCAGAGAGTTTATCGAATTGTTAAACGAGCATAAGGTTAAATACTTGGTTATCGGGGGCTACGCAGTCAATGCTCATGGCTATCCGCGCTACACAAAGGATATTGACCTTTGGATATGGCTTACCGAAGAAAATATCCAGCAAATCCTTCAAGTTATCAATGCATTTGGGTTTGGCAGTTTAGGCTTGGTTTCCGATGATTTCATGGATCCAGAGAACATTATTCAGCTTGGGTATGAACCTTACCGTATTGATTTGTTGATGGATGTGGATGGTGCTGACTTCGAGGCTTGTTTTGCGCGTAGGATGGAGGTAGAAATTGATGAAACAAAAGTGAATTTCATTGGCCTCAAAGATTTGATTCAAGCTAAAAAGAATGCTGGCAGGCTTCAAGATTTGGCTGATGCAGAAAAACTTGAGAAAATACAAGCCAAAAAGGTCAAGAAAAAATAAATTGGTTGTTACATGTATTTGTGATTGTCACAATACACCCTATTCAATATTCCTTCTCCAATATCCCATGATGATGCTCCGTATGATACGCATTCCACATCAATATCTCCCGCAACGTCATGCGGCCCATGAGCGGGTGGGGCACCAGTAATTTATCGAGCTGCGCCTCCGAATACCCGGCCATCTTCCGGTTCAGTCTTTTGTTCAAAGCCGCCAGTTCAGCTAGGAGCGCTTCCTTACCTTCGGGCGGCGTGGCGGGCATGTTCTGCGAAAAAGGCGATACCACAACCCCATTAAAAGCAGCCAGTTTCTCATGGTAGCGGGCCACGATGGTGTCGTAATCCCTTGACGGGCGGTTGGCTTTGCCGAACTTCCAGCGCAGCACAAAACCCGGAAACGAAAGCGCCCGTACGAGCGGTTTTGTGCTCTGTATCAGGTGGACGATGTGCTGCCCGGTCGTCCATTTGCCCGCAGGGCCAACAGCCCATTTCTCGGCTGGGTGCGTCTTTAGCCATTGGGCCATATTATTAACTGACCTATTGCAGGTCGAAGATTAGGTTATTTGAAAAAGGGTTCTAATCAACATTAACTTGCCGCTAAAAGTAGCGGCATATGAAGAACCCAAAGATTTTGGACTTGTACTCGGA
>JALHQW010000123.1 GCA_022841745.1 Saprospiraceae bacterium | reverse complement strand
TTTTTGCCCATCGGCAAGGCTCAACGGCAAAATTTATCACGAAAACTGGCTTCACAACCTCCTCATATCGGCTTCGATTGGGGGGGAAGGTGGCCATCACTACAATCCGTTATAGTCAGTAGTTTTCAATCCTTTCAAAAATAATTTGTGCCTAGGTTTTGCCCCCAAACCCTAAAACCCCAGAACCTTAGAACTTCACGAACCATTGTTAATAAAATGCGGCTGCAAAATTAGGGACTTGGCAGGGATTTCCCTGTTTTGTTTATCAACACTGCTTTTTGCTTTTTTGCGAAGCAATCAAGCATTAAATTTGTAGCAGTTTCCCCATAGATTCCTTCACGTAAATATTCACTCCATGATTAGGCACCTGCTACTGACCTCCTGCGCTATGTTCGTGTTTGCGCTGGCCTTCGGCCAAAGCTGGGAATCGAAGCTTGACCCCGCCGTTTTCCAAGCCGCCCATGCCGGGCAACCAGTGGACTGCATCGTGGTCATGGCCGAACAAGCCGACCTTAGTGAAGCAGCCTTCATCCCCCGCCGAAAAGACAAGGCGCCTTTTGTCTTCCAAGAACTGACGGCCACCGCCGAGCGAACACAAGGCCAAGTGCTGAAAGCCGTGCAAAAGCATGACAGTCCCTACCGACCGTTTTTCATCGTGAACATGGTCAGGGTGGAGCGGGCCGACCTCGCCCTGCTTGAAAGCCTCGCACGGCTGCCCGAAGTGGGCCGCATTGACCCTAACCCAAGGGTGATCAACAACCTGCCCCGCCCCGAATCCTTCGACGATGGCGGCGATAGGGTCGTGGAGTGGGGCGTCCTGAAAATCAACGCCGATGATGTCTGGACGCTCGGCTACGATGGTACGGGCGTGGTGGTAGGCGGGCAGGATACCGGCTATAAATGGGACCACAACGCCCTGAAAAACAAGTACCGTGGTTGGTATGGCTCCTACGCCGCACACAGCTATAACTGGCACGACGCCATCCATGCTGCTTCTGGCGGCAACCCCTGCGGCTCCAACAGCCCCTTCCCCTGCGACGACCACAACCACGGTACGCATACCATGGGTACGATGGTCGGCGATGACGGCGGCAGCAACGAAATCGGCGTAGCGCCCGGCGCAAAATGGATTGGCTGCCGCAATATGGACGTGGGCAACGGCACTCCGGCTACCTATATCGAGTGTTTCGAGTGGTTCTTGGCCCCTACCGACTCCACGGGTAATATTGCCACAGCAAACCCGGCCCTCGCTCCCGATGTCATCAACAACTCCTGGGGCTGCCCAATTTCTGAAGGTTGCAATTCCGGGAATTTCGCTACCATGGAAACCGCCGTCAACAACCTCGTGACAGCGGGGGTGATGGTGGTGGCATCAGCGGGCAACAGTGGCTCTGCTTGCAACACCATCAACGACCCGCCTGCTTTTTATGCGAACAGTTTTTCGGTCGGTGCAACGAACAGTACGGATGACATCGCCGGGTTCAGCAGCAGAGGGCAGGCTGATTATTCCAATTTGCTGAAACCTGAAATCAGTGCACCGGGCGTCAACGTGCGCTCCAGCATCAAAGATGGCACCTATGCAAGTTTCAGTGGTACGAGCATGGCCGGGCCGCATATCGTCGGTACGGTGGCGCTCATGCTGGATGCAAATCCCAATATCACCATCGCCTTGTTGCGGGAAAAAATCGAGGACAGTGCCGTACCAAGGACAACGACCCAAACCTGCAACGGCGTTCCTGGCTCCAATGTGCCCAATAACACCTACGGCCATGGCCGTGCCGATGCCCTTGCCGCTGTGAATGCCGCCTTGGTCTTGCTTCCCGTGGAATTGATGGATTTCAAAGGGCATTTGCAGGGCAACTCCGTGCAGCTGCATTGGGAGGTGGCCCCCGATGGCTCGTTGAACCATTTCGAGTTGGAGCGGTCAGGCAGCAGCCTCGATTGGACGGCCATCAATCGCCAAGTCTTTGATCCTAAACGGGGCTACTACCAGTTTCTCGACCCCAGCCCCTTATCCGGCAACAATTATTACCGCCTGAAAATGGTGGACATTGATGGCAGCATCCAATATTCGAAACTCGTGACCATCCGTTGGGACGGCCTCGAAGTGCTGCGGCTCTCGCCAAACCCCGCCACGAATGAATTGTCATTGGTCGCCAACTGGCAGCCGGGCATCGTTGCCGTTACTGTTTTCGATGCAAAAGGGCAGTTGTTGCAGCAGCTAAACAAAGTAGTGAACGCTGCATTGGAATCATTAAAATTGGACGTATCCGCCCTGCCATCGGGTGTTTACTTTGTAAAAATCATGGAAGAAAATGGGGCAGGGCTGCCGTTGCAACAGAAATTTGTAAAATGGTGAGAAATTGTTGGATTGCTTCATTGCTTTATTGTTTCATGGCTTCATTGTTTCATGGCCTTGGTGCGAAAAATATTCCGTTGCGCTGCACCTGTTGATGGAGGGGTGAATCTTATCTACAAATATTCCGGTGCGCTGCACCTAAAACAACCCATCCGATTTGGTAACCATTATTAGGGGTGTTAAGAAAAGTTTGACGCAGTTTTTTTGACGCTGAGAGACGCAGATTTTTTATGATTTTTTATGTTTTTTCCACCTTCGGTGAAATGGGCCTATCGCTGGAGCATAGAAATCTACATATCTGTGCATTTTCTGAATACCTACAAACCATTATACCCAATGCCTTGGGTGTTTTGTTTGGTAGATGACAGCCTAACTAAAAGATACCTTCCAAAATTTTGAGGTCAAAGGCTACCTTAGCGCCCCTGCCCCAATTCAATCCTTCAATCCATCAATCCATCAATCCTTCGAATGGAGCCAATCTTCACCAATAACGCCATCATTTTTGGCCTGCTGGCCACCGTGCTGGCGCTTGTTTTTTACACTGAGGCGCTGAAAACGCCTTTCTGGACGAAGTTCTACAAGGTCGTGCCAGGGCTGCTGCTCTGCTATTTCCTGCCAGCATTGCTCAACTGGCCGTTCGGCCTCATTGCCCCGGAGTGGTACGACAACGACCTGCTGGAGGCCCTTCGGCAACTCGGCCACACACCGCCCACCGACCTGAATTTCGAGAAAATGACCCATTGGCTGGAGGCCAACAAAATAGACGCCGCCGTTTATGCGGAATACAAGCGGGAGGCGGCTGCTTACAGTGTTGCCACCAACTATTTCCTGCCTGCCAGCTTGTTGCTGTTTTGCTTGAGCTTGGACTTGAAGGGTATCATCGGCCTTGGGCCAAAAGCCATCATCATGTTCCTGACGGGCACGCTGGGCGTCATCCTCGGTGGGCCGGTGGCGCTTTGGGCGGTTTATACTTTCTTCCCCGATGGCTTCATCCCTGCCGAGCACGACAACGTGTGGCGGGGCCTCGCCTGCATCGCTGGCAGTTGGATTGGCGGCGGGCCGAACCAGATGGCCCTCAAGCAGATTTACGAAGTGGACAATACCCTCTTCGGCACGGTGGTCGTGGTGGATGTCATTGTCGCCAATATATGGATGGCCTTCCTGCTCTACGGTGCCAAAAATACCAACCGGATTGATCGCTGGCTCAAGGCCGATACCTCCGGCATTGATGCGCTGCAAGAGAAAATCGCCACCTATCGGGCCAGCATCGAGCGGGTGCCGGGTACCAGTGACATGGTGATGCTCATGGGCCTCACCTTCGGCGGGGTAGCGCTGGCGCACCTGCTGGCTACCAATGTCATTGACCTGATGAACGCCAATATGGAAGCCCTGAAAGCCGCCCGGTTGGATTCCCTCGCCAAGCCGTTTTTCTGGGTGGTGCTGTTCGCAACGTTCATCGGCATCGCCCTGTCGTTCACCCCGGCCAAGCGCTTCGAGGGTGTGGGAGCGAGCCGTTGGGGCAGCGTGTTCATCTACCTGCTGGTGGCCAGCATCGGCATGCAGATGAACCTGCTAAAGATTAGTGAAAACCTCGGTCTGTTCGTCGTCGGCTTCATCTGGATGGCCACGCACGGGCTGGTGATGTTCGGCATGGCTAAGCTGATACGGGCACCCTTCTTCTTCCTTGCCGTTGGCTCCCAAGCCAATATCGGCGGGGCGGCCTCAGCGCCCGTGGTGGCGAGTGCGTTCAGCACGGCGCTGGCCCCGGTCGGCGTGCTGCTGGCTGTACTGGGCTATGCGATTGGGACGTATGGGGGGATGTTTTGTGCGGGGTTGATGCGTTGGGTGGGTGGGGATTGAGAAGGGGTTTGGGAATGTTGGGGAGATTGGGTTATTTTGCAGACTCTTTGATGAGGAGGCATTAATCGGAATGGTAAGTTGCTGATTATTAGGTGGTTGTGCTCTGTGAGGTTCGTAAATGGAAATGTTACCTGCCATTTTAGTGCGACAATCCACCAATTATGCAGCAGAATAGAACAAAAAAATATCCTCCAAAATCAATAAATATTCAATTAAATTTGCCAATAATTTTAGTATGACAGAAATACATCCATTTGAAAGGGCTTTATCAGTATCTATAGAAGACATAGAACTTGAATTACGAGGTGTTACCGAAATTTCTTGGGCTGACTTTTGGCTTAACCCAAGAAAATTGAGAGGTAGCGACTTTTTAATGCGTTGGTCGCAAAGAGTTTGGAGTGAAAAACGGTTAATTGACGCAACCAACAAGACAAATCTATTTTATGCTATCCCATACGGGCCAAGTGGAACAGCCCCAAACAAACGATGTAAGAGCTTTTGAATTATATTTTGAACGCTTAGAAGCAGCAGGGCTTGGACATATAAAACGTCCTGACCTTTTAGTTTTCAAAATTGCATATAAGGAATTCGTTGACAAATTCATTGAGAGCATTGGAGGAGAAGAAGAACTTCCATTCATAACTGAAGATAAACTTCAACCTCTTATTCAAAAGGCAATTATTGCAGTTGAATGTGAAAATTCATTGTGGGTTGCAGAGAAAATGCCAGCATACAATCTTCCAATGAAGCCGCAAAAAAGATTAGGCGGAAAATTAGGGCTTCCAAAGGTTGCTGTTCTTCCAACTGTAATCATTAAAGAAGAGGACAGAATACCATTAAGTAAATGGCAAGAAGAAAATAAAATCCCAATTCACGTTTGGCACGTTTTCTTTGATAGGGCATTCGGTCTTTCCTTTGATGAAGCGCAAAGATTGGTCAGTGATGGGTTAATCCTTCCAACTGAACAAGTATTTCAAGCGCCTGGTGGTGCAACAACCAAAAAAGCCATTTACAAATACTATTATCACTACGCTTACCCTCTTGGTATTGCAAGCGAACGACCTCAATTAATTCCAGCATTTATTGAAGACAAGAACGGACACATTTTACCTTATGTAAAATTTGAAGGTGGTTCTTTAAATTTAGCTGACGAAGCAATTAACGTTTTAAATGAACTCTGATGGGAAAAGTAAAATCGCATCAGAAACTACCAACAGAATGGAACGAAAGAGAAGTTCTTCGTGACAAAGGACAGTTTTGGACACCAAGCTGGGTCGCCGAAGCAATGGTTGCTTATCTTGTTGAAAATACAGATTTAATTTTTGACCCAGCAACAGGCAGAGGTGCTTTTTTTGAAGCATTACTTAAACTAAATAAAAAAAGTATCTCCTTTTTTGGCACTGACATTGACCCAGAAGTTTTAGCAGATACAATCTATAATAAAGAAAATTGCTTCGTTGAAAAAAGGGATTTCATCAAAAATCCACCTCAAAGAAAGTTTAAAGCAATCGTTGCTAACCCGCCTTATATAAGACATCATAGGATTGATGATGAAACTAAACTAATACTCAAGAAACTTTCAACTACTATAACTGGCGGAACAATTGACGGCAGAGCAGGCTACCACATATATTTTCTCATTCAGGCTTTAAATCTCGTAGAGAAAGATGGTAGACTTGCCTTTATTATGCCTGCTGATACTTGCGAAGGAAAGTTTGCAAAGAATTTATGGAAATGGATTTCTGAAAAATTTTGCATTGAAGCTGTAATTACATTCGATGGAAAAGCTACGCCTTTTCCTAATGTAGATACCAATGCAATTGTTTTCTTAATTAGTATCTGTCCATTTAGTCTCTAAGTAGTTTAAAATCAATAAGTTAGCAATCATTTTTGATTCAAAAAAATAATTATTTTTTTATTTTAATGTGGCAAAATATCGACGATATTTACTTCAAAATGAACTGATTTGAAACGAAAAATTGGTTTTTGAAAAACATGAGTTAAAAAGATTATTTATTTTTTTGCTTAAAAATAGAGTCTAACATGCTGGTTATCAAATATTTACCGACTAAATGGACAAACACTAATTAAGAATTCTAACCCACAAGAGACACTGCAATGGGTGAAAGTTAATGAGGCATATTCTTCTGACCTTTTTGACTTCATTTCATCTAACTTCAACAAAAAGGAATACAAAACATTGGAAGTAATCAGTCGGCAACTTAAAGAAGGTATCGCTACTGGGTTTTCAAGACCAGAACAAAACCACAACGGGTTTAAATTTCATCTGAACGACTTCGCAAATGTTATGAGAGGTATTGCAACAGGGTCAAATGAATTCTTCTTCTTGACAGCAAAACAAGTTAAAGAGATTGGTATTCCAAAAGAGTTTTTAAAAAGAGCAGTTGGTAGAACCAAAGATGCGACTGAAAGTATTTTGACTTTGAATGATGTCGAAGAATTAGAAAAAGAAAATCGCCCCACTTATTTACTTTCAATAAACGGACACGATAAGCTACCCAAAGAAATTTCTAATTACTTGAAAGTTGGAGAAGAAATGGGATTGCCAAGTCGTTCACTTATTCTACAACGCAAACCGTGGTATAAAATGGAGAAAAGACAAATCCCTCCTTTACTGTTTGCATACCTTGGTAGGCGTAATACACGGTTTATTAAAAACGATGCCGGCGTATTGCCACTAACAGGATTTCTTTGTGTTTATCCAATTTATGACGACAAAGAGTACATAGACAATCTTTGGCAAGCATTAAATCATCCTGACACTTTAGAAAATCTTAAACTTGTGGGTAAAAGTTATGGTTCAGGTGCAATCAAAGTTGAACCCGGTAATTTAAACAAACTCCCAATTCCAGAGCATATAGTTAGCCAGTTCAATCTTAAGCGACCATACAGAAACGCTGACGGGCAACTAGAAATTTTTAGAGAACCTGGTGCAGAGTATAAAAAAGCAAAGAAAAAAACGGCAGGTAACAAAAGTATTGCTGCAAATGGGGCTTGACGGAAGTAAAATCATCGGCAGTGCATATCCAAGCTTTATATTCGTCGGACGGAATTCTGTTCGGCAGGGGTGTAAATCAAATTGTCGCAGGTTGTACTTAGACCTTCCAGGTTTTAAAAACCTGGAAGGTCTAAGACGCTCCCAAATTTGCTGCTAGGTGCGACAATTTGATTTACACCCGTTCGGCAGCAGCGTTAACAATCAATTTTGTTTATAAATTTAGATTCAGTTCTGGGTAGACAGTTGTTCAATTCCCCAACTGCAGCAATACTCGGTTAATTAAAACACACCCTTCTTCCCCATCCTCTCAATTCGAGCCAAACCTCACCTGCCCCTTCATACCAAAAGCCAGATTCTTCCTATCTTCGTACAAATTATTCAGTCAAAATGGCTAAGTACGTCAATCCATACACCGATTTCGGTTTCAAGAAGTTGTTTGGCGAGGAGGCAAACAAGGAGTTGTTGATTGACTTTCTCAACCAACAACTACCTCCACATTGTCAAATTGCCGATTTAACCTTGAAAATGACCCCGAACAACGTGACGAATACGAACAAAGCAGGTTGAGCTATCTGGAAGTAAAAGAAGCGGTGAACACGGCGGAAATGGATGGTAGGAAACGAATGCAGCATGAAATTGCCAAACAAATGAAAGAGGATGGCGGGCCGAAAGAAAAAATCATGAAATACACAGGGCTTACGGAGGGTGAAATTGACAAGCTATAATAAAAACGCCCGGCTGAATAACTCCAGCCGGGCCAAAAAATAAACACGCTCTCTATTATTCTTTAATCAATTTGCGGGTAAGCTCCCCTGCCTTCAACCAATAGACGCCGGGTTGCCAATGGCTGATGTCCAATTGGGCGAGGCTTTGGAACTCCCTTTCCAGCACCCGTTGCCCTTGGGCATTGTAGGCTTGCAGGCGCAGGGGCTGCGTGGCCGAAGTCCGAACGGTCAGTTGCCCAGCAGTAGGGTTCGGGAAGATTTCCAACTGTTTTTGCGAAGCAATATCATGGATGGCGTTCACGCCGCTCTCGTTGTTGGCGTTGAAGGTATGCGTTTGGATGACGAAATCGCCCGTGCCGTTGGGCACCCGTGCATAGCCCTTGTCGGTTTCCTGCTGCCCGAATTCCACTTCCTGGCCGATGCGCAGGTCGCTGTCGAGCAGGTAGAGTGCCTCGCCGCTGGCCGACAGCTTGAAATTGGCGTGAAGGCCGCCCTGGCTGCCGTCCTCGTCGGCCCAGACGATGAGGTAGCCGTTGCCGGGGATGGTCGTGCCATCGGGGAAGGCCCATTTGCCGAGGTTCGAGTAGTTGTCGGAAAGGTACCAGCCGCTGAGGTCAACGGGGTCGGCGGAGTTGTTGTACAGCTCAATCCAGTCCTCGAACTCGCCGTCCTGGTCAGCCACGGCGGCCTCGTTGCTGGCCATGATTTCGTTGACGACCACGGGGCTGTCGAAGAATTCCGACACGCCGATTTTATAAACGAACACATCGTACTCGGCGCCCTTGGGGTGGTAGGTGGCCGTCTTGGCTGTATTATTAGCGATGGCCTCCACGTAAAAACGGACGTAGCTGCCATTGCCGAAGCCGGGTATTTCTGCCCCGAAAAGGCCGTCGTTGGCGGCACCGTCGTTGTGCGCCCCATCATCGAACATCTGGGTCCTTTGAAAACGGCCCTTCAGGCCCGTGGCATAGTACAGGGCTACTCGATTGACCCCAGCTGAACCACTCACTGCTGCCATGACGGTGGCTGGCTGCCCTGCGTCGGGGCTGACCCAAGTGCCATTTGCCGATGACATCACGGCGCTGGCAATGGTCAGGCCCTGTGCGTTCACCTCGGCGTTGTTGTTGAGGGTGTTGCGGCGAGTCTGGTAAAGCCCCTTGAGCGCCGAGCGCTCGCTGAGGAACTCTTGGTAGCTGTAAATCTTCTTGGTGTCTGCATTCACATGGGGGTCGAGCATCGTGAAATAATGGTCAACTAAGCTGTCAATTTCCGCTTGTTGCATTTCCTCAGCGATGATGGTGCGCAGGTGCGCCAAGTAGCGCTGGCGAATTGCTGGAACGGCAAAAAGGCGGTTGATGAGGGCAAAATCAGAATCGTTCGCATGGTAGAACGGGCTCCAGGTCGCTGCCATGTTTTCCATGGCGGTGTTGCCATCGTATTCGAGTGGCACCATCAGCTGGGTTTCGGGTTCCCAGTAGAGGTAGTAATCCATGCCGCCCTTGTGTACATAGCTGTCGTCGTCGCCAAAGGCGATTTCGGTGGCGAGGAACCATAGGGTGCGGTCAAGGTCCATGTAGTTTTTGATGGTGTCCTCCAAGGCGGCCAATGGGGTGTTGTTCAGCTTGTCGCAAACCTTCACAAGGTCTTCCCAAGGGTTGGTTTTGCTGCTTTTTTTTAGGGTATAGTATTTTTTGTACTCGGTGGTGTCCGTGGTGTTCAGCCAATTGAGCGAAGAAAAGCCCGTGCCGAACGCCCCGCCTGTGCCGCCGCCGGGGCCGCCCCCGCCACCGATGGTCTTCAGCGCCCGCCAGCGGGTGCCGTCGCTGCTGAGGAACCACTCCCGGATGAACTTGTTGTCGAGCGCTTGCACGCTGGGGTAGGGCCCCCAATATTGGCCATTGAGGTAGAGGTTGACGTAATTGGCCTTCAACGATTGGTTGTGGTTGCGGCTCTGGTGCAGGTAGAGCACTTCCCGTAGGAAGGATGGGTCTTGGAAGCAGTTGTTGAGGTTGAGCGTCTCGTAGCCGTCAATGTCCTGGTCGGGGTCGGCATAGTCGAGGGTGATGTTGAACGATTTTTTCTGGCTGTTCTGGTTCATGGAATAGGAGGTCTGCCCTTTGAAACGGACGCCCACCTCATGTTCCAGCGTGTCGCCGTTCAGCACCATCCTGGCGCCGAGGTCGGTGCCCGATTGGTAGTTGTTGGTCAGCAGCGTCCAATAGTTGGCCTCATCGAAAAGCAGTTCGATGGTGTGCATCTGCGACTCGTCATAGAAGCCCGTGGTCTCGTTGCCGCCGGATACGAGGCGTCGGCCATCGGCGGAGAAACGCATTTCGTCGGGCAGGTTTTGTGCCGCCAAATTGCCCCACGGGGATAAACCGAAGGCAAGCAAGGCAGCAAGGAATAATGAAGGCGTTGATAATTTCATTGATTTAGAAAAAAAAGTTGGTCAAAAAAAAACGGTAGGCGGCAAATGTACCGCCTACCCAACTTAGCTGCTTATGAAAATTTGTAAGCTTTTAAAATAGTTTCGAGTTGGGCCGTGGTTTTAGCGGCAAATATTTCTATACTTCACGCCGTCAAGTTTTGGGCATGAGCCCCAATGTGTGCCGAAACCGCAGTTCTGGCATGATTACACCGAAACTGGGGTTTCGGTGTACGTTGGGCCATGCCTAAAACTTTGCAGTACAAAGTATAATTGTGCTTGATACTGCTCGCAACTCGCAACTCCTTAGTTTCCGCTATCGAAAAGCATGTTTCCGTCGGCGTCGAAGAGGATTTTCACGTCGTTGGACAGCTTCACGATATAGTTTCCGTTGTTCTTTTGGCAGCCACGAACCACCGTATCGCCTGCATAGTTTGCAGCGATGTAGTCTTGGGCGGCTTGTGGCAGGTCATCAATCGTCACCGCCGTGTTGCAGTGGTGGTGGTGTGGGCCACCATCGGGTTGTCCGTCACAGACCTTGATGAAGGTGCCATCGGCGGCAAAGAGCAGTACCGTGTCATTGGACAGTTCCACGCCGAATTTGCCGCTCGGCTTTACCACTGCGACTGTGATGGTTTCGCCTCCGAAATTGGCAGTTACATAGTCGGTAATAGCCGTTGGCAAGGTTGCGACATCAATGGTATCGCCAGCGAAGCAGCCGCCTTGTGGGCCATGCGGGCCGTGGTCGCCGCCGTGACCACCTGGGCCATCACCGCCGCCAGGGAATCTACCGCAGATGCTAACAAACCTGCCCATGCCGTTAAAGAGCAGTATCGTGCTGCCATCGGAAAGCTGCACGGCATAACCGCTGCGGTCGCCACGTTCTTTGTAAACGACCGTCTGAATGGTCAGCGTCGGATAATTGGCCGTGATGTAGTCGGCTGCGGCCTGTGGCAGTTCGATCACGTCCACAGCATCGCCCCTCATGCAGCGGAACACGCCGCCGCCACCGTCCCGGCTGGTGCCCATGCACTCGCCGTTCTCACGGAAGTAGAGGTCTTGTCCGTCTTCGAGTTCTACTTCGTAGCCCTTGTTGCGCACATGCCATGCTGCTTCAATATCCACCGGAGTGAAAGATAGTGCGACGTAATCTTGTACTTCATCTGGTAGTTCTGACACGCTCACCACCTGTTTGCTATCCGAAGACGCAATGGCATTGATGAGGTCTGTAGTTGCATCGGTTGCTTCTTTCTGGCAGGCAAAAGCAAAGGCCATGATGCCCATTGCGAGCACCCCATAAATTAGATTTTTCATAAAAAAAGAATATTGGTTGGTTAGAAAATAAGGAAAATGTTTTTAATCATGACAATTAAATTATCCGAGAAGCCTTGATGTTAAAAGGGTTTCAGTTTAATGCTATAAGGATAATTTAATAGAGCAACTTGTTTATTTGCGTTATGATGTATTAGGTTTAATAGCGGATTAAAAGGTTGCACGAGGTTCGAAGTTTTTTTATTTATAGTCGCTTTTAAAATTGAAATTCGGATTGCGCAATTTAGCAGTCGTTTCCGAGCGGAGGGGTTATCAAACCCCGATGTTCCGGAACATCGGGGTTTGATAACC
>JALHQW010000122.1 GCA_022841745.1 Saprospiraceae bacterium | reverse complement strand
GATTTAGGAACACCAAAAATTTCATCAGCATGATATTGTTCTTGTGCGGCAAGCTCGAATTTAAACCATTATATGCTAAATGAGGAATTCAGCTTACCCACACGAAATCACGAAGAACCCAATAATTATGCTTTGACAAATTTGGTTGGCTTAAGCAATCTCACATCTATTGGCTATGCTTTTAACATTATTGACAATGATGTCTTAACGAGTTTGACAGGTTTAAACAGCCTTAATTCAATTGGTGGAGGTGGCCTCACTATTCGAGAAAATGCAGTTCTTACAAACTGTGCCTTATCGTGGGTTTGTAATCAAATTTACATTGGAGGTGGAATAGACATAGAATCAAATGCTGGCAATTGCAATAATATTGACGAAGTGGCATATGCTTGTGGAACTATCACTTACTCACCTCAAATCACACTATCTGCAAGTACAGTGGCGGCAGGTCAACCCATGATTATTTCTGGAAAGTATTTCACCCCAAACAGTAATATCACTTTGCTTTTTTCCGGCGCAGTAGGGAGCTTTCAAATTAATGTTGTGACAAATGCTTCTGGTGTTTTCACATATACCTATACGGCACCTTCGAATCCCACAGCTTCCCAACTTGGTATATCAACTGTAAAAGCGTTGAATGTGGCAACTGGCACTTATTCAGGGCCTAAAAATTTCAAAATTACTACCTCAACCATTCCTTCATCAGTCGCCTACTTGATACTGACATCTCCGCAAGCGGGAAGCACATATTCTGTTGGCGAAAACATTCATGTTGATTTTAATGACAAGCTCCAGAAAAAGTATGGCACGTTTACCTATCCAATGGTTGGAGCTACCGCCAACCGCCAATATCGCTATCGGGTTGAATACCAAGTTGGTAGTACAGGAACATGGCAGTTAGTGACGATGGTGCAAGGTTCAGCCTTACTAAATTCTACGATTAACAAGTCGGTAACTTTACAATTTAATGTTGCGAATGCAAATTGTAGGGTGCGGGTCGTTGACGACTTTGTGAGTTCCATAGTGCAGACCAGCCCTGTCTTTCCAGTGAATGCAGTCGTTTCAAACCTGAAAGTGGAGAAGCATTGGGATTATAGTTTTCCAGCGCCCCTTACACCAGTGCAGGGTGTAGCGGCAGATGGTGTTGCCCGCATTTATATAAAGGTGTCAAAACTTAATCCTGCTTTGGGCGCAACCATTCAGAAAGTGGATATTTCTCTATCAGATGGCATCAACAATAACAACCCAGCGATGTTGGGGAAAGTGCAAGTTGCCAACGTAATAGATGCTTACAGCACAGAAGCAAATAACGCCATTTCTTTAAGCGCAACTGACGAGACCCCAATTGGAGACGGAGATTTTTATTTTTGGTATGTAGCGCCTGATAACTTTTCCAATTTCAATAGCATTTATAACGATGCCAGTGAACGCAAGGTAACAATACATGTGGTGGCTCATTTGGCAGGTGGAGCGACGGATATTAAAGACATAACCATCAAAGTAGTACGCCCGCCTTTAGTCATGGTACATGGTTTAGCAAGTAACTCATCGGCCTTCAATCAATTTCATTACGATACTGGGACTTCAGACATCCCATTTACTATCAGCTCCCTTTTCAAGCAAAAAAGGGCTATTAATTTGTCACCTGACGCCCCATTTGCTGTGAATGCACTGCAATTGGTTTCTCCAACTTGCCCAGGTTGTAGTGTGGTCAGCACCACTGTTAATCGTAATAATACTTTGAAAGGTAACATTGATGATTTACGACAACAAGGGTATGCAGCCAATCAGGTAGATTATGTTTGCCATTCTATGGGTGGTAGTGTTATGCGTACCGCAATGACGGTATGGGCAAGCAGGTTTTATGGCACAGGCAGCGGTGCATCAAGCTTGGATAAAAGCTACGGAAAAGGGTTTGTGCATAAAGCTATCACCATCAACACTCCACACGAAGGCTCCCCTGTTGCTGATTTTGTTACTGAGTATGTTCCGGATTTTTCTTTCACAGCAAATATTTTGATGTCCACTTGGTATGGTTATGCTCCCAACGGAGCCATGCCATTTGATTTCATCAAGCCTACAGATCCTGGAAGTTTACCGTTTTCACCATGGGAGGCAAGTTCAGCAGTTAAAGACTTACAAGTAAACAATGCAACAGGCGGCGAAAACCTTGCAGAAACTACGGTAAAGAACCATTTAATTTCAGGGGATATTGATTTGTATGATGCTTCCACTGCTTCTTTTTTAAGCAGCATTGACAAGTACGTGGAGTTTATCGACGAGGTACTTGCGGCAGCAATTGATCAAACTAATGACCCTTACCTGATAGCCTTAGCAGGAGCTAACAAAGCTCTCCGAGTTTTTACCTTTACGGAATGGTACAGTGAACAAAAAGGTTTTCCTAATTTTTTAGGCGATGGCGATATGATAGTGCCTAGGGCAAGTCAGCTGGCTGGTAACAATGCAGTATCCGATCATTCGACCATTTTTTACAATTCATCACTGTTAAATGCCAACCACTTACAGATTCTGGATAGGGCAGATGTTGGAAACAGGGTGAAAGACTTACTGAACAGCTCGGTATTTAGCGATTTGTTCGCCAGCACTATACCTGCAACAACAAATCTTTCCAATCCAAGCAATAATGTATTTGAGAAAAAAAATGGCAAATTGTTGACTACAAGTTTTGATACTTTAAAAGTAGTGATTGATGCGCCTCAAAGAGGCGAAATCGTTTTAGCTGATAGCTCTTTGGAGATAAGTTTTCGGCTAAAAGATACCGCCAGCCTCAATTATATTCAGGTAATATTTCAAGGCCAATCTTCCTTGCTTACAAGTAAGGCCCCAAATCAAGGAGTAAACTTTCAAGTTGACCCTAATTTCTTAGGCAACAGGTTGATTTTAGTTGATGCTTCTTACAACACCCCTAATGGCGCTGACCACCACATTGATTCCCTTTCCGTTTATGTGGCGACAAACGCCCAACTTTTAGGATTTGAGGTGCTTCCGGAAGTAGTTTCAATATTCAAGAATATTCCTTACCACCCAACTTGTCAGGCAACCTATGATGCCTTTATCGTTGGTGTTCCTTTCAATGACAATGACTTGGCTGTTGCCATAGCAAATCAAAGTATAGTACAGTTCGATACAACTACCCACTCCTTTACGGGAATTGGCGATGGCTCAACCTATGCCGTCATAAGCTATCATGGATTCAGCGATACCATTTACATCGAAGTCTTGGACAACAATGTCTTTGCTATTGATTACACTGTGACCCCAATTACATGCGGTGGAGGAGGTAGTGATGGTGCTATTGATTTGACTGCGCTGGGGTCGGGCGGCACCTTCTCTTACCTATGGAGCAATGGAGCAACCACGGAAGATTTGTCAAACCTGCCAACCGGAAATTACACCGTCACCGTAACTGATGGCTTAGGCGCTACGATAGTCGAGACTATCGAAATTGCTGCACCTATTGTTCCGACTGCAAGCATTACTCCTTCCAGCCAAGTGGCTATCTGTCAAGGTCAATCTGTATTATTGGAAGCGAATACAGGCCCTGAGTTCACTTTTCAATGGAGTCTCAATAATGTGGACATATCAGGCGCTACTGATCCGACCTACATGGCCACTCAAACAGGCTTTTATAGAGTATTAGTTTCTAGTGGATCAAACTGCTCGGCCACTTCTGTGGCCACTCAGGTTATCGTCAATGCAGCTCCGACTGCGAGCATTACACCTTCGGGCACGATAGAGGGTTGCCAAGGAAGTCTTGTAAGCCTCAGCGCCAACGCCGGGGCGGGTTACAGCTATCAATGGAAACTGAACGGGACCAACATCACGGGCGCTACTGCCCAGACCTACGCTGCTGCAGCCGGGGGAACCTACACGGTGGAAGTGACCAACAGCTTCGGCTGCACAATGCTGTCCACCGCTACCACGGTCAACGTCGTGCCTGCGCCGACTGCCGAAATCATGCCAACAGGCAGCGCCCAGATTTGCGAAGGGCAAAATATCATGTTGAGCGCCAGCATGGGCGCTAACCTGAGCTGGCAATGGCAGCGCAATGGCAATAACCTAACGGGCGCTACCTCGCAACAATTCAGCGCAACAGTTACCGGAACCTACATGGTCGTCGTGACCAACAGTGCCGGGTGCAGCGCCGTTTCGCCGGGGGTACAGGTCAGCGTGCTGACCTATCCTGTGGCGTCCATTTCGCCGCCGGGGAATGTCGCCGTCTGCGAAGGGCAGTCCGTCACCCTTGATGCAGGTGTGGGTACTAACCTGACCTACCAATGGCAATTAAACGGCGGCAATATCGGCGGGGCTATCGGTTCCACCTACCCGGCTTCTGCAGCGGGAGATTACGTGGTGGTCGTTACCAATGGTTCGCTTTGTACCGCTACCTCCAGTGCCGTGACTGTGCAGGTCAATCCTTTGCCGAATGTAATGGCTGCCGCCAGCGACAATACGATTTGCGATGGCGGAACCACTACTCTAAATGGGACTGGTGCGCAGGGTTACACTTGGCAGCCGGGCAACTTGCAGGGTGCATCCGTCGAGGTTACGCCTTTGCAATCAACCGTTTACACATTGACGGGCATTGACCAAAACAATTGCGCCAATACCGCCACTGTTGAAATCACGGTCAATCCCAATCCAACTATCAACCTGGGAGCCGATGTTACCATTTGCGACGATGCTACCTTGACGCTTCATGCTGGGGCGGGTTTTACCTCCTACCTCTGGTCAACTGGTGCTACGAGTGAGGAAATTACGGTGGAAGCGGGTGGCTCATATTCGGTCACGGTCGTTGACCAAAACGGTTGTAGCGGCGTGGATGAAATTGTAATCACCGAAATGGTGTGCAATGCGACGAACAACACTTTGAAAAACAGCCAAGTGCAACTGTACCCCAACCCGAACAGTGGGAACTTTATGCTTTTGATTGATTCGGAAGTAACCGGGGATTTGATTCTTGAGGTTGTCAACCACTTGGGTCAGGTGGTATCGAGCGTGGGAACCACTAAGACCAGCCGGGTTTTCCAATATGATTTCGCTTTAGATGACTTACCTGCCTCCGTCTATCTGCTGAAAATCCGCTTGGATGGATTGATGGGGTGGAAAAAAATCGTGGTGGAGCGGTAAATTTATATAGCATGACAAAGTGAGGAAGTTGACAAATTGCCAAAGTCCAAGACTGGATGAACCTTGTCAACTTCCTCACTTTGTCAACTTTGTCACTTTCTCATAATTTCCGTACTCCCGTCCCACCAGCCACCCCGCCTCGGTCAGCATTTTCAAGAACCTGTCCACCGAGCTTTCGCTCATGCTTAGGCCCTCGCCGATGCGGATGGCATCTTTCCTTTGGAAATTGGTGGGCAGTTCCTGGAACAATTGCCGCTTGTGGTTGGGCATTTGGTTTACCCCCCAGCCCCCTGAAGGAGGAGTATTCGGCAATTTCTCAAACAAAAACAAAGCATGTTGCAAGTAAGCCTCCACCAGCAGTGAGGCAGCCTTAAAGTCGGCTTCGTCGCAGGTGACCATGGGCGAGGCATCGGCATTTTCAAAACGACGACAGGCGGTGAGCGTCATGGCGATGCGGAAGAGGATGGCGCCGAGCCGCTTGATGCTCGATAGGCTTTCTGTGCCGAAGAAGGCGTTGGACTCTTGCAGCAGGCGGGTAAAGTGTTCGTTGAGGCGCTTCCACTGGTCTGGAGTGAGGAGGAACTGCACGGGGTTTTCGGAAGTGAACCGAGTTATTTCAAGGGTTCGCTCGGAGAGCCGGGCAAAATGTTCCGTGAGGTTGATGCCGCCGGAGGCAGGCGAGACATCCCGCCATGCGGGTTGGACGGCATAGCAGTAAAACAGGAAGCGGCTGAACAATCCGTCCTCGACGGAGGGGATGAGCTTGAGGATTTGGTTGGGCGTGCCGCTGATGGCGACGCTGAGGCGGGGCTGGTCTATTTCAAAAAACTCGTTGCTGCCTTTGCGGGAATAGCTGATTTTTTCAAAGTGGAAGGCTTTGCGGAGCAGGTCGGAGTAGCCGCCCCAGTCCTGTTTGAGCACGTTGCCGAGGGTGTCGGCTTCGGTTTCGCACATGATGCCCGTGCCGCCGCCGTCCCGCAGGTGCTTGATGACCATCGCCGAGGAGGAGTTGGCGGGGATGAATAGGACTTTGAAGGGTGGTTTTTCGGGTTCCTGGGGCAGGGTTTTGCCCCGTTTGTAGTTGGATAGGAGCAGCTTGTAATCGGCGAGTTCTTGGCGGTACTGCTGCATGGCAAGGTTGTTTTCTTCGAGCAGCGCCTTGTGGACGGCATCGCCGAGTTGCTTGGCGAAGGTGAGGGCGCTCTTGCCGCTGGCTGCCGGGGCGATGATAAAAGCAAAGAGGTTAGTGTAGGTGGTGCGGCGGTCGTACACGCCCTCGATACCCGTTAGGCAGCCGGACAGGACTGCCAGTGCGCCGGTTAGGAATACGTCCCGTTCCCGTGGGTCGTCGAAGGCTTTGCAGCCTTCGAGGAGCGGGGAGGGAAGGGATGAAAAAATGGCTGGGTCGAGGATGGGGGTGGAAAGAAGCAAGTCATTCAGGTCAGCGGGTTCAGGGATAAGGGATGAGGAATCAGGTATGAACTTCCTCGTCGTTGCTATTTGCTCATTATTCGTTTGGGACATTGCAGATTCCCTACGGGGATGACAAGCAGCGGTGGCGTGTTCAGCAACGTGATGTTTGTAGGCGCTGGTGATGGATTGTCGGATTTCTTTAGGGTCAAGGTCAGTGAACTGGCTTTGGGCGAAGTCGAGGGTGTCGGCTTCGGGGATACCGGCACGGTTGGCGTTGCTGGCTAACAGGTAGATGAAATTGTTGCGGTTGCCGGAGGTATAGGTGGTTTTGGATTGGGTGTAGGTAAAAACAGTTTGCAAACTGTTTTTCAGGTCCTCTCCGAGGATGACAAAAGATGAGTGGACGGGTCCCGACTTTTGGTCGGGATGGCAAGCAGGTTCCCTTTGGGAATGACAATTTTCGGTAGATGACAAAATGAGGACGGGAAAAATTTCCTTGTTCGGGTCGAACCAGGCTTCCGGGTCGTGGGAAAGAAAACAGAGGCGGGTGATGTCTTTGCCGGAGCGGTCAGCTTCCAAGCCGTACTGTTCACGAAACCAAGAGCGGACTTGCTGGAAGGCTTCGGCGTGATGTCCATGACCGCTGTCCACTTGGACGAGGAGCTTATAGCCGTTGCCGCTGGGCGAGGTGAACCCGGCACATGCGAAGCGGTCTTGCCGAACTTCGGCTTTCAATGCTTCGAGTTGGGCGGGTTCGAGTTTGTCGAAATCGAGGATAAGGAAGTGGGTGTATTCTACCAAATGTTCGAGGGTGCGACCGCCGTCGAAACGACCGGAGGGCGTGAAGGCGGGCAACTTTTTCTTCAAGTTGCTGGCTTGTTGTTGCTTACCGTTGGCTATCAAATGGCGGATTCGGGCAACCTGCTCTTTGAAGTGGTTGCCCTGAATCGCCTTGACGAGCTGTTCGAGGCTGCGATGCCCTGCAACTTTGTTGAACTGGTAAAAGAGGGTGAGTTGGGCGTCCCAACTTGTTGTGGCAATGGACATCAGTTGACGGATGGAATTGGCAAAAGTGGATTGAACAAAGCAGCGACTTTATCAGCCGGGATAGCCGTAGCGTTTGATTTTGGTGGAAACTGTGTTGGCATTGGTTGAAGTGGAAATGGCGTTGCATCCGGGTTGATGTAGGCGTCAGGGTCGTAGGAACAATAACAGACATCTGTCAGCCGGAAGCCAGCCGATGAAAGTGCAAGCCCCAGTGAGTTGCATAAATAATCGTGGAGGCGACTGAAACTGCGTGGGTGCTGGTGTGCTTCGGTTTCGACCGGGACGAGTAGGACAAGTGCATTGCCAGCGATGTTCCGGAAGCAGGCGTACACCTGCGGGTCGGCGATAATGGTTTGGCGGGTTTCAGCAATGTCCCGTTCTCTCAGTGGGTTGGTTTCAAGCATGATGAAGCGGGAATATTGTACAAGGTCGTCCTTGCGGCGTATGGCAAGGAAGCGCCCAGCCGGGGTGAAATAGGGCAGTTGGAACAATAGCTGGTCGGCCCAGTCGTCCTTGCCGTCGAACAATAGTTGGCGGTAGTTTTCGACGATTTCACGGTCGGTGCCTTTTTGGATTTGGAGAAGGATGTTGCTAAATGGACGGTTCGCCGTGAGCTGGTGGTTGCGAAAAACGGATACAGTGGTCATGGTTGAAAAGTATTGAGTTAGGTTCCCTTCGGAATGACAATTCTTCCAGAGTTGACAGCCCTTTGGGAATGGTGGTTACAGTCGGTGGCGCTTCAACAGGTGGCGGATTTCAGTTTCCTGGTAGTAGATTTTCTTACCGATTTTGGTGAAGGGCAGGATGCCCTTTTCCCGCCAAGCTGCGGCAGTGTTCTTGCTGATTTTCAGCAGCCGAATGATGTCGCTGTTGTCGAACAACTCGCCGTTCTGTTCGCCAGCGTCCAATGTTTGACGGATGGCATCGAGGCGTTGGATGATTTGATTGAATTGCTCGTCGGACATTTGATAAAGCCGGGTTGTGGTTAAAAAGTGAAAGCAAAAGTAGGCGGAGAGAAAACCACAGGACAGTTGCACAAGGTGGTACAACCGCAAGGCAAGTCATTGATTTACAATGGATTGTGAAAATTATTTTCCCCGGTCTTTTTTCGCCTTCTGCATCAGGTGGGCGAATTTCTCGAAGCAAGTCTCCATTGCTTTAGAAGTCGGGGCATCGAAGTGGTTCTTGACACTGCGCCAACTGATGTCCTCCGATTGCTTGGTCTGGAAATGGGCAGCGAGGAACTTGCAGACCTCCGTTTTGTATTGGCGGGGAATGAGGTCGAGGTCGTACATGGCCCGAAAGAAGTAGGCGAGTTCGGCGACGGAAAGGTTGATTTTGATTTTGGGCAAAACGGCCTCCTCGTTCATCTGCAAAGATGGCTGTGCAATGGTGGAAACGAGCATTTCCAACTGCCGCAGCTTCTCGATTTCGAGGTCAATCTGCACGTCAAAAGGGACGATATTGGAAGCCGTGAAGGAGGGCTTGTTTTGCAAGTAGCTGGTCTTGGCTTCGAGCAGGTAGGAGAGCTTATCGGCAAAATCTGGCAGGTGCTTCAACTGTTCCTTCACGTCGTGGATGTTGAAGCGGAGGCTGTAAATCTCGGCAATCGAGCCTTCCAGTTCTTCGGAGACGCCTTGCCAAATGGCTCGGCGGGCACGCTCGATGGAGGCGATGGCAAGCTGAAATGAAGATTGGCAGCCCGCTTTTACAAGCAAGGGTTGGTTGAGCATGAGCAACAACTCAAAGCGCTGGAGCCAGACAAAAGGCTTTCGCACCTGGTCACACTGCCAAGCAAGGAATGTGTCCCACCGATGGCGGGGCAAGTTGGTTGTTTTCTGGAGCAGTGCCAGACAGTAGTTTTTCATTGAAACCTGTCCATCCTCGGTGAAATCGGGGAGGCAGTCAAGCCCTTCTGCGGTTATTTCGATGTCCGTGGGTTGGGTTTGCGTGAAATCGGCAAACGGGTGCTCCGGGAAGTCAACCTGTGTCAACTCGTCTAAAAGAAGTCCCATAGTAAAGTTAAAAGGTAACGTGTTCGCCCAATGTGTGCTGACCAGCCAATAGTATGTTATTCAGTTTTGGAAACCGGAGCGAAAGGTAAGCGGGTTTGTAATTAAAAACAAATTGTTTTAATTATTTCATCAAATTGTTGATAACTTCTTCCGTTTTTTGAAAATGGCCAGGTTGGCGGCGGTGATGTCAATGTCTTCCGTTGAGGATAACCGCTTCCGTTGCAACCATTGGTCGAGTTCTGCACGGTTGAAATAAAGCTTCTTTCCGTTGGGGCAGTAGTGCGGGATTTGGCGGGTGCTGGTGAGCTTGTAGAGATGACTTTCACTGAGTTCGAGGTAAAGGCAGGCTTCCTTGAAGTTGAGGACTTCTTTCTGAAGGAGGGATTGGCTCAGGAGCAATTCCTCGATGCGGTCGAGTTTGGTAAGGATATCGGATTGGTGGTTCATGCCCTGTGATTTTTTTAGGCACAAAGGAAAGCATCAGAAATATCATTGGGTAGTTGTACCACCTTGTGCAACCCTTCCAAAAGGGCTTGGAAATGAAGGAATTGGCATTCGAAAAATAATGTGGGGAGGAGGGAATTGGAAGGGGGCAATTTTCAGCAAATTTCTGGCGTAAATCGAGTGGGATTTCTGCCCTTTTTTTCTTTTGTTTTGTGCTTACTTTTTGCTTACTTTTTAACGAAAAAGGAGCTACGCTAATGCGTAACTCCTTGATAATCAATGTCGGGGTGACAAGATTTGAACTTGCGACCACACGCCCCCCAGGCGTGTACGCTACCGGGCTGCGCTACACCCCGTTTTAAAGGATTGAATGATTGAAGGCATTAAGGATTGAATTTAGGCAGTACCCCCTTCAATCCTTCCAACATTCAATCCTTCAATCCTTTTAAAAGTGGGTCGTACTGGACTCGAACCAGTGACCTCTGCTCTGTCAAAGCAGCGCTCTGAACCAACTGAGCTAACGACCCTTTGCTGAGGTTTGGAGGTAGGAGGTATGGAGGTGTGTTGCCATACCTCCATACCTCCTACCTCCAAACCTCAAACGCCTTTCTTCAAAGGCGGGCGCAAAGGTAAGTTTTTTTCAAAATAAGTAAAGCCTGTTACCAGGTTTTTTGATACAAAAAAACTTCTGAGTAGCATTCTAAATACCGTACTCTCTCATACCTCCATACCTCATACCTCCACACCTCACTTCCTTGCCTCCCGCTTTTCTTCCACCGACTTCCTTGGCAGTTTACCATCCATTTGGGCAGTTTGCCAGACGAAGGCAGCGGTGATGGTGGCGGCTTGTTTCATGTCGTCGGGCACTAGGTGGTCGTAGTTGTCCATGTTGGAATGGTGGGTGCGGCTCCAGTAGGCGACGTTGTCTTGTATGAACTGGAAGCCGGGCACACCGATGCCGTCGAAGCTGAGGTGGTCGGTACCGCCTGTGTTCTGGAGGGTAAGGGTGGTGGCACCCAAGTCCTTGAACGGCTCCAGCCAGGCACGGAAGCTGTGGGCCACTTGGTCGTTGCCCTGAAGGTAAACGCCCCTGATTTTGCCGGTGCCATTGTCGAGGTTGTAGTAGGCAGAGATTTTATCGTAGTCCCTTCCTTTTTGCAGGATGCCGTCGTCGTCGTAGTGACCGACGAATTCCTTGGCGTAGGCACGGGAGCCGAGCAGGCCCTGCTCCTCGCCCGTCCATAGGGCGATGCGGAGGGTGCGGCGGGGTTTTACACCCGTTTCTTTTATCGTTTCCATCAGGATGCGGGCAGCTTCGAGCATCATGGCGCTACCAGCAGCATTGTCGGTGGCACCAGTGGCGGCCTGCCAGGAGTCGAAGTGGGCGCCGAACATCACGATTTCATCCTTCAGGTCGGTGCCCGGTATTTCGGCGATAATATTGTGCTCCATGCCGTCTTTGTTGGCGTACTCGGCCTGTATCTCCATGCTGAGGGTGACGGGGATACCCTGCGCCAGCAGCCGGAAGATGCGGTTGTAATGTTCCACGCTCATGGTCACCTGCGGCAGTACCTCGGCGCCTTCGTCCCGGGCGCTGCCCGACTTGGCGCTGGCGCCAGACACGAACACCGTGCCGAGGTCGCCCTTGAAGCTGCGGTCAATGGTGGCAAGGGGTTTTTCCTCGTAGAGGAGCGCCCTGAGTTTTTTGATGAATTCGCCGCCGCTATCCGGGAAGTTGCGGTTGCCCCGCCGGCCTCGGTTCTCAGGCTTGGCAGCATTGGCCATTTCGAGGAGTTCCTCTGGGGTGAGGCGCTTGGCGAGGGGGTCTTCCCATTCTTTCAGCACCCGAAGGGTGTCTATGAGCACGAACATGCCCTTGAGCTTGCCCTTGTATTTATCAAGGTCTTCTTCTGTGCTGGCATCCAAATAGATGACTTCGCCCTTCACCAGCCCCTTCGTGGAGGGCGACCATGCCTTGGGGTAGGCGATAATGGGCCAATAATTCGGCGTATGGGCGTGCATTTCGAAGTGCTTCAGCTCCCAGCCACGGCCAAATGGGCCCCACTCGTCCAACTGAACGTTCTGGTAGCCCCAGTCCTTCAATTGCTTGGCGGCCCAGTCCGTTGCCTTATCGAGCATGGGCGAGCCGGTCATGCGGGGGCCGAGCACGTCGGTGATCATGGCGGCGGTCTCCATCACCTGGCTTTTTTCAAGGCCGTGCTTTTTGATGATAGATACGATGGAGTCGTTGGAAATTGGCTGTGCGAACAGCCAACTGCCAACTGCCAACAACAATAGTGGTAGTAAAGACTTGTGCATTTTCCGTTTTATTGACTGACCTATTGCAAGCCAGATAGCTTTGAAAAATGAAAGATATAGCAGTGATGAGGTATTTGCTCGGATAAGGGAATAACCCTCCTATCAGAGCCAATTACTGTCTCTGCCTTTGTTT
>JALHQW010000121.1 GCA_022841745.1 Saprospiraceae bacterium | reverse complement strand
AAAACAAAGGCAGAGACAGTAATTGGCTCTGATAGGAGGGTTATTCCCTTATCCGAGCAAATACCTCATCACTGCTATATCTTTCATTTTTCAAAGCTATCTGGCTTGCAATAGGTCAGAAATAAATTTGACATGAAAATAACCTTGGAAATACAAGAATCAAAACTGGCCTTTTTTCTTGAACTCATCAAGAATTTCAGCTTCGTAAAATTGGTGAAAACCCCTGAGGTCGAGGGGATTTCTCCGAACCATAAGTCCATCCTTGACGAACGGCTTTCGGCTTTGGAGGCAAACCCCGAATCCTTGTTGGATTGGGACGAGTTTCAAGTTGAACTGGAAAAGATGCCATGAGTTTCCCCTCCAAAATCCTCCCGGACGCCCGCCTTGATATTATCGAAACGATAACTTGGTATAACGAGCAACAAGCGGGACTTGGCAAGCTATTCCGAAATGCCCTGACCGAAGCTATCCATTTGATTCGAGAGCAGCCATTGCTCTTTGCAGAACGATATCGAGGCGTTCGCCTTGCTCCGCTGAAAAAGTTTCCCTACTTCGTTTACTATATTTTTGATGAACAGCTGCAACGGATTGTTATTATTGCCGTGCTGCATGGCGGCAGGAACCCAGAAGTTTGGAAAGAACGGGTGTGAGTGAAATCCGTCTTCATCTGCCGCATCCGCCCAATCCGTGTGACAATCCTCCTCGCACAACCATTCCTTCCCCTACTTGTTAATTTCCCCGACCAAAATCCTACATTTGCTCCGCAAAAAATTCATCACCAAATAATTCCAAATTCAGGGAAAAATATGAGCAATTCCACCGCATTCTACGACCGCTTCGTTGACCGCCACATCGGTCCGAACCACGAGGAAACCCAAGAGATGCTGGCCACCATCGGCGTGCCCAGCCTCGACCAATTGATTGATGAAACAGTGCCCCCAGGCATACGCCGCCAAGGGGTGCTCAACATCCCGGCAGCGCAGTCCGAGTTTGAGTACCTGCGGGAACTCAAGGAGGTGGCCAGCATGAACAAGGTCTTCAAGACCTATATCGGCCAAGGCTACTACGGCACCATCACGCCGTCGGTCATCCTGCGCAACATCTTCCAAAACCCCGGCTGGTATACACAGTACACGCCCTACCAGGCTGAAATCTCGCAGGGCCGCCTCGAAGCCATCCTCAATTTCCAGACGATGGTGAGCGACCTGACGGGCTTCCCCATCGCCAACGCCAGCCTCCTCGACGAGGGCACGGCTGCCGCCGAGGCCATGGCCATGTTTTTTAACGTAAAAAACAAAAAGGCGAAGGGCGACCCCGCCAATATCTTCTTCGTGGACGAAAACGTGTTCGATGCCACCATTGACGTGCTGCTCACCAGAGCGAAACCGATGAACATCGAAGTGGTCGTGGGCGACTGGAAAACCTTTGATTTTTCGGATAACTACTTCGGCGTACTGCTCCAGTACCCCGGCAAGAACGGCGTCGTGGACGACTTCCGGGCCTTCACCGAGAAGTGCAACGCCCACGAGATTTACGTGACCGTGGCCACCGACCTGCTCGCCCTCGCCCTGCTGAAAGCCCCCGCCGAATGGGGCGCCGACTGCGCCGTGGGCAATTCGCAGCGCTTCGGGGTACCGATGGGCTATGGCGGGCCTCATGCCGCTTTCTTCGCCACGAAGGAAGACCACAAGCGCATCATCCCTGGCCGCATCATCGGCGTGTCCATTGACACGCACGGCAAGCGGGCGCTCCGCATGGCGCTCCAAACCCGTGAGCAGCACATCCGTCGGGAGAAAGCTACCTCCAATATCTGCACCGCACAGGCGCTGTTGGCCATCATGGCGGGCATGTACGCCGCTTGGCACGGGCCGAAAGGCATCCAGGCGATTGCGGACAGGGTACACACGTTCGCCCAGATTTTGGACAAAAACATTGCAAAACTCGGTTATACCCAATTGAATACCAGCTATTTCGATACGGTTCGCTTCGCAATGGACGACGTCACCGCCGAGCATGTCCGCCATTTGGCGAACGCCGCCGAAATCAATTTCCACTACGTGGATGGTGCGGTGCAAATCACCCTCGACGAAACCGTGACCGAGGAGGACGCCGACCTCATCGTCAGCATTTTTGCGCAAGCAAAAGAAATGGACGCCACGGTAGATTTTGCGGTGGCCCACGGCCACCGCTTCCATACTTCACTGGAGCGGATGTCCCAGTTTCTAACGCACCCAGCCTTCAACAGCCACCGCACCGAGTCGCAGATGATGCGCTATATCAAGCGGTTGGAGACCAAGGACTTGTCGCTGACGAGCAGCATGATTTCGCTCGGCAGCTGTACCATGAAACTGAACGCCGCTTCGGAACTCTTCCCCGTGAGCTGGCCGGAATTCGCCAATATGCACCCCTTCGCCCCGCTTGACCAGACCGAGGGCTACCAGGAAATCTTCCGGGAGTTGGAGGCTTATTTGAGTGAAATAACGGGCTTCACGGCCTGCTCGCTCCAGCCGAACTCCGGCGCACAGGGCGAGTACGCTGGCCTGATGGTCATCCGGGCCTACCACGAGGCACGGGGCGAAAGCCACCGCAAAGTGGCGCTCATTCCATCTTCGGCACACGGCACGAACCCTGCCAGCGCTGCCATGGCGGGCATGGAAATCGTGGTGACGGCCTGCGACGAGCGGGGCAACGTGGACCTCAACGACCTGCGGGCCAAGGCCGAGCAGCACAGCGCCAACCTCGCCTGTCTGATGGTGACTTACCCCAGTACGCACGGGGTTTTTGAGGTGGAAATCAAGCAGATTTGCCAAATGATTCACGACCACGGCGGCCTCGTGTACATGGACGGTGCGAACATGAACGCCCAGGTCGGCCTGACCAGTCCTGGCATCATCGGGGCGGACGTCTGCCACCTAAACCTGCACAAGACCTTCGCCATCCCGCACGGCGGCGGTGGCCCTGGCATGGGCCCCATCTGTGTAAATGATAAACTGGCGCCGTACCTGCCTTCGCACCCGCTGGTGCGCACGGGCGGCGAGATGGGCATCAGCGCCGTGAGCGCAGCGCCTTGGGGCAGCGCCAGCATCCTGCTCATCAGCTATGGGTATATCCGCATGTTGGGCGCACAGGGCGTGACCGACGCTACCCGCTACGCCATCCTGAACGCCAATTATATGAAGGCGAGGTTGGAGGGTGCTTTCCAGATTCTGTACAGCGGCGAAAACGGCCGTGCCGCCCACGAGATGATTGTGGACGTGCGTCCGTTCAAGCAGTTCTGCTCCGCCGAGGACATCGCCAAGCGCCTGATGGACTACGGTTTCCATGCGCCCACGCTGAGCTTCCCCGTGGCCGGCACGCTCATGGTGGAGCCGACCGAAAGCGAGGACAAGGCCGAACTCGACCGCTTCTGCGACGCCCTGCTGGAAATCCGCAAGGAGATTGACGAAATTGCCGCTGGGGACTATGACCACGACAACAACGTGCTGCACAATGCCCCGCATACCATCCACCAAGTGACCGCCAACGACTGGAACTTCCCCTATAGCCGGGAAAAAGCGGGCTTCCCGCTGCCGTACCTGCGGGAGGGCCGGAAGTTTTGGGCCAGCGTTGGGCGTGTGGACGGCGGGTATGGGGATAGGAATTTGGTTTGTGTTTGCCCGCCGATTGAGGAGTGGATGGCGGAGGAGGTGTAGAGATACTGGATTAACGGATTCCGCTCTGGGGCGGGATTCGTTAATTCAGAAGAACGCCTTGTGTGGAATATTGCTATTTTTACAAATGATGAATTCAGACAAGAATAATAACCAACCGTTAGCTGAAGTATTCGGCTTTCCGATTGACAATCAATCGCAAAGAGCGGTTCGCTATCGTGAAAACAAACTGTGCCCTTTCAATAATATCGTATCGAATTGTACGAAAAATAGTATCGAATTTCCATTAGGTGTATGTAGTTTAAATCATAAGGATAAGCCAGTTGTTATATGTCCAATACGTTTCAGAGAAGACTGGAAAATAGTAAGTGACGCAGCAGCTTTCATTTTTGATAAAAACACAGCGTGGACGCATGTTGGTGAAGTGAGGCTTAAAGATAAATTCGGTAAATCGGCAGGCAATATTGATTACGTTTTAGTCTCTTATGACGACAAAGGACGGGTACTTGATTTCGGCTCGCTTGAAGTGCAAGCTGTGTATATTTCAGGCAACTTGACCGGTCCATTCACCGCATATTTAGAAGAGCCGACCTCTGACTTTGCTTGGACACAAGCTTTTAAATATCCTAAACCAGACTATCTTTCGTCCTCTCGAAAAAGACTTATTCCACAAATAATTGCTAAGGGCTCAATCCTGAAACAGTGGAACAAAAAGCAGGCTGTCGCTTTGCAAACTGCCTTTTTCAACACTTTGCCACCATTGCCAGAAGTTGATATAGAAGAATCTGATTTTGCTTTTTTCCTTTATGATTTGGTACCAGTCAAAGGAGCTAAACGCTTAGAACTCCATCTATCCAGAACGGTTTACACCAAATTCGCTATTGCTTTAGAACAGATTGCCAAATTTGAAGCAGGTTCAATTTCTGAGTTTACACAACAACTCCAAAAGAAACTTGACGCAAAGCGCTCAGGCACCACCGATATTGATAACCTTGAAAACATAGTTGTAGAATGAATAAACAGATGACTATGTTTGGTGATGTTGACAATACTGATGAAAACTCAGTGGTCAACGTTGCATCTGTTCCACAACGAAGCCCCTTCCGTTATCCAGGCGGCAAGACTTGGTTAATTCCAACGGTACGCCAATGGCTCAAGCAAGATAATAAAACAGTTCAAGAACTTATCGAACCTTTTGCTGGCGGCGGAATCGTGAGCCTTACAGCAGCTTTTGAAAAATTAGCACACCATATTACAATGGTGGAAATGGATGAAGAAATAGCTGCCGTATGGGAAGTGATATTGAATGGCAAGAATAAATGGCTTGCAGATAAAATATTGTCTTATCAACTTACCATTGAAAATGTAAAAGCAGAATTGGATAAGCCAGATAAAGAACTTCACGATATAGCTTTTTGCACAATACTCAAAAACAGGATATTTCATGGTGGCATTCTAGCTAAGGGTTCAGGCATGATTAAAAACGGCGAAAATGGAAAGGGCATAGCTTCTCGATGGTATCCTAAAACATTACATGATAGGATTAGAGCGGTTGATTTCATAAAGAATAAAATCAGGTTTATTAATGGAAATGCCTTTGACATTTTAGAACTAAACCTCGATAATGATACTGCTTATTTTTTTATTGACCCACCATATACAATTGCTGGGAAGCGACTTTATACCCATTATGAGATAGATCATGAAAGACTCTTTGATTTAACAGCACAATTGAAGGGTAAATTCATGCTAACCTATGACGATACACCTGAGATAAGATATTTCGCCGACAAGCATAAGCTTTCGTATAGGACAATCCCCATGAAGACAACGCTGCATTATGAAAAAAACGAGCTAATTATTTCTGATAATTTTTCATGGTGGAGTGAATAACAGGTCCCTCTCCCGTTGACGCTCACCCATCATTCCCATTGAAAAACGCCACCGCTCGCCGACAGCTCCGCCATCATCCGGGCTTGGATAGCACAATAGTATATAGTTAAGTCGAACTGTTTGAATCGAGAATCAGTTTGCTCGCAATAATTCACTTATTCTTAGCCATGCCATCTTTTGTCTCACGACATGAACCAGTAAAAAAGAAAGAAGAGCTTGCGCTTAGGGAGCAAGTGTTGAAGAATGCCATTGCTGGCAATTACCCACAAGACAAACTGCTAAAAGCTGCCGAAAAATACAAAGCAGCGATGATAGGAATGCTTAAAGCAAAGATTCACTACACATTGGAAATGGATTATAAAAAGAAGACAAGTCCTTTTGATATTCCCACACCTGAGGCCGAGATTATTGACTGGAAGGAGAAGTCGGTAGAGGCAATTATAGAGGGATTCAGTAGTTGATAAATCCGCCCCCGCTCAAGCTTATTCCCACAGATTGTCGGGACTGCGGACTTGCCAATCCTTCACTTTCACACCACACCCTCCAACACCATCAAATCCCCATTTTTCAACCCGTTGTGCCAAGTATGATTATCGCAGAATTCAAGCCTCGCTGTTCTTGCAAGTAAAGGACAGCAAATTTGCCGTCGTGCGAGAAACAACTTGATTCGTAAAATACTGAAAATGAGCTATTTGTGAATCAAGTTCTTAGAAGTTTGCAACTTGCAAGGCTATGCGAGTACGGTTTTGAAGGCTTTCCTTCCAGTAAATGCTCGACTTTGCAATTGCTTTTGTAGTAGCGCCGTGGGTCGCCGGGCTTAGAAACCGCTTCGAGCTTTCCAATCCCTTTCACGGGGGCAGGTGCTTCGGGCGCAGGGATTGGAAAGCCCGATAGGGATTTCTAAGCCCGACCCGCTTATTTCAACGAAACCACAATAATCCCCTCGTCATACCGCTTAAAATCAGCTTCGTTATTGGTCAAAAGATTGGAAATGCCATTAACTTTCATGGCAGCGACGATATTGCAGTCATGGACGGGCTTTCCTTGTACGCTGTACTTTTCCACCAAACGGAATAATTATTTTGTGACCAGTTCGATATCGTCGGCGATGCTGAACTGTGCGGTGAGTTTTTCGGTGTCGGCTACCAATTGGGCAGCATCGAAAACACCTTGTTCTGCCAAAGCCCTTGACATCACGACCAAGTATTCACGGATGATTTGTCGGCTAATCCAAAGTTCGAAGCCTTGTTGCAGGAAATCGTTCAGCTTGTTTTGAGCCACAAGGTGGAACGGGGAGTTCACCAAACTGATGTACGCCAGGATATTCGTGTCCACGAACAACCGTTTTTCACCTGCAGTCGTCGCCATAAATCTCGGTTCTGCTGAAGGTTTGGGAAGGGTTCACGGGCACTTGGTAGGTGGGGTGCCAGATGGTTTTGGGCTTGCTGCTATTTTTTGGTTTAGAACGACCCTGCCTTTTCTTTGGCTTCAGCACTACCAATACATCGTAATCACCGCTCGGGATGCTTTCGGCTACTTTGATGCTCAACATGCGGTCTCTTTTGGATATCTGTGCTTCTGCGGCAATGGTTAACATGGCAGTTGTTTTTTTACAAAAGTAAAGGTTTTTTGCAGCTCGACCAAGTTCGTCGCTGTGTAACTTGCAGTCGCATTTTGTCTCACACTACCCTCCAACACTCTCAAATCCCCATTTCCCAACCCACCAGCCTTGGCTTTAGGGTAGAATAGGTCAGTCCGTTTTTGAATCAATGACCTCAAAACCCACTCGTATCCACCATGGTCATCATCGGGTATTTTGCGCCAAATTCTTGGGGGCTGTAAAAACGCCAATAGAAATGCCGTTCCCGCCAAGCATTTGCTTTGGTGCTATCCGAAGGGTGGCGGAAGTTCTGGTGGCCGAAAGTCTGGAGCAGGAACTCTGCAACGGCAGGTTCGTAATTTACCAAGAGGTCGTAAAAGAGGTCAACTTGCTCTTCCTTCGTAAGTGAAGCTTTTTTCAAGCTGATGATGGTGTCTTGCAGGTCGGTCAGCATCGTTATACCAATGCCTTCCACGAAAAGCATGCCGTAGCCATCGCCCTTGGGTAGGTCATTGGTGAAGTTCACGGACTTGGCAAGGGCGAACCGCTCTTGGTAGGCCTTTTGTCGGCGTTCCAACTCGGCATCGGTGCTGCCCAGTTTTTTGTTGTAAAAACTGAAAAAGTCGGTGCTGCCTTGTTCCAGTTCCTTTTTCGAGCCAAAAAGTGCCAATGGGCTTCCGAAGAACTCCACGAAGGACTTGTACATCAGGTCGGTGGTTTCCCGCATATTCTGTAAGCGCTCATCGGTGAATATCCAAGGTGTGCTGACCTGCATGTTTTTGGCATTTTCAACGTCATCGGGCATTAAGTCCCAGCCGGTCATCATGCCCGTGAGCATCCATTCGCCTTCCCACTGGATGAGGGTCATCAAAAAAACAGTCTTGCCTTCCTTGCCCATCTTGCCGTTTCTTGTGACGGAGTCCTTGCGCACTTTATACTCCCGGTCGGTGGTCAAGTGCCTGAACAGGTAGTGGTTCTCCTCCTCCTTTAGGTAGAGGTATTGGCCTTGGTGCCGGAATTGTAGGTTGACGATTTCCTGTTTTTTGACCTCACTGCAACGAGCGACCCTGGCGAACCACTCCGGGGCGTTCATGGCTGCAAAAGAGCAGCGTTTCGACAGTTTGTAATCATCCTGCAGGCTATAAATCATGGGCTTCACCATGGCTGGGTTGTTTTGAAGCCCCCTTTCTTCCAACAAATCCGCTATCTCGTATTCCATTTGCGCTCCCAGTTCCCAGCCCATGAGGTACGACTTGGTAGAGAACCAATCCAGCCTGTTTTTCAACTCGAAAAAATCGGAGCCATCGGCCACGGTGAAAATATCGTCGTAAACATCGGTCGCATTGACATCTTCAATGGCGGGTTCGAGCAGGTCATAAACATCGTTGGCCAAGTTCCACAAAGTGGCAGAATCGGGCGCATGGATGCGCGTGTCGAGGCATTTGGTCATGAAATGCCAGATGATGTAGGCTATGTCCTCCACGTTCAGGTATTCGGGGTCATAGTCGGTCAGTTCGTAGAAGGGGAGGTAGTAGCCGTACAGCTCCTTGTTGTGCTCGATGAATGCCCGCCAAATGCCAATCTCGCAGGTGAAGTCCTCCAAATAGGAAACCAACATGCAGGCAAGTTCCTTTCGGAGTTCCCTGTCCACTTCGCCATTATCGAACCATACTTTTTGGGTGTTCAGTATCTCGAATACCCCTTTGCACAATTTGACGTAAGGCAGGTCGTATGCATCGTTGGAGGTTTTGTAAGGCTTGCTTTTCATCCAATCAAGGATGGTGATGCTGTCGGAAGTGGTTCGTTTTTTCATGGTATGCGTTGATAGGTCATATTTATCGGTTCTGAAAAGGTATTTTCAGGGCAAATATCAGAGAAAGAACGACATCTGGTTTTATAAGAACCAAGAATACCCATTTTGCCAAATATGTTTTGAACAGAAATAAGCCTAGCTGTTATCTCAAGTTTGCAACCTCATCATACCCGTTCGGCAATGACTCATCCGTCTCAATATGAACAAAAGCCCATCTCTGGATTTGTAATGTGAAAACATTAAAGATGCTAGCTGCAAAACTGGAAGCTGAAAACATAAAGATTGCCTGTGCCGGTTGGACGGTTGCCAAGGAACACAGCCAAATGTTCCCTCCGACAGGCACTCATTTGGAACGTTATGCGACCCTTTTCAACGCTGTGGAAATCAACACCACCTTCTACCGTTTGCCTAAGGTGGAAACTTTTGCCAAGTGGCGGGACGCTGTTCCCGATAGCTTCCGGTTTGCGGTGAAAATGCCGAAGGACATCACCCATGTTGGCCGTTTGAAGGAGTTGGGTAAACTGTCACTCTTTATGGAACGGGTACAACTGTTGGGAGAGAAGCTTGGCCCCGTGCTAATTCAACTACCGCCAAGCTTGGGCTTTGAGCCGACAATTGCAAAGCAATTTTTTGCTGCCTGTAGGCTGAGCCACGAAGGAGTTTTTGTGCTGGAGCCAAGGCACCTGGATTGGTTTACCGATACCGCATTGGGCATGCTGGAAGAACACCAAGTGGCTTTGGTGGCTGCCGACCCAGCCTTGAATCCAGTTGGCACTGTTCCAAGCGGTTGGTTGGGTGTACAATACTTCAGGCTGCATGGCACACCGCACATGTACTATTCCAGCTACGAGGATCAGTATTTGGATGAATTGAGAAATAGGCTATTAGCAGCTAGCAAGTTAGTGCCAGTTTGGGTCGTCTTTGACAATACGGCAAGCGGTGCAGCAGTAACGAATGGGCTTTATTTAAAGCGTCATCTTTGAGTTAATCTTGCGGGGGCGATACCCCGTCATTTTATTAATCATATCCCTCATTTTTATCAGGCGCTTGAACATAGGAGTTTGATTGCCGTTTTACCGCTGTTTCAGCTTTTCGATAAACATCGTTGGGTTGAAATGGGCAATCTTTTATACTGATGGGTCGCACTGTTAGTATGGTTCTTTAACGTTGACGAAATCTCATATTTTGTTTAACGACTTGAACTTGCAGTGCCTATCGGTATAAATTATTGCTATGAATTTTACCTCCATATTGTTCACTAATCAAAAAAATGTTATGATGAAAACACAAACGGCCATGGCTCCGTCCAATGGAAAAGCTACGGCAAAGAAAACAGGTACAGCTGCCAGCAATGGCAAACCAGCTCCTTCAAAATCAACTCCATCGAAGCGTGCCGCTGGAAAAGTACCTGCCAAAAAAGATGCTGCCGAAGAATTGAAAGAATTCCTTGTAGATGGTCTAAAAGACCTCTATTGGGCTGAGAAAGCACTCGTGAAAGTGCTGCCCAAAATGCAAAAGAATGCTACCAATTCGAGGCTAAAAGAAGCTATCGGCTCACATTTGGAGCAGACAAAAACACATGTAGAGCGCTTGGAAGCTTGTTTTAGTGCGCTTGGACAAAAAGCGCAGGCCAAAAAATGCGATGCTATGGACGGCATCATAAAAGAAGGCGAAAGCATTCTGGAAGAAACGGAGCCAGGCAGCATGCGTGATGTAGGCATCATCGCTGCTTCCCAGAAAGTGGAGCATTATGAAATTGCATCCTATGGCACATTGGCTGCATTTGCCAAAGTGCTGAAAGAGAAAAAATGCCTGGATAATTTATTGGCAACGCTTCAAGAAGAAAAAAATACGGACGAGTTGTTGACCTCTATGGCTGATACACATTTAAATAGCCTTGCTATTTAAATTCCATATAGCCTTTGTAGTTAGCATAAGCGGTAGCTCTTATAATTAAGGCTATCGCTTTTTTTGTTTTATTAATTGGGCAATTTACACTGCACAGCGTCAATGCTTGTGCATGGGAAGAACTACAAATTAGCATCGGTGCGTTTTCCCCGCTGGCGCACCCCATCATTTTCATTGAAAAACCTCATCGCTCGTTGATACCTTCGCCATCATCCAGGCTTCCATAGCGGCTCCATGGCAACGACAGGAAACCTGGCTGCCATGCGTAGGTCAAGTAGAACCCCATTTAGTCGTAAAAATCCCCCTGCTAACGGGGGGCTCGCCCCCCATTTTCCCTTGCCGCTGCCAAGCCTTCGCCCCTTTCCATAGCTTTATGGCTAACTGCCGTAGGCGTTAAAGATGTTCTGCGGGCGGAAATGACAGCCCGCCGAGTATATTTGACCTTTTTCTGGTAAAGTGCCGCCCAATGCCGTTTAGTTGCGCTTTAAATCCATCAAAATGAACGAAAATCCATACAAAGTCTCTGAGTCAGCTATTCAATCACCTCCATTGACAATTGGTGCTGCTTTGAAGCGCATCGGGCCGGGCATTGTGCTATCAGCTTCCATTGTCGGCTCTGGAGAATTGATTGCCACCACCACATTGGGTGCACAGGTAGGTTATGTGGCATTGTGGATCGTGTTTTTTAGTTGCGTGATAAAACCCATTGTACAATCGGAATTGGGCAGATATACCATTGCGACAGCGCACACAGGCTTGGAAGGCTTCAATCGGGTGCCGCCTAAATACTTCCTAATGATAGCTTGGACCCTAATGACCCTATTTTCATTGATACCCATCGGGGGCATGTATGCGGGCGTGGGACAGGTGCTGCACTTGATATTCCCTTCTATTCCTGTCACTGCTTTTGTGTTTTTATTATTGGGATTCACGCTCGCCATCTTATTAGGCGGTGGCTATAATCGGATTGAAAAATTGGCCATGTGGAAAGTGGGCTTTTTTACCATGTTGACCTTATTGGCTGCTTTGCTATTGATGCGCCAACCGCAATATTTTTCATGGGGACAATTGGTGGAAGGCTTGAAATTAAAACTACCCGATAGCGGTTGGCAAACGGCAATCGCCATGTTCGGAACAGTCGGCTTGGGGGCCGGGGAATTGGTCATGTACCCGTATTGGTGCGTGGAAAAAGGCTATGCACGGTTTGTTGGTTTTAAAAATGACGCACCATCCATTCAAAGGGCTAAAGGCTGGATTCGGGTCATGAACTTGGATATTGTGGTTTCTTTGGTGATTTATACCATTTCCACCATGGCGTTTTATGTCTTGGGCGCTGGTATATTGCATGGCATGGGCATCATACCGACTGCCAATGACATGATTTCGGTATTGTCCAATATATACACAAAAACATTGGGAGAGTGGTCGCTTTGGTTGTTCTATTTGGGTGCAATAGCGACTTTGTACGGAACCGTTTTTGCATCAACAGCTGCCAATTCCCGGATATTTGCAGATATGTTTCACCTATTGGGCAAATATAACGGCGATGATTACTCCCAACGTTTGAAATACCAACGCATATTCACAGTGGTTATCTCGCTGATTGCCGTTGGCTCTTATTTGTTGTTTAAATCGCCGGTAAAAATGGTGATATTGGGCGGTATTGCTCAATCAGTGATGTTGCCTATAGTGTCTTGGGCAACGGTATATTTGCATCATAAGCATTTGCCAAAAACGCTTCGACCATCTCGGCTCGTTAGTGTTACTCTATGGGTTTCTGCCATCTTGATAACTGTTTTGATGGGATATTATGTTTGGATAAAGTTTATTGGTTAGCCCCCTAACCCTATGCTATTATATTCGTTACTTTGTCCTGTGCTATCTTGCGCCATCAATCATTCAATTACCCAGAATTATGGACAAAGACATTACCAAGCACTACACCAACGGCGAAGTCACCATCGTCTGGAAACCCGCCACCTGTATCCATTCCACCATCTGCTGGAAACATGCCACGGGCCTGCCCGAGGTCTTCAACCCAAGGGAGCGCCCTTGGATAAAGCCGGAGGGCGCCAGCACCGAGCGCATCATAGAGCAGGTGAAGAAATGTCCAAGCGGGGCACTTACCTTCTTCATGAACGACGAGGAAAAATCCATTGCCGAGATGGCCGTTGACACCAAAGTGGAGACCAGGCCGAACGGCCCGTTGCTGGTGTACGGGAACATCACCGTGAAGCGCACCGATGGCTCCGAGGATAAAAAAGGTAAAGTGACGGCTTTCTGTCGCTGTGGCAAATCTGGCAATAAACCGTATTGCGACGGCAGCCATATAGCGGCAGGGTTCGAGGGTTGATGAACGTCGGGGGTAAAAAACATGGTGTTGTTGCGGCCCACTTTCAATTCGATGGTGCCATCAGGGTCTTTCTTCACAATCTGTCCCCGGTAAACCTCACCGTTGTTGAGGCGCACCACGTCAACGGATGTTTGGCCTATACTGTTAGCCATTGCGAAGCATAGGAAAAAGAGAAAAGTCAATGCGGTTTTCATACAC
>JALHQW010000120.1 GCA_022841745.1 Saprospiraceae bacterium | reverse complement strand
GACCCGGCGAACAACTCCGCAAGCTGCTCCTTCACGGTCACTGTGATTGACAACGAAAACCCGACCATCACCTGCCCAGCGCCCATCACCGTCAACAACGACGAAGGCCAGTGCAGCGCAGTGGTCAGCTACACCGTCAACGGCACGGACAACTGTTCCTTCACGCTGTCGCAAACGGCAGGTCAGGCATCGAACACTGCCTTCCCCGTCGGCACGACGACCAACTCGTTCACGGTCACCGACCCGGCGAACAACTCCGCAAGCTGCTCCTTCACGGTCACTGTGATTGACAACGAAAACCCGACCATCACCTGCCCAGCGCCCATCACCGTCAACAACGACGAAGGCCAGTGCAGCGCAGTGGTCAGCTACACCGTCAACGGCACGGACAACTGTTCCTTCACGCTGTCGCAAACGGCAGGTCAGGCATCGAACACTGCCTTCCCCGTCGGCACGACGACCAACTCGTTCACGGTCACCGACCCGGCGAACAACTCCGCAAGCTGCTCCTTCACAGTAACGGTCATTGACAACCAGGCTCCAACGGCAGTTTGCCAAAACATAACCGTCCAACTGACCAGCTCCGGCACGGCAAGCATCACCGCTGCCAACCTGAACAACGGCAGCAACGATAATTGCGGAACGGTCAATTTGAGCATATCTTCTGGTCAGACTTCTTTTGATTGCGGCGACGTAGATGAGGCCTTCCAGGTGGTCTTGTTGGTAAATGATGGCAATGGAAACACTTCGACCTGCACTTCGACCGTCACCATTAGTGACAACAACCTGCCCGACGATGATTGTGACGGTGTTGCGAACGTCTGCGATATTTGCCCTGGCGGGAATGATGCCATTGACAACAACAATGACGGCATCGCCGATTGCAGCCAGCTGCTGAACTACAACCAGTACAGTTCTGCATGGTATTGCGGCAACAACAAAATTCTTGTCTGCCACAACGTCAATAATAACCCGCACACAAATTGCATCAACAGGAACGCGCTTTCCAGCCATTTCAACCACGGTGACTATGTGGGGCCTTGCACGGAATGCGCCGGTCAAAGCTTGGTTATGCCCGGTGGCGGCACAACAGTTTCCGAATTTGCTGAACTGGAAGTTTTCCCGAACCCAGCCAGCGACGAAGTCAACATCCACCTGCACGGAACCGAGTCCGCCGCCATGCTGACCATTCACGACCAGCTTGGCAGGTTGGTTTGGACAGGCCAAATGGAGGCAGGCCAAATCGCCACTGTCATTAATCTGGGTGATGCTCGCTTTGGAGCAGGCATTTACACGGTGACAGCAGTTTCCAACGGAGAGAAAATGGTGCAACGGTTGGTGATTGCAAGATAAAGCTTGGTTTTAAAATAGTCTTTAAACGGCAGAGGGCGGCATCAAACCGCCCTCTTTCTTTTTGTATCCATTTGTCTGAAAGGGAATCAAAATTGCAGGGAGGATAAGAAAACAATGCAGCCATAAACCATCTGTCTGCCGCATTTCTTTATTTTGCAGCCATGGAAAAACCGCACATTCTCATCGTCGAAGACGACCCCATCATCGCCGCCGACCTACAAGACCGGCTGGAGGAAATGGGCTTTCGCATCCGGCGGCCAGTGACAATTGGCGAGGAAGCGCCAGCCTTTTTCGACGAATCCTCCCCGCCCGACCTCGTCATCATGGACGTACACCTGGAGGGGGAATGGGACGGCATCGAGACGGCCCGCCGCATTTTGGAAAAACACGAATTGATGCGGGTTCACCGCTCTTATATCGTGAACCTGGCGCAGGTGGAGGAAATCGGGGAATTAAATTTGCATGTTGGAAAAGGCCGTATCCCGTTCAACAAAAATTTTAGAAATGATTTGATGATGCGGTTGAAAAGCGCATGAGCCATATTTTTTATCCAAACAATGCAGCATGAAAATAATTACAGTTTTTATCTCCTTGGCGATTCTTTTACATTTTTCATTTCCAACCGCTGGTCAAACCAAACCCATAGACAGCCTCATGGCAGTTTTGCCAAAGTTGCCCGAAGGGCCTGAAAAAATTGAGGTGTTGAGTCGGTTGTTGAAGCTGCACCTCAATTCCGATTTGGAAAAAGCCAGGAGCTATGGCCATCAAGCGGCCAGCCTGAGCAAAAAAACCAAAAAAGACCTGGCATTGGCAAGCACTTACAAGGATTTAGGCGTCACGCACATAATTGCCACCAATTATGATTCATCCTGGCAGTATTATCAATTGGCCAAGTCAGGATTTGAAAAACTGTTACGGCAGAGTAAAGATGATGAAGGGGACAAAATCGGGGAGGGATACGCCGGAACAATTACCAATATAGGCAATTGGTATTACTACCAGGCGAAGTTGGATTCTGCTATCTTATATCTTCAACAAGGAATCGAGTTATCCGAAAAATATAATGCATTAAAAGTGAAAGCAAATGCGCTCGGCACCCTTTCTTTTATCTATATGGACCAGGCAAAATATGACCAGTCCATAGAAATACAATTGGAGATATTGCGGACTTTTGAAAAGCTGGGCGACCAAGAAGGTACTTCGAGAAGTTACCAAGGCTTGGGGCAGATATATTGTGATTTCCTCAACAAATGCGACCTGTCATTGACATATTACAGCAAGGCCCTGGGCATAAAAAAAGGCTTGGGCAATGAACGTGGCGAGGCTTATGTCCTCGTGTTGATGGGTTATGCACATGAGAAATTATTGGCGCTCGATTCTGCGGAATACTATTATGAAAACTGCATTAAACTGGCGGAAAAAACGGCTGACAAAAGACTGCTCGCCGATGGTTTGTCCGCCTTGACCGAAGTATGGAAAAAAAAGGAAAAACCTTATCAACAACGCATCGAAATTGCCCAACGACTCATCCAGGTAGCCAAAGAAGCCGGATATGAACAGGCTTTGTGCAGTGCATATAGCCAGTTGGGGACCATCTATCAGGAACAAGGCGATTTTGAAAAATCCAATTACTATTTCCAACAGGTGATTCCTTTGGCCGAAAAACTGAAACATTACTCCTATTTGGAGATAGCGTTTTACAAATTGTACACTAATTACAAAGGCAAGGACCCCATCAAGGCATTGGAGTCGCTGGAGGCTTACCTCGTCAACCACGACAGTGTTGCAAATGCTGAAAGATTTCGTGCGGTGGAAGACATGAGCACCAAGTACGAAACCGAAAAGAAAGAAGCGACCATCGTCCAGCAAGAAACCAGGCTCGAACAAGAGCGTGTCCGCTTTTGGCTCATTACTGGCATCCTCGCTTTGGCACTGGTAGGCGGTACGCTCCTGTTCCGGCTCACACGGCAGCTTCGCAAACGCAACGAGGAAAAGGAGTTTTTGATAAAGGAAATCCACCACCGGGTGAAGAACAACCTGCAAGTGCTCTCCAGCCTGCTGCACCTCCAGTCCCGCCACATCAAGGACGAAACTGCCCTCGACGCCGTGCGGGAAGGGCAAAACCGGGTGGAGGCGATGGGCCTCATCCACCAAAAGCTGTACATGGGCGATAAGCTCGCCGCTGTGGAAATGAAGGACTATCTCTACAACCTCGGTGACACCTTGCTCGATTCGTTCGGCCTGGACGATGACCGGGTGAAAATCATCTACCACCTCCAGCCCCTGCACCTCGACGTGGACACCGCCATCCCGTTGGGCCTGATTATCAACGAGTTGGTGACCAATTCCTTGAAATACGCCTTCCCCGATGGCAGGCAGGGCATCGTCGAGATCTCGCTCTGGAAAAACGAAAAGGAGCAACTCTGCCTCAAAGTCGCCGACAACGGCGTGGGGAAATCCGGTGCTCCGCAATTGAAAAGCAGCACTTCTTTTGGCACCAACCTCGTGGAGATTTTGAGCAAAAAGCTGAAGGGGAAGCCGGAAGTGGAAAACGGGGAGGGGTATGCGACCTTGATTAAGTTTGAAAACTATAAATCCGTGTAAAAATCCGTGCTAATCCGTATAATCCGTGGCAGTAAAAAAGTCGCCACGGATTGCACGGATTTACACGGATTCGATTCACGGATTAAAAAAAGGGGTTCCCTGAAAATAACATACCCTTCCCTGAAAATGTCTCCCTGCCCAATCACCCTTTCGCTCACCTTGCACCAAGTGCGGCAATTCTCAATTTCCAATTCAAGAACCAGCCGGATGGCATGGCAGTTACCCGCCTCTTGCTCACCCGTTACCTCACCAAAGTGCTGTTCATCACGGGTGCCCGCCCACAGGAATTGGAGGCATCGGCGGATTTCTACGCTGGCCACGAGGTACTGCAAAAGCCCTTCACCCGGCGGCAGTTGCGGTCGTTTTTGCTTCCCTGAGAAAAAACCGCCCTTCCCTGAATTCTGGCTGGCCTTCCCTGAATAGATTTCCCTTTCGCCACTTTCTCGCCCCAACTTCATGCCCATAAATGTTCACTGCCGTTTTTTCCAATGGCTTTATCGGGCGGTTGGAAAAAATGGTACAACATTTTTCGGCACCCCGCCCCGCCCCGGCATAACGCTGGGGCGGTGGTGGCGGTAACTCAGCCTCCCGTGAATAACTAAGCTTCTATTTCATCCTTAAAATGTTGTGTCCATGAAAATTCTATCTACACTTCTCATTGCGAATGCAAACCCACGAAAAACAACCCTCACAAGCACCACCAGCAAGTGGAGGATGCCGTTGCTTTGGCAGCTCGCCTTTCTGGCCTTGATGGTCGGCACTTCCTTTCAGCAGGTCTTCGGGCAGTGCGCTGGCACGGTGCTCAATATTTCAGCGCCAAGCCCAAGCCAGTCAGGTACTACTGGGAATTGGACAGTGCCTTCAGGTGGGCCTTACTTGGTAAGAATTACCGCAAAGGGCGCAAAAGGCGGTAATAGTCGAGATTATGTAGGCGGTGCTGGTGCAACCATGATTGGAGAGTTTATTATAAACTCTGGGCAAGTGCTTCAAGGTATAGCTGGCAGTATGGGCGAAAATGAATTTGGTGGATTTATTGGAGCAGGAGGAGGAGGAGGAGGTTCTGGTGTTCAGATTCAAAATGGCACCGTGTTGATTCTCGCAGGCGGCGGCGGCGGCGGCGGTTATTCTGCAATTGGCCAGGCTGGCACGACCGTTCAAGGCAGCGGAAATGGCGGATCTAGTAATGGTGGCACCAGCAGCGGTGCTGGTGGTGGTGGCTATTTAGGAAATGGTGCTAATGGAGGAGCAAACAATCTGGGCTTCCCCCCTGTAGGTGGGGGCGCTGGATTTGGCGGTTTAGGTGGGAATAAGCGTGATTGTGGTTCATTCAAGGGAGGAAATGGTGGAGGTGGGTTTGGCGGCGGCGGCGGCGGTAATTGTTCCGTCGGTGGCGGTGGCGGTGGCGGGTACAGCGGTGGAATTGCGGGCGAGCCTAATTCAAGTAGCGGCGGCGGTGGCGGCTCCATCAATTTTGGCAGTAATCAAAACAACACAGCAGGTTCCAACAACGCTGGCGGCCAGGTCATCATCGAATGCCTCGGTGCAGCAGCGTTCACGGCCAACTTCACGGCTACCCAGCCCGTATGCGCCAACCCCACGCAAGGCGGCCTCAGCATTGACCTTACGGGCGACAACAATGGCAACACTACCGGGCTGGAATATGCTATCGTGGCGGGCAGCAGCTTTAACGGCGCTACCTTCACGGACATCAACGCCGACCCGTTCAACCTCACGAGCGGCTTCGGCACTACGGGGGATGCGAATGGCGAGACTTATACCGTGCGCATCCGTTTAAAGTACAATCCCAGCTTGTTTTTGGACTATACTTATACACTGATTGCTCGCAATGGAACTATCTTCGTGAAGCAATCTGCCAGCGGCGCCAACAACGGCACCTCCTGGGCAAACGCTTTCACCGACCTACAAAGCGCCCTGTCGGCTGCTTGTAGTGGCGCTGAAATCTGGGTCGCCGCTGGCACCTACAAGCCCACCACCGGCACCGACCGCACCATTTCCTTTTCGATGAAAAACGGCGTGGCCATCTACGGTGGCTTTCCGAATTCGGGCAACCCAACTTTTGCAGACAGAAACTGGGTGACGAATGTGACCACCCTCAGCGGGGATATAGGTACGGTGGGGGTGAATTCTGACAATAGTTATAGCGTGGTATTGGCGCATAATGGCGTGAACGCTGCTACTTTGAGTGGGTTTACGATTCGAGATGCGTTTGGCAGCGTTATCGGAGGTGGAATCTATATTTACAATTCTTCTCCAACTATTACTCAATGCAGCTTAATCAATAATTCCTGTACTTATTATGGAGGGGGTATAAGCTCCGAGCTAAGCTCTCCACTAATTTCAAATTGTATTTTTTCAGGTAACTATGGTAAAGATTATGGTGGGGGGATTGCCACTGGATTACAAGGAGGCTTAGCGATAGTGACGAATTGTTTGTTCATCAATAATTCTTCAGATTTAGCAGGTGGTGGGATATATATTCAAGGCGCAGTAGAAACTATTGCGAACTGTACCTTTTACAATAATACAGTTCCTTTTTTTGGAGGTGGGGTGTATTCTACGACAGGATCTACTTCTATTCTTAAAAACTGTGTCCTTTGGGGTAATGGTGGCGGTTCATTTGGCACAGTTACTGTCACCTACTCCATTGTACAAGGCGGCTACCCCGGCACAGGCAACCTGAACGCCGACCCACTCTTCGTCAACGCTGCCGGCGGCAACCTCCGCCTGCAAGCCTGCTCCCCCGCCATTGATGCGGGCAGCGATGCGGCCAACACGACCACCACCGACCTCGACGGCAACCCCCGCAAGTTCGAGTCCATCCCGGGTGGGCAGATGATTGACATGGGGGCGTATGAATTTCAAGCGACCCTACCGAATACAGTCCCCGGTGTATGGTTTGTCAATGCTTCGGTGTCAGTTTCGGGCAGCGGCAAGTCTTGGGATTGTGCCTTCAAAGATTTGCAACAGGCGTTGGCCGCCGCCGTTTCGGGCGACCAAATCTGGGTCGCCGCAGGCACTTACAAGCCCACCACCGGCACTGACCGCAATATTTCTTTTGTGATGAAAAACGGCGTGGGCATCTACGGTGGCTTCAATGGGACGGAAACACAGCTTTCTCAGCGGAACTGGGTTGCGAACGTGACCACGCTGAGCGGTGAAGTCGGTGCGGCTGGCATAGCGGACAATTCCTATCGGGTCATCAACAACACCTTCACTCCAAGTGTACCATTGGCCAGCTCCGCAATACTGGATGGTTTTACCGTGGAGGCGGCAAATGCCGATGGTGCGTTCCCGCTTAACCTCGGCGGTGGTATGTGGAATGCCAATGCCTCGCCCACTATCAACAATTGTATTTTCAAAAACAACACAGCGGCTGCGGGGGGGGGAGTTTTTAACGCTGACTCCCAGCCCACGATATCCAACTGCCTGTTCGTCGGCAACAGTTGCACGGTGAGCGGTGCGGCCATCGCCAATGGAGGCGGCACGGCCAATGCCCAAACCATCAACTGCACCTTTTATGGAAACACGGGCTCAAACACGATAAACAACCAGTCCAACGCCAACTTCACCAATTGCATCATCTGGGGCAATACCGCAGGTGTAGCTGGTGGCACGGTCACTTATTCCATCGTACAGGGCGGCTACACGGGCACGGGCAACCTGAACACCGACCCACTCTTCGTCAACGCAGCCAGCGGTAACCTCCGCCTGCAAGCCTGCTCCCCCGCCATTGATGCGGGCAGCGATGCGGCCAATACCACCACCGCCGACCTCGACGGCAATCCTCGCAAGTTCGAATCCGTCCCGGGTGGGCAGATGATTGACATGGGGGCGTATGAATTTCAAGCGACCATACCGAACGCAGTCCCCGGTGTATGGTTTGTCAATGCTTCGGTATCGGTATCGGGCAACGGCAGGTCCTGGGATTGTGCCTTCAAAGATTTGCAGCAAGCCCTCGCCGCCGCCGTTTCGGGCGACCAAATCTGGGTCGCCGCTGGCACCTACAAGCCCACCTCCGGCACCAACCGCAATATTTCCTTTTCGATGAAAAATGGCGTGGGCATCTATGGCGGGTTCAATGGCACTGAGACGACGCTCTCGCAAAGGAATTGGGCGACCAACGTGACCATCCTAAGCGGCGACATCGGCACGGTGGGAGTCAATACCGATAATAGTCACCGGGTAATTAACAACAATGGCGGGGGATTGGACAACACCGCTATCCTGAACGGTTTTACCATACAGGATGCTTATAATCCTAATACTGGCGGTGGTAGTGAAGGTGGAGGAATTAGGAACATCAATGCCTCGCCTTTATTCCTAAACTGTATCATCCGAAACAATTTTTCTAACCAAAATGGCGGCGGTCTGTTTGCGCAGAATGCTTCGCCTACTTTTGTGAATTGTGTATTTGCGGATAACACAGCGAGAGCTTTTGGTGGTGGCGCATTTGTTCAAACTGGCACTTTTACATTCACCAACTGTGTATTTTATGGAAATTCTTCGCAAAGCTTCAATGCTGGAGGTTTATCAAGTAATTTTTCAAGCACTTCTGTATTGGTATCAAATTCTATCTTATGGGGTAATTTTTGGGGCAGCCAGCCACCATCATCTTCTGCCCAAATAGAGTTTAGTAATGTCGCTCCTACGTTAACTCATACCATTGTGCAGGGTGGCTACTCCCCCTGTACCGACTGCCCCAACAGCAATGGCAACGCCGACCCGCTCTTCGTCAACGCCGCATCAGGAGACCTCCGCCTGCAAGCCTGCTCTCCCGCCATTGATGCGGGCAGCGATGCGGCCAATACCACCACCGCCGACCTCGACGGCAATCCTCGCAAGTTCGAGTCCATCCCGGGTGGGCAGATGATTGACATGGGGGCGTATGAATTTCAAGCGACCATACCGAATACAGTCCCCGGTGTATGGTTTGTCAATGCTTCGGTATCGGTTTCGGGCAGCGGTAGGTCCTGGGATTGTGCCTTCAAAGATTTGCAGCAAGCCCTCGCCGCCGTCGGTTCGGGCGACCAAATCTGGGTCGCCGCAGGCACCTACAAGCCGACCAGCGGCACCGACCGCAACATTTCCTTTTCGATGAAAAACGGCGTGGGCATTTACGGTGGCTTTAATGGGACGGAAACACAGCTTTCTCAGCGGAACTGGGTTGCGAACGTGACCACGCTGAGCGGTGAAATCGGTGCGGCTGGCATAGCGGACAATTCCTATCGGGTCATCAACAACACCTTCACTCCAAGTGTACCATTGGCCAGCTCTGCAATACTGGATGGTTTTACCGTGGAGGCGGCAAATGCCGATGGTGCGTTCCCGCTTAACCTCGGCGGTGGTATGTGGAATGCCTATGCCTCGCCCACTATCAACAATTGTATTTTCAAAAACAACACAGCGGCTGCGGGGGGGGGAGTTTTTAACGCTGACTCCCAGCCCACGATATCCAACTGCCTGTTCGTCGGCAACAGTTGCACGGTGGCCGGTGCGGCCATCTCCAATGGAGGCGGCACGGCCAATGCCCAAACCATCAACTGCACCTTTTATGGAAACACGGGCTCAAACACGATAAACAATCAGTCCAACGCCAACTTCACCAATTGCATCATCTGGGGCAATACCGCAGGTGTAGCTGGTGGCACGGTCACTTATTCCATCGTACAGGGTGGCTACTCGGGCACTGGCAACCTGAACGCCGACCCGCTTTTCGTGAACGCTGCAGGTGGCAACCTCCGCCTGCAAGCCTGCTCGCCCGCCATTGATGCTGGTACCAACACAGGTACCCCCTCTACCGACTTCGACGGGTTTGGCAGGGTGGATGCCATTATAGGTGGTGGCATCGTGGATATTGGAGCCTATGAGTACCAGTCCACGCTATCGAACGGCACCCGCTGGTACGTGAACGCCGCCGCATCCTCCAACGGCAACGGCACAAGCTGGGCCTGTGCAGCGCAAGACCTTCAAATAGCACTCGCCTCCGCTGACAGCGGCGACGAAATTTGGGTGGCCGCAGGCACCTACAAGCCCACCTCCGGCACCGACCGCACCATTTCCTTTTCGATGAAAAACGGCGTGGCCATTTACGGTGGTTTCAATGGCACGGAGACCGTACTATCCCAGCGGAATTGGGCAACAAACCTTACGATATTAAGCGGCGATATCGGAACCATAGGCAACAACGGCGACAATAGTTTCCGGGTTCTTTTCAGCGATGGTGCTGGCAGCAATACCATTCTTGATGGTTTTACCATCAGGGATGGATTCAATTCAAGCGCTTTCAATGGAACTCAAGGGGCGGGAATCCGAATCAATAACGGCTCGCCAACAATACTGAATTGCATTATACGGAACAACATTACTGGGACCAGCGGCGGTGGTATTTTTATTGACAATTCATCACCTGCCATTATGAATTGCCTGTTCACTGAAAATTCAGCGGGCACTAACGGAGGCGCCATAGCAACCCAAACCGGCACAACTACCTTAATCAATAGTACCATTTTTAATAATAGCGCCTTTAATGCAGGCGCCATTTTCGGGGATTTTTCCAGCAGCACTACCCATGTACTAAAAAACTGTATTGTGTGGGGCAACAGCGCACCCAACTTTAATCCTATTTGGAACAATCAGGGGGCTAATGCTGACATCACCTATTCCATTGTACAAGGCGGCTGGAGCGGCACGGGCAACCTCAACACCGACCCGCTCTTCGTCAACGCAGCAGGGGGTGATTTTCGTTTGCAGCAATGCTCACCTGCGGTTGATGCGGGAACCAATACCAATGCGCCGACCACCGACTTTGAGGGGAATGTACGGCCCTTCAATGCCACGGGGGTAAGCAATACCGATATGGGCGCCTACGAGTACCAATCAACCTATAATGTCTGCGCTGCCTGTGCAAACACTACCGGTGGAATTGTGTACGTCAATGCTTCCGCTACCGGAAGCAACAACGGAGGTACTTGGGCGAATGCTTTTACGGATTTACAATCGGCACTTACCTTGGCCGGTACCTATCCCTCGTGCGTATCTCAAATCTGGGTAGCAGCAGGCACCTACAAGCCCACCACAGGCACCGACCGCACTATTTCTTTTTCGATGAAAAACGGCGTGGGCATCTATGGCGGGTTCGCAGGTACGGAGACGCAGCTTTCTCAGCGGGACTGGGCGATGAACGTGACGACACTCAGTGGAGACATTGGCACGGTTGGCGATGACACGGACAATAGCAGCAACGTTATCCGCAACGGAAATGCAACAGACAACACCGCTGTGTTGGATGGTTTTGTGGTGACAGGCGGCCATGCGAATGTGGGTGGTTTCGGCAATGGAGGTGGCATGTACAACCTTGGAATAGGTGGATATTGTAATCCGACCATCGCCAATTGTGTATTCAAAAGCAACAGTGCTCTTCGGGGCGGAGCGGTTGCGAACGATGGAGATCAGGGCAGTAGCCAACCGACATTTACCAATTGTCTGTTCTTTGATAACCATGCGATACATAATGGCAGTTTTTCTTCTGGAGGCGCCCTATACGCTTTAGGTAATGTAAATGCAACCATCACCAACTGTACCTTCGCCAACAATTCTGCACTTGGAACAGGAGGAGCGGTCGCATCTGATTTTAATTTTGGCAATCCTGTTATCACGCTCAACAATTGTATTTTATGGGGGAATCAGGCAGCAGTCAGTGGCCATCAAATTAGCAGTAGTGTTTCCACCTTCAGTATCTCCAATACCATACTTCAGGGGGGAATAGCAGCTATATTGAGTAATTCCAGCACCATCAATGACAATGGTGGCAATCTGAACGCCGACCCCCTCTTCGTCAACGCCGCATCAGGAGACCTCCGCCTGCAAGCCTGCTCGCCCGCCATTGATGCGGGCAGCGATGCGGCCAATACCACTACCGCCGACCTCGACGGCAATCCCCGCAAGTTCGAGTCCATCCCCGGTGGGCAGATGATTGACATGGGGGCGTATGAATTTCAAGCGACCGTACCGAACACAGTCCCCGGAGTATGGTTTGTCAATGCTTCGGTATCGGTATCGGGCAGCGGCAAGTCTTGGGATTGTGCATTCAAAGATTTGCAGCAAGCCCTTGCCGCCGCCGTTTCGGGGGACCAAATCTGGGTCGCCGCAGGCACCTACAAACCGACTAGCGGCACCAACCGCACCATTTCCTTTGTGATGAAAAACGGCGTCGCCATCTACGGTGGGTTTGCCGGCACGGAGACACAGCTTTCGCAAAGGAACTGGGCAACGAATGAGACTATTTTGAGTGGAGATATAAATAGTGCGGGAGTTAATACCGATAACAGCTACCGTATTATATTTAACTCAGGGCTAGACAATAGTGCAGTGTTGGATGGTTTCTTTGTCCAAGATGCGTTTAACCCCGGCGATTTTAATGGTGATCAGGGGGGAGGAATGAGGAACAACAGCGCTTCTCCTGTCATTAACAATTGTACATTTCGACATAATTATGTAAACAACACTGGTGGAGGTGTTTATAATTCCAATTCATCACCTTCTTTCACCAATTGTATATTCTTTGAGAATTCAGCCAGCTTTGGTGGTGCTATTGGTTCGCAGGGAGGGAACCCTATTTTCGTCAACTGTTCAATTGTTAACAATTCAGGGACTTTTACAAGCGGGGGCATTGTAAGCGAAAGCGGTTCCAATAATATTTTGAAAAATTGTATTATCTGGGGCAATACAGCACCATCTGCAAACCCGATTGAGAATTTTTCTGGAAATACCACCGTCACCTACTCCATTGTCCAAGGCGGCTACGCCGGCACAGGCAACCTGAACGCCGACCCGCTCTTTGTCAATGCTGCCGGCGGGAATCTTCGCCTCAACGCCTGCTCGCCCGCTATTGATGCTGGCAGCGATGTGGCCAACACGACCACCACCGACCTCGACGGCAACCCTCGAAAGTTTGATGCCATAAACGGTACAGTATTGATAGACATGGGGGCTTACGAATACCAGAGCGATGTGGACGGTGACGACGATGGTGTTGCAGACTGCAATGACAACTGCCCCGCAGTGCCTAACCCCAGCCAATCCGATGCGGACAACGACGGCATTGGCGACGCTTGCGACCCTTGCACCCTGCCAAATATCGCCCTGCCAGCGAACGGCATGGCCACAGTATCATGTCCGGCTCAGGCCACACAGCCCACACCTCCGACAGGCACTGACCAAAACGGCAGCCCTGTGAGCCCAACGGGTGGCCCCGTCGTCACGAACGCACCGGACCCGCTGACCTGCGAGGGCACCCGCACCTATACCTGGACCTATAACGGCTGCGAGGGATACACCAACACCTGGAGCTTCACCTACACCATCGAGCGGGAGCCGTTCTCCGTTCCGGCAAACGGTGCTGCGACGGTGGCCTGCCCGGCCTTGGCCATTGCGCCAGCAACGCTTCCAACGGTGACGAGCGCCTGCGGCGAAACCTTGACGCCAAGCAGCCCGGTCGTCACGAACGCCCCGAACCCGCTGACCTGCGAGGGCACCCG
>JALHQW010000119.1 GCA_022841745.1 Saprospiraceae bacterium | reverse complement strand
GAACCATGGTTGTATATTGCCTAATGCAATCTCGAATAGTTGTTTGCTGTTCATGACTTTTTTAAGGCGAATTTAGAAATCATGAACTATACTACCCACACGAAATCACGAAGAACCTAAAAATTGCTTGCCCAAACCAATTTGGCCAAATGCTGGAGCTATTGTTGAGGATTGAACTGCAAATGGCTTAACAACTTTAAATGCATTATATGCGCCTGTATTACCTGGAGGCAATGCTCGCATCTCCATGGGGTTGTTCCTTGGGGAAAAATATTTCCCGAAGCCACTTCCAAAACGGTCTATTTGAGTTCCAGGCATCAAATATTCGCTTTCCCATTTACCCAATGCACCACCATTACTTGGCCAATAACTAGCGAGTGACATATTGCTGCTGCCACCTCTACCATAAACAGATATTGATCTCACATATCTAAACCCCCTAAGTCCAGCCCCACCTAACCCGAGAACACTTGAGCCAGGGAGTACCTTAACTAAATCCTCAATAGAATGCAGCCCTACATTCAATACGTACAGCCTATCCCTTAAGGCAATGGCATCCATTCTGTTGACAAACCTATCATTGTCATCCCCATGTATATAGTCATAATATTGTTTGTATTCTTTATGTGAAAAACTTTTCAGGCCAAATTCTTCCTGATAATCCGACCACGAACCGTTGTAGCCATACCTTTCAACATCTTGACTTTGAAAGAGGCGGGAAGCTTTTACTGTTGCTGCTGGCAGGGTTCCACCATCATAAATTGGGTCGGGCTCTTTGCCTTGTCCGTTCGAACCAATAACCCAAATTCCAGTCTTTTCATTATTTAAAGTTGGGTCATATCCTGACGGGCATCCTGCACAGGACATCCCATCTGGGTCAATCGCGTTGATTGGCGTGTTTTCGACATAATTGAATGGATTCACATATGGGGTTGATGGTGCCATCGGATCCACCGAAGACCAAATTATCCTCGCCGGGTCGTACCACCTCGCACCATAATCGTTGAGGTTCAGCCCGTAGTCGTCGTTCCACTCCTTGTCATTGTACTGGTACTTGTAATCCAATCCCTCGTCGTTCAGCCAAGGCCCCTCCATGTTCAGGCCGAATGGGTAGTAGTGGTTCTCCTGCAGTACTTCGTTGGTAGTCCCGGAACTTGTTACCTCAATCATGCCATTGCCGTTCAGGTCAGTGAAGCTGAGGCGGGTATTGCCCAAATGGTCCTTAACCACATATTCGTACCTCGGAACACCGCTGATGTACCGGACCCTTCCATCCCCGTGGTAAACCGCTTCCATCGCTGGGCCTCGATATTCGATGCCCCCGATGTAATCCTGCATGTAGTTGATGGTGCCGCTGACCGTCTTCCTGAGCTTGTTCCCTGCTGCATCGTAAACTATGTCAATGACCTTTCCGCCGCCAAAGTTAAAGGTTTTGGGCAAATCCAAGTGGTTATAAGTGATGGTCAGTGCTTTGTGTGGGTCATAAGTCATATTGCCATTCACATCGTAGATATAATCGGTGGCACCTGCTTGTGGCTTGAAGCCCTTGGCATTGCCGCTGGCATCCGTGATGGTCTTCACCTTGTTGGTGCCAGCCGAATAGGTATAGGCGAGGTTATCAATCTGCCCATAGCCCCAACAGCCAGCGGAGAAGATGCCGCCACGCCTTGTAAGGCCGCTGATGTTGCCCCTTGCGTCTGCATAGTTGATGCTCTCGTTATAACGGCTGTTGGCCGTTGCAGTGCCAGCGTCGGTCAAGTCGTAGTCGGTTGCTGCGGTGAGTCGGTCGAGGTAGTCGTAAGTAAAACTATAGGCCTGCCGCTCCCGGCCACGGGTGCGCCACTGCATCTGGGCGATGTTGCCGTTCTTTTGGACGGTGCCAGGCATTCCTGAAAACAGCGCATCGTATTTGAGCTCAAGGTAGAAAAGGTCGTTGTTGTCGGGGGTGCCGCTTGAAGTGGGTACAGGCGATGACTGACAGGCGGAAAGTGCAACGCTGGTGCCCCCACCCAGCGTCGGCTGGTTTATCATAGTCAGCCAGCCCTGCTCGTTGTAGGCGAAGTCAATGCTCTGCAGGGCAGTGCCTGTGCCCACGCCAAGGTTCTTTTCCGTGAGCCTGCCCCGGTGGTCGTATTTTAATCGGCTGAGGTGGGTGTCGGCGGCGCCGTTGAGGCTGTGCTTGTTGGCAATGGGGCGGCCCGCCCTGTCCACCACGGTCTTCTCCACGATGGTGGTGAAGCTGGGGTCGCTGTTCACCCGCTTGTGGCTCCTGGTGCTGCGCATGGGGTTGTCGGCCCAGTCGTAAACGAAACTGTAGCTGTCGGTGCCGCCTGTGTGGTTGTTGGCACTGGTGGCGCTTACCCGGCCATGTGCGTCGTAGGTAAAGTCGGTGGTGATAAAACTGGTGCCGCCATCGAGGATTTTCACCTTGCGCTGTTTCACCTTGCCCTTGTAGATGGCCTGCGGGGAGAGGTCATAGGTGGTCTCGGTCAGCACGTCCGCCGTGGCGATGGTGAAGCTGTTGGGATTGGGGGAGGCTGCGGTCAGGAACCCGGTCTTGGTGGGCCTGCCATAAGTATCGTAAACGGTGGCCAGCCATTTGGCGGTGGGCGTGGCGGCCCGCAGGTTGCCGTCCTGCATGAGCGTCATCAGGTTTCGGGCGTCGTACATCATGGCCATGGGGGCGGCGTCGGGCACGTCCTTACTGGTCATGTTGTCTGCGGCGTCGTACAGGTACCGAAAGATAAGGTTGGTGTTGGAAATAGTTGCATCGGGCGGTATTACAGTGCTCAGGCGATCCTTGTTGTCGTAGAGGTGGTAGGTGTTGGCCTCCTGCGTGCCGCTGTTGTTCCTCCTGCGGCCGAGGACTAGCCTACCCTTTTTGTCGGTGAAGTTGAAGGAGCGGTTGCCGTTGGGATCCTCCACGGTGGTCTGGTAGAGGCTGTTGGCCGGGTACCAGGTGTTGGTGGTGTGGTTCAGCTTCACGTTGGTACCGAGGTTCCCGCTATAAGCGTAAATAGTGGGGTACCATGTGGGCGGGGTCACCTTCCAGGGACGGTTCAGCGGGTAAATCATTTCTTTTGCCCATAGTAATCAACTAACAATGTACGAATCAAACGGTTATAATTCTCAGATGAAATACCAAGGCGACTTTTTACAGTCTCGTGATAATGATATGAAGTGTCAATAAAGGCACCTTTGTTGTAATCAAAATAAAAGTTGACACTTTTAGTGGTAACTTGATTGTTTTGTGGTCTATTGTGCTTACTTTCATTTACGCTTAGCACAACAGTATTTAAGATTGAATCAAAATTCACTTCCGTGGTGCAATTAATAGTTGGAAAATCCTCATCAATTCTTTTGAATGACTTAACAATTGAAAAGTTTCCAGACAGAAATTTTTCTTGGTCAAAAATTATCAAATTTCTACGAACAAGTTCTTGTTCTTTGTCATCCAACACAAAAAACATGTATTTTCCGTATCGAAAAATTAATGTAGCATCAATATCATTTTTCTTCCAAATAGAAACAATGATCGCTTTTTGATTGGCACTATTAACAAAGAACAATTTGCCTTCCAGTTTTTCAAAAAATATTAAGTCATTTTTCTTTTCATAAACAGACTCAAAAAGGTTGACTTCATTATTTGAAAAGACTGCTATTGGAGTGTTGTTAATAAATATTTTACACAAAACAGTCGAATCATTTGAACATTTACTGCTAAAAACACCTTCTTTTTGATGGCTTAGCATTGAAAGCTGTTTGTTGAAGCTGCCTAAGGGAATCAAATCTAAATAGGCTTTCTCTTCGTTTTGAGTTGTCTGATATTCTTTATTGCAATGATAGTGACAAGAGACACTAATAAAAAGAATAAAGAAAAGAAGCGAACTTGTAACTGAAATAACAATTTTTCTCATAATGAGTAAATTTTAAACAAGAAATCGTAAATAATACTTTCCTGAAACCTGTCTCGACAATATTGTCAAGGGCGTCCACTTCTTGCCATTTTGATTGCAAGTGCTTGTAACTTATACTCACGAATGTAGCGGCTTTTTCTGGCCATATTTTTCAGAACAGCGTCATTTGTGCTAGTTTGCACTCTTTCAATATAAGTAGCATTTGTATCGTAGGGTAAATCGTTTCCGTACTTTCCAGCACTATCGAAACCATTATGGTTAAAATACATAATTAAGTGTGGATTTGTCATTCCATAAACAGAGCTCAAGACTACATTTGGATCTTGGCCCTTCATATTCCATATGTAGCTTAAGAATCCCTCCCCATCTTCTTTTCTGACATCTTGGATGCTTGTCAGAAGTTTGTCAAAATTATAATACCTATCATCTTTTAATACATCGTACTGTCCTGGCGCAAGCATTGCGTCTTCCATACTCTCCGCTCCTCCGAAGCCAAATTTTGCTCTATTATAAATGGAGGCATAAATAATCCATAACCCGTATGCAGTTTCTGGTTGTTCAGACCCATCTGACCTTTTCTCCCAACCCCCTTCAATCACTAAAAATGCAAACACCATCGCAGATTCCCCTGAGATACTATTACTACTTAATGTTTTGCCAGTATTCTTATCTTCTTTTGTTTTTGTAATAGTGAGATTTCCTTTTTTATCCTTTTTTGAAGAATACCTAGTACTCTCATTACTTTTGTCTTCAAAGTTTTCCCTTAACCATTTTTCACCCATTGTAGAGAACATGTCGTTTTCCATTCCAGAGGTGGCAGAGAGTCCTACTAAATCTACATAAAAAATTGGGTTATTTAAGGTGTACGTATAAGTGCTAATCGGAGTGGTTCCTTCGCATCTTGCATCCACATTCCACCACCTCCCCACACTCGCATCATACCACCTAGCCCCATAGTCATTCAAGTTCAGCCCAAAATCATCGTTCCACTCCTTCCCATTGTACTGGTACTTGTTGTCCCTCGCCGCATCATTCATCCAAGGCCCGTCGTGGTTCAGGCCCAAGGGGTAGTAGTGGTTCTCCTGCAGCACTTCGTTGGAGGCTGAGTTGAAGACCTCGACATAGCCGTCCCCGTCCTTGTCCGTGAAGGAGATGCGTGCGTTGCCGAGGTGGTCCTTGATGCTGTACTCGTAGCGATAGGCCGTGGGGCTGGTATAGAACACCCGGCCCTCTGCGGTGTAGATGGCCTCCCGCACATTGTCCCGGTACTCGATGCCGCCGATATAGTCCTGTGTATAGTTCACCGTTGCGCCCGTTTTTACCGTTTTTTTCAGTACTGCGTGGGCTTCGTTCTATGAATGTATTCAAGATACTTTTTGAAGAAATCTCTCTTTTCAAGTCCACTATAAGTTGATAGCAGGTCGGTTAAAATTATTTTATAAAACTTAAACACCTCAATTTCAAACTCATTGATGGTTGTTATGAGGTGAGAATCTGAAAAAGAAGTAAATATTCTTATTTCGTTTTTCTCCCTCTCAAAAAAAAGGAAAATTTCAGCTTCAGTAAAGTCAAATTTCTCGATAGCAGCTTCTTTTTGACTAATCGACTCAAAAATGTTTACTAATGAAGCTGCAAAATCAAATAATGGAATCCAATCCCAATCAAGTTTGATTGCAGACGAACTGTTCATAATTGTAACAGAGCCCAAGAAAACATCATATCGAAGTATTGATTCAGTAATGTTCTCAAGATTGACTTCAAAATTTGAAGCATAACTTTTTGAATATGAGTGTTTTATGCAAAAATTTGTCTTGTTCATTTTAAAACGGATATGCTGTTTTTATTACTCCTTTGCTATCTATAACTACCTTAAGGACTGATGTCAATCTTCCACTAATATCAGTTCCAATTACTTTACCAAAGTCATAAATAGCAATAGTTCCAGGTCTGCCCATTGTATTTGGGCTAAAAGTGCCTTGAGTAGTTGCAGTTTCCAACAATTTCTTTAGGCTTCTTGCAGTAGTTCCTTTTAAGAATTTACCTGCATTTTTAGCCGAGCTTGTAAACCAATGTCTCAAAACAATGTGTTCCAAACCCTCCTGTGTTAATTTTGCGGCCCCCGCTGACAGTAACTTTTGTGCACCATTTGTAGCACCAGCCACTAATAGATTCCTACCACTTGAAACTTGCCAACCCCTACCTAAGGTAATTAAATTAAAAAATGGATCATCTAATCCCTCCATTGGATTGAAAGGTCTATCAGTGGTTACCCCAGAAATAAACCTTGTTAATGAAGTTGTTGTAGCATCTAAGTTTTGAGTTTCTACTTCTCCCTGCCTGCTTTTATTTGACTCAGAACTATTACCGCTTTTGTTGTACAAAATATGTACGCTACTGCCTTGACCACTAATTAATCTAAAAGCTTCATCATCCGTTCCGTCTCCTCTTTGGATAGAAAAATCATAATCCAAATTTTTTGAAGCATTTATAAAATCTTTTATTTCTTCTATGTTATTAGTTTCCCACCCATTATCCGTTTCTTCCCATAATCCAGTAGGGTCTGAATAGAGCAATGGATTATTAAAACCAAACCTGTATGGTGTCCAACCTGGTGCCATTTCACACATAGGGTCCACCTGCCACCACCTCCCGATGGCCGGGTCGTTCGTCCGAAAGAACGCAAGGTCAAGGTTCACACCCAAATCACCCACCCTTTCAATGCCATTGAACTGGTACCGCTCGTCTGCAGCAACATTGTCATTCATCCAAGGCCCCTCAAAGTTAAGCCCAAATGGGTAATAATGGTTCTCTTGGAGCACTTCATTCGTAGAAGTATTTGAAACGTCAATGCTGCCATTGCCGTTCTTGTCCGTAAATGTCATCCTTGTATTCCCCAAATGGTCTCCGATTGCATACTCGTACCTGTAAGTCCCGCTGTTGTTGAACAACCTGCCTTCAAGGTGGTAGATTGATTCAATGCCGTTGCTGTTGTATTCTATCCCGTCATGATAGTCCCTTGTGGTAATGGTGCCGTTGTTGTTGACGGTCATCCTGAGCTTAACCCCGTCGGCATTGTACAAATTGGTTAAGGTTTTGTTCCCGCCCATGTTAATTGTAGTGGGCAAATTCAAGTGGTTGTAGGCAATCGTCATGGCCTTGTAGGGGTCATCCTTCATGTTCCCGTTGGCATCATACTGATAGGTTCCAGTTCCGTTGCCGGGGTTGAATCCCTTCGCCTTGTAGGTTGCACTGGCCGCTTCGGCGATGCTTGCAAGCCTGTTGGTGCCGGAGGTGTAGGTGTAGGTGAGGTTGTCTATCTGGGCATAGTCCCAGCAGGCGCCGTTCAGTTGGGCGCCCTGGCGCTGCAGGGTGCCTATATTGCCCCTGTAGTCGGCGTAGGTGAGCGTCTCGTTGTAGCGGTTGCTGGCGGTCACGGTGCCCGCTTCGCTGATGTCGGAGTAGTTGGCGGCGGTGAGGCGGTCGAGGAAGTCGTAGGTGAAGCGGTAGCCCTGCCGCTCACGGCCACGGGTGCGCCACTGCATCTGGGCGATGTTGCCGTTCTTTTGGAGGGTGCCCGTCATGCCCGAGAACAGGTTGTCGTACCGCAGCTCAAGGTAGAACAGGTCGTTCTGGTCGGGCGAAGTGCCGAGGCCGGGCGTGGGCAGGGCAGGTGCGGCGACGGGGCAGGTGGTAAGCGCCACGGTCGTCCCGCCGATGATGCCCGAGGGCACCAGCGTGGCTTGGTTGATGGCGGTCAGCCAGCCTTGGTCATTGTAGGTGTAGTCGAGGCTCTGGAGGGTACTGGTGGCACTTGTGTAGCCGAGGTTCTTCTCTATCAGCTCGTCCTTTGTGTTGTAGTTCAATTGGCTGAGGGTCACCTCGGCGGCGGTGCCGAGCTTGTGCTTGTTGAGTTTGGCCCGCCCGGCGTGGTCGTAGGTGGTGGTTTCCGTGATGGTGGTATTGGTGGGGCCAGTAAGGCTGTGGTTTCGGGTGCTCGTGAGTCGGTTGTCGGCCCAGTCGTAGGTGAAGGCATGGTTGTCGTTGCCGCCCGTGTGGTTGTTGGCCGCTGTGCCGCTGACCCGCCCATGGGTGTCATAGCTGTACTCGGTAGTGATGAAGCTGTTGTTGGCGGCATTGAGGATTTTCACCTTGCTTTGCTTCACCTTGCCCTTTAGTATGGCGGAAACGTTGTTGGGGTCGTCGTAGATGGTCTCGGTCAACTGGTTGGCGGTGGTGAAGGTGAACGGCCCTGCCGGGCTGGGGCTTGCCGTGTTCTTGACGAAGCCCGTGCTGGTGGGCCTGCCATAAATGTCGTAGTTGGTGGCGAGCCAATCGTTGGGGGCGGCGAGCAGGTTGCCGTCCTGCATGAGGGTCATCAGGTTCCGGCTGTCGTATTTCATGGTCATGGCAGCAGCATCGGGCACGTCCTTGCTGGTCATGTTGTCGGAGGCGTCGTAGAGGTACTTGAAAATGAGGTTGGTATTGGATATGGTGGCATCAGGTGGTATGATGGTGGTTGGGCGGTCCTTGTTGTCGTAGAGGTTGTAGGTGTTGGACTCCTGCGTGCCGCTGTTGTTCCGCCGGCGGCTGAGGACTAGCCTTCCCTTCTTGTCGGTGAAGGTGAAGGAACGGTTGCCGTTGGGATCCTCCACGGTGGTCTGGTAGAGGCTGTTGGCCGGGTACCAGGTATTGGTGCTGTGGTTCAGCTTCACGTTGGTGCCGAGGTTGGTGCCATAGGTGTAAGTGGTGGAGTACCACGAGGGGGGCGTTACCTTCCAAGTCCGGTTCAGGGGGTCGGAGTGGTACTACGTAAGGGTAAATTTGGTACTGGAGGGTATGGCGGCCCGGAAGGCCCCCGTGTTGCCGGGCGAGTCGGTGTTCTCGTACAGCACGTAGGCGGTGTCCTGTCGGCCCTGGTTGTCGTAGGTCACGGTGCTGATTGCGTCCTTTTGGCCTGGGCTGTGCTTCTGGTCAACCGTCTGCACGGGGCGGCCAAGGCCGTCGAGGTACTGCCAGGTGGTCTTTTCCGACAGGCTGTTGCCAGCGGTGGCCGTGAAGGTCGTTCGGGTCTTGACGTAGCTGCGGGGGTTGCTCGGGTTCTTGTACTGGTAGGTGTAGGTGGTGGCCACGTTGCCGCCCTTGGCCGAAATGGTGGAGAGGCGCATCAACTTGTCGTACGAATAGTCGGTGTACTGGCCGTCCACGTTGGTGATGCGGGACACGAGCCGGGTGCCACTGTGGTAGGCAAAGCTGGTGGTGAATTTCTTGTAGGCCGTGAGGTCGTCGCTGTTGTAGGTCTTTGTGAGCAGCCGACCGCCCGTGTCCCAAGTGTACGCTTCCGGGGCCCAGCCTGTCTGGGTCACCTTCAGGGGCAGGCCGTTGGAGGTGGAGCGCTGGTTGTACTCTCCTTTCTTCACCCATGGTGTGGAACCAACCACGGCATCGCCGCTGGCATCGTAGGTCATCTCGTACCTGCGCAGTTCCCAGGGGTACGGTATGTTCGTGATGCTGCAGGCAGCATTGGGGAGCCCTCCTGACCAGTTGCTCCAACGGGTGCTGTCGCCGCTCACCAGGAAATCGTCAACATAGTTCTTCGTGCTTGTTGGAACTGCGATTATGTTGAAGTCGTTCACGAGGATGTCCCTCAGGCATTGGAAAGCCAAGGTGGTTGGGTAGCTGTACTTGGTGGTTATCTTTTTGCCGTCGCTGTTGTAGAATTGAGACTGTACCGGGTTCTGGTGCTTGCCCAGCGGGTCGTAGGAGAACACTGTGCTCGTGAAGACTCCGTCAAGGGTGACGTCCCGTTGCTGGATCTTGTAGGAGGACGTTCGGTTCTGGTAATCGTTGGCGACAATCACCGGTGCAGAAGCAAGTGGAGGGGTAAATATGTTCCCAGGGCACAAGTTCCGAAAAACATAGGTCTTGTACATCAGACCAGGTGAATAGGTGTAGGTGCTGGAAGAACCTGTAGGGGCCTCAACAAGCCTTTGGACTTCAGCCCCTGATTGGTTGTAAGAAACGGTCCGGCTGAACTTCCCGTCCAAATTGTAGAATGGAGGCGGCACGAAGGGGTGCCCTTGTTCGATGATGGGGGTATGTGCCTCAATGGTGAACTCGTGCGTCTTGTGCCCGTTACCGTTCAGGCTTTCCTTTACAGCCTTGTAGGCAACCGTCAGCCCATCAAACCCCTCCAACGGCACAATGGCGGTGGAGCTTATGGTGATGTAACGCAGCACCTGGAAATAGTTGGTGGTAAATCCAGTAATGCCATATTTGGGCACCTCGAACAGGACGCCGCTTGACCTGGTGGGCACGGCAATATCGTTGTAGGTATAAGTCCTGACGATGTCGTTAGAGTTCGAGACGCCATCATGGGTTCTTATTTCGGCGACCCGCAGCCCCCCAACCTTCTTGGGCTGGGCCTCGTAGGCCGTTGATATATCGAATACCTCGAACCTGCCCACCCCATTCGTCACCGTTAGCGTGAATTTGACAGCCTGGTTCAAGGGCAACGAAAAAACCGAAGTCAATTCTTTTAGGGGAAGGGTATATGTTACGGTAGGCAACACGTTGAACTCGAACAGGCCATAGGAAACCGTTGAATTGCTGTTAGTGGCTTCAATCTTGATGTTGGCGCCCAATCCTTGGCACCTTGTCTCAAGGTACATCTCGAACATCATTGAAGGCGGAGGGGTGGCGGTGAACGTGTAATTTAATGTCTTGGTTATTGTGGTGCAATAGGTGGGCGGGATTGTTGGCTCAAAGTTGGCCAGCCTAAGCGGGGTAGGCGACAGCGGGGTCTTGACACTGGTCTGCGCCGCGTAGTCATTGGCCTGGTAGGCGAAGCTGGTCTTTCCGCCAGTTGGATAAGCCACCTCTTTCAAAACACCTTTGAGCATTGGCGTTTCGGATGTTTCCCTGTTGGCGTTGCCATAACTTGTGACTGCATTGTCCCAGCCAAGGACTTGGGTCAACGGTGCGTTAGCCTTGTTGATGGAGTAGTTGTTGTTATCGGCTCCATTATAGTATCCCCAATGGTCTATTGCCTTGGAAAGCCTCCAAGGGAGAAACTGCCTAGTCACGCTTACCCCATTTATAGTGCCGGTGTTGTTGGTTCCTTCATAGGTGAAAGTATAGAATGGGATATCGGTAATTGAGTTGTCGCAAGAGCGTTCCTTTAGGGAGAGCAGCTTCAACCTCCTCGATTCGGGCAAATTGGATACGCTGCTGGAAGAAAAATCTTGGAAATAGTCGTAGCTGAACTCAAACCTAGAGCAATGGCTGCCTGACGTTACGGTGATGTTGTCCAACCGTTTCGCAAATTTTGTGGAGTCGGTATTGTTAGCGAGATTGTTCAGCTCGAGGTCAAGGCGGGTGTAGATGGCATTGAAGTCCACCGTGGCCGTGGATGTTGAAATCCTTGTCAGCCTTTTGCCCCAAACATTCGTCCGGTGTGCCTGAACCCCGTTTATCTCAAGATCGGTGCTGCATTCTTCTTCGACATAGCCCCCAATGGAGCCATCCGCGTTCAAGCACTCCAGCCTGGTATATGAACACGATGCTGGGCCAGCGTACCTGTAATTTTGGTCGTAGTATATTAGGTTGATAGCGAACTTTCCGTCATAGGTCTCTACCCTGACCAAGGGCCAGGCAATAGGGTAATCGCTGCCAAAAGAGCCGAGCGTCGTTTCCTTTGTGATTGTTGACCCATCTGCAGTGCCAAAATAGTACTTTGTGCCATCTGGGACAGTCAACGTGAACCCGTTGAAAAGCCCGCTCCTGGTCAATTTCATATCCTGCTTGGGTACAAACTGGCAGTTGTTGTCCTTGTCGAAATAAAACTTGCCCGAATACCCAGGGACACTGAAATGGAATATATCCGGTTCAGTGTCCCAATCGTTTTTGTTTACCTGATTTGCACTGTCAGGAAAAGCTATATCTGTAAGCTCGGCAGGGCTCATGTTCAGGTTTTTGCCATTGGTCCAATAGCCAGTGGCCCCAACTTCATCAGGGTGCGACAGCACTGTCCTGCTTATCATCCCACCAGCACTGAGGTTCCAGCCCAGTCCAACCCAACTTGCGGTCTCGGCCACTTTTATGCCATTTGAGTGGTAGTCCAAAGATATTGGTAGCGACAATGGACCTTCCTGTACCGTGTATATGGGAATGCTTGTGCTGGGCACGCCTGTGTAGTAACTAACCGGGATTTCAGAATACTTGCCCAATGCTGCCACGTTGGGGGCTGGCAGGGCCACATCGTTTATGATGCTGTTGTTTGGCTGTGCAAAGGCAGTCTGGCAAGCAGTAATTGCAAAAACTAGAAAAATGAGAAATAAGATGTTTATAGTATTGCTTTTCATGACCAGTTTATATTGTTTCGTTGAGTTGTGTTCGATTAAGTTAAGGTTCATCTTTCAATCACCAGCTTCGCCGATGCCGTTTCCTGGCCGCACCTGACCTGCACCGAGTGCATCCCAGGCGCCCAACCCCTTGTGCCGACGTAGATGCTATTGGTGCCCCCGGCCACCACCTCCAGTTGCTGGTTGTGCACCAGCACCCCGATGGCGTTGTGGGCTGTCAGCCAGAGGCTCGACTCGCAGGGGGACTTGACCACCACGGTGAAACCCTCACTCGCAGGGTTCGGGAACAACGATATTGCCAGCTTGCCGCCCGTTTGCCCAGCGTTATGGCCAGTGGCAGCCCGGCCCATGGTCGGCTCCCCGCCAAGGCCGCCGCCCGAGCAGGGCGCTTCCCGCAGCCCTGCCCTTGGCCCTCCCTCCGTCGCCAGGGTGGCGTACATCCGCATCACCTGGCCGTTGGTGAACATGTACTGGCCCACGTCGTCGGTGTTGTCCATCACGTTCATGGTCATCTCCACGGGGTTGTCGCCACAGGTGCTGATGTGCCGGTAGCCCGGTTCGCCGTAGTTCGGGGCATTGTGGATGGGGGTGTCGTGAACGTTGTCGTCGGTGCAGGGCTGGTCGTCGTTCCACAGCTCGTAGAGGTTGAGGTACGAGCCTATCAGGTGGGCCAGCGTCCGGCCTGCGCTGTACTTTTCCAGTCCGGGGGGCGGCCCATTGGGGCCTTGCTGGTTGTTCCTTGAAAAATAGTCCATGTTTATCACGACGCCGTCCGTAGCAGTAGGCCCGCCCGGCATCTGTGCGAACCCTGCCACGCCGCCGTCGAGCTGGGCGATAAAAACGTTGAGGTAGTGCTGGGGGTCCCAGGCCGCCGAGCCGCCCTGCTGTGCGTTCATCACACCCGCCCCTACCGCAAATTCCGGCACCTGCGAGGGCACGTACAGCACCCCGCCAGGCCCGCCGCCAGGGGATTGGTTGGCGAGGCAGAAACGGATGCTTGGCCTTGCTGCCCGCTCCGAAAAACGTTCTGCATGCCATGCCTGGTGCGCCGCTGCCTCCCCTGGGAAGGCCGGATCGGAGAAGTCCCTGTTCAGGGCATCCACCTGCTTGTTGATGTCCGCCATCGTGATGGCCGAAGCCGGTGTGCCCACCACATGGAACACCAAGGCTATTGTGGGGGTATCCGGCAGGCCAAATCGCAGCCAGTCGTAGGTGTGGCGCTCAATGGCCGAGCGGGTCTCTGCCACCTCGGGGTGGGCCGCCAACAGTTCCTTCATGTACTGCTGGGTGGCGTACTGGCGGTAAACGGTGGTGGGCTCCTCTTGTGCATGGGCATAAAGTCCAAGCACGAGCAGCAAGGCAAGAAGCGAGTGTCTTCTTTTCATTTTCCAGGCTTTAAGAACTAAGGAACAGATTTTAAATAAAGTAACAAATTGATTTTCTTTGCCGGAAAAAAAACGGCATGACAAAATATAATCAGGAGACGGAGGCTTTGATGTTGGCACACTATTCTCGGCTAC
>JALHQW010000118.1 GCA_022841745.1 Saprospiraceae bacterium | reverse complement strand
AGTAACCGAGCATAGTGAGCCAACATCAAAGTCTCCGTCTCCTGATTATATTTTGTCATGCCGTTTTTGTTTCCGGCAAAGAAAATCAATTTGTTACTTTATTTAAAATCTGTTCCTAATCCAAACCTCACGTTAATTTACTTGCGTGAATCTTCGATTTCCCAATTTCTATGCAATCCTTCCGTACCCCCTTCCCTCCGTTTCAAAGCCCCCTCAAAATCGGCCATGCCGACCGGTTGCTTTGCATCGGCTCTTGTTTTGCGGAGCAAATGGGCGGGCGGCTGGAGCGGCTGAAGTTCCCCACGATGGTCAACCCGTTTGGTATTGTGTTCAACCCGGCGAGCATTGGGCGGTCTTTGGAACGGTTGATGAGCGGCGAGTCTTTTTCTGAAAACGACCTCGTGCAGCACCAAGGGCTTTGGCATAGCTGGGCCCACCACGGCAGGTACTCACAGCCCGACAAGGCAGCCGCTTTGTCGAACATAAACGATTCATTATCAACGGCAAAGGCTTTTCTCGAAAACACCAACCGCCTCGTGGTCACGCTTGGCACGGCGCATGTTTTTACTTTGAAAAAAACGGGCGAGGTGGTAGCCAATTGCCATAAGCTGTCCGCAGCGGAGTTCGAGCGGCGGCGGCTGTCCGTGGCGGAGGTGGTGGAGTCGCTTTTGCCCGTTTTTGAAAAAATGAAGGCCCAACTGCCCGGCCTTGAAATCATCGCCACCGTCAGCCCAGTGCGGCACCTTCGGGACGGGCTGATGGAAAACCAGCGCAGCAAGGCCACCCTGCTACTGGCCTTGGACGAAATCGGCCAGCGGCTGCCCTACGTCCACTACTTCCCCGCCTACGAAATCCTGCTCGACGACTTGCGTGACTACCGCTTCTATGCCGAGGACATGGCACACCCCAGCCCCCAGGCCACCGATTATATCTGGCAGTACTTCGAGCAGGCGTTTTTCGATGAAAAAACACGGGCACTGAATGGCCGCATCGAGCGGGTGCTTTCAGCTATGGCGCATCGGCCTTTCCATCCACAATCGGTTGAGCACCAGGAGTTTATCAAAAAGGAGTTGGATGCCTTGCGGCAATTGGTAGGGGAGTTTCAGGGGTTGGGTTTTGAAGGGGAGGTGGCAGCGCTGGAGGGGCAATTGGGTTAAGGCTGCCGCTTTTGCGTCTCGGAACACGCCGCTTTTGTCATCCCGAAGGGACCCGTCCACGCCGGGAGGGCAAACGTGGCTTCCCTCCCGGCGTGGACGGGTCCCTTCGGGATGACAAAAGCGGCGTGTTCCGAGACGTGTTCCGAGACAAAGCCCGTCATGAGTCAAGTTTTAGCGCTGAATGACCGCCTTTGCCGAGGCATTGAAATACTGTCCCCCATTCTCCACGGACAACCTAAAAAAGCACATCCCACTCGCCACCTCCGCTGGCCGCTGCCAAACGGCCTCCTGTTGGCCCTCGCCCATCCAGCCCAAGTCCACTTCGTCCAGCTTGTTGCCGAAGGCACCAAAAACCGCCAAGCGCACCCGGCCCGCAGCAGGTAGGGTGAAGCGGAGCACGGTCCTATCTTGTAGCGGGTTCGGAGAAATGGATTCCAGCATAAATGATTGGTTGTCAACAGCTTCCTCTGCATCGGCAGGCGTGCATTTTGTGCCAAAATCGGCGCAATAGCAGCGCTCAGGTAGGGTGCAGTCGAGTATGAAGGGGTTGGGCTTGCCGCTCTGGTAGGGTGCGATTAGCCAGGTGCGGTTCCACTCCGGTTCGTTCACGGGGTCGAGGAGGTGCCAGGCGCAAAGGGTTTGGCGCTGGGAGTTGAAGAAGTTTGGGTTGGCGGCGTCGGCCTGGGCCTTGTACATGGTGTAGAAGTAGAACATGGCACGGGCCACGTTGCCTTTGTGGTCTTCCCTTGGCTCGAAGAAGCCGTCCTTGCGCTCGCTGTACAGGTTGATATTGGAGGAAGGTATATTGGAAAGCTCTTGGCCGAGGTAGTACCAATCTTCGGTCTGTGCGTCGGGGATATCGGCGAAGGGGAGGTTGCCCCGGTCGCCGTTAACGTCCTCACGGGTTGGGTAGAGGTGGTGCATATCGCCCTCGGCCTGGTTCATGGCACCGAGGCTCTGTGGGAAGGTATGCTCCGTATTGATGCCCTTGTCGAAGGCGTCCTGCGTGGGGTCTTTGGTGGGGTTGAGGTAGATGCGGTAGCCCGTATAGACGCAGGTGAGCGAGTCACGGTAGTTGTAGATATTGCCGAACAGGGTGTCCCTGGCGAAGGCCTGCGTGAGCAAAACGGGTGCTTTGTAATCCTTCACGAGGCTGTCGAGCAGCTCCTGCCCGCTGAGGCCGGGAAACACAGGCTGGTACTGTGCCGAGGCGCTGATTTTTAAGGATATGAGAAGAAGGAAAAGGGCGAAGGATTTGCGCATTGGGTGTGATTTGAGCGTAAAAATAGGACAATAAACCATAACCCATGCTGTTTGTCAATCGCATTGGCTTTTGATGTTTCGTCTGATTTACTTTAGTTTTACCATGAAAATTCAGGGTTCAAAACAGGATTTTCATGGTACTTTCAATCGCTGGGTAACCGTCAACTCGTCACTTGTCAAAAAATCCAATGTCCTTCAACATGGAAAACCAGCTCATAGAGCAAGACTAATTACTACACGGAAATGCGACAAATTTCCCATAATAGGCTGCCCATCTTGCTGTTCTTACTTTGCCTGCTACCCCAATGGTCGCCAGCGCAAAACCTCGAACAGCCCGCCCGTTTCGCCCAACTGCTCCAGCAGGCGGGCGTGGAGTTCATGGAGCCATTGGATGCTGGGTACAAGGACTACGAGCCGCTCGAAAACCAGTACCTGAACTGCCAGTACGCCATCCGCTCCCGCAGCGAAAACCTCGAAATCAGGTACTATGTACTACCTTGGAACGAGAAGGACTACGCCTCTACCATGCCAAATTTCAACACTTTTGCCACTATCTCCAACCTGGCCACCAACGCCGAAGACGCTGTCATCTCCGCCCTGCGGCCCGATGGCCAGTCGCTGCAACGTGACTTCAACGCCGACTGGGGCATGACCTATATCTTCACGCCCAAGCCCGCCTTCGCCGACTCGCCCATCTGCAAAATGGTCGCACTCTGCAAGGAAGGCCAAGGCACCGTCTTTGTCTTCTACCTCTTCGACGACCCCGGCAACGAGGCGATTGACAGAAGGGAGATGGCGGTACGGTTCAAGTGATGGCTTCATGGCTTCATGGCTTCATTGTTAAATTGTTTCATGGCTTCATTGTTCACCGTTGATTTTTTATAAAAAATGACATCCAACCTATTCATAATCAGGCCCTTGCCCACTTTTTACATTATCCTTTTTACTTTTTACTTCTCTTCCTTTGGTTGCTCCGCAAAAACGCCCGAAGCGCCTGCCACTACCCTGCCAGCTAGCACGGCATCGGTGTTATCGGATTCCATACCGTTCCCTGTTTACATGAGCTATGGCGAGTTCGAGCCGCTGCTGCACCAAGCCAACGATACCACCTACGTCGTCAATTTCTGGGCAACTTGGTGCAAGCCTTGCGTGGAGGAGCTGCCTTTTTTTGAAAAACTCATCGCTGAAACCGCAGGCCAGCCCATCAAGGTGCTGCTCGTGAGCATGGACTTCCCCAAGGACTTCCTTCGGAAGCTCGTGCCCTTCATTGCGGAGCGCAACCTCCAGCGCAACGTCGTCGCCCTCGGCGACCTAGATTACGATGCCTGGATTGGCAAAGTGAGCGAAAAATGGGACGGCGCCATCCCCTTCACCCTCGTTTACAAAGGCGAGAAAAGGGTGGAAAAATCGAGTGAGCTGGCCAGCTACAAAGAACTGAAAGCCCTGCTCGGCAACTTGTGACCTTGCACTAAATCACCCTATATTTGCCCTTCTTTTCAAGAATTTATAGTGCTTTGACAATTTCTGTGGAAGTTCCAAAAATCAATATTTTAGGTTGAGGGAAAAATTTTTTCAAAATTTTTCCCTCAACCTAAAATATTGATAGAGAGGTGGTTGAAAAATAAAAAATTTTCAATTTTTTATTTTTCAACCACCTCTCTATCACTTCGATTATGCCCACAATATTTGTCAAAGAAAGAAACTTGTCAAACCAAGCCCGCCTTACCACGTAGAACCGATTTTCCAAACGGCTGACGGCCAACGGTGGACGATAGACGGAACTCCCCGTCCACCGTTGGCCGTCCACCGTCCACCGTCCACCGTATCAACATGAAAGTTCTCAAATTCGGAGGTTCCTCCGTCGGCACGCCGGAGCGCATCAAGGGCCTCATCAGCATCCTGAAAAAATACTACGACCGGGGCGACCAGTTCACCGTCGTGTTCTCTGCCTTTAGTGGCGTCACCGACAGCCTGCTCGACATCAGCCGCCGGGCAGCCGCTGGCGACGAAAGCTGGCGGGCGGCCTTCGAGAAGTTTGCGCAGCGCCACCAAGACGCCATTTTCTCCCTCGTGGGCGGCCAGGAACGCACGAACATTTCCGTGGAGATGGAGCGCAGCCACCAGTCGCTGGCCAATATGCTCAGCGGCGTCTTCCTCGTGCGGGAGGCATCGCCCCGAACGATGGACTATGTGGTGAGCTTCGGCGAACGCAGTTCTTCGTTCATCATCGCTGCGGCCATGCGGCAGGCGGGCATCCCTGCCAGCTTCCTCGATGCCCGCAAGGTCATCAAGACCAACGATAACTTCGTCAATGCCAAGGTGGACTTTGCCGCTACCTACCCGCTCATTGCGAAGCATTATGTCGAAAACAAGGAGGTGCAGGTGGTGACTGGCTTCATCGGCTCCACGGCGGACGGCCTCACGACCACCCTCGGCAGGGGCGGTTCGGACTACACCGCCGCCATCATCGCCGCTGGCTTGGACGCTGCCAGCATCGAAATATGGACGGACGTGGACGGGGTACTCACCGCCGACCCCCGCAAGGTGCGCAAGGCGTTCACCATCCCGAAAATGACCTATGCCGAGGCCATGGAAATGTCGCATTTTGGGGCGAAGGTGATTTATCCGCCGACGCTGCAACCGGCCCTGCAAAAGCGCATCCCGCTCTACATCAAGAACACGTTCAACCCCGATTTCGAGGGCACTTATATTTCTGAAACAAGCAGCCAGAGTGAGCACCCGGTCACGGGTATTTCTTCGATAAACAAAGTGGCCATGCTCACGCTGCAAGGCAGCGGGATGTTCGGCGTGCCGGGCATTGCGGGCAGGCTGTTCGGCAGCTTGGCGAAGTCGGGCATCAGCGTCATCCTCATCACGCAGGGGTCGTCAGAGCATAGCATCACCTTTGCCATACCGCCGGAGGTGGCCGCAAAAGCCAAGCAGCAGGTGGAGGCCGAGTTCGAGTACGAAATCGAAAAAGGGCTGGTGGAGCCGCTGAAAATCGAGGAAAACCTGAGCGTGATAGCGATTATCGGTGAAAACATGCGCTACCGACCGGGCATCTCTGGCCGCATGTTCCAAGCGCTCGGCAAGAACGGCGTGAACGTGGTGGCCATCGCCCAAGGCTCCTCGGAGCTGAACATCTCGGTGGTGGTATCTGCCGCTGACGAGGCCAAGGCCATGAACGCCCTGCACGAGGCATTCTTCCTCAGCGACACGAAGGAACTGCACCTGTTCATGGTCGGCGTGGGTCTCATCGGCTCGACTTTGATTGAGCAAATCAGGGAGCAGGCCGCATTTTTAAAGGAAAAACGGGGCCTCGAACTGAAAATCGTCGGCCTGACCAACAGCACCAAAATGCTCTTCGACGAGGACGGCATTGACCTAGCCAACTGGAAAGAACTGCTTTTAGGAAAAGGCGAAAAACTCAGCATGATCCAGTTCGTGGAGCGCATGAAGGGGCTGAACCTGAGCAATTCCATCTTCGTGGACAACACGGCCAGCGCCGAATTGCCACAGTTTTACGAGGAAATATTGGGCAGTAGCATCAGCATCAGCACCCCGAACAAGCAGGCCACCAGTGGCCCTTACGAGCAGTACCAGCGCCTGAAGCGCATTGCTGCCCGTCGTGGCGTGCCGTTTTTGTATGAAACGAACGTGGGCGCCGGCCTGCCGGTCATCGGTACGCTGGAAGACCTCATCACGAGCGGCGACCGCATCCTGAAAATAGAAGGGGTACTGTCTGGCACGATGTCGTTCATCTTCAACAATTTCAAGGCGGGGCAGTCTTTCAGCGCCATCGTGCGGGAGGCCAAGCGCCTCGGCTACACCGAACCCGACCCTCGTGACGACCTCGGCGGTGCCGATGTGCGCCGCAAGCTGCTCATCCTAGCCCGTGAGGCGGGCCTGCCGCTCGAAGCCGCCGATGTACGCATCGAAAGCATTTTGCCACAGGCAGCACAGGATGCCCCCAGCGTGGATGCCTTCTTCGAGGAATTGGAAAAGGCCGATGCCCATTTTGAAAAAATGGCCGCCGATGCCGCTGCCGATGGCAAAGCCCTGCGCATGATTGCCAGCCTCGACAAGGCCACCAATGAAGCCACCATCGGCCTGCGGGCAGTGGATGCCTCGCACCCGTTCTACTCGCTTTCCGGCTCCGATAATATGATTGTGTTCACTACCGAGCGCTACAAGGAGCGCCCGCTGGTGGTGCGTGGGCCGGGGGCTGGCGCTGCGGTGACAGCGGCTGGGGTGTTTGCTGAGGTGGTGAGGATTGGGGGGTATTTGGGAGGGTGAGGGTGAAATGGAACCGCCGATTCGGAGTTCCGAATCGGCGGTTTTGGGAGATTTGCTGCTTGTATAGCAAATGCAGGTTCGCAGAATGTTTTTGCAGCTGAATTTTAATTTTCAGTTAGCGTTGAGGAATATTTGCCACATCAGGGAGTCAAATAGCCGAGCCGCAAATCAACCAATCGTCGCCATTCTGGAAAGTTTTCAACTCTCCAAGATCCGCCATTCCCGATAACCGAGGTCTATATTTTATCTCATTTTGCAATGATGAGCTTCCCATTCCCCAACTGCCTACCCTCACTCTCCAACTGCCAAAAATAAAGCCCCGCCGCCAAACCCTCTACGCTGACCGCCACCTCCTGCTGACCCGCCGACAAAACTGCCCGCCGCACCACCCGCCCAAGCTGGTCATGCAGTGACCACACCATAGGCGCATGAACCGCTTCTCCCAAGGAAACCGTTACCCCATCACTTGCCGGGTTCGGCCACACCTTGATACCGACCGCCGCCGATACCTCCCCTGCAGCCGTAGGCGTACACACGGGCTGCCCGCTGCCGAGGCGGTAGTTGGGGAAGTTGGGGAGGCTGAGCGCATTGGAGGTAGCCAACTGAACCCCGTGCTGAACGAAATCACAGGCAAGCCCCGGTTCATCGGGATAATTCACGACATGCAGCACGTTGCAACTGCTTTTGCAGTTGCAATAAATCTTGCAATCGGGTGCCAACTGACATTTGTAGAAAATGGTAGCAAACGGTGACACCGTGCCGTCGTACTCGGCAAGCAACACCCTTGAGGCGTTGATGTCGCTGGACTGCAAGTCGTACTGGTAGAATTTGGTTTCAGTAGAAACGTACAGGTACCTCGAATTGGGGCTTATGGCGATGCCGCCACCGGAAGTACTGTCGCCGGGGTCGGGGATATGCCGATAGTTGCTCAATTCACCCGTCTCCCGGTCGAAGTCGAACAAAAGGGTGCCTTGTTTAGGCACGTACCTTGCGTATAGTTTGCCGTCTGGTGAGAAAACATCCTGACTACCGCCTGCACTTCCTATGACCGATGAATCACCAATTATCTGTTCCGAAACTATCATCTCGCCGTTATTCGTAACAAGCACCTTGAAATATTTATTGGAATATCTTTTTGGGATGAATACCCACCAATCAAGTTCATTAGCATGTTTTACGGCAGATAAGTCGCCTCCTTGTAATGTGTCTTCAATTATTAATTTATTTTTTTCAACTACTTTGCCATCATTAACGCTCATATCAACCTTCGAATAGTATAGCTTATTAGGAAATACATCATACTGTGGATTTGTTACCCTTTTCATGCCCAAATGAAAAAGGTTATAGATGTTGCCTTTTTGAGGCAATGCCATAGCTCCTCTTATTGCAGTATAGGCAATGTATGGTTCTATGCAAAAATCATTGTGTACTGTGCCGGGGTTTATGTCTTGGCCATTTTCCATTATTTCATCGTTCTTATCATATATGTTGCATCCATTGGTATAGAAAAGCAAAGCTCCTGAACTGTCAGAAATACTGGCGTTAGTCACATCCATTTCAGTTGGCCTATCAGCAAAATAGATTTCAGGTGGCAACGTATTGAAATCAATATTAGTACCCCCATTGTGCCCCAATATCCATATATAGTCATGCTTTTGGGTAAATGCAATAATTGACCAAATGGGAATAATGATAAAAGTCAAAAATGTTTTCATGGAAACAAGAAAATAAAAAAGCACCCAAACAGAGGGATTCCTCTGCTTGGGTGCTTGATTAAAAAATTTATTTGGAAATCACCAATTTTTCAGTGGCAACCACCTTGCCTTCCCTAAAAATCCTGACGGCATAATAGCCGCTTTGGATATTGGTCAAATCAAGGACATGCTGCATTCCCTTGTCAAGTAGCACTGGCTGCGTTAGGATAAGTTTGCCAGAAATATCCAACAATTGGACTTCCCCTTCAAATTTTTCAGTGTTGTAGGTCTCCAATAATGCCCAATCATTGGCAGGATTAGGTGTTAGCTTGAATTGAATTTCCGACAATTCAGTTTTTGACGGCTCTTGCTTGATGAGCTGCCCGCCACAAAGCAAATCGTCGTTGTACAGCTTGTTTGGGTCTGCTAATGCGTACAGGCTGCGTGCGAGAAACACCCCGTCGCCGCCGCAGATATAGCACTGGTCGGCGATGGACTCCAGCGTGGCCAACTGGCCTGGACTGAAATTGGCGTGGCCCCTTGCGACGGTGCGCAGGAAGATGTCGTTGACCTGCTGCTGGTTCTGTTCGTAAACGGCATTGGCGACAATGGCGGCGTTCTGCTGCATCAGGCTGAGCGTGGTGGCCGATTTTTGGCTATTGAAATTGGTGACGATGCCGTCGCTTTGCACCGATACTGGGAACGGCATTCTGTGCATGTATGTCGAAGTCATAGCCTTTCATCTTTGAATTATCAACTTCCCACTCCCCACCACAAATCCTTCTCCCTTTATGCTCCAAAAATACAGCCCCGCCACCAAACCCGCCACGCTCACCTGCACCTCCTGCTGACCTGCAGACAAAACCGCCCTACGCACCTCCCGCCCAAGCTGGTCATACAGTGACCACACCATAGGCGCATGAACCGCTTCTCCCAAGGAAACCGATACCCCATCACTGGCCGGGTTCGGCCACACCTTGACGCCGACCACCGCCGCCACCTCCCCCGCCGCCGTAGGCGTACACACAGGCTGCCCGCTGCCGAGACGGTAGTTGGGGAAGTTGGGGAGGCTGAGCGCATTGGAGGTAGCCAACTGAACCCCGTGCTGCACGAAATCACAGGCAAGCCCCGGCTCGTCGGGATGGTTCACCACATGCAGCACGTTGCAACTGTTGAGGCAGTTGCAGTATATCTTGCAGTCGGGTGCCAGTTGGCACTTGAAAAAATACGTTTCAAACGGCGACGAAAAACCGTCGTACTCGCCCAACAATACCCTTGAGGCGTTGATGTCGCTGGACTGCAAGTCGTACTGGTAGAACTTGATTTGTGTTGAAATATACAAAAACCTCGAATTGGGGGATACAGCGATGCCCCCTCCAAAGGCACTGTCGCCGGGGTCGGGCAGGTGAAGGTAATTGCTCAACTCGCCAGTTTCCCGGTCAAAGTCGAACAACATGGTGCCTTGCTTTGGAATATACCTCATATACTTTTTGCCATCTGGCGAAAACACAGCTTGACTGCCTCCGTCACTACTAAAAAGTGTGGAGTCCCCGATTATTTGTTCTGAGACTATCATATCCCCGCTTATGGTTGACAATACTTTAAAATATTTGTTTGCAATTCTTTTAGGGACAATTACCCACCAATCTTGAAGATTCTCATGTTTTACGACCGTAAGGTCACCAGACTGGAATGTATCTTCGACAATAAGTTTGTTTTTTTCTACTACTTTTCCCTTACCACCATTTTGAACCATATCTACCTTAGAATAATAAAGCCTGTTCGCATACACATCATATTCAGGGGTCGTCACTCTTTTCATACCTAAATGAAACAGGTTGTAAATATTGTCTTTCCTTGGCATAGCAATGGCCCCTCTTGATCCTATATAAGCATTAAATGGCTCTATGCAATGATCGTCATGCACGATACCTGGATTAATTACTTGGCCATTCTCCATTATTTCATTACTCTTATCAAAAACATCGCAGCCATTAGTATAGAACAGCAAAACGCCCAAACTATCTGAAATACTGGCATTTGTGCTGTACATCTCTGTTTGTCTATCCGCAAAATAGATATTGGGCGGGTTTTCGTTAAAATCAATATTGGTGCCACCATTATGCCCAAGCACCCAGACGTTATCGTGCTTTTGCGCGTGGGCAACAAGCGTGAAAAAGCATAAAAAAAGAGTAGGAATAAAAGTTTTCATAGAAAATTAAATGCGCCCAAGCAAGGAATCGCCTTGCTTGGGCAATGATGAAGAAAAATGCGACTACCTTGTAATCACGAGTTTGTCCGTATGCACTGTTTTACCACCCATCAGCACTTTAACGGTATAAAATCCAGTCGAAACATTGGATAGGTCGAGCAGGTGGGAAATCCCATCGCCGATGGTTATTGCTTCAGTCGAAATCAGCCTACCAGACAGGTCAAAAAGCATGATTTCGCCTTCCAACTCAACGTCACTGGCACTCTCAAGCAATGCCCATGTGTTTGCCGGATTTGGACTCACCTTGAATTGATCGCTATGAATGCCTTGAGACGGTTCCCGCTTGATAAGCTGCCCGCCACAAAGCAAATCGTCGTTGTACAGCTTGTTTGGGTCTGCTAATGCGTACAGGCTGCGTGCGAGGAACACCCCGTCGCCGCCGCAGATATAGCACTGGTCGGCGATGGACTCCAGCGTGGCCAACTGGCCTGGACTGAAATTGGCGTGGCCCCTTGCGACGGTGCGCAGGAAGACATCGTACACCTGCTGCTGGTTCTGTTCGTAAACGGCATTGGCGACAATGGCGGCGTTCTGCTGCATCAGGCTGAGCGTGGTGGCCGATTTTTGGCTGTTGAAATTGGTCACGATGCCGTCGCTCTGCGCTTGCAACGCCACAATATCTTGTTGGAGCTGTGCCTGCTGTGCCCGCTTCTGCGCCACCTGCTGCGTGGTGAAGGTCCCACCTGCTAGCTGGGTTTCTATGGCCTGTATCTCGCCCAGCTTGGTGCCCACCGTTTCCCGGTTGGTGCCCAATTGGTTGGCATCGGCGCTGGGGGGCATCAGCATCTGGTTGATCTGCTGGCCGATGGCCTCGAACTGTCCGATGCTGGTGCCAGCCTTGGCGGCCATAAAGTTCTGCATCTTCAAGTTCCCGTTGGCAAGGCTTGGCTTGCGCTGTAGCCGGGCGTAGAGGTGGCGCTGCGCCGTCCATTTGTACGCCGCTGTGCAGAAGCTGCTCGTGATATCGCCATCCGCTATATGTTCGTCCAGTTCATCCAAGATTTCCGGGTAGTCCTCGTCGCCGATCCCGTCGGGGCAGGAGTTGCCAGCGCCGCAGTCAAAGGTAGGCTTCCAAGGGTTGGGGGCTTGGTCAATAAACCAGCCAGGAGGCTGTGTACCAATTGGGTGGAATTGAGATAATGGTTGGAAGTTTGGGTCAATTAAGAACCTGTTGTCCTCCAACTGGGTTGAATTCGATGCGCTTGGAAAAGATGCCGGATAATTTGTAAATCCGCTCATCCATTTGTTCCCTCGGTAATCCTGTTTCCCTATCATGCCGGGGGTGCCTGCCGAACCGAGCAGGAAGCCGTGGAAGGCCGTGTTCATCTTATTGCCGAGCAGGGCGGAATTGTCGGTTGCGCCTTCAAAATTGATATTGAGGTAGTGCTTGGTGGCCTCATTGCACCTGGCCACGGTGCGGTAGGCGCCCGCCACGTGCAGGCCCCGGGTTTCGGAGGTGGCGCCTGCACCTTCCAGCAGGTTGCAGGCCACGACCGTGTTGTAGGAGGCGTCAAGGTAAATGCCACTGCTGTAGGTGGAAGAAAGGATGTTCTTCACCGTGTTGTTCTTGAGCAGGGCGAGGGAGGCATTGCTGAAGAAGATGCCGCTGCGCCCCCCTTTCACCTCCACCGTGTTGCTCAGGATCTTGTAGCGCTGTGGCGCAAAGGAGGCATCGCCGCCGTTCTCGTCGCAGCGGATGCCCATGGCGTTGCTCAGGCCAGTGGTGGGGTCTTGTATGTTCACCTTGTTGTCCTCGATGGTGGTGGTGCGCACCCTCGTGTTCTGGAACATGTTGATGCCCGTGCGGGAGGCCGTGATGTCGTTCAGCTTGATGGTGATATCCTTCGTCTGCGCCAGTTGCGATTCGACGCCCACCACCACGTTCACCATCTTGTTGTCCTGTACGTCAATATTGGTGCCGCTGGAGAAGATGCCGATGGCGCATTCGTCGAAGGTCGGGCTTGCGCCAAAGCCGAGGCCCCGCTGGGTCAGCGTCCGATCGGTGCCGGCGTTCTCCACATGGATGCCCCTGCCCGAGAAGGGCAGCGAGGCCACGGTGCCCTCCAGCATCTTCTTAAAGCTGGAGCTGCGGACGTCCACCGTGGTGCCGAATGCTGCGATGCCGTTGTGCAGGTTCTCGAAATGGTTGCCCCCGGCGGCGCCGATGCTCACGGGCACCGTCACGTCCCGCAGCTCGATGCCCACCCTCGGCCTTTCCTGCACGTTGCCGATGGGCGGCAGAAGCCCTGCCACGGAGTTCACGGTATTGCCCCCAAAACTGACCTTGGCCTCCCCGACCGCCAGCAGGGCGGCGTCGTTGTCGGTGAAGGTGTTCCCGCTGATGTTGGCGATGCCCGCCCCGGTCACGTGCACGGCGTTCCTGCCGTCCCTGACCGTCGAGTTGCTGAGCGTCAAGTTGCCGCCCGTTGTGGCCAAGAGGTGCTCCCACAAGGTGGCGCAGCCCCTGATGTCGGTGCCGAGGATGGTAAGTGGCGCAGCCCCATTGTTGATGACAATTTGGGCATCCTCCGCCAGCACCAGCTTGGAGGTGGCGCTGAACTGGTAGGGGATGTCCACTATCATGTTGCCCCTTATGACAGCCTCCTGCCTTGGCAGGTTTGAAGGGTTGCCGCCCGGCACGGAGTAGAGTTGGTCGAGCACGGTAACGTTGTCGTTCGGGTTGTCGAGCGCCACCGAGCCGAGGAAATAGGTGGAGCCGTTCGAGCCGATCTGCCGGACAACCTCTGGTATGAACACGATCCGTTCCGTTTCGATATTGGTGCAAACTGGAGGGGGGGCAGGTGCAGCCAGTAAGGTGGTCGTAAGAAATACACGGACATCCACCGTCGGGTCTAGGGCATTGCTGAAAATGGAAGGCACGTTGGCCTGGAACTGTACAACCCGTTGCTCTTCAGGCTGTAGCACAAAGGTCTGCACATAGTCAACATAGCCTGGTAATGCGGGATTGGCAGTGGCGACGGGTGCTGCGAAACCACCTAAGTTGTTGAGGTCTATGACAAACTGCGCAGGGTCCACGGTAATGGTGAGCGTCAGGTCTTCCGTTGGAAAGTCCACATCAATATTATTGACGATGATGGAATATCCAAGTGGGCTGCATCCCGGGAAAATTGGGTCTGCTGGAGGTGCAGGGTCAGGCGTCATTGTGAAGGATTGTATTAAATAGTCGCAACTAACCTGTCCAAAGGACTGGAAGGTTGCAAAAAATACCATGAGGCCCATGAACAGGGATTTCAAGAAACGAGGGTTATTTTTGTTTTTGATTGGCTTTTTCATGACAAAAAGCGGTTTAAGCACAAGCTTGGCATCCGGTCGTTTCGGACAAAAAAGGCTTATTTCTTGCTAAAAGTCGATCCTTCGCCACTTTCTCAGTTGAAAGGCCTTTTCCTGATAAACCAAGACGGGCATTTCAACCTCAAAACCCAAAGGCCGACTAAATATAGCCATTTTTTGCCAATAACAACGAACCCCAAGCAAGTGCAAGGAGTGAGGCCGCCAACTACGCCCCCTGCCAATTGGTGCAACGACCAATGGGCCAAGGCTCGCCGCATGGCGGTTTGAGAAATTTGGTGAGTCTTGCCTAAATGTACAGGTCGGAAAGGAATTGGGTTTTCCGAGTAAGCAGTGTCTTCTTGGCGCTTTTGTGCTGCCCACTTGGCAGGTAGTCGTTTTCAGCTTTACATTCGATGATGTATGGTATGTATCAATGGTACAGGGGCGGCCCGTGCACAGGTCGCCAGTATTGGTGTTATTTCATACAGGATGTACTGGATTGGAAGCTGTTTCGGTGTTTCGTAGTGTCTTGTAGGGAACAAAACTATTTCGGCTTTGCCGATACTGCAAGCGATAATGACCTGTCCTGAAATAGATTGCCCTCAATGAGGCTACCTAAATCCAGGAAACTGAAATCTAAGTTGCTGATTATCAGGTTTTATTATTAACAAATTGTTTTGCCTTGACTTATCGG
>JALHQW010000117.1 GCA_022841745.1 Saprospiraceae bacterium | reverse complement strand
CAAACCAGCATGGACATCAAACTGGGCCAAGTCGCCAGCATCCAGGCACAATTGGCCGCCAACCCTTCCCCGCAGCTGACCGCCAGCCTGATCGCACAAAGAACTGCCCTGCTGACCGACGTGCAGAACTTGGAGCAGGCCCAAGCCAGTCTGCTCGATGGCCTGAAGTCAACGAGGATGGCCACGGCCAGTAGCCTGCTCGCCACCAACAACGCCATCGGCACCACGCAGGACTGGGAAGGGATGCAGCGACAGGTGAACGCCGTGCAGTTGGAGAACGAGGCAGCGGGCACCGCTACCCTTACGCCAACACAGGTGGCCACGCTCACGCCCATCGCCAACACCTGCCCCTACTACGGTGGCCATGCCGTGTTCCAGGCAAGGGCATTGCTCGGCGACCAGGCCATGTACAACGATGCCACGCTCTGCCAGCCTGCAAGGCCATTGGTACGCAAAGAGAATGTGAAGGCATTTGATTTCCAAGTTTTCCCGAACCCTGCAAACGGCTTTACAATGGTAGCACTTGACGAACCCGCAATCAGCAAGGGTCAAATAACGCTCTCTAACGGTTTAGGGGAAACGGTGCAGGTTCAGCAGTTTCAAAAAGATGAACTACAAGTCTTGCTCTTTGTAGATAATCTTTCTAATGGTCTCTACTTTATCACTATAGTGACTGAAATGGGAAAGGTTACTAAACCAATCTCAATTGTCCATTAATCTTTTCTTTACTACTGACCTGAATAGGGCTGTGCGCCCTATTCAGGCTTTTTCATTTCCAATGCCATGAAAAAATTCTTTGCATTATCCGTAATTTATTTTGCTTTTAACTCAATAGTTTTTAGCCAATTCAAGCATGACTATGTTTGGGTATTGGGTCAGCCAGTAGAAGAACCTCATCCGATAAGCGGTGTCAGTATTTTAAACTTTAACGATGACACTTTGAAATTAGCAAAGCAAAATGAGGGGATTGGTATGTTTTTAACCAATGTTAGTTTTTCTGACCAAGATGGTGAATTGATGTTTTACACAAATGGATGCAATATATTCAATGCGCAGCATAAATTAATGGAGAACGGTGGCAACCTGAATCCTGGAGATGCCTATTTAACTGGTAATTGTCCAAATGGTGGAAATGCCATTCCTCAAGGCATTATTGCAATCTCATCACCTATTGATGAATCAAAGGTTTATTTATTCCATCAAGCAACTGAGTATGGCGATTTTGGAACTTATGTTGCCTATTTTTATTATACACTGATTGACATGAATGAAGATGATGGTCACGGTGCTGTGGTGGAAAAGAATCAATTGTTGGTTTCAGACACTTTAATGGGAAACATAAATGCAATTAAGCATCAAAATAATGAGGATTGGTGGATAATGGTTTCAAGTGGCTTTTCTAATACACTTTACAGAATATTACTGACTGACAATGGGATTGACAGCATTTTTACTCAAGAAATAGGCCTTGGTTTAGACCCAAGAAAGGTTAGTCAATCCAGTTTTTCCCCAGACGGCACCATGTACGCAAGGATGAACTCCGAGGACCAGGTAACGCTTTTTGATTTTGACCGAGAGACCGGGGAGTTGAGCAATTTTCAGCAGTTGGTAGCGGATACGATGGCATTTTGGACGAGCCTTTCGTTTTCCCCAAACTCACGTTACCTGTACGTCAGCACGACCTGGAAGCTGTGGCAGTTTGACCTGCTCGCCCCCGATGTCCAAGCCTCCAAGGTGCTTATAGATGAATATGACGGGTTCACCTATTTTGGGTTTCCCATGATTTTCTTTTTGATGCAACTCGGTCCTGATTGCAAGATATACATGATAGGCTCCAACGGCACGAAGTACATGCACGTCATCAATAAGCCGGACGAGCCGGGGCTGGCCTGCGACTTCCGGCAGCACAGCCTGGAGCTTCCTTCCATCAACAACACCAGCATTCCCAATTTCCCGAATTATAGGCTCGGCACAGGGTATCCGGTATGTGACAGCAATATCGTCTATACGGCGGGGCGGTTCGTGCCGCCGCCTGTGCAGGGGGTGCGGGTTTGGCCGAACCCGGCGAGTGAGGAGGTGAGCGTTGAAATCAACCAGCAGCTACTGGGCAGGGCGCCTGCCAGCTTTGAACTTTTTGATATTACAGGCCGGGCAGTGGGGCAATGGGAACTGTCGGTAGGCAGCCAAGCCGCTACGGTTCCCCTGCGTGGCTTGGCCAATGGGATGTACTTTTGGCGGGCGGTGAGCGAGGGCAGGCAGGTGGGGAATGGTAAGCTCATCATTGCAAAATGAAAGAAAATGGAGGCATCGGTTATCATCAGCCGTCAGCTGCTAATAATTGCCACACCATTTCCCCCTCAAACCCCCTTGACATGGCGTACTGCGCCAGCTTTCCCTTTCTTGTAAAATCATCGGCTTCGGCAATTTGCCCTGCCCGCTTTTCTAAAACTTCTTTCAGTGTTTTTAGGTAGTCCTGCTCATTGATTTCATCCATTGCCTTTCGGATGGAGTAGTCGGAGATTTGGCGCTGCTTCAGTTCTTGCAAGATGCGGGTGCGGCCCCATTGCTTCATGCGGAACTTGCCACGGGCAAAGGAGCGGGCGAAGCGCTCCTCGTCCAGGAATTTTTCCTCGATGAGGCTGGCCATTACGTCCTCAAGGTCTTGGCCGTAGCAGCCCAGTTCGATGAGCTTGGTGCGCACTTCGTTGTGGCAGCGGTCTTGGTAGGCGCAGTAGCGCTGGAGCTTGGCGAGCGCCTCCGTTTTGGTGATGTATTTCTTGATGGGCTTCTTGTCCAAGGTAATGGCTGAGTTTGATTAGGCTTCAAAAATGATGATTTGCATTCAGAAATCAGCCATCCGCCACCCATTTTTATCAAATAGCCAGTAAGCCCTCCACCAACTTCCGGTCGTTGGAAAGCCTCGGCACCTTGTTCTGGCCACCGAGCTTGCCCAGCGACTTCATGTAGTGGCGGAAGGCGTCACGGGGCAGCGGCGTTATTTTTAATGGGCGGAGGATACTGCCCTTGATGAGTTCTTCGTAATAAATATTTTGCTTAACCATTTCATTGTCAAGCAATTGCGCAAAGCGCAGCAGGTCTGCTGGGTCATGGTCGAACTCCACGAACCACTCGTGGTAAGGCAGCCCGCCCTCTGGCGGTGATACCTGCGGGGCTACCGTGTACTCCACGATGCCCACCCCGGCAGCTTTGGCGGCAGCCAACATGGCAGCGTCCACTTCCTTGCCTATCACATGCTCGCCGAAGGCAGAAATAAAATGCTTTACCCGTCCTGTGACGATGAGCCGATAGGGGTTCAGCGACACGAACTCGACCGTATCGCCGATGCTGTAGCCCCACAGCCCGGCGTTGTTGTTGATGATAAGGGCATAGTTGACGCCCAACTCCACCTCGGCGAGCGAGAGGCGGGTAGGATTTTCGTTGAAAACCTCGTCAGTTGGAACGAACTCGAAGAAAATGCCGGAGGCGGCGTTGAGCAGTAGCCCTGGCTCGGTCTGGCTGTCCTGAAAAGCGATGAAGCCCTCGCTGGCGGGGTAGGTTTCCACGCTGTCCAGCCGCTTGCCGACTAGGGCCTCCAAGCCCGCCCGGTATGGCTCGAAGTTCACGCCGCCATAGACGAAGACATTGAAATTTGGGAACAGCTCTTTTACAAAACGCTTTCCGCTGCGTTGCAACAGCCGCTCATAGTACATCTGCACCCAAGGCGGTATGCCGCTGATGAGCCGCATGTCCTGCGGCAGCGTTTCGTTCACGATGGCCTCCAATTTCTGCTCCCAATCCTCTATGCAGTTTGTCGTGTAGCTCGGCAACTGACTGGTGCGCAGCCACTTGGGCACCTCGTGGTTCACGATGCCAGAGAGCCGTCCAGTGGGTATGCTGCCCACGGTTTCCAGCTCTGGGCTACCCGAGAGGAAAATCATTTTGCCATCGAAAAAATCGAAATTTCCCGTGCGGGCGGCGTAGTTGAAAAGGGCATTGCGAGCCGTGCCGAAGTGGTTGGGCATGGAGTCAAGGGTGAGGGGGATGTACTTCACGCCGGAGGTGGTGCCGCTGGTCTTTGCAAAATATTTGGGGAGGCCGGGCCAGAGTATGTCCCGTTCACCCGCCTTGATGCGCTCAATCCAAGGTCGCAGCGCTTCGTAATCCCGCAGCGGCACCTGCGCCTTGAACGCCTCGTAGCTGCCGATTTTATCAAAACCATGCTCCCGCCCGAAGGCCGTCCGGCCACCTTTATTGACCAACTGGCTGAACACCTGTTGTTGCGCAGCAACAGCCTCCCCGCTCCACCTCGCTATGCTGCGGGCTATCTGGCGTGCAACGGGCTTGAGGAGGCGGGATTTGATTTTCATAAAAAGGATTGGAGGATTGGAGGATTGGAGGATTGAAGGTAGCCTAATTCAATCCTCCAATCCTTCAATCCTTATTCATCGTAAGGGCATTTCAAGTCCCCAAAATAGTAATAAATCCCAACCCCGAAATAGACATAGGTGTCGTTGGTCTTGGAGTTGCCACGTTGGCGGCCGGTTGTTCCGATGGGGGGTTCGATATTGTTCCGGGTGAAAAAATCGGGGTCTTTGGCGAAGAGTTCGGGCGAGCGGTCAATAAAGGGCAGGGCTTCGCTGCCACGCAGGTCGGATACTTCTTCGGGGTCGGGATAGGCGGTACTAACATCGTCGAGGTAGTCGCTGAAGAGGCGGCGGGCGCTGAGGTCAATATTGATGCTCCATTCGTAGTTGAGGTCAATCTTGAAACCTGCGCCATAGACCCAGCCACCGGCCACGGTGTAGTACTCGTCGCCCTTGAACTGGCCCTCGGTACCGAGGGGGCGAAGTTCAACCCAATCGCCGCCGTCGAGCTTGGCCTTGGGGTTGAAGTGCGTAACGCCCAGCCCTGCGAAGAGGTAGGGCGTCCAGTTCTTGTCCTTGCTCCCATGTACATAAGGCAGGAAATTGAACTCCAACTGCCCACCTACGTCGGCCACCACGGAGCGGAAGCTGAGGTTTCGGGCCTTCTCGAAGAGGTTGGGGGAGTCGGAATCGTAGGCTTCCACCCTGCCGATGTTGCCGGAGACCTTGAAGGCGAGGCGCTCGTTGAAGTTGTAGCGGAGGCCGAACCCTGCCGCCGGGCCGATGCGGTTGAGTCGGAGGTTGGTGTTCAGGTCGCCGAAGTAGTTCACGGCAGCCACCCAGACGCCCGCTTCTGCACCATCTTGCGCTTTTAGGAGGTTTTGGGAAAGGGTTGCGAAGCAAGCAACTAAAAGGAAAATCTTCTTCACGAGTATTTTTTTGGTAACGATTTAGGAGGGTGTGGGAGGGGAGAGAAAAAATCTCATTTTTTCTCTCCCCTCCCACGTTTTAGGGGTGTTTTTTTTGTAAAAATTTTTAATTTTTACAAAAAAAACACCCCTGCTAGGTAGTTACTTTTTTGTTGAAAATGCCTTCTGGTTTGGTTTTGGGCGGGCAAAGTTACGATTTAACGACTTTGGGTGCATGGCTGTTGTGGGAGTATGTTTCTTTTGTGGCACAGCGGTGGAATGGGAGAAGATGTTGCTAGGTTTGCAAAGTCTTGAATTTTAATACTTCGTTAGTATTTCAACGCTTGCTTTTGCGTTTTTTGTTTTTGGCCAAAACTGGCTACGCCACCTTAACGCCGTGCCCTGAAACAATAATACCTTTGCCAGCCTTGTTTACAATGGTGTCTGAACAAAACAGTATTTATTGATGAAAAAAACATACCCTTGCCTTCCGCTCCTTTTTTGTTTGTTTTTCCTGAGCAACCTGAGCGGTCAGAGCGCTCTAGCAATTGGCCAATGGAAGTCCCACCTACCCTTCAGCAATGCTGTTTACGTGACGCAAAGCGATGATAAAATTTACTACGCCACCCGTTATGCTGTGCTCGAAGTGGACAAGGAGGAGCGATCCATCCGCCGTATGACCAAGGTGGAGGGCCTCAGCGACGTGGGTGTGAGCCTCGTCAAATACAACAAACAAGGCAACTCACTGCTCGTGATTTACAACGACAGCAAGGTGGACATTATCAGCGATGAAGGAGTGCTCACGCTGCCCTCCATTGCCGATGCGCCTTTCCTTGGCGGTAAGACGGTGTTCGATGTTTACATGGAAAATGACTCCACCACCTACCTTGCGGCCAATTACGGCATCACTACCCTCAACATGCGCCGGGGCATTTTTCCCAATACCATCAAAACGCCCGTAGAGGTACGCTCCGTCCGACCCTACAACGGCCTGCTCTATGCAGCCACCGAAGACGGCCTTTACGTAGCAGACCCCAATGGTGCCGAAAACATCAATGACTTCTCCACTTGGGATTGGCTCAATGGCACAAATGGACTGCCCGTCAGCTTCGAGTCCGATGCCATGACCCTGCACAACGGCAAACTCTACCTAGACGTGAACGACAGCCTCTACGTCTTCGACGGCAATTTGGCTACCTATGTGATGCACTCCGATGAGCTTGACTTGCGCTTCATTACCGCCGAAGGAGCGCATTTGATAGCCGGCTTCTATTGCGGAGCAGGCTGCAAGGGAAAGATTTTCGCCCTCGATGAAAACAACTTGGCCACCCGTATCGGGCAGGACTGCATCTTCTTCCCTCGGTATGCCATTGAGGACGAAGAGGGCAATTACTGGTTTGCCGACGATGTCCGAGACTTCTGGGGACAGGAGAAAGATGCTGGCAGCTGTACTTCTTTTAGCGTGAACAGCCCGCACTCCATCAACACCTACCAGCTTGATGCTGCCAATGGCAAGCTATGGGTAGCTGCCGGGGGCGTTGACCTTACTTATTCGGCCGTATTCCGGACAGATGGCTTCTTCTCTTTATCGGAGGGGGAATGGGATGTTTTTAACTTGAAAAACCGGCCAGAGCTGGAGGGCATCTCCGATTTTCTGGACATTAAAACCCACCCCACCAACGGCAAGGTCTATGCTGCTGCCTACCTTGATGCACTGGTGTGCTACGATCCCGCTGTGGATTCCTTCGCTGTTTACAATGAAACCAACTCCAGCCTCCAAGGGGCGGTCCTTGACGAGTCCCGTACCCGGGTGGTCGCCCTCGCCTTCGATGCCCAGAACAACCTCTGGATGTGCAACCACAGCGCACCAAAGCCATTAGCTGTGCTGACCAACGAGGGTGAGTGGCACAGCTTGCGGCTACCCTGCACCAATGAAACCCAGATCAACCGAGTAGTGGTGGACGCACTTGGCTACAAGTGGCTGATGTCCTCTTCCAACAATACGGGTGTCATCGTCTTTGACGAGGGCGAAGACCTCGCCGATGCCACCGATGACCAATGCTTTGTGCTAAACTCCTCTAACTCCGTTTTGCCCACCAACGAAATTACAAGCATCGAAGTGGACAGGGATGGCAGCGTATGGGTAGGTACGAAAGTAGGTGCTGCCGTTTTCCAATGCGACCCCTTCAACGGCGAGTGCCCTGGTAGCCGCCCATTCGTGGAGGTGGACGGCTTTGGCGGCAACCTGCTCGATGATATTGAGGTGCGGGCCATTGCCGCCGATGGGGCCAACCGCAAATGGTTTGGCACAGCAGCAGGGGTCTTCGTCATGTCACCGGAAGGCAACGAACAGATTGCCCATTTCACCGCCGAGAATAGCCCCCTCTTCGACAACGCCATCACCGATATTGATTTTGATGACGCAACAGGCGAGGTATTCATTGGCACACAGCGGGGCCTCATTTCTTACCGAGCTGAGGCAACGGCGGCCAATGGCTTCCACAGCAGTGCGCTGGTGTTCCCCAACCCCGTACGGGACGATTACGATGGCCCCATTGCCATCAAAGGGCTTGCCGAGGACTCTACCGTAAAAATCACGGACATCAGCGGACAACTCGTCTTTGAAACCGAAGCCCTCGGCGGCCAGGCCATCTGGAATGGCCGTGATTACAAGGGACGTCGGGCCAATACGGGCGTCTATCTCGTCTATGCCACGAACAAGAACTCCACTGACCCGCAAGTGGCAGTAGCGAAGATTTTGATGATAAAATAAACTGTGAGTCCTGCTAAAGCGGGTCAGCTTTTGAGCGAAAGCGTTCCACCAACTTGTCACAAGCCTCCTCCAGCATCTGGAAAACCTGCTCGAAACCATTGTCGTCCCAATAAGGGTCGGGCACCGCTTGGTTGCGGCCCGGGGTGGCGAAGTTCATGATGAGTTGAACTTTTTCCTCCTGCGCTTGGGAGGTGGCGAGTTGCAGGATGTCTCGGTAGTTTTGGCTGTCCATGGCCAGTACGAGGTCGAAGCGGTCGAGGTCGTGGGGCTTGAGTTGGCGGGCACGCTGGCGGGTGATGTCAATGCCGTGCTGGCGGGCCGTGGCGATGGAGCGGCGGTCGGGCAGATCGCCGATGTGCCAAGACCCTGTGCCTGCGGAATCCACCTGCCAGTCGAGGCCATGCTCCTCGATTTTATGTTGCAGGATGCCCTCGGCCAGTGGCGAACGGCAGATATTGCCAAGGCAAACCATGAGTATTTTCATATCATGTGAGATGCTGGTTACTGATTTACCCCTTTGGGGATGCTGAATACTGGTTGGTGTGTAGTTTCCTTGTAAATCGGAAATCCAAAATCCAATTACCTTCGCCAAACAGCATTCCATTAAAAAAGATGCGGCGACAACAAAACGAAAATACGAGAAAAAAGTGGCGTTTCATCGTCAACCCTGTCGCTGGTGGCGGCACAGTGCGCAACCACTGGCCTGAAATAGCGGCGGCACTGCACGGCGCTGGCATCTTGTTCGACACCGTTTTTACCGAAGGAAAATACCATGCCGCCACGCTGGCCGAACAATCCATCGCCGAAGGCTGCCGCTACCTCGTGGCGGTGGGTGGCGATGGCACGGCGCACGAAGTCGTGAACGGCATCCTTCGCCAAACGGCCTGCCCCTCCGAGGAGGTGACCTTCACACTGTTGCCCGTTGGCACTGGTAACGACTGGATTAAGACGCACGGTATCCCCAAAAGCCTCAAAAAATGGATTCTTTTCCTTCAAAACGGTAGAACGACCTACCAAGACGTCGGTTGGCTCACTTTCTGGGCCGATGGCGTGGAGCAGCGCCGCCATTTCATCAATGTGGCGGGCCTCAGCTACGACGCCTACGTAGCGCACCGGGCCGAGGCTTATAAAACACAGGTTTCGAGCACTATTTTCTACTTGTTCCTGATTTTCCGTTGCCTGTTCGAGTACCGGGTGCCCCGGCTGCGGGTGTCTTTCAATGGGCAAACCGTTGAAAAAGAACTTTACACCATCAACCTCGGCATCTGCCGCTACTCCGGCGGTGGCCTGCAACTCGTGCCTCATGCCGTACCAGACGATGGCCTGCTGGCCCTTACGCTGGCCGGGCATATCTCCAAGTTGGGCGTACTGCTCATCACCCCGTTCTTCTATTCAGGCAATATCGGCTGGCACCCCAAAGTAACGATGTGCCAAACGGAGGAGGTGCTCGTGGAAAGCGCCGATGGCCAACCCGTGCTGGTGGAAGCTGATGGGGAGTACCTGGGTGAGGGGCCGGTTCGGGTAGGGATTTTGAAACAGCGGCTAAAGTTGTTGGGAAACAGGGCCTAGGCTAATTCATGGAAATACGCTGATTCTTATTGGGTGCTGACACTTATTTTGGTGCCTATGCAATGATGAACGAGGTGTCGTAAGTCGTAGTTTTTATTTTTTGTACTACCTTTCCCCCATATTTTTCACAACAAAAAACATTCGCTATGCCTATCAGAATGGAGCAAGACCCCGAACAGCCGGGGCGTCGCAGCAACGAAAACGACAATAACCAAAATCGCCGCAACACGGGCGGCGGCGGCATGGGCGGCCTGATGCAACTGTTGCCCCTGGCCCTCGGATTTTTATTCAAAAAACCCAAACTATTGCTGCTCGTGCTGGCAGGCGTGGCCGTTTGGTACTTCATGAGCGGCGGCTGCGGCGACCTGTCGGGCGGGGGAGACCTAACCGATGGTGGAGGCGGGGAGGAGTCCTCCCAGTTTACCTTCGGGGCCACCTTGAGCGAAGCGGAATACGACAAAGCCGAGGTGTTTGAGCCGCTGTCCACGAGCTACGGTGGGGCTGAGAACCAATTGCCCGTTTCCGTCTCCTTGCTGAAGTATGCGCCAAAACGGATGCACCAGGGCAACCAAGGTTCCTGCGTGGGTTGGGCCAGCAGCTATGCCGCCCGCACCATCCTGCAAGCGAGGGCCACGGGCGTTGACCCGAACAGCGTGGCTTTCAGCCCTTCTTATCTCTACAACCAAATCGCCCTTGACGGCTGCCAAGGCGCTTATATGCAGAACGCCATGGCCACCCTGCACCAACATGGCTCGCTGCCGTTCAGCAAGTTCGGCTACGACGACAGCGACTGCTCCCGCCAACCCAACCAGGGCATGGCGACAGAGGCCAGCCAGTTCCGCATCAAGGGGTATAACCGACTATCCAACAGTGGCAACGATTACGGCCTCGACATGCAGGGCCTGAAACAGCATATTGCGCAGGGCGCACCAGTGGTCATCGGCATGATGGTCGGTGGCACGTTCATGCACCAGATGGTGGGCAAGAGCGTGTGGCAGCCCACGCAGCGGGATGCCCAAGGCTACGGCTTCAGCGGCCATGCCATGTGCGTCGTTGGCTACGACGACGACAAGGAGATGGTGCAAATCATGAACTCTTGGGGGCCGGAATGGGGCAACAACGGCGTGGCCTGGGTGCCTTACGATGCGTTCCAAAGTTTTACGAAAGAAGCCTACGGCCTCTACCCCATGGGCGATGCAGCCAAGTACGACCAGAACAAGCTGATGGTGAAATTCGGATTGGTGGACAATGCTTCGCAAACGCTGATTCCATTGGCTGCTGCTGGCGACCGCACCTTCCGCACCCGCTCGCCAATGAAGCTGGGCACGAAGTTCAAGGTGGCCATCACCAATTCTATTGAGTGTTACGTCTATGTGTTCGGTCAGGAAGTGGACGGCAGCAGCTACGTGCTCTTCCCCTATACCGAAAAGCACTCGCCCTACTGTGGCATCACGGGTACCCGCCTCTTCCCGAAAGACCACTCCATGACGCCCGACGACAAGGGCAAGCGGGACTATATCGCCGTGGTGGTGAGCAAGCAGCAGCTCGACTGGAACGCACTGAACAGCCGCATCAATACCAGCCGCCAGGGCACTTACCTCGGCAAGGTGCGGGAGGCCATCGCCCAAGAGGAGGTGCCCAACGTGAAGTTTGCTTCTCCTGACGCCGTGGAGTTCAGTTGCGAGCTGAACGGCAAAAACGTGGTGGCGACGGTGATTGAGATTGATAAATAAAGCCAAGCACTTAACCTGGAAATGCCACGTATTGTTTTCAATATGCAATTTATTGTGTCCAAGAGTTCATTTTTCGTCAATCAAAGTTGATTATGCATCAATCAAAGTCCATTTTTTGTCAATGGAAAATGGACTTTGATTGCCAACAGATGGATACTTGGAAACAATAAATGGTATTTCCTTGCCAATAAAAGAGCTTTGATTGATGCACAATCAACTTTGATTGCCAACAACTGGACTTTGATTGTCAAAAAATCAACTTTTATGATTGATTTGTTTCAAAATAGTGAATAGAAATCGCTTTTGAATTTTTTTGTGGCAAATATTGCGCTTGCAATGCTTTTGTAATTGAAACGAAAAAATGCTTTATGGTATGCAAAAAATAACCAAAACGACGGGGCGAGGTTGAGCTACGGGATTATTTGTAGGGTTCGGTGAATTTCGTTTTCCCATCAATTCATTCAATTTATTTAATTTTACAAAAAATAGCGCCCCAACGGGCAAACCCTGCTTTGAAAATAGAAAACCCACATATTTCGATTGGTGAATATTGTTGGTTTGGATGGAAAAGCAGATTTTCGCATCCTTTTTGGAATACAGCTTTCCAAAAAGCACCAAAACAAGGGTGGTTGAATGGATATTGACAGATACAACAAATTGAAAACCAACGCATTGTGTGCCGTCAACCGTCAACCTGAGTCCGTCAACCGTAGTTAAACACCTTTGGCTTCAATGAAAAAAATAGAACTCGACATAGTGGCACTGTCCCATAGCGTCACGCAGTCGCACAACTATGCGGTGGTGCTCGGCGAGCAGCACGGCACCCGGCGGCTGCCCATCGTCATAGGTGGCTTCGAGGCACAGGCCATCGCCGTGGCCATGGAGCGCATGGCCCCCAACCGACCGCTCACGCACGACCTCTTCAAAAACGCATTCGAGACCTTCAGCATAGACCTCAAGGAGGTCATCATCAACAACCTGCTCGACGGCATCTTTTACGCCCGTCTCGTGTGCGAGCGCAACGGCGAGGTCTATGAAATTGACTCCCGCACCTCCGATGCCCTGGCAATGGCCGTGCGGTTCAACTGCCCCATCTACACCTACGAGTTCATCCTCGACGCTGCTGGCGTGGTGCTCGAAGAGCCGGAAGGCAGCGGCACCACCAAAAAAGCCTCGACCACCCGCACAGGCGGCGGCAGCGGCTCGGCCTCTACTGCCAAGCAGCGTCCTGCCAAGGGTGCCGCCCTCAATACCTATTCCGTGGAGGAACTGACCCGCCTGCTGGATGAAGTGCTCGGCAAGGAGGACTATGAGCAGGCCGCCAAGATTCGGGACGAAATCAATAGGAGGAAGGAGGAAGGGTGAGGCATTTTACCTTTCCAAAACAAGGCGCTGTACCCGGCTTTGAGGGTGCAGCGCCTTGTTTGTTTTAGGATGATTCCCCCTTACCTTTGCCCTCCCAATTTCTCAATTTCCTAATTTCTCAATTTCCAATTTGAACTACCTAACACTCGAAAACGTCAACAAGAGCTACGGCGAAAAAACGCTGTTCCGCAACGTCAACCTGCAAATCAGCAAGGGGCAAAAGGTGGCGCTCATTGCCAAGAACGGCAGCGGCAAGACCACGCTCATGCGGGTCATAGCCGGCACCGAGCCGGGCGAGGGCGAGAACTGCAAGGTGATGATGCGCCGTGACGTGCGGGTGGGCTACTTGCCGCAGGAGCCGGAGTTTTTTTCTGGTCACAATGCGCTGGAAGCCGTTTTCGACAGCGACAGCGAGCAGATACGGGCCGTGCGCCGCTACGAGCTGGCGCTGCTGCACCCCAACGACGAAAAGGAACTCAACGCCGCCCTTGGCCGCATGGATGACCTGAAGGCTTGGGACATCGAGTCAAGGGTGAAGGAAATCCTTTTCAAGCTGAACATCACGAACCTGGAGCAGAACGTGACGACGCTCTCCGGTGGTCAAAAAAAGCGCCTCGCATTGGCAAAGCTGCTCATTGAGGAGCCGGAGTTCCTCATCCTCGACGAGCCGACCAACCACCTTGACCTCGATATGATTGAGTGGCTGGAGGTCTATCTTAAACAGGCAGCCCTGACGCTGTTCATGGTCACGCACGACCGCTACATCATGCAGCGGGTCTGCGATACCATCCTCGAACTCGACCGGGGCGAGTTGTTCAAATACACGGGCGGCTACCAGGATTTTTTGGAAAAACGGTCGCTTCGCCTGGAGAACGAGGCCATTGAATTGGACAAGACCCAGAAGGTTTATAAAAAAGAACTGGAATGGATGCGCCGGATGCCGCAGGCCCGCAGCACTAAGGCCAACGCCCGCATTGACCGCTTCTACGACATAGAGGACAAGGCCAGCAAGCGCCTCGACGCCGATGCCATCCAGATTGACGTGAAGGGGCAGCGCCTCGGCGGCAAAATACTGGAGCTGCACTACGTGAGCAAGGCTTATGGGCCGCTGAAGCTGGTGGACAATTTCCACTATAAGTTCAAAAAAGGCGAAAAAGTGGGTATCGTGGGCAAGAACGGCGTGGGCAAGACCACCTTCCTGCACATGCTCACGGGCGACGAGCGGCCCGACACGGGGCGGGTGGTTTCGGGGGAGACGGTGGTGTTTGGCTACTATACCCAAGATGGCATTAACCTCGGCAAAGAGGACAAACGGATGATTGATTTCATCAAGGACATTGCCGAGTACATTCCGCTGGACAAAGGGCAGAAGCTGACGGCGGCCTCGCTGCTGGAGCGGTTCCTGTTCACGAGGGAGCAGCAGCAGGTCTATGTATCGCAACTGAGCGGTGGCGAGCGGCGGCGCTTGTACTTGCTGTCCATTTTGATGCGCAACCCGAACTTCCTCATCCTCGATGAGCCGACGAACGACCTCGACGTGATGACGCTGAACGTGCTGGAGGAGTGGCTGCAGGAGTACCCAGGCTGCGTGGTCATCGTGTCGCACGACCGCTTTTTATTGGATAAGCTCTGTGACCACCTCTTTGTGTTCGAGGGCAATGGCCAAATCAAGGACTACAATGGCCGCTACATGGACTACCGGGCCGAGCTGCAAGAAACGGAGCGGGAATTGCGACAGCAACAAAGCATTGCGCCAGCAGCAAAAACCGAAGCCGCCCCGCAGGTGCGCACCGGCGCCGGCCTGACCAATAAAGAGAAGAATGAGCTGAAAAAACTGGAACGGGAGATAGGGGAGTTGGAGGTGCGCAAGGCGCAACTGCACGATAAGTTTACGCAGACCAACCTCAGCCTCGCCGATATTGACAAGCTGACGAAGGAACTGCAACAGGTGGAGTCGAGCTTGGAAGAGAAGGAGATGCGGTGGCTGGAGTTGTCGGATGTGTGACTTAGAGCGGCAACTGCAAAAGGGTGCTTGCCTTTTGGTAAGTTTGAGATTATACACCCAGCAGGTATAAACTTGGGGCAAACGCTTTTTTTCTAAAATGCCGCAATTTCAATGGATTTGTAAAATTTTAGCAATTCCTTTTTATTTAGTTTTTCTATTGTTTATGTGTAACTATACAGCCGCCTTCTCTGGGTTAGGCATCATTGCCATAGCTGTCAGTACGTTAAATACTGATTGCCCATTCTTGATAGCTGTATCAATGATAGACCGGATGATGCAGTAG
>JALHQW010000116.1:10759-15447 GCA_022841745.1 Saprospiraceae bacterium | reverse complement strand
GCAAACAAATCATCTTCATTCCGCCGCATCGCCTGGATAGGCGGTGGGTTCCTCACCCTGATGCTCCTCGTGGGTGCAGTGGCAAGGAAAAAGGAACTCGTGGTAGGTGCCACAGTCGTAGAGGTAGCGCCATTGGAGGGTGGGGCGCTGCTGATTGATAGCATGGACGTCATCCGGCTGGTGGAAAAGGCCATTGGTGGATCATTGGATGAAATGACGGCCTCGACCGTGGACGAGGCATTTGTAGAGCAGGCACTGGAAGAGAACCTTTTCGTGAAGAACGCAGAGGTACTGCTCACCGCCGATAGCAAAGTGAAAATCAATATTGAGCAGCGGATACCCATTTTGCGGGTTTTCGATAAAATGGGCGCACAGTATTATATAGACAACGGCGGTGCAAGGGTGCCTTGGTCAAGGCACTTCACTACCAGAACGCTGGTGGCCACTGGGAATATCCCACCGCACACGCCTGAGTTTTTGGAAAAGAAAAACAGCGTTCTACACGACCTTTTTGACTTGACCAATTTCATCCTCGCCGACCCACTTTGGAAAGCGATGTTTGAGCAGGTTCATGTTACGGGCAACAACGACTTTGTGCTGGTGCCAAAAGTAGGCGACCAGTCCATCATCCTTGGCAAATGGGACGCCGACGTGGAAGGCAAGTTCAAGAAATTGAAAACCTTTTACGAAGAAGGCTTAAGCCGGGAAGGGTGGCGGAAGTACAAAACGATTGACCTTAGGTACCGGAACCAGGTGGTTTGCGAGCGCAGGTAGGACTTTGAAATTTGATGTAAGAAATAAGATGTAAGATATTGGATTTTGGGGTGCAGTAGCCGGGAAATCTAATATCTAAAGTCTAACAGCTTATTTTTTAAATCAAAAACAACTCATTGAAATTCAACAACTTACTGTAACCTAAAAGACTCATTCTATTGAGCCATTTACTAAAATCATGATTATGGATTATCCAAACTTCTCCTCCCAGGATTTGGTGGTCGCCCTCGACATCGGCACCACGAAAGTCTGTGCCATTGCTGGTCGGAAGAACGAGCATGGCAGGCTTGAAATTCTCGGAGTCGGCAAAGTTGAGAGTGAAGGCGTTATGCGTGGCGTTGTCAGCAACATTGAAAAAACCGTAAAGGCCATCTCGGAGGCTATTGCGCTTGCGCAAAGGGCTGCAGGAACGGAATTCAGGGTTGCACACGTGGGCATTGCAGGCCAGCACATCAAGAGCCTCCAGCATCGGGGCTTGCTGACCCGTGACAACATCCACACTGAAATCGGTCAGCGTGACATTGACAAGCTCGTCAATGACATGTACAAACTGGTTTTGCCGCCCGGCGACAAAATCCTGCATGTGCTCCCACAGGAGTACACCGTGGACGACGAGCAAGGTATCGTTGACCCCATCGGCATGAGCGGGGTGCGTTTGGAGGCCAATTTCCATATCATCACCGGCCAAATCACGGCCACGCAGAACATCGTGAAGTGCGTGGAGCGTGCTGGTCTGCGGGTGGCGAGCCTGATGCTGGAACCGATTGCTAGTGCGGCAGCCGTGCTTTCCGAAGAGGAAAAAGAGGCTGGCGTGGCATTAGTGGACATCGGCGGTGGCACCACGGACATTACCATCTTTAAGGACGGCATCATCCGGCACACGGCGGTCATCCCATTTGGTGGCGGTGTCATCACCAAGGACATCAAGGAGGGCTGCAATGTAATGCAGAACCAGGCCGAGAAGCTCAAGGTGAAATTTGGCAGTGCCATGTCCGAAGAGGTTTACGACAATCGAATCATAACTATACCTGGCCTGAAAGGCAGGGAACACAAGGAAATTTCTGAGAAGAACCTTGCACATATCATTCAGGCACGCATGGAAGAAGTGCTCGATTACGTGGTTTGGGAAATCCGCAGGAGCGGCTACGAAGGCAAGCTCATCGGCGGCCTCGTGCTCACGGGCGGCGGCGCATTGATGAACCACATCGAAAAACTGGCTGAGTTCCACACTGGCATGACCACCCGCATTGGTACGCCTGTGGAGCACCTTGCACATGGTTACCACGAGCAGTTGCAAAGCCCGGTATTCTCCACCGTCATCGGCCTTTTGATGAAGGGTATCCAAGACGTGGAAGAGGGTAGGGTGCGCTACCAGGAGCCTGTTTACCAGCAATCCGCTGCGGCCCAAGCCGTGGAAGAAATGGAGGCAGCCGAAATGGGAGCGGAAAACAGCAACCAAGGCGGCGGACTTTTCAACAAAATTTTTCAGAAAACCAAGGAATGGTTCCAGACGGAGCCGGACGCCGAATTCTAAGTTACGAGTTTTGAGTTACGAGCTACGAGTGACCCCTCGCAGCCCGCTACTCGAAACTCGAAACTCAAAACTCGAAACTTCAAAAATTAGCAGTTATGATATTCAAACTTCTTGACGAGAAAAACTCAGCACCTATAATCAAGGTGATAGGTGTAGGCGGTGGTGGCTCCAACGCAGTCAACCACATGTTTAAACAGGGAATCGTTGGCGTGGACTTCGCCATCTGCAACACCGACCAACAGGCCATGGAGCAAAGCCCTGTACCAACCAAAATCCAACTCGGCCCCACCCTTACTGAAGGTCGTGGCGCTGGGTCTAAACCCAATATCGGCAAACTGTCGGCAGAGGAAAGCATTGACGAAGTCAAGACCTACCTCACCAACAATTGCAAGATGCTCTTCATCACGGCGGGCATGGGCGGTGGCACTGGTACTGGTGCTGCACCTATCATCGCACGGGCGGCTCAGGAAATGGACATCCTGACAGTGGGCATCGTGACGCTGCCGTTTACTTTCGAAGGAAACAAACGGGTCTATCAGGGCTTGGAGGGTTTGGAAGAACTCAAAAAGTACGTGGACACCATTATAGTTATATCAAACGACAAACTGAAGGCCATCCACGGCAACCTGACCATCTCGCAGGCATTCGGCCAAGCCGACAATATTTTGACGACGGCAGCCAAGGGCATCGCTGAAATCATCACTGTACCTGGCTACGTGAACGTTGACTTCGAGGACGTGAACACCGTCATGCGCAACAGCGGTGTGGCCATCATGGGTACAGCCATCGCCGATGGTGAAAAGCGGGCCATGATTGCCGTTGATGAGGCATTGAACTCACCGCTGCTTGAAGAAAACAACATCAGGGGCGCTCAGCACATCCTCATCAATATCACTTCTGGCAAGAAGGAAGTGACCATGGAAGAGATTTTCGAGATAACGGAATTTGTGCAATCAGAAGCTGGCGAAGGCACCAACCTTATCTGGGGTAACTGCTTTGATGAAAACCTGGGCGACAAATTAAGTGTGACCATTATCGCTACAGGCTTTGAGCGTCACCAAGGCAAAGCCTCCTTGTCGGGTGCCAAGCCTGAGTCCAATGCGAGGCCAGTGAAGGTTTCCTTGGACGACGATGATTTTTCTCCAAAAAAAAACTTTTTGAGCACACTTGGTGAGGATGAGCAGCGGGTTGACCGTGTTTCGTCCGGCCATACGATTGACTTCCCTGAGGTCACGGAGAAATTCAACAAGTACAACCGATACTCCAACGACGAGCCTTATGTGCGAAATACCCGTGACAAGGAAGAAGAGGAGCGCCAACATCGCCTTGAAATGGAGCGCCGCCGGAAGGAGCGCCTGGCACAGATCGCTTCAAAACCAAAGCTCAGCAACCCCCAAGCGGTGAACGAATTGGAGAATGTGCCTGCCTACCTGCGCAAGGGCATCAACCTGGAAGATGTGCCCGGTTCTGACGAAATCGCCTATTCAAAATGGACGATTTCAGAGAGCGAGGCGGAGCCGCAGTTCCGGGAAGGCAATTCCTACCTGCATGACAATGTAGATTAACGGTGGACGGATTACGGTTGGACGATTGACGGGAATGTATGACTGCCGTCAATCGTCAACCGTCGATCGTCAACCGATGGAAAGTTTTTTATTTTTAGCCATCATAACTTGCTAATCCAAGTTTTGGGCTTGGGCCGTTTGTGCCCAAGCCTTTTTTGATTTTATATGGTGTGTTGTTTGTTATAAATTGTTCGGTTGGCATGGTGTTTGTCATTTATGCGCTTTGCACAGATTACCCTGCATTATTCTCCTCCCCTTAGCTTCGATTTTTCCGATAGATTTTTTAGTAAGCGAACAAAAACTAGAGATGAACAAATCAATGATTACACCTGCAAAACTGCTTTTAAGCAGTTCAATTATCCTGCATCCCAAATGCAGTGCATTTATTGTTTTTCCAATTTCTAAGTTTGGGCAATCTACCCGTAGGAAACTCCTTCCGACTCAAAAGCAGTGATAATAACTGCAATCCACCAATTCATCTAATAAAAGTCAGCATCCTTTGTACCCCTGAAGTTTAATTAAAACTGGCACTCAAAACAAAAACTTATGCGGTCCATCAGATTTACACAAACATTTTTGGCCATCTTGCTGCTCACCTGCATGGCTACGCAAAAATCATTTGCGTTTGAACCCAGCGCTGGACAGAGTTTTGCTTCTGCGCTTTTCAAGCGGTTCGAAGATCAATTCAAACAGCAGATGGCGATGTTCATGCCACCTTCCTGTATCTTGCTTTCCAACACCAACCTGGACACCAACCTGACCGGATGGACCACCTCTGGTACGGTGGCTTCCGTCACTGACGCTTATGCAGGTGG
>JALHQW010000116.1:0-10659 GCA_022841745.1 Saprospiraceae bacterium | reverse complement strand
ATGGTCAAAAGTTGGGAGTGGTACTAACTGGGCAGAAATCTATTTTTACTGGAAAGATGCCAGTGGCAACAATATTTCGAATCCCATACAACCAGTAAACCTGGGTTCAACGACCTATCAACGCTATTCCTTAAAAGGAAGAGCACCTTCTAATGCAGTTTACATGGAAATAGGTGCTTACAAATCTGCTGGTGGCACCCTATTCATTGATGATATTTGTGTTAGCAGAATTGCTCCACTTGGTGGCACGAGCTTTGACCTTAGCTGCGGCTGTTCGGATAACCTGGTTCCGAATGGCGGCTTTGAGTCCACAACGGCCACCACATTCGGCACAACCTTGGATGGCAGGCCTTCCGTTGCTATCCCAAAAAATAACAATACAATTATCTTACCTTGGGTTGCAGCAATTTCTGGGACAAATATGTTCCTCGTAAACGATGCCACCAACGCCGTCAACAATCCAGAAGGCAGCAGGTATGTCTATTTGCCGAACAGCGGTGATTGCTGGACTTCCAGTACCGATTTCTCCAACAACCTCTTAATGAAAGACGGTGAAACCTATACGTTTTGCTTTTATGCGGCTTCAAGGACCCTTGGCATGAACAGCAGTGGAATGCCGAATGGTACGATTCCTACGGTGCAGCATTCAGGAAACATAGCATTGGAGTTCAATTTTGTGAGCGGATTTAAGGCTGTAAATACTTGGGCTGTGCCTGCCAGCGAATCTGCGACCAACCTTGGTTGGACCAAATTCGAATACACGTTTACCTACAGCATACTTGACCCGATTTCCAGTTTTACATTCACAAACACCCGTGCAGAAGCGGGCATGTACCTCGATGCGGTTTCCCTATCGAAAGTGAACTGCCCTGCTGCCGTGACTTGCAGCAACGGTGGAATCAATTTCGACCGTTGGGGCGGCATAACAGGCACTGCAACGGACAATTTGGTGACCAATCCCAACTTCCCCAACAACTACAACGAAACAGGCTTCCTGACCTCCTTCCAAGGCCCGGTGGATTATAGCAACGACTACGGTACCCGGGTTTATGGCTATTTGGTGCCACCAGTTACTGGAAACTATACTTTTACGGTAACATCTGGTGATGCTTCCAAGCTCTTCCTGAGCACCAATGCAAGTCAGTTCAATGAGTCACTGATTGCAGAGGTTACAGGATTTACGGGGCAAGCGGAGTTCACTAAATTCCCAGCCCAAACTTCCACAGCTCGTGCCCTAACTGCTGGACAGCCCTATTTTATCGAATTGTTACAAAAAGCGGGAAGTGTGAACAGTGACCACTTCCAGGTTTATTGGCAGACGCCCAGCAACAGCACCCGTACCATCATTCCTGGTTCTGCCCTTCGCCCCATCTGCTCCGTTGAGGTATGTGACAACGACCGTGACGATGATTTTGACAGCCTCAAGGATTGTGCTGACCCTGACTGTGCGAGCACCCTTGCTGCTACTTCCAGCGTGGTAAACGAAGGTTGTGGTGTGGCCAATGGCAGCATTACCTTAAACGTTTCTGGGGCAAGTACACCTTACAGCTACCGTTGGTCGGATATGACAGAGAGCGCAAGGTGGAATTTTGACGACAACCTGAACGACGTATCTGGGAATGGCAGGCATGCTATCAACGTGGTTGGCTACCCTATTTACAACACCGATGCCAGGGAAGGCCGCAAATCGCTAAACTTCAATGGAAGCACCGCCGTACGCTACAATGTGGCCAGTGGTTTTATGACCTTGGCAGCCAACCAGATAGCCGTGTCCATGTGGATAAAGCCACAAAACCTCACCGGTTCGAAAATACTTTTCGAAGAAGGCGGTGACAACTCCAGCGCAGGCATAGGCATCGCCATGAGGCTGAACAATAACATATTGGAAGGCCGGGTGAAAAGGTCTGGCGGCACCAATGCTAGCTTTGTTTTCAATGCAGGCACCTTGACCTACCCCAACGACGGCAACTGGCACCATGTGGCCCTGGTTTTTGACGCAGGCAGAATAAGGCTGTACCTGGATGGCGTAGGTGGAACAGAAACAAATGCCACCGCCTCCATGACCAATATCGCTGCCCACGCCAATAATGGCGGTATCGGTGGCGCTCATGGTGGCTCTGTTTATGGTACGAGCACCGATTTCTACAGGGGAAGCATGGACGATGTGAGATATTTCAACAACGTCACAGGATTGACGGCTGCTAAGATTGCAAACCTCGCTTCCAACAATGGCTCAAGGACAAGCCTGGCGGCAGGAACCTATAATGTGACCATAACCAGTGCCACTGGTTGCCGCCTCACGCGGGCCATCACCGTGGCCAGCGGCGGCAATTTTACCAATGGCGGCACCATCACTGGCACAGAGTCTGGCTGCGGCACCAGCTTCAACCCACAAATTATCGGCACTACGGCTGCTCCAAGCCCTGGTACCGGTACGACGGAATTCAAATGGCAATCAAGTACCGATGGTACAACCTGGACGGACATCGCCAGCACCAATTCGGCCACTTATGACCCGCCGACCATTTCTGCGACTACCCACTACCGTCGTGCTGCGAGGCTTTTGCCCTGCACGGGTTGGGTAAATTCCAATGTGGTCATCAAGTCAACAACGGCCAATTTCAGCACCGCTGGTGTGATAGCAGCCGATGAAGCAATGTGCGGTGGTTTCGACCCAGCCGTGATTGTTGGTACACCGCCTACCAGTGGTGCCGACGTTACGTGGAAAGTTGACCCACCGGTCAGCGGCTCGCTCAATGGTGCGAACTATACAATAACAAACGTCAATGGCGAACCCTATTACCTCACGGTCACAGGTGCCAACGTCACGAAGGTGACAGTTAAAGGCGGTACGCCAACTGCCACCTATACGACGCCACCGTTTACAAACTTAACAGCTCCAATAAACCCCAACAATGGGAAGCCTTTTGGCATCAGCCATTTCGATATTTGGGTGAGCGCTGCCGTAAATGGTACAACCGAATATAAATGGCAGCAGAGTGTTAATGGTGGTACCACTTGGGAGGATATTGCATCCTCCAATTCCGCCAGCTACGACCCTCCGTTCATCAACCAAACGACTAATTACCGAAGGGGCGCTAGGGTGGCGGAATGCGACAATTCCGTCATGGCCAACCCTTATGAGGTGGAATTCTGCACCTACAATATCAACCTGTTGGTGGGCGAGACCTTCAACCTGCGTGATTACCTCCATTACAAGGATGGCAGCTATGCCAGCAAGCCAATTGACTGGAGCAAGGTGTTCTTCACCTACACGGCTTTAGGTGCCAACTCTCCGACCAATCCTGCGGACTGGAACCTGACCAGGTTCAACAGCGGACAGGCGGTGACCTTGTTGCCAACTGATGCTACGAACCCTGGCAATGCTGGTACCGGAAATTACAGGATTTATGTCTATCGCCAAGGACAATCCACTTTCGATGACCATGCCGAAATCAGGGTAACGACCAGCGGCACCAGTGATTTGTTGTCGGCCCGTTGCTCTGGTATCGTTGATAGCTGGAGATTATCCAACAATGTGACGAAGACCGTGGAATTGAACCTGACCGACCCCGGCATCATCGTCGGCGACGAGGACAACTGTGGCAGCTTTGACCCGGGCATCATTTCTAGTGTGACGACACCAAGCGGCGGCGCTGGTGGTACTTTGCTGTACCAGTGGCAGCTCAGCACGAACGGGGGCACCACTTGGGCCGATGTTCCTGGCGCAACAGTTGCAACCCTTGACCCCATCACCATCACCTCGACCACGCATTACCGCAGGGGCGCAAGAAGAAGCACCTGCAACGGGTTTATCTATTCGAATGTCGTGGTGAAAATGGTAGTGTCCAATTTTACAAATCCTGGCTTGTTGACTGGAAACGAATCGAATTGCTCCTCTTTTGACCCAACTCCTATTACGAGTGTCTCGTTGCCAAGCGGTGGTGTGGACGGTTATACGACTTTCAGGTGGCAAAAAAGCTTGGATGGAGGTTTGACTTGGGTGGACATTCCGGGAGCGACTGGTCCTGAACACGACCCGGTTAATACTGTAACTGGATCTACCTTGTACCGCAGGCAAACCCGCAGAACGCCTTGTGCGGCATGGATTAACTCGAACACCATCGTTAAGGAGGTGAAAGCTGTGCCAACAGCCAATATCGCATTCGGCCCCACAACCACCAATGGCTTTATTTGCGAAGCTACAAGCTACCTTTTCCAAGCAGCAGATGCTGGCGTTGGGGCCACTTATTCCTGGAACTTCGGAAGCATGGCCACGCCTGCCACTGCTACAGGCATTGGCCCAATCTCCGTCAGTTTCAATGTGCCCAACAACATTGCTTCAACGACGGTGTCGCCCCAATTGACAGTCACAAGAAATGGTTGTTCAAGCACCATGACTGCCAACTACAACGTAAGGCCCCCATTCACCATTTCGAGTGTGGTGCCTACCAACCCATCTAGTTGCACCAACAATAGCGGACGCATCACCGTGAACGCAAGCGGACCTACGGGAACTACCTTGGAGGCATCTATCAATGGAACGACCTGGATTGCGCCGCCATTGGTCTTCAACAACCTCGGCCCCGGCAATTACAATGTATGGGTTCGCTATAGCGGCGATGAGTGCCAGGTCTGGTGGGGTGACCAGATTTTGGAGGAAGCGGTGAACCCGAACCCGTACTTTACCTATTGGAACACAAGTACCAATTGCATCAATCAAATATTTACGGTACAAGGTGCAGCTGCTAGTGGCAGTACGGTTACCTGGGACTTTGGCCCAGGTGCATCACCTGCTTCGGCCAATGGCCTTGGGCCCCACTCGGTTGTCTATAGCACAGGGGGTATCAAGACCATGAGGATTTCAGCAACCAGAAACGGTTGCACGGCCTACGAGGAAAGGGATTTCACGGTCATCGAGAACTTCAACAATGCTGGTACCATTAGCTACGACCAATCGCTTTGCGCCAACGGCGTGCCATCAGCCATGACAGCAACAGTGCCGCCTTCTGGTGGCTACGGTGGAAGTGCGCAGTACCAGTGGGAGTTCAGGCAAGAACTTGGTACTGTTTGGTCACCATGGACGACCATCTCAGGCGCTACAGGTTCATCCTACCAGCCGCCTTCCATATCGGTAAATACCGAATACCGTCGTAGGGCGCGCCGCTCGTCATGTGGTAGCTGGATCTACTCCAACGTAGTAACGAAGAACGTGACCCAGTTGCCGGGTGCAAATACTGACTTTTTCGACAATGCCTGCCCAGGGTTCACCTTGGTTGGTTACGTTGGCACGAATGATTCCAACTTGGATGACCCTATTTTCAGCATAGTTTCACAGCCCTTCAATGGCTACTTGGACATGGACGTGGACGGCGAGTTCTATTACCTGCCAAACACCACCTTCTGCGGTGGCGACCAGTTCGTTTACCAAGTTTGCAACAACACGACTGGCTGCTGCGCAACGGCTACTGCGTACATTGACATGTCGGACAGCGACGCCCCTGTATTGAACAATATCCCTGATGATTTTGAGGTAGCTTGCGATGATGAAATTCCACTTCCACCTGTGGTTGACGCCTTCGAAAACTGCGGGAATGTTTGGCTTTCTTTTGACCAAACTGCCACGCAAGGGGCTGACTCCTGCTCCATCTACAGCTACCTGCTGACCAGGGTTTGGACTGCGAGCGACTATTGTGGTAACAGCCAGATTGACCAGCAAGCCATCACCATCAAGGATGAAACAGCGCCGGATATTTTCCGGATATACACCTTGCCAAACGGCAAGCGGATGATTGCGGGCGTGATGGAAAACGTCACAAACCGCTGGAAGACCATCCGCTTCCCCATCCAGTTCGACACGCCACCCGTGGTAATTGCACAAGTGACCACCAATGGCGATGCCGCAGCGGTGACAACAAGGCTTAGGAACGTGGCCACCACCCAGTTCCAACTCAGGGTTCAAGAACAGGAATCCAACAACCCTGCCCACGGAAAGGAAAGCGTGGCATGGATAGCCATCGAAAAAGGCGTCAACCCGGGTGAAGTGCCGTTTGAAGTCAATACGAAGTTGATTTCGAGCACGGCCGTCAACACAGTGTTCAGCCAAGGGTACCCTTCACCCGGCTTTTTGGGACAAATCCAATCGTTCAACGAGTCCAACCCTGCTACGGTTCGCATAAGTTCATTGGGTACGGGTGGTGCAGTCATCTTCTGCCAAGAAGAAACCTCATTGGATGTTGAAATGAACCACGGCTTCGAGACAGTGGGATATGTTGCCTTCAGTGGAAGCGGAAACTTGAAGAACAAAGAGAACGAGATTTTTGGCGAAGCCAAGAAAATCACGATAAACCATAATCTCCAGACAGTACAGTTGACGCACAAATACCAAAACCCAGTAGTGGTCTTTGGTGGCCTGACGATGGCCGACCCGGCTCCTGCTACCATCAGGGTGGTCAATTTGACGCCCACCTCGTTCCAGGTACATGTGGACGAATGGGATTACTTGGATGGCATACATGGACAGCAGGAGGTCAGCTATATCGTAGTTGAGGGCAGCTTGCCCTTTGACCAAATCGTGGAGTGCAGTGCTGTGCCAGTAAAGCCAACGCTTGGTGTGGAGATTGCAGCCGTGGACGGTTGTGACATCACCACCCCGCTCGTGATTTCTGATAGCGACTGGCAATTTGATTGCGAAACAGACACCACCTTGGTGCGTACCTTCTATGTACGGGACGAATGCGGCAACTTTTCACAGTATAGCCAGACCTTCATCCTACGTGACACGACGCCGCCTACGTTCACCGTGCCGGCTGACATTACCATCACCTGCGATCAAGACAAAAATGACTTGACCATTACCGGTGATGTTACGAATGAAAATGATAATTGTGACCTCAGCCTTGATGCTACCTACGAGGATAACCTAAGCTATCAACAGGGTTGTCGGGGATATGTACTGCGTTTTTGGACTTTGGAGGATCACTGTGGCAACACAGTCACCAAAACACAGCGCATCAACTACATGAGCAGCAACGATACAGATGGTGACGGGGTAGCAGATGACGACGATCTCGATAACGACAATGATGGGATACCCAATGGCATTGAGGGCAACACCGATTCAGATCGAGACGGAGTGTCAAACGACCAAGACCTCGATAGCGACAACGATGGCATTACGGATCTCATTGAGACAGGCAACCAGGATTCGGATGGCAATGGCCAGGTGGACAATTCCATTACCCTTGGATGGGACAATGACAGCGATGGTTATGCTATCGGCTATGACTGCAATGATTATAATCCCAATTACGTGGCCAGTGCGGTTTGCAACACCGTACCAAGTGATACCGATAACGACGGGGTACTCAACTTTGTCGATTTGGACAGCGACAACGATGGGATTCCCGACATCATCGAAGCTGGCGGCGCTGACAGCAACGGCGACGGACGCCTTGATTACCCAATCCCTGGCGACCCGACTTCTATGCCGGATAGCGACTCAGATGGATATGCCAGCGTGTATGACCCAGATGAGGATTCCGTACCGGGCAACGATTCTCCGGAGGCTGCAATTGTTGAGTACAACGGCGTTGATTACTCAAGTGGGGATCAAACGAAAAACCCTGATAATGACAACGATGGTGTACCAGATTTCTTGGACACTGATTCCGACAATGACGGTATTCCAGACATCATCGAAGTGGGTGGCGTTGACCAAAACGGCGACGGTCAGGTTGACATGGGAACTGAGTTTGTGGATACAAACAATGATGGCTTCCACGATAATTTCGCAGCCCTTCCATTGGTCATTACCGAAACGGACGGAACCATTCAGGACGGCCGCCCTGAAGACACCAATAACGACGGTACCGCATTCGTAAAGGGTGATATTGACGCTGATGGCCTTCCAAACTCAATTGACTCCGATTCGGACGGCGACGGTATCTATGACCTTGCGGAGATTCGCAGGCAGTCCCTTGACACCAACAATGATGGAATTTTGGACGCAATGGTTGATAACAACGATAACGGGTTCCATGATGCCTTTGAAACGGGAGGCCTAATCACCACAGATTCAGATGGACCCAACAATGATGGCCAGCCAACTGATGATGGTGATGCAGATAACAGCAGCTACAATACCATCATGCCGGATGGCAGTTTTGGCGAGACCAATGGTGAGCCTGATATTGATGACGATGGCGATGGCACCCTCAACTTCCTTGACCTCGATTCTGATGGTGACGGCATACGGGACAACTTCGAAGACCGCAACACCAATGGCCTTGTTGAAGTAGGCGAGATGAACTTCCTGGACAGTGATACCGACGACGACGATATTTTGGACGGCATTGAAGATGCCAACAAAAACGGTTATTTCGACGAAGATGAGACTAGCCCACTGTTGGTGGACACTGATAGTGACCTTCTCCTCGATAGTGAAGAAGACTTGAACTTCGATGGTATCGTAAACAGCGGCGAAAGCAACCCTAGGGATGCTTGCGACCCGTACTTAAACAGCAACTGTGTAGGTGTAGCAATACAAATAAAAGCGCTGCTTCAAGGCCCATCAGTTACCAATGGCGGTTCAGCACTCATGAAGGATGGCCTCCGCCAAAAAGGGTACGTCCCAACTGCTGAACCATACAAACATTTTGATAAATACCGTTTGGCCAATGATGGTGGTAATGAAATAAGCGACCCTGCATTGTTTGATGTAGAAGGAAATGATGCAATCGTTGACTGGCTTCTGGTAGAGCTTCGCCATGGCAACCGCCAAGATAGTATAGTTGCAACCCGTTCTGGCTTGCTCCAACGTGATGGTGACCTTATAGGCCCGGATGGCGATTCCATCCTGCATTTCGACTTGGTTCGCAGCGGTAACTACTATGTGGCAATTCGCCATCGCAACCACTTGGGCGTAGTGACCGAGGCTACTACCACACTATCACCGACACCAGTGCTTTTTGACTTCCGCAGTCCAAGCCTGCCTGTAAAAGGTACAGGAACGAGGGTCATGTTGAACAACGGCAATATGGCACTTTGGGGTGGTGACTACAATGGCAACCGTCAGGCAGTGTACCAAGGCCCGAACAACGACATTCTTCAGCTTTTCTTTGATGTGATGACCAATAGCGACAACACAAGCAACTTGGCCAACTTCATCATGGATGGTTATTTGATGACGGATTTTGACTTGGACGGCAACAGCATCTATCAAGGGCCATCAAACGACCGGAGTACCATGCTCATCTACACCATTCTGACGAATGGCAACAACGTGAACAACTTCGCTAACTATATCGTCAGCGATAAATTGCCAGAGGCCAGCATCCCAGTAGCTGCACCGAAATGTGGTGACGACAAAACGGTTTCGGCATGTGATTTTGACAGCGATGGTGCCATCAATGATCTTGACAATGACGATGACAACGACGGGGTCTGGGACTTGGACGACATCAATCCTTACAACGTTTACAGCGACAGCGATGCAGACGGTATTTCTGATTATGTTGAAACAGGTGGCGATGGAAGGTACAATCCTTTCGAAGATACCAACCCGCTTGAGCAGGATTCCGACGGTGACGGTTTGAAGGATGGACTAGAGGACACCAATAAAAACGGTATTCAGGATGCCAATGAAAGCAATCCACTCGACCGATGCAGCCCAAGCGCCAAAACCCCAGTTTGTGACTTCGATGGCGACGGCATCATCAATGCCTTCGACCTGGACGACGACAACGACGGTGTGGCTGATTTAACGGATGCAATTCCTTTTGATTCCAACAGCGATAGCGATTTGGATGGGATCTCGGACGGCCAAGAAACCGGTAACGACGGCATCTACCATGGTGGTATTGACAGCAATCCGTTGAACGCTTGCGATCCTTATCCCACAGTTGGCGGTGGCTGTGTTCCAACTGACATTGACGGTGACGGCTATTTTGAAAATTATCCAGTCAGTCACCAGCTCTTTGACCAAAATGACGGGAACCCTTGTATCCCAAGTTCTTCGGTGCAGGCTTGCCCTTGTGAAGACACGGATGGTGATGGCAAAATCGTCATTTGCTCGAATGCTGGTACCAGCCTGCAGAAAACAAGGAGCATTTCATTGTGGCTATGGCCCCTTTATGCCGCCCAAGGCGGTGTATGCGGCCCTTGCCAGGAATAATTACCATTAAGACTTGCTTTGAACAACAAAGCCCCGGCAGAATAACTTCTGTCGGGGCTTTTTTTCTCCCACAAATAAACGCTCAAGCATTCAATGCTTGTCAACTCCTAATGAATTAATCATTGGGAGGATTGCCTAGGTCATTCTTAGTGCCAAGCCTTTCCTCCATATCTGTATCGTCTTCAGATATGATAAACCCGAGCCAACTTTCCGTAACATCAAAATCAAATTTGTCATTCGAAAAAGAAGTGAAACTTCCTTCCCGGTTTTTAACTGTTTCATCAAGCCAAAGGTCCGACCATTCATCTTCATGGCGCCTTAAGAAAGCCCTGCGCTTGCTTTCAGCTTGAAATGCGGCGCCAGCTTCTTGGCTCAATTCCTCGTAAGGGTCAATCCCTTGTGACCGAACGTGCTCTTCCCATAGTTCAAGGTCTCGTTGGGCAGCTTCAATTGCCATTTTGCAATAGCAATTTCCACCAGATCCA
>JALHQW010000115.1:5096-15940 GCA_022841745.1 Saprospiraceae bacterium | reverse complement strand
CAGCTCTTTTTGTTGTTTATGGGGGCATTCCGGGGCGTTGTGGCGGGACTTTTATTTGGAACGTCGGGTCTCTTGGTTTTTCAAGGGACAAATTATCGGAGCACAGCGGTCATGGGAGGCGGCGTGAGGGGATTCTATCGAAACGAAATGCTCGGAAAACGGGGGATGTGAATTATTTCACAGCCTGCGTTCTCGGCAACAAGAACAAAAAAAACAGAACAAAACGAAGAAAATAAAATGAAAGAAGAAGAGGCGTGTTGATTCCCCCGGCAAGCCGTACTTTTATGCAAGGTACTCGTGCCTGCCGGAAGATGGGCGGGAAATTCCGCTACCCAGGTTTGGCTCATCCAGTTTTTCGGGAAAATTCCCGAAGGCTGACATTTTTTTACCAAAATCGTTTACATCATGAAAAAGAGTACTTTCAATCGCCGGGCATCCCATGCCCCACACCGCTTCCAGTTTGCTTTGGCAATCCTTTTTGCTTTTGTGCTTTGCATAGCCAACTCACTTGCCCAGTCCGCTGCATTCACCCTCGTAAGCCCCTACACAGGGCTGGATGCCGACCAGGCCAAGGTGTTCAACTACGCGTCACCAACCAACCCCGGTTGGGCGATGTACTGCACGTCGCCTGGGCAACGGAGAGCCTGTTCGACAGCAACGGGAAAATCAGCGTCACCCTTCCGGATGAGAACGACGGGCAGCCCATCTCATTCGAAGTGCTGGGTTCCCATTTCGCCAACGAAAGCGACTATGCCGTGTTCGGCAGGGCGGAACAGGGAGAAATTGCTATATATGTCACCTCGCAGGGCAGGGGTGGCAGCATCACGCTCAAGAACAGTACTTATGTGCTTTATCCTATGGGTGGCACAAAAGGTGCGCTCATCAAACAAGACCCTTCGGTCGGGGAAAATGGCACCTGTGCTACTGATTTGACCCCACCGGAAGAAACGGGCTATTGCGAGGACGACTGCGGCAGCGATATCCTCGACGTGCTTGCCATGGTGTCACCCGGAGCACAGCAATGGCTGGACGCCAACTACGGGCTGTTCGGGCTGTGGTTCCTCTTCGTGGAGACCAACAATATCAACGGGGCGTTCATCAACAGTATCGTGCCGAACAAAAAGGTCAGGATACAGATAATTTCCTATATGCCGGATTTTTCTTTGACAAATAACATTACTAACGACAGGAATAATTTAACCGCCAGTTCAAACGCTCAAACGACGCTTTCGAGTAGTGGTGCCGACGTTGGTATTTTATTGACTAATCAAAACTATGGTAATGGTTCGGTATTTGGCATAGCCAACTCACTCAACCCGACCAGCACTAACAAGTTTTGCATCGCCGAAGTGCCTTTCATCGGTCCCATCCGTTACACTTTTGCGCACGAACTCGCCCATCAGATTGGCTGCCTGCACAGCAATCCCCTCACCACAGGTTGCCCGCACGGCAAGAACATGGCGATTGGCAAGAACACCATCATGGCGAACAACGCCCAGAACAATACCCGGATACAGCACTTCTCCAACCCGGTCGTGTTGTTTGGCGGCGAGTCAACCGGCACGGCAGGCAGCCGGGACAACGCCGCTCAGATACGGGGCGCACTTTGCGAGGTAGCGAACAACAACTCGCCCGTGTGGTTCTCCACGGACTATACGCACACTTCCGTTACCACCGGCATCACCCTGGATTGTCCTTTTACCGCCACTGCCAACGTGCAGCCGGGTATGCAGGAAATCTGGGGCAACCTGTGGAACTGCGGGACGAACTACACCTACCAGTGGGCTTGGTCAACCAACAACGTGACCTATACGAACTTCGGCACTAACAGCCCGACACTCAACCTTTCTGCCGCCCCGAATTGCCCGTTTTTCTACCTGCGTTTGACGGTAAGCACCCCTGTCGGCTGTAGCGTCACCGCTACGAAGTTGCTGTTCTGTTCGCAGGGGCTGGCTTGCAGGAGCAGCGGTCAGGAGGATGAGGCAACGGCAACTCCTGTTTTGGCAGAACACAACCGCATTTTCCCGAATCCCGCACAAGACAGGTTTAGTGTATTGCTGGAAGGTTTCCCTACGGTTGTCGGTGCAAGGGCAATCAGCACAAACGGCTCGGTGGTACATACATTGCCGGTGCTTGGCTACGACAAAGAAATGCTGACCTGCGACGTTTCCCGCTTGCCGACCGGTTTTTGGTTCGTCGAGATTCGTGGGACTGACAAAAGGCAGGTGCTGAAACTGGCGATAGCCCGTTGAATTTTAAATGCCATGCGGCGTTCGAATGATGAGCCGCATGGCTTTTTCTTTTCCAATCTAAATTTCTTGCGGTAGTGGGCCAATTGGGTTGAAATAAGCCAAAAAGCGATACGATTGCTTTGAGCAATCGTATCGCTTGCCAACCCTTTTGACCCACTACCCTAAATTTCTTGCAATGAAACCAATCTATCGCCTTGTCACTGCATTGTTCATTATTCTGTTGTGGATTTGTTGCAAAAAGGAACATGAAATTCCTGAAATAAATCGCCCGGTAAGCGAACAGTTGCCCCCGGCTGGGACAATTCTGACGGGTTGCGACGATACGACCGCTTTTAAAAGCAGCGTGGATTTGCAGCCGCTCGAATATCTACAGAATTGTTACATGTGTACCGCTGTCAAGCAAGTGCCGGGTTTAGGAGAAATTCCGTGGGTGGGAAATTGTCAAGTGTATATTGCATGGGACACTGTATTGGTATTCAGATTTCTATCCTATGAACCATATTTTGAAGAATTTTTACTCAGAGAAGATTTGGGTCTCGATTATGTACCTATTAGTGTGGGAATGCACCAAATTTTTGACTATGCAAACTGGGCTATTGACCCCAAAAAAAGTTTTGGAGCCTATGGAAGGTTACTAGACGACGGTGACGTAGCCGACGGATTCTGGGGGACAGACACTACCTGTGTCAACTATATTGAAATCACTCGCCTCGACCTGGAAGACAGGGAAATAGAAGGAAAGTTTGAGATACACTTGAAGATGAAATCACAGGGTACACACGGCATTTTGTATTCCGAACGAATTAACTTCCTCAACGGGAAGTTCAAATCCGAAATTGAAAAATAAGGTAACCGTCAAAATTATCAAAAACCGCAGCCATGTATAAATCCATCAACAAAATAAACCGGGTGCTTCTTTTGCTCTCATTTTCCTTCCTCATATCTGTCGGCTTTTCTCAGGTTCCAAACGACAACTTTGAAGAATGGCAGACCGTTGACAGCATAGAAAACCCCGTCCATTGGTCAACCAACAACTACTATGTGGGCTACATCCCCGTGGCAAAAACAACGGATGCAATAGAGGGGAATTTCTCCATGAAAGTGTCCAGTACGGCAAGGGATATATTTGGAACAGCCACAGGATATGGCTGCGCCCACGTCAAGTTCGTTCCGACCGAGGAATACAAATACCTGACCGCCTCCGTCAGGGTGGACACGGTGGACATGGAAGGCGAAGTCAGCATCCGTGTAAAACAGTGGCAACCGGGCAACGGGCTTTATGAAAAAATTGGGACATGGAAAGTCACGGCTGCCACGAACGGGATTGTGCAGGTTGTGCTGCCCATTGAGCAGGTAGGGCTTGACACGGTGCTGATTGAGGTCTGGGCGAAAAACCACTACGACCCATTCATCTTTCCGATTGGCTATACCGAGATGATAATTGACAACCTGCAACTGACGACAACAGTAGCAGCAAAGGAATCACAAAACAATTTCGGTTGGGCGATATATCCCAACCCTGCGAAAGGCGCAATAAATGTCGAGTTGCAACGGCGAATTGGAAAACCTTATACTTTGAGGCTTTTGGATTTACAAGGAAGATTGGTCAAGTCCTTTGACTTTATAAACTCTTCAATAATTTCCCTGCCTTTGGCAGATACTTCGTCCGGAATTTATCTTCTTGAACTAATAGTGCAAGGAGAAACAAAACTCACCGGAAAGGTTGTAATAAACAGGTAGAAAAAAGCCGAGAACAACGCATCTACGCCTATTTGCGGCAACGCCCAACCCGCCTGCCCAACGCAGCCGCAAACAGCGCAGATGCATACGTTCACCCATTTTATAAATAAAACTATACAAATTCTCACGGGTTGGACAGAGGTCCAACCCAAGCATCCAACACGCATACCGGGAAACAAGCGCGCCAAGCCCGATGCCAGCCAATAGCAATAGAGCCAGCCCACCGTGACATTGACCGCTGTCCAACCCGCCGTGCAGATTTGAGGCCTTGAACGGATGTTTGGAAATAGTGTATTTTTGTGCCCAAAATCGTATTAAATGGCAAAGAAACTGGTACGGTTCGATTGGGCGATGAAAAAAATGCTTCGTCACAAGGCCAACTTCGACATCCTCGAAGGCTTTTTGTCGGAGTTGCTCGGCGAAGAAGTGAAAATCAAACAAGTCCTCGACAGCGAGAGCAACAAGGAGACAGAGGACGACAAGTTCAACCGAGTGGACATCCTCGTGGAAAACGAGAAGGGCGAACTCGTCATCATCGAAGTCCAAAATACACAGGAGTACGACTACTTCCATCGGATGCTTTTCGGCGCATCCAAAGCCGTCACCGAACACATCAAGGAGGGTTCAGCATACGCCCAAGTGAAAAAGGTTATATCCATTACCATTGCCTATTTCGACTTGGGGCAAGGGAAGGACTACGTTTACCACGGCACAACTGTTTTCAAAGGCATCCACAAGGGCGACATTCTTGGGCTATCTGACAAACAGATTGAAGTCTATCAAAAGAAGAGCGTCCATGAGATTTACCCAGAATATTGGGTAATCAAAACTGGAAAATTCAGGAACAGGATAAATGACAGGCTGGACGAGTGGATTTACTTTTTAAAGAACGCAGAAATCAAGCCTTCGTTTTCAGCCAAAGGTTTGAAAGAAGCGAACGAGAAGTTGGATACCATGAGACTCCCGGAGAAGGAGCGAATTGCATACGATAAATATTTACTGCACTTAATGAGTATTGCAAGCCGAAATCATACGATTGAAATAGAAGCGAAAGAAATAATAAAAAAAGCAAAGGAAGAAGAAAGAATAGAAGTAATATTAGAAATGAGCAAGGACGGAGTTCCCGCAAAAACGATTGCCAAATATCTAAAAACATCAGAAGAACAGATTGTCCAAATCATTGAAAACCAGTCGAATAAATAAAATCGCCGAACAAAGTATGTACGCCTATGCCGCCGAAGCCCAGCCCGCAAACCCAACGCACGGCGGCACGGCAGCAAGCCAACCGTTCGCAATAACCTCCCCCCATATCCCTTCCCAATTCCAAAACCCTTTTTAACGAACGCCCTAAGCCCCACTCCCTCCCGTTCCTTCCGCCCACCCCTCCCCTTGTCAAACACTTGGCATATATTTTGAATAACAATAAAATAATATCTAACCTTTTTTTGCGCTGCCCGGCGCCAACGCCCCGCTCCGTAAAAAAATCAAAACCCTCACAGCATGAACAAAAAAATTGAAGAGAAGTACAACATGTTCACCAACGTGAACGAGGTGTTCGACGCCAATGCGGCCACCATCGAAACCGTGCCTGCGCTCAGTGCGCAGGTGGGTAGCTTCAAGACGGGCTATTCGCAGTTGGATGGCATGATGCAGCCGCTATTGCTCAACTCCAAGGGCAATGCCAAGGCCAAGGCCCTGGCCAAAAAAGACCTTTCCAGGATTGGTGGGATAGTGTGCGCCGCCATCCGTTCCTTTGCAAACGACCAGAACGATCCCGTGCTCTTCGCCAAGGCCGATTACAGCCCTTCGGCGCTGGTGGAAGGCAGGGACGTGGAAACGCAGCAGACCGGGCAGGCGCTCTACACGCTCGCCAATGGCCTTGCCGCCGAACTGAAATCATATGGCATCGGCAGCGTAGAACTGGATTCGCTGAAGGCCGCTGCCGATAAGTTTGCCCTGCTGAACCCCCTGGTGCGGAAGGTGAAGGTGGACAACAAGACCCTGTTGGCACGGCTCAAGGCCAATATCACGGAGTTGAACGACCTGTTGCGCAGCAAATTGGACAACAGCATGATGGTGATGGAGTTCGCCAAGCCGGAGCTGCTCCAACTGTACCGCAACGCCCGCCGCAACTATACCCTTGGGGTGCGCCATGAGCAGCCCGAAGCAAAAGACGGTACCAACAACACGGTCAGCAAGGCGATTGCTGCACCCGTTGAACCAGCCAGCCTCTCCGCTGCCCTGCAAGATATGGGCGTGATGAGCGGTAATGGGGTTGGGGTGTGATTCCATAGAGGCTTGGCGGCTTGACCATTTGTAATTGCAAAAAGTCAAGCCGCCGACCTTAGCCATTTTCCCGCCTACCGTTTTAACTTTTCCCGCCTTTTTCACCCTTCCTTTTCATAGCTTTGCGAGGCAAGCATAAAGCCCAAGGCACTAAAAACACTTCGGCATTTATGCCAAAACCCAGCCTTGCGCCTCTATCAGCATCGTTTCCCACGCACATGTCCGCCCTCAATCAATTTTAACTATATCATGAAATCAACCACTACCCTACTCCTCACGCTGCTTTCCCTGCAACTCGCCTTTGCGCAGCACAAACTACAGCCCTGCGGCTACGAACTGGGCATCGAGGTGATGGAGCAACAGTACCCCGGCTACAAGAACGCCGTGCGGCAGACCTTCGAAAGTGCCAAGCAGCACGGCCATAGCCGCTCCGACGAGGTCTATACCGTGCAGGTGGTGTTCCATGTGGTCTGGAACGCCGACGAAGAGAATATCCCCGACGAGAAGATTTACGAGCAGTTGGACGAACTGAACCGCTGCTTCCGCCGCCTGAACCCCGACACGGTGAACCTGCGGGACGAGTTCCTGCCCGTGGCCGGCGACCCCCGCATCGAGTTTGAAATCGCCGAAATCAGGCGGGTGAAGACCGATGAGTTGTTCACGCCCTCGCTGTTCGGCCTGCCCGACGAGGTGAAGCGGTCGGCCAACGGCGGCAGCGACGCCGCCGCCCCCTACGGTTTCCTCAATATCTGGGTTTGCAAGCTGCAGCCGCTGAGCATCATCTTCCTCGAAAGCCCGGTGCTGGGCTATGCCTACCCGCCCGATTCGCTGGCGCATTGGCCAGAAGGCTCCTCCGCCCCCTCACCCGAACTGCAAGGCGTGGTGGTGGACTATCGCACGGTCGGCCTGGGCGAATACGACATCCAAGGCGTGGGCGCCATACCCATGTTGGGCCGTACGATGGTGCATGAGGTCGGCCACTACCTCGGCCTGCGCCACATCTCCGGCGACGGCAGCGTGTTCATCGGCGTGGACTGCAACGCCTCCGACGGCGTGGACGATACCCCCGCCCAAGGCAAGCAGAGCGAGTTCAATTGCGATGAATTGCAGAACACCTGCTTCGCCACCGCCGCCGGCGACCTGCCCGACATGATCGAAAACTACATGGACTACTCCTCGGAAGACTGCCAGAACAGCTTCACCCAAGGCCAAATCAACATCATACGGGCCGTGCTGGAAGGGCCACGGAAGGGCATCGTGAAGGTCGTGTCCGATGCAGGGGAAACGCAGCAGGAGGCACTGGTGAGGGTTGCGCCCAACCCCTCCACGGGGCGGTTCAGCCTAATGGGCAATGCGGCGGTGCAGCAGTTCACCGTGCTGAACTCGCTCGGCAAGGTGGTCGTTGCTGCGCAACAAATGACGAGGCCAGAGCTTGACCTGTCGGCACAGCCCGCTGGCGTTTATTGGCTCTCGATGAAAATGGCGAACGGGGAAGTGGTGAGCCGGAAGCTGGTGAAGCATTGAGTTTACGGCCGTTTAGCGCACTGCTGTTCCCAAGAAAGGGGAAACGAAAATTCAATATGCCGCCCCTTCAAGGAGTCCCGCATAACGGCGATGCAACAACTTACGCTAATATAGAAAGGGCTTTCTTATAAAAATATTGCGTACACTTTTTTGTCGCTTTTGTCATGGCCGAAGGCCACCTCTGCGTCACGTTTTGTCATTCCCGAAGGGAACCTACGTGACGCAGAGGTGGCCTTCGGCCATGACAAAAGCGACAAATTAACGAGGCGCAGCTTTTATTAGTAAGCCCTTGCTAAATAGATAACCGCTTCCACCATATGGGAGTTTTTTTTAGGGCGCCCTTCCCTCTCCACCAAGCCACCATTCGCAATAATAGCACCGCTACCAACAAGATCGCCCATGGGATGTACTCGGGTTCCGTCAGGACCCGTTTTGCGTAGCTCCTCATGAAAATGGCCCAAATCCACCAACCGCCGATGGTGTGCAGCAGTTTCCATTGCCTTGCAGTGAGCCGATTGGCGAAAACGGGAAAGGAAGTTGCCAGCATCGCCACGGCAAACAGGTAGGCCATGCCACCCGCAAACAAAGAACTCGTTTTTGCCATCGTAAAAACGGGGTGGAAACATTGCTGCAAAAGCAGCAGAAAACCCAAGTGCAGGAGGTGTACCACGGCGAAGGAGATGCCAAAGAACTTACGGTTCATTTTCCACCAAAACGAAAAGGAATTGCGCAGCAGCCCATGCACCGCCGAGGCGGAAAAGGCCATGCAGAACAGCACCGCCGCTATTTTGGCAGATAGGCGGATGGCCTGACGGGTGGCTTCTTCGTTGAAGCCGACAACGGCAAATATTGCGGCGAAGGCCAACACCGATAAACCAACTACCAATTGTGGGATGCGCCAATGCCAGAGGCCGCCTTGTTTTTCCATCTTTCGTAAGCAAATTTGTTTGTCGAATTGCATGCAAATGTAGTCCGTTACTTGCCTTGGCACCAATCGGCTGTTATCTTTGTCAAAAAACACGACATGAAAAAAACCGCTACCATCGCCGCTATTTTATCGCTACCAGTATTCAGTTTTTGCTGCTCTTGCCTTGACGGATTCAGTTTTTGTGAAATCATTACGACTGAGTCTAAAGTGGCTACCGTGCGCATTTTTAACACCCATCTTGATTGGGTTCATCCTTTGCAACTTTGGGTGGACGTAGTGGTAGAGGAAACCCTACAGGGCACAGTTGAGCACGATACGATGACCATCCTCGCCAGCCATGGCACTTCGTGCGACCCTGGTTTTGAGGAATTTCAGATCGGGGACAAGTTGATTGTCCACATCGGAGAGGCCGAGGGAAATAGCCCAACGGAATGGTATAGTTTCGAATTCAATAATGGTTGCAGGGAGGAGTACTTAAAACTGGTAAACGACCAAGTGGCCCATTTCGTATCAGAAAAATGGGTGAATGAATCGTACCAGAACTTCAAAAACAACCTAGCCGCCTGTGCCGCATTGACGCATGTTTTTGATAAGGAAGTTTTGGAATACCTGGTTTCGCTCTTCCCAAACCCCGCAAGTGCTGAAGTTATAGTCCAAAATAACTCAACCCAAGTTTACGACTTTACCCTGTTCGCTCCCACAGGCCAATTGTTACTGCATCAGTCCGTTGTGAATGAGCGCACGCACAGGCTCCCCACTTTAAATCTTGCCAACGGTATTTACATTGTCCGACTACAATTCGGTGACGTATCCCTCGTGAAAAAACTCGTGGTGAAGAATTGAGTCACTCCTTTTCAAACATCTCCAAAACCCGCTCCCTCAGCGCCTCCGCTATCAGCCGATGCGCCAGTGGCGATGGGTGCGTGTCCTCCTTGGACTGCTCCCAAACGGCATCCGGGTTGGTCGCTTTGTAATCCTTCCAGATTGGGTAAACATCCAATAAATCGAGTTCGAAGCTATCGCAGGCGAGCTGCACGTAGTCCATCGTAGGGGCATTGGGGTTGGTGGCAAGGGTGACGACCTCGAAGCCATGTTCCGCCTGCAATTCCTTCAAACGGTGCATGGCCTTGAGGTAGCCAGCCTCGCCCACCATATCGCTGTATTCGGCAGGCACGAGGTCTTGTTGGTTGACGTAGCCGGAGCCAAGGTGGTTCATGGGGGCGGTTTCGAGCGGGGCGTTCAGTTCGTCGTTCTGGAAAAAGCGCATGAGGATGAACGATTTCTTCAGCGTCCAGTACTTGGGTTTTTTATGGATGAAATTGGGCAGGTCGCAGTCGTTGCCGATGTAGTTGATGATGACCATGTCCACCTCGTCGAGCTTGAACCTGTGCTCCAACGTGGCCACCTCCATCGCCGTGTTGTAGCCCGGCACTCCGGTGTTGATGACCTCGTAATGGACGGAGTCCTGCCCAGTGTTCAGGCTGTCTTCAAGTTGGGTCAGGTAGCAATCCGCCTCGTCCACGCCCCAGCCGAACATCACCGAATCGCCAAGGCCGATGATGCGTTTCCCCTGCTTTTGCTTCGCAATGGGGTACTCCCTGTCCCGAAAGCCTTGGGCACTCACCTGCACGGGCTTGCCCTTGAACCGGAACCTTGACGAAGGCACCAGTTCATAAATGATGCGCTGGTACTGCGACAGTTGAATGAACTCGCCCAAGTCCAATTCCTCTTGCGGCCTCACCACGGGCGGCTGTTGGCCGGGCACCGCTTTTTTAAAATCCACATAATTGATATAATGGACAACCCGATAGCCGACCTCCACCAGCAATAGGGCGAGAACTGTGCCGAGAAGAATGGAGATGGTTTTGAATATGAGTTGGCGAGACATTGAATGAAATTGGTTGGTTGAAAAAGTATTCGTGAAAAAAATATTACGTGCTTATTTGCCCCTTTTGTCATTGCCGAAGGCAATCCGCAACGCCACGAGGGTGCGCCCCGTTTGCCCCTTTTGTCATTGCCGAAGGCAATCCGCAACGCCACGAGGGTGCGCCCCGTTTGCCCCTTTTGTCATTGCCGTAGGCAATCCGCAACGCCACGAGGGTGCGCCCCGTTTG
>JALHQW010000115.1:0-4996 GCA_022841745.1 Saprospiraceae bacterium | reverse complement strand
CCGTTTGCCCCTTTTGTCATTGCCGAAGGCAATCCGCAACGCCACGAGGGTGCGCCCCGTTTGCCCCTTTTGTCATTGCCGTAGGCAATCCGCAACGCCACGAGGGTGCGCCCCGTTTGTCCCTTTTGTCATTGCCGTAGGCAATCCGCAACGCCACGAGGGTGCGCCCCGTTTGCCCCTTTTGTCATTGCCGTAGGCAATCCGCAACGCCACGAGGGTGCGCCCCGTTTGCCCCTTTTGTCATTGCCGTAGGCAATCCGCAACGCCACGTGAGAGCGCCCCGTTTGTCCCTTTTGTCATTGCCGTAGGCAATCCGCAACGCCACGGGAGAGCGCCCCGTTTGTCCCTTTTGTCATTGCCGTAGGCAATCCGCAACGCCACGTGAGAGCGCCCCGTTTGTCCCTTTTGTCATTGCCGCAGGCAAACTGCGACGTCATGTGTGCCCTCGTGACTTACCCTCGTGACGTCGCAGTTTGCCTGCGGCAATGACAAAGGGGGCGCTCCCTCGTGACCTGCCCTCGTGACGTCGCAGTTTGCCTGCGGCAATGACAAAGGGGGCGCTCCCTCGTGACCTGCCCTCATGACGTCGCAGTTTGCCTGCGGCAATGACAAAAGGCGTCGGTACGGCCTAAAAACAAAGGGACTCCCAATCATTCAAAGCCATCCTCCCCGTTGTTTTTACCAAGTGCCTCCAGCAACGCTGCATTTGGCGGCCACATCCCACAAATGTCTTCATTTAGAAAACGCCAAGTTGGATTAACCGCTGCAATCAAAGCTTCTTTTTGCTCCCTAGTCATTGCTTTTATCTGCTTTTCATGGCCAATGGCATTATAAACATATTGGTGCCATTCAAACCAGACCAGGTTGAAGCAGTAGTACTTGCCTGCAAAACTGTCTTTGTTTCCCCTATTCTGAAAATGTTCCACCAATCGCCGAGTCAAGTTGTTGGTCATACCTGCGTACAGAACCGTTTTCCTTGGGTTTGTCGTGAGATAAACCCAGAAGTTGAAAGTCTTCGTCATAGTAGTTGGGTTTAATAATTAGTTATTGTTCTTTGTCGCTTTTGTCACTTTTGTCATTGCCGCAGGCAACCTGCGACGTCATGTGTGCCCTCGTGCCTTACCCTCGTGACGTTGCGGTTTGCCTGCGGAAATGACAAAGGGGCGCTCACTCGTGCCTTACCCTCGTGACGTCGCAGTTTGCCTGCGGAAATGACAAAGGGGCGCTCACTCGTGCCTTGCCCTCGTGACGTTGCGGTTTGCCTGCGGAAATGACAAAGGGGCGCTCACTCGTGCCTTACCCTCGTGACGTCGCAGTTTGCCTGCAGCAATGACAAAGGGACGCTCACTCGTGCCTTACCCTCGTGACGTCGCAGTTTGCCTGCGGCAATGACAAAGGGACGCTCACTCGTGCCTTGCCCTCGTGACGTTGCGGTTTGCCTGCGGCAATGACAAAGGGACGCTCACTCGTGCCTTGCCCTCGTGACGTTGCGGTTTGCCTGCGGCAATGACAAAGGGGCGCTCACTCGTGCCTTGCCCTCGTGACGTTGCGGTTTGCCTGCGGCAATGACAAAGGGGCGCTCACTCGTGCCTTGCCCTCGTGACGTTGCGGTTTGCCTGCGGCAATGACAAAACGGGGCGCTACATCGGCCTCTCGTTTAAAACTGCAACCTTTCCACCACGCTCCACGGGTTCAGCTTGTTCAGATCCAGCGTGAAGGCGATGCGCTCGTACCATTTGTCACGACCGCTTTGGTCGTAGAGGCCGGGCAGGTCGTCGGTGCCACGGAGCGTGGTGGAATTGACGATGGGCACGTAAATGCCGAATACGCCCTTGCCAAATTCCAGCACCAGGCCGCCTTGCCACCAGACTTGGTCAGCGAATTCTAGCTTGCCCGATTTGGGGCGGGTATCCTTAAAATAGCCAAAGTCGAAATAGGGCTTGAGCGGTAGGTTCAGCGGCAGGTCTTGCGGCAGGTCGGCCTTTAGGTTGATGGCGAAAATGAATTCGTTGCTACGGCCCGTGTTCTCGGATTGGGCATTTCCAAACGGAACTTTGAAGCCGCCTTCCCGCTGCTGGATCTGCTGCGACCAAATGCCCGTATTTTCCGTTCGTCCAAAATAATATTCATCATAACGGTAGTCGTTGTAGCCCTCCCCAGTCAGATTGAAGGCAAAGGGCACATAACTGAAATTCCGGCTTTTGTAGTCGTTTTTCAAAAAACCACCAAAAAACAAGCGAGTGTAAATCTTCCGTTTCGACTCATAATTGAAATCCATATTGGTTTCTAACGAGAGTTTTAAATACTTATAATCTTGAGAGAAAAAGTTTAATTCTCCCTGCTCCAATGCTAACCGCAAGCAATACGGATTCAGCGCCCGGCGGTCGCCCAATTCCCAAGAAAATTCGTTGATGAGGCGGCCATCTGTCCAAAACTTTTCAGGTTCAAGGCGGGTCGTGTCGCTGGAGTCCAAACCTTGTTCTTCCAGCAAGATGCTCCGCAATTGGATGGTCTGGTAAAATTTGCTGTTGTGCGCCCGCATCAGGTCGAGCCGCAGGTAGGGCACGATGGTTCGGTACTGTAGCGTGGTATTGTATCCGGTTAGGACATTGTTCACCTCCCGGTAGTTGAACGCCTTCGACCGCAGGCCGATGCTCACCTGCTTGATTTTCTCCGTCTTCGGGAAAAGGTTGTACTGCATGTTGGCCGTGCCCACGAGGTTGCCCGATTCCGTGCCATACAGCGGCGTCCACTGGAACTGGAAGCGGCGGGCGGGCAGCAGGTTGTTGTGGATGGCGAGGCCGAGCATCGTGCCATCATACACGTTGCCGCCGATGATTGGCATCAAGTTAAGCGTGGTGTAGCGGCTGTCTTCCACCACCGTGCCCAAGGTGAAACGGGGCTGGATTGGCTCCATTTTCTTCAAGGCGCCACTGGTCTTTATCGTGTTGTTTTTCCGATAAACCTCCAAGGTCACATGCTCGCCGTCCAGCACGAGGTGGTCGCCGTTGGTGGCGGGGAAGTCCAGTTCTCGCTCACCCTCAAAGCCCTCGTACCAGACCGTGCGTACGGCCACGGTATCCTCGTAGGCCACGATGGGGAAGGGCGCTACCAGTTCGCCCTTGTTCTTTATCATGAGCTTGTAGCCGTTGTTGGCGTCGCCACTGATTTTCCCGATGGAATAATCCATCTGGTCAATCGAGTTGATGTAGCCATTGAAGAACCAATCGAGGTTTTTATTGGTCTCCTGTTCAAAATGCGCCTTCAAATCCTCTGGCTGCGGGTGTTTGAAGCCCCATTTATTGAAATAGGACTTCATCACCTTGTCGAACCGTTCCGTGCCGAGGTACTTCTCCAAGTGGTGCATGGCCGAGGCGGTTTTCATATAGACCATCAGGCCGTAGTTCATCTGCGAAAAATCGTTGGAATGGGCGGCAGGGGCTTGGTCCATGCGGTGGCGGCACTGGAGCATGATGCCCGTTTCATAGACATCACCGTCGAGGTGCTTCGCAACGAACTTGGGCAGGTTGAAGGCCACCCTTGTACCGTAGTACTGTTTCAAGTAGCGATGCTCGTAGTAGCTGTTGATGCCCTCGTCCATCCAGGGGTGGTCACGTTCGTTGGTAGCCAATACGCCATAGAACCAGTTGTGGCCCACCTCGTGGGTAATCACCTGGTCGAGGCTGCGGGCCGAGCCACTATTGCCGATGACGGTAATCATGGGGTATTCCATGCCGCCCCCGGCACTCAAGGCGCTGTGTACTGCGGTGGCCTGCGGCCAAGGGTACTCGCCCACGTGCTGCGAATAGAACTCCACGGCCCGGCGCACGTAGAAGGCGCCCTTTGTCCAAATATCAGCCTCTTCATTGGTGAACATGCCCCAGGTCGGCACCTTCTTGCCGCTGGGCAGCACGGCCTCGTCCTTCACCACATGGAAGCGCTTGTCGGCGAACCAGGCGAAATCGTGTACCCGGTCGGCGAGGTAGTGCAGGGTCTTGGTCTTCGTTGCCGAGGGTGGGAATTCCTCCCCCTTTGGAAAGCCGTTTTTGATAAAACCCTGTGTCTCGGCGACTTTTTGTTCCAAAAACTTTACCTCACTCTCCGTTTGCAGCACGCCGGAAGCGCCCACCACGTAGTTTTCTGGCAAACTAATGGTTACATCGAAATTGCCGAACTCGGAGTAGAACTCGCCCATGTCGAGGTAGGGCATCGGGTGCCAGCCATTGCGGTCGAAGACGGCGGGCTTGGGGTACCACTGGGTCATTTGGTAGGAAGTTCCCACATGCCCGAGGCGGCTCCACGAGGCAGGTATTTTCAAGGTAAAGGGCGTCTTGATCAGTGCCTTGCTGCCGCTCGGCAATGGTTGTGGCAGTACCAGCACGGCGATGTCGGGGTTGTTTTTGGCGAAGGCCCAGTTTACCTTTTGGCCATAGACCGTGAAGTCGAGGCCGGAGTAAGCGCCTTTTTGATCGTCGCCGGAGAAGTAGAATTCCGAGTCTCCGTTGCGAAGCTGCTGCCGGGCGAACTCGGTCTCGGTGTTCTTGAAGGCATTGCCCCAGAGGTGCATCCAGATGGAGTCGAGCTTTTGGGGCGAGTTGTTGGTGTACTCGATGATGATGTCGCCGGAGATGGTGTGGTTCACATCGTCCAGCTTGACGTTGATGCGGTAGTTGACCTCCTGCTGGAAGTAGCCTTGTGCTTGGGTGCCTGCGGCAACAAGGGCAAATAGGGTAATTAAAAACAGTTTTTTCATTGGAAAATGACGTGTTTTGCTTTTGTGTACCTCTGTGCCTTTGTGCCTACGTGTTGAAATGAAACACGGAGGCACGAAAGCACGAAGGGACACTTAGCATTCGTTTCATAGCGACAAAAGTATCAATAGACTTGTTTGAAGTTAACTTGTTGGTTATCAATTGAAATGGTTTTCGTTTTTTTGCCCGAAAACGACACTAAATGAGCACCATATTCGGAAATGTTAAATCTGATAGGCAGTTTT
>JALHQW010000114.1 GCA_022841745.1 Saprospiraceae bacterium | reverse complement strand
CTGCACAGGTTGTCGAAAATGCCGGACAAGTTGAGCCTGAAAAAACGACGGTTCAGAGCTTCGCTTAACGTCCAATACCTGCAAGAAGTCCTAACAATACTTTGATGCTTTTACCCTGGCTACCTACTGATGGAAGGGGATGGTTTGCTATAGTTTTATAGCTTTGCAGAGCGAAATGGCACAGCCAAACTTGCATGAGGGTTTGGCTGTGTGCATTTTAAAAAACAAGGCATCGTTTTTTTCAAAAAAAGAAAATGAAGTTAAGATATCCTTTGCTCTTTGCACTCATTGCCCTCATGGGTAATGCCTTATGGGCGCAAGGCACAGCCTATACCATAAAGAGCGGCCTCACACTTGGCGTTCAGAAATGGAACAGTTTCGACCAAAGCCCCCTCTTCAAGTACCACGGGGCTATCTCAGCAGAGTCCCTTGATGAGACGGCGCAGTTTTCACTGTATGCGCAATTGGGCTACCACCTAAAGGGCAGCGCCCTGCGCAATGCCAGTTTCCAAACCCTCAACGGCGACCTGTTCCGCCTGTCGGCACAGGAGTTCATCTTCCAAAACCTTTCAGCCGTGTTGGGCGCAAAACGCAAGTATCAGCTTGGGGATTTGATGAAGGGCTACTACCTCATGGGGTTGAGGGGCGACTACACCCTTGATACCAACCTCGACAAATACAAAGAGGCCAATGAGTTCAACGGCGGGCTTTTTTACCCCGACGAAGGCTTCGTCAGGCGCTGGAACTATGGCGTGTCACTCGGTGGCGGTTTCGAGTTTCAACTGGCCGAGGTGGTCGGTGCCACGCTGGAGTTCACGGTGAACCCCGATTTTTCGCACCAGTACAGGCAGCCCGACATCCCCAATGTGCGTGACCCCTACACCGGGCTGAACCGCACCATCCCTGAGCGCACTATCCGAAACATCACCTTTGAAATCTCGGCGGGCATCCGCTTGCTCCGCATCGTTGAATATATTGATTAACAAGGATTGGAGGACTGAAGGATTGAAGGCGCTGGCCCCTCCTTCAATCCTTCAATCCTCCAATCCTTCCTTCCCCTTACAATGCCCTCACGCAACAGACAGCAAATTGATTGGATCATCCTCTCCATTTACTTGGCGCTGGTGTCCATCGGCTGGGCTATGATATACACGGTGGGTTACGGCCAGAGCGGCTACGGGGACAGTTTTATTGAGTTCCTGAAAAACCCGGCAGGCAAGCAGCTTATTTGGGTAGGGATTGCGCTTGTGGCACTGTTCACCACGTATTTGATAGACGGCAAATTCTGGCGCACCTTTGCCAATATCATCTACATCGGCTGCATGTTGATGTTGGGGTTGGTGCTGGTGATAGGCAAAGAAATCCATGGGGCCACCGCTTGGTTCGACTTCGGCGGGGGCATCACCTTTCAGCCATCGGAGTTCGCCAAGTTCGGGACGGTCGTTGCACTTGCCAGCTACTTGGGTGCTTACGCAAACAACCTCCGCTCGCCCAAGACCATCGCTTATGCCGTGGCCTTTTTCGTGGTGCCGATCATCCTACTACTGCTCCAACCCGATGCAGGTTCGGCACTCGTTTTCATGGCGCTGCAATTGGTGCTGTTCAGGGAAGGGTTTTCGCCTACCATCCTCATCATTGAGCTGCTATCAGGGGCAATTTTGGCAGCAGGTTTGGTTACGCCTCCGGCACAATTGATAGGTATCCTTGCCGCTATAGGCACTTTTATCCTCGTCTGGAATACCAATAAACGCCCCTATTGGCTGGCTGGCTTCATACTGCTACTGACGGCAGGGGTACTTGGCATACAATACGGCCAGTCGGTGCTGGTGTTGATGGGCGCCCTATCCATATTCTTGGGCGTCAGCGTTTTTCAATGGATAAAAAAGAAAGAACGCCTCGTCACTTTTGTTGTTGGCTCCGTAATCATCAGCAGCGTGCTGGCATTCATGGCCAATTTCGGCTTCAACTCACTAGCCCGCCACCAACAGGAACGCATCCTCGTATGGCTTAAACCCTCGGAGGCCGACCCACAGGGTGCCGCCTACAACCTCAACCATTCCAAGATGGCGATTGCCTCTGGCGGCCTCACGGGCAAGGGATTCCTCGAAGGCACCTTCACCCAGGGCAACTTCGTGCCGGAACAGACCACCGACTTCATCTTCTGTGCCGTAGGGGAAGAGCAAGGCTTTATTGGTGCGCTTTTCATCATCTCGCTCTATGTTGCCTTGCTGGTGCGCATCGTGTTGGTTGCCGAACGGCAACGCATTGACTTCAACCGCATCTATGCTTATGGCATCGCCAGCATCTTGTTTGTCCATTTCTTCATCAATATAGGCATGACAATGGGCCTGATGCCCATTATTGGTATCCCGCTCCCCTTCCTAAGCAAGGGTGGCTCCAGTTTAATTGCCTACTCCATCATGATTGGGGTATTGTTGAAATTGGACGCAGAAAAAAATTAGAGGGTGAGAGAGGTGAGAGGGTGAGAGAAGCGAGAAGGTGAGAGAGGGGCTAGCGTTTCTCACCTTCTCGCTTCTCTCACCCTCTCACCTCTCTCACCCTCTCACCCTCTAAAATGTATATCTCCGACAACATCCGCCAAGCCTCCACCCTGCCGGGGCGATTCTACGCCGACCAGGGCATTTTTGACGAAGTCAAGGAAAAAATCCTCGCTGCGTCGTGGCTCTATGTGGCCGACGCCGAAATGGTGAAAAATCCCGGTGATGCCTACCCGTTCACCCTGCTGCCCGGTGTGCTCGACGAGCCGCTAGTGCTGGTGCGTGACAGAGAGGGCGTACTGCGCTGCCTTTCCAATGTATGCACCCACCGGGGCAAAATCCTCGTTGAGCAGCCCGGTAGCCATGGCTCGATGCTCCGCTGCGGCTACCACGGGCGCTGCTTCCGGTTGGATGGTTCCTTCAAGTCCATGCCGGAGTTCAAGGAAGCCGAGGGCTTCCCTTCTCCAGCCGACGACCTTGCCAAGGTGCCCATGCGGGAGTGGATGGGCATGGTCTTCGTCTCCCTAAACCCAGCTTTTGATTTCGAGGAGGCCATACGGCCAATCATGGAGCGGGTTGGCTTCCTGCCGCTGGACATGTTGCGCTTCGAGCAGGAGGGCACTCAGGAGTACAGCGTGAAGGCCAATTGGGCGCTCTATTGCGATAATTACCTCGAAGGCTTCCACATCCCGTTCGTGCATCCGGCGCTGAACCAAGCATTGGACTTCAAGCAGTACGACTACGAACTTTTCCGCTTTTGCAACCTGCAAATCGGCGTGGCAGATGAAGGCCAGCCGCATATTGAACTGCCGACCGACCATGTGGATTTTGGCAAAAAAATCTACGCCTGGTACTATTGGCTCTTCCCCAACCTGATGCTCAACTTCTACCCTTGGGGGCTTTCACTTAACGTTGTTGAGCCGCTCGACCATGAGCGAACCAAGGTCAGGTTCCGCACCTATCGCTTTGAAAATCAGCTGTTTAACCGCAGCGAGAATCAATTGGAAAAAACAGAAATGGAAGACGAGGCCGTGGTGGAAAGTGTTCAATTGGGCATCCAGTCAAGGTTCTACAAGCAGGGGCGCTTCTCGCCTACGATGGAGAAAGGGGTACACCATTTCCATCGCTTAATTGCCCAGTTTTTAGCGGCTAAGTAACCGGTTAAAGTTTAAGACTTCAACAACACAATGAACATATGAAACGGGTTTTGCTATTTCGTTTGAGACGTAGTCGGTAATTAAATGCCGACCGTTTTCAGAAATACATTCAAATCCATTTCATCATGTTACCAAAAAAAATCATCCTGCTGCGTTTTGCCATTGCAATCATGGTTCTCTTTTCTTTCGATTTGAGCGCCCAGAAATGGCTCCGTAATTTCAATCTTTTCACCATTGAAGACGATAAAGCCATTGGCTTGCAAGTGAGCAAGGAAATAGAAAGCAATCCTGCCAAGTTCCCTATCCTACCAGAAAAAGGCAATGAAGAGGTCTATAAATACGTGCATGGCCTGACGAACAAGCTGCTCCAGTCGGGTAAGGTAGCCCATGCAAAGGACTTTGCCTGGCAGGTCAAAATCATCAAGGACGACAAGACGCTGAATGCCTTCGCCGTGCCGGGGGGCTACCTCTACGTCTATACCGGCCTCATCAAGTTCCTCGACTCGGAAGACCAATTGGCCGGGGTAATGGGCCATGAAATCGCACATGCCGCACTTCGCCATTCCACGAAGCAGATGACCAAGCTATATGGCCTTGATGCCATCCGGCAATTGGTCACCGGAAGGAAGGACGCCAAAATGGTGGAGCAAATGGCGCTGAGCCTCGCCTCCATGAAGTTCAGCCGAAAACACGAAGCAGAGGCGGATGACCACTCCGTGCATTACCTTTGCGGAAGCAACCTGAATGCGGCTGGCGCCGCCGGTTTTTTCAAAAAAATAAAGGGGAAAGGAGGCACACCGCCAGCGTTCCTTAGCACGCACCCCGACCCCGGTAACCGGGTGAAGGACATCGAGTACAAAGCGCAGGAACTGAACTGCCGTGGTGATGACTCGAACAGGGCTGCTTATGACAAGATTAAGAAGTTGTTGAAGTGATAAGTGATTGGTGATTGGTGATTCGTTAGGCTACGGTTCACGAATCACGAATCACCCGCTTTCGAAACGATGAAACCAACCAAGTCTTCCATCAAAAGGGGAGGGATGCTGAAAGTGCCCCGTTCAGTGTTGAGCAACCGCTTGGCAGTGATACTGATTTTGGGGGAGTTTGTGGTGGGCACGGTCGGTTTTATGTGGTTGGAAGACTATAATTTCAGGGAGGCATTCTTCATGACCACCATCACCATTGCCACAGTGGGCTATGGAGCTGTAAGAGACCTAAGCCCGGCTGGCGAATGGTTTTCCTCTTTCCTGATTTTGTCGAATATCGGCATCTTTGCCTATGCCTTGGCGGTGTTCTCCTACTATGTCATCAACGGCGAGATTTTCAGAAAAATGCACCTGATGTCTATCAACAAAAAAATAGATGCCCTGCGGGACCACGTCATCGTCTGCGGCTATGGACGCTATGGGCGGGAGGTTACCCAGAACTTCCTTCACCACCGAACCCCCTTTGTGGTGGTGGAAAGCAACCCGGTTGTCATACAGGAAATACAGCGCAGCGACGAACTGGTACTCTATATCGAAGACGATGCCACGCACGACGAGGCCCTGCTCCGGGCAGGCATTACCCGTGCGAAGGCGCTCATAACCGCCCTACCCGACGACTCCGAAAACGTGTTCATCGTGCTAACGGCCCGTCAGTTGAACCCAACCCTTAACATCATCAGCCGGGCAACAGAGGCGAAATCGCAGCGAAAGCTGCGGCTGGCTGGCGCCAACCACGTCATCATGCCGGAGCAAATCGGTGGCTTCTACATGGCCACGCTGGTAAGCAAGCCGGGAGCCACGGAGTTCTTCTCCTACATCACCCGTGAGTCGGAGTCGGATATTGAGTTCGAGGAAATACACTACCGCAATATGCCTGCCGCCTGCCGGGGCAAGACCATCAGTGACCTGCACATCCGCCGGGAGACCGGGGCGAACATCATCGGTTTCAAACATGCCGATGGTAGTTATGTGGTAAACCCTGGCCCCGATACAGTACTTTCGGAAGACTCCAGTTTTATCCTGCTCGGCACAAAGGAACAATTGGATGCCCTGCAACGCTACCTTGCCAGCTTATCGTAACCGTCGGCATGGGTGTACGCCCGAAGCAACCGAAAGCCCCATTAAGCAGTATAACCATGAAAAATAACCATGCACAAGCCAGCAAAAGATAAGAACTTCATCAAGCAGCCTTGGTACGAGGGCGGGCCGAAGGCCTTGAAAAAATATGTTGCGGAGCAAATACGCTACCCAGCCGAGGCGCTAGCGCAACAGGTGGAAGGAACGGTCAGCGTTCGCTTTGACATTGACCATAAAGGTGATGTGATTGATGTCAAAATCATCGGGCACGGGCTAGGTCACGGTTGCGACGAAGAGGCCATCCGATTGGTGAAGTCCATGAAGTTCCAGGTGAATGTGCCACGGGGCCTAAGGGTCATCCACCACAAGACGATGCAGATACATTTTAAGTTGCCAAAGGCCCAAGCCGTTGCTGAAACCCAAGTGCAACTCAATTATGTGCCGAAGGAAGAAACGCCTGCTTCTTCGGAACAGCCACCAAGTTCTGGTAGTTATTCCTACACGATTAGCTTGGGATAAACAGTTTGCACCATAAAAAATAAAGGCGGCGGCATCGAAGAAGCCGCCGCCTTTATTTTTTGCAGTTTTGCGGTGCAAAACTGCTGAAAACCCATTTTTTGAACCCGCCCCTTGCTTAAAATTCGGGATGACACATGTTTTAAGTAAGTAGTTTGCTCAAAGGCTATTGTAATAGTCAAAGGCAGCCTTCACCGAGGCAGGGTTGTCAGCGTCCACTGGGTAGGTGTCCAGAAATGCCTTCATCTGTGCCGACTTGTTCTTCATGATTTTCAATAAGTTCCCCCTAGTCGGCTTTAACTTCTCCATTTTGTGCCCTTGTTTGTAATACCAGGTCTTAACCTTCAATATCTCGGTATCCCGGCTTCCCATGTCGAGGGCAGCGTTGTAGGTTGGGGCCTTTACCCAAACCTTGTGCTCCAGCAATAGATTCAACTTGCCATTTGAAAGCATTTGGAGCAATATTTTTGAATCTCTTTTTTTGATAACTTCCTTTTCATTCGTGAAAGCAGAGAGCAAAGCGCCGGACTTATCCTTGAACTCCACCTGTTTGACCATTTCGAAGGAGATGGATTTTATGCCAAGCGGGGTCTTGAATTCCAGTTCATGGTTGTGGAGGTCGAGTCGCATGGGCATTTCGCTGATGCTATCCAACCCTTGTTTATCGCCAGTGGAGTAAATAACGGCCAGGCCTTGTTGCCATTCCTTGTCGAAGTAATAATCGCCCAATACACCTCCCTTTTTGGTATCAAAGCCATAGATGAGGGAACCAGGTCCAACGCCCATGGACGACGAGTTGAGGCGGTCTCTGGTGTCGTTGGTCATGGCGTCGTTTTGGCCGAAGGCCAGCAAAAAAGGTAAGGCTGCAAGCAGGATGGTAAAATAATACTTCATTGTCGGCGTGATTTTGTGATTGTTAATTTTCTTGAAACAAAGATAAGGTTTCGTCTCCAGTTTTGTAATCCACGTACTCCATAATGAGGTTGAACATCTCATTTGTCGTACCCCAGCCATAAGTGGCTTCCCTTGGCGGGTTTGAAGGGTTGAAGGGATTGGCAGCCGTGTTGTCGAACTCCGCCTCCGCATAGACCACAGAGCCTTTGGGCAGTTTCACCAAATGCTCGAACTGGTAGGAAAGCTGCCACTTAAAGTTCCAGCGGTCAATTTTGATGAGCAGGATGATATCGCCGTCCGGTGTAAGGGCATAAGCCTTGAAGCGCTTGCCCAACAGGTGCATGTGAGGCATGATGCTCAAGAGCGAAATATCGGTCGGCACGGGCGGGGAACGCATAAAAAAAGACACTACAGTATCGGCAGGTATAAAAAATGGCTGGTTGACCACCCAGTTCTCATCCAAGATAAAAGGCTTTACGATGCGTTCCGGCTTTTGGGGCGTGTACCAAATTTCCACTGAGGAGCGGTCAGTAGCCGATACCGGGGAGGGCGAGTAGTGCATGTTCAGCACAATGTCGGCCTTGGCGGGCAACTTCTTGCCGAAGCCAGAGGGGTAATGCTCGCCCATGTTGCCAGGCACCCAACCGTTCCAGTAGAGGCTCGCCAGCCGGACGCCCAACCGGGTAAAGGCTGTGGCCGTGTCGCCAGCCACGGAGCCATCGTCGGGCCGTAGCAGTTGCGTGGTGTCCAGCATGAGGCGGGCATGGTGTGCGAGCAGCAGGTTGCTGGGCCGAAATCGGATACCCTGCACATAACGCTCCTCCATCTGATCGGTGGGCAAGATGAAAATGCGGAATTGTTCCGTGTTGTTGCCAGGTATCTCAAAGGGGCGCTGCATCAGCACGGTGAGGTCGGGCTTGGGGTACTTGGCCGCCATGTTTTTTTCAAAAGAAGCCGCTTTCTCGTTGGCATTGCCAGCTGGTGCCCCTGCTGCTGCCCATTGTTGCAGCACCGCTATTTCAGTGTCAGTCAGTACGGTTTGGTTGTGAAATGTCCGGTACGCAGGGTCGGCGAACCAAGGAGGCATGAACCGCTCCTTGGTAACATGTGCAATAAAACTGGCCCGCTCGGCCACTTGCTTGTAGCTGAGCAACGGAAATGGCGCACCACCATTGGGCCGGTGGCACTGGACACAGTTCTTGTTGACTATGGCCTGTACTTGGCCATAGTAGGTAGGCGGGGCTTGCGCCCCAACATTTTTCATGAAAAAAGCTACCGCAATGGTGGCCACCAGCACATAGCGGTGGACAATGGCAACCGGGTCAGTGGATCGCTTTCTCACGTTGAGTCAGTCCAATTTATAGCTCACAAATGCCAGTTGCTTGCTGTCCGGCGACCACGACGGCACATTGATGCTGCCCTGCCCGCCGAAAAAAACATCGGTCAAATCTTTTACATCGCCATTTTGCAGGTTCATCAGCCGAAGCTTGACATCCCGGCCAAAGGGGTGTTGCCCCTTTTGATCTTCCAAGTAGCTGATGAAAGCCAGCCATTTCCCATCGGGTGAAGGGTGGGGGAACCAATTATCGTACTCGTCGTGGGTGAGTTGCCTTTGGTGGCTCCCATCGGCATTCATGCGCCAGATGTGCATCCGGCCAGTGCGGTGCGAGTTGAAATAGATGTACTTGCCATCGGGCGAGTACTCGGGGCCGTCATCGATGCCAGCGGCATCGGTCAGGCGATTTTCAAAGCCACCTTGGATGGAAATGGCATAAACGTCCCATTCGTTGTTGCGCCTTGCGCAATAGACGAGCGTCTGCCCGTCGGGGGAGATGCCATGCCAGTAGGAAGGGTAATTCTCGGTGACAAGGATGGGCCTGCCCCCTGTTGCTGGCAACTTGAAGATGCGGGAGTTGGGGCCATCTGTACCCACCCGATCGTCGTTGTGGCTGATAATCAATGTATTGCCATCAAAACTGTAACCGTGGTCGTTGTTACAGGATTTGGCGAAGCCTGTATGTACCTTGCTCAAGCGGGGCTTTGCAAGCGGCAGTTTGTAGAGCCTGCCCGCCTTGTTGACCAAGAGTGACTTACCGCTCCTCGACCAGTTGGGGGCTTCGAGGTGGGCGTCCTTCGGGGCAATATCCGTAAGCACGACGGTGCGCTTACCACTAGCTATCTCCACCGTTTCGACCGTGGCGGTCACGGTTCGATTAGTTTGTGCTGTCGCAACAAGGCTGCTTGCGACGGCCAACAGGGATAATGTCAGTGATTTCATTGCGGAGCATCAACTGCGTCGTAAACCACCACCTTGTTCCAAAGGTGCTTGTAGTTCTCGACAAAAGCGACATGGATAGGGTCAATCTGGTAAGCATCCTGTGCTGCCCTGTCCTTTAGGGTGTTCAGCCAGGAAATGGAATAGCTGCCATCTATCACATCACGGCTCGTGCCAGCTGGTATGCCGATATGCCACGATTTGATGTGCTTGATTTTGGTGAGGGTCTTCAGCCCCTCAACGAGCTTGTCACGGTCGGCGCTACTGCCCGGGTTTTTCAGCCAGAAATAGACTTGGTGTACAAAAATGCCCTTCATGCCTTTAGGTTTTGATTCCACCGTGCCAGCGGCAGCCAACGGAAGGGTAGCAGCGGCAGTGGCAGCAGTTTTTACGAAGTTGCGGCGAGATGTTTTTTCCATGAAAAATGATAGTTTTGATAAAAATGAGCCTTTGAAAATGTCCAGGCCAAAAGTAAGAAACTGTATGCTGATAGAGAAACCTACTCAATCCTTCACGAACTTCTCCACGGCCATCACCGCCCCATTTTCATCCAAGATTTGGAGGAAATAAATGCCCGCTTGAAGCGCCGAAACGTCCAGTGTTTGCGCCAACAAACCACCAGTTACCTGTGCTGGGGCTTTTTTTACCAAGCTCCCGATGGCATCGTGCAGCACCAATTTACCAGCCTTCTTGCCCGTTGGGAGCATCGCCTGCACCGTCAGTTGGGTGGAGGCTGGGTTCGGGTACAGCGCCATTTCCACTTGGTTGTTTTTGCCCAAGTCAAATACCCCCGTGGCTACTGGCAGGCTGCCTGCGGCAAATGCGTAATCGCCCATCAGCAGGGTATCAATGCGGATGAAGCCATTGCCGTCGCCGTTGTTGAGGGCAAATTTTTTATAATAAGGATACTGTCCCCAGGCCACGCCGGGCCTTGGTCGCCATACAAGCGTAAGGCTGTCCTCCGGCATGTTCGTAAGGTCGTGGTCAAGGTCGGTATCACTGGCACCCCGGTAGTTCAGCGTGACCCTGGCCTTGAACCCCTGCGGCACATCGCCTCCAAAACGCCAGTAATGATTGGTGGAAAGCTGGATGCCGCTGGGGTCGGGGTCGGCAGCACTGAGGTAGTGGACACAACTGACGAGGGCCGAATCGCCCGCTGGTATTTCGGTCACCTGAAAATTGCTCAGGTCGCAATAGCTAAGGCTGACATTACCAGCAGCCTTGACCACTTGGCGGTCTTGCAAGCGGGCGAGGTTGAGCAGGTTGTTGTCGTTGAGCACCTGCCAGATAGGCTGAAAGGGCACCTCCACCATGGCTTCCGTGAATTCCCCACTGGCCACAAACTGGGTCGTATGCGACTGCCAGTTTTCATCAAAAAACGTGATTTCCATGGGCGCATTCGTATGGAAATGCGGGTTGTGATGAAGCTTTTGTTGCACAAACAGCCTCGCCTCGTAGCCATTGCCCGCAGGGGCGTACTGCACGGAGTCCAATTCATATACAGCATAGCCTGGGGCGAAAATCCAGTCGTCGAAGAACGAGGTCATGTCCACGCCCGTGTTGGCCGTGAGTTGGTCACGGAACAGTTCAGCGTCAACGGACTGGTACTCGTAAGTTTCAAGTATGGAAGTCATGCCCTTTCGGAAAAGCGAGTCGCCGAGGTAGCCACGGAGGTTATGCATGATGGCAGCCCCTTTTTGGTAGGTGTGCGTGCCGTAGGTGTTTTCATAGGGAAGGCCGGAGAGGGACAGGTAGCCGCCATCGTCCAAATGGGCGTTCTTGACAACAAATGCGTTGTTGTCTTTAACTACTTTTCTAAAATACTCCTTGCCAAAAACGAACTCTTGGAACAGGTGGGAAGTGTACTCCGCATTGCCTTCCTTTATCCACATATTGGATGGGCAGCTAAGGGTCGTCACGTTCCCCCACCAGTGGTGTCCAAGTTCATGGGCCATGAGGCGGTTCATGCCATAGCCTGGTTCGCCAGAAGTGGAATTGACATCGTCAATAGTGAAATCGGGGTATGCAATGAGCGATGCATGCTCCATGGCCCCATCAGTTGTCAACACATACCCAACTTGCCCCCAGCGGTATGGGCCGAACCAAGCCTCTAAGGCCTCCACGGCTTTGTCCAAGTACTTGAAGGCTCTTTTCATCTGGGTCGTATCGCCTGTTTTGCCCACCAGCAGCATGGGGTAGTCGCCGTACTGGCCAGAATACTGTTGGCGAACCTCCCCATAGGTACTCGTGGCCGAGCCTACGAGGTAGGTCGGCAAGGGCAAATCCATGCGAAATTGGCGCAGAATGGCTCCATTGCCCAAATCGGTCTGGCCGAGGAACTGTCCGATAGCATACCCTTTTCGCCCATTGTCGCTTATGATGCCTATATCGTAGGTTGCCCGCTCCACGAAGTTATCGAAACAAGGATGCCAGCTACGGCCCATATTATAGGGATTGGAGTTCAGGCCGATGCCAAGGTTGTAGGCATAGCCATTTTCAAAGGCAAAGCCCCCCCAACTGGGATCTGGCCTAGGCTTGCCATGATAATAAACAGTCAGCGCGGCGGTGTCACCGACGTTGAGCGGATTGGGCAAATGGATATTTAAAAGCACTGTGTCATAGTCGAAAGTCAGCAAGGTACCGTTTTGCACAACGGAATCCACCGTAAACTCCAGCAAATCGAGCGGCAGGAAGTCCAACCCATCCTGTTTGGGTGAAAAAGTGACGGTACACGAAGCAATTAAGATTTGGCTCGTGAAATTGCGGACGTCAAGGGTCACATCGTAGTTAAGGATGTCAATGCTATCGCTGCGGGCATTGCTGCCGCAGGATTCACGGTCTTCGCCCCAGTCGGCTGGATCGAGCTTCATGTGGTAAAAGCCGCAACCGTTGTGTTGGTGCCCCTTTATTTCGGGCTGCGCCCAAATGGCAGTGGGAAGCGTTGCAAGTAGAAGGAAAAACAGGTGTCTCATTGACTTCATGGCAATTTTTGTTTTAGCGAAGGGCCAAGTTAGGCCAAGCCCATGAAGCAGCAAACAGTTTCCCGTTTTTTCAATGTCGGAGTACGGACGCAGGGGCAAAAAACGGGCTGCCAAGGGGCAGCCCGTTGACCGAATCAATTTATTTTTTTGTCAAAAAAACCTTCCCTTATTGCGGCAGCAACACCTTGTCAATCACATAGACCATGCCGTTGGACGCTTTCACTGCACCCAACACATTGGCATCGTTTATCATGATTTTGCCATCAGCTGATTTTTTGATGGTCGTTTTACCGCCATTGGCCATGCCGAGGGTCATGCCGTCGGAGAGCATCATTTCCGAAAGTGAGGAGGTGGTCACGTGGTACTTCAGCACTTTTGTCAAATCGCCTTTTTTCTCTGGTTTCAGCAAGCCCTCTACTGTGCCCGGAGGTAGTGCATCGAAAGCAGCGTTGGTAGGAGCGAAGACGGTGAACGGGCCTACGTTGGCCATGGCATCCACGAGGTCAGCCGCCTTCAGGGCTGCTACAAGCGTGGTGTGGTCAGCCGAGCCTACGGCCACCTTTACCACATTAGGCTCGGAGTTTTCGTCAACGACACTGGCTTGGCCACCGCCCGCAGGTGCCGGCTGTTCTGTCGTTGCCGTTGCCGTGGCGGCTCCTTCGTCCTTTGCCGATGATTGACAGGAAAGCATTAAGGCCACGATGGCAAAGGCAATCAATTGGAAGACTTGTTTTTTCATGTTTGAAGTTTTTAAATCAGGATAAAAAGAATTTCGGACAATTTTATCCCGTATTTGGTGCTCCAAAGATGATTTTGCGCATTTCGGAAGCGTGACTTTTGTCACACCCTATTTTTTTCAGGTTTTTATGTAAAAAAATAAGGCCCGCCATTGTAGGCGAGCCTTATTTTGGATTTCTATAAAACAATGGTTCGTGAAGTTTTCGGGTTTTCGGGTTCTAAGGTTGCGGCACAGTAGCCGTTTTTGAAAGGATAGGTTGCTTTTCCATCCTTGTCAAAAATGATTTACAGTTAGGTTTTGCCCCAAATCCCGAAAACCATAGAACCTTAAAACTTCACGAACCATTGTAAAACTGATTTTTTCTTAAAAACCTGCCTACACAGCCTTATCCTTTTCCAGCAACTGGAAACCATTGCCGTGGATGTTCACGATTTCGAGGTTATCGTCCTCGGCGAGGTACTTGCGCAACTTGGTCACGAACACGTCCATAGAACGGGCGGTGAAGTAGTTGTCCTCTCCCCATATCTTGGTGAGCGCCTCGCTGCGGGTCAGCACGTCATTGATTTTGAGGGCGAACATCTTGAGCAAGGAAGCCTCCTTCGGTGAGAGCTTGTGCTGTGGCTCGTTCACGCCGCCCTTGTCGTAGGTGAGGATGCGCAGGGGGTAATTGAAATGGTATTTCCCGATGAAATATTCCCTTGCCTCTTCCTTGGGCTCTTCCTTGGGCTTGGTGCGCTTGAGGATGGCCCCGATGCGGAACAGCAGCTCCTCTGAGTTGAAGGGCTTGGTGATATAGTCGTCGGCACCGATTTTGAAGCCTTGCAGCACGTCCTCCTTGAGCGTTTTGGCGGTTAGGAAGATGATGGGCACGTCCTGGTTTTTCTCCCTGATTTCCCGCCCGACCGTGAAGCCGTCCTTGCGGGGCATCATCACGTCGAGGATGCAGAGGTCGAAATTACCCCGGTTGTAGGCTTCCATGCCCTTGATGCCGTCGTTGGCGAGGGTCACGTCGTAGTCGTTCATTTCGAGGTAGGAGCGCAATACATCCCCGAAGTTTTGGTCGTCCTCGACTAATAGGATATTTCCACGTGTAGCAGACATCTTTTATAATTGGGTTTTGAATTGTTTTTGATTAAAAATTACGCCTCTGCCTTGGTTGGAAAAAAAAGCACGAAACTGCTCCCCTTCCCCAACTCGCTTTTCACTTCCACCCGCCCTTTGTGGGCGTCCATCATCGCCTTCACGTAGCTGAGGCCGAGGCCGAAGCCCTTCACGTCGTGGAGGTTGCCCGTATGCACCCGGTAGAATTTTTCAAAAATTAGCTTTTTCGCCTCCTTGCTGAGGCCGATGCCCTTGTCGCTGACTATAACTTCGACCCCGCCGTTCACATTGCGTGTTGCTACCGAAATTTCTGGGTTTTCGGGAGAATACTTGTTGGCGTTGTCCAATAAGTTGTTGACAATGTTGGAGATATGCGTCATATCGCCCTGCACGACGGGCTGCGTGGCCTGTAGGTCGGTGCTCACCGTGCCGTCCCTTTTTTCCACTTGCAGGCCAATGTAGCCAACTGCTTGGGTGATAACGTCGTGTAGGTTCACATCGCTGATTTTCAGTTCAAAATCCTGGCGGTCAATCTGCGCCATTTGCAGCACCTTCTCCACTTGGTTGTTCATCCGCTTGTTTTCCTGTCGGATGATGTCAATGAACCGTCGGATTTTGTCGGGGTTGTTCACCACCATCGGGCTGGCGATGCTGTCGGAGGCGAGGCTGATGGTGGCAATGGGCGTCTTGAACTCGTGGGTCATGTTGTTGATGAAGTCGTTTTTCATCTCCGACACTTTTTTCTGCTTGAAAATCACGGAAATCGTGTAGGCAAAGCAGAACAGGATGATGCCCGTGAAGAGAATGGAGCCAATGAGGTTCTTCAGCACGGAGCTCCAGAGGAAGCTGTCCTTGTTGGGGAAAAAGACCATGAGCAGGCCGGGCACCTCGGCGTCTTTTTGAAAAAGGCTGACCCGGTACTCGCTGTTGTTCAGGTTGTTGTACCCTTCCAAGGTGGGCTTGGAGCGGTTGTCCTCCATGGTATAGTGCCCATCGGCAATGACGAAGCTGTTTTTGCGGTTGTCGAAAACGCCGTATCGAAAGGGAATCTTAATGCCATTGTCCCGAAATTCCTGGAGCAGGAAGCTGGCAAGCTCCTCCAGCTTGATTCGCTCGGTTAGCGATGCGAGGTTCATGCCCTCCGTGAGGTTCACGAACTGGGTGAGCATCTTGGCCCGTTCGGCCCGGCAGTCGGAGCAGTTGCAGTTATTGTTGGCTAACATGATTTCAATCAACTGCTGCTTGGTAAGGTGGGCATGCGCTTGCTCCACTTCTCCATCATCAATCCTGAGCATGAGCCCCCCCGTCTCTATTCGCTGGCGCACCTCAGCTTGGTAGAAGTCCTGGGCGAAGCCGTTGTCAACATGCTTGAACGCCTCCATGTCCTCCTGTTCTTCCAGTTTTTCCGCCACCCGTTTAAGGGCAGCCTGCACATTGTTGTCGAACTGCTTCTCGTTGGCCCGAAGCGAGTCGGCGACCCATTTCGCCTGCATGGCAGCAATGCCGATGAGCGACGCCGTCATCAGGCCTATGATTAGCCAAATTACTTTTTTGTTCATTAGAACTCAATGGTAGTCATTGTAAATAGCCAACCCCAATGGGGGTAAGTAGCAAATAGCCAATGGCTAATTTCCCGTACTGCAAACATGACAAAAATAACAATGGTAGTTGGCAATCCGCCAGCGATTCTCGCTATTAGAATAAATTGTATTCGATTGAAATTTTGGCGTGTTCTACCTTTGGGGGCCAAAAGAGACCACATTATGGTAGACACCCTGATACGAAGCATCAAATCAGC
>JALHQW010000113.1 GCA_022841745.1 Saprospiraceae bacterium | reverse complement strand
TTTGCCCATCGGCAAGGCTCAACGGCAAAATTTATCACGAAAACTGGCTTCACAACCTCCTCATATCGGCTTCGATTGGGGGGGAAGGTGGCCATCACTACAATCCGTTATAGTCAGAAGATTTCATTGCCCTGCCATTGGTTGTTACCTGGTTCAAAAAGGAAGATAAGGCTGCAAACCAGTGATAGACAAATTCCGGTTGTGAAAATTGGGTTGTTTTGTAGCGTTGTGGAAAGCGACTTCATGTTAAGTGGTTTTATTGATGTAAAGCAAAGCCTACTAAAATGGTAATGCAAGGATAATCGCAGCAATGAGGCAAAAGCTAAACAAGGGGGGCACGGCGGCTGGTATTTGCTGAGTGTGTTTTAATTGTGGAACAAAGATTCGAAAAGAACTTTGAATTTCAAAGTAAACGAACAAATTTTTTTCCCTTATACCAAGCCTTCTTGCAAAGCATACCGCACCAGTTCCGACACCGTGCCGAGTTTCAGCTTTTTCATGATGTTTTTGCGGTGGGTATAAACGGTGTGGGTACTCAAGTTCAGTTTGCCACCAATTTCCTTGGCGATGAGGCCATTGGCCACCAGCCGAACGATTTCCACTTCACGGGGTGAGAGCGGGGTAGGGGAGCAGTCGGCCTCTTTTGGAAAAGATTTTTCGAGCAGGTAATTCAGCACATTGGTGCAGTAGAATTTTTCGTTGCGGGCGGTGGCCTCCAAGGCGTCCAATATTTCCTTTTCGCCGCAATGTTTGGTGAGAAAACTGTTCACGCCGCTTTCGAGCACTTGGTAAATCGCCTTTTTGTCATTGTCTCCGCTGATGATGATAAGTCGGGCGTTGGGAGAAGTTTCCCTGACTTTGTCCACTGTCTCTGAGGAGAATTTCCCCGGTTGGGCATAGTCCAGTATTACGATGTCGGCTTGGGTGGTTCTTAGCTTATGCAAGAGCTGAAGCTCTGTACTTGCCTCCCCGACGAGTTCACAAGCAGGCAGCTCAGCCAGAATATGGCGCAGCCCAACTCTTGTTAGGTAGTGGGCATCGGCAATGATGACGGCTGATTTTTGCATGGTTGGTAGTTATCGGCTGCAAAACTAAGGTGCTTACCCTAAATTTTTAAGTTTATTTAGATTTAATTAAAATTAAATCCGAGCTAAGGGTGTAGTGTTCATGAAATTGCAAAACCGCAAAACTCCCAAAATGTAGCTATTTTCTTATTTGATTTCCAAAATATACCGGATGGTAGGGAAGAAAGGAAGCAGCCTCACTTCGACGGCTACCCGCTCAAATACCCCTTCATCGTTCACGATATCCCTAAGGGTGTAATAGGTTGGGTTCCTCCTCATATAGGCGTTGTAGGCACCCAGTTTGAGCGAATGCTTGACGTTTCTGATTAGGAACTGGTAGGTGAAGTTAAAATCAAGGCGGTTATATATCCTCATCCTGAATTCGTTAAGTCCAGTTACGACCGGGATAGACTCTTCAATAACGATATTGCCAGGGATGCCAGTAGGAGATTCTTCAATCCTATATTGCAACGATGGAAAAGTGAAAGCGGAACCCGAAGCTACTGTAAAACCGAGTGAGAAATCCCATTTTTTGTTGATTTTATAAAGGAATTGGAAGTTGGCATTATGCCGTCTGTCCAACCTGATCGGAAAGCGCTTTCCGTTGTTTACCGTGTTGCCTTCCGTATTGAAAAGTCGGTCGGAGCGGCCATAGGTATAGGAAAGCCAACCGCCTATTCTGCCACGTTCTACTTTGGCGAGCATTTCCAATCCGTATGCTTTTCCATTGCCTGTTGCGACTTCTTTTTGCCAATTGGTGGCACTTACATCTTCCAAAGTATTGCCATAATAGAAAACCAAGTTATCGAACAGGTTATAATAGGCTTCAAAGCCCAGCGTCAGCCATTTTCTCGGTTGAAAGTTGGTGCCAAATGAAAAATGCCAGACAGATTGTGGAGGGGCCTTTCCAGTGGCGCTCACCCAAAAATCCTTGGGCAACCCAATGCCGGTGGGGCTGAGCAGGTGGAGGAATTGAATATTGCGGGTAAATGCTAAGCTATAGGAAACAGGTTCTCCCTCAAACAATGTGAACAATAACCTTGGTTGGAGCTTGAAAATGGTCTCGTCGTTTACCCACAGCCCCGATGCCCTTAGCCCTATATTGGCTGTCAGCAATTCACCGATTTTCATCTCGTCCTGAACATAAACGTCCAATTCGCTGGAACGCAGCGGCGATTTCAAATAGGTGCCGATAGTGTCCCTAATTTCTTCGTTGAAAATGGTCTGTCTGTCAAAATTGATGATACCTGGCTGAAAGCTGTGCCTTATGAGGCTTGTTCCAAGGCGTAAACGATGGTTGCGGGAAGCAAAAAAATCAAAGTCTGTCTTGATACCAATATCTGTGATACTGGAGATGTATTTTTGATAAAACACAGAGCGTTCAGTGGTTCCCACTGAATCCAGCAAGGTTAAGTCATAAAGGTCGTCTGCAACATAAACATATTGGCCGTATATGGCAGTAACGTTTGCAAAAATCTTGTCTGTAACCACGTGGTTCCAGCGTAGGGAGGCGGCGGTATTGCCCCAACGGACAATCTTCTCCTCCAAAAGCTTTGAAGTTAAGTTGTTCTTATAGGCATAAAACTGCTCTTTTTTGTCGAAAAAATTGTCATTGCCCTTGTACAGACTTAGAAAGACCCTGTCTTTTTCTGAAATCCTGTAATTGATCTTTGCATTGATGTCTTGGAAGAAATAATCCGTTTCCCTCCGTCCATTTTTTGTGGAACTCAATTTGCGGGAGACGGGTTCGCTATAAAGGTTAAATAAGGAACGCCTACCTGACATAAACCAAGACCCCTTTCCCTTCTTGATGGGGCCTTCGAGGTTAAGTTGAATGGAGCCTAATCCAAGTTCCAGTTCACCTTCTTGCTCGTTCATGTTCCCTTCCTTGGTCTGTATATCCCAAATAGATGAAATACGGCCACCATATTGCGCGGGGAAACTGCTTTTCAAAATTTTTGCACTGCGCACGGCAGCCGAATTGTAGATGGAGTAAATGCCAAGCCCATGCGAGGCATTGTAGATTGGGACGCCATCCAAGAGGAACAGGTTTTGGTCAACATCGCCTCCTCGTACAGAAATTCCACCAAAGCCATCTGCCCCCGTTTGAATGCCAGGTAGGGTATGGCCTACCCTCAGCACATCGGTTTCCCCACCCAATGAGGGCAGCCGATGGGCGTGTTCGAGGTTGAGTTCAAATTGACCGATGCCTGTAATTATCAAGGAGGAATCGTTGAAATTGCTAACAATGACTGTCGCCAAAACCATTGGCATCAACTTCACTTCGACTCTCTTGTTGGTGTTCAGTTCTAAACTTAGCGTATCGTTGTTGTATCCAAGACTGGAGACGATAAAATTCAATGGCCCCTCCCTCACCGTTAGGCTGAAATGGCCGTACTCGTTGGTATAGGTTCCAATTTTCCGCTTTGCATCGTAAAGGGTGCCGTTGATGATGTGCTCGCCCGTTTCGGCATCGGCGAGGGTTCCGCTGATGGTATGGAACCGTTTGGTGGGAACCAATTCTTCTGCTGGCTTTCTGACGATGACGATTTGTGACCCTACCATTTCAAAACTTAGGTCGGTTCCTTCTAGCAATTGGGAAAGGGCATCCCCAAGGCGTTCGTTGGAAACACGTAGGTTGATGTTCTTGTTGGTGGGAATAATGCTGTTGTTGAATGAAATTTTTGCGCCTTGGTCTATCAGAAGGTAAAGGGCGTCTTTGAGCGGGAGGTTTTGGGCTTTGAGGTTGATGCGGTCGTCAAGGGGCGACTGGCCATAGCAAGCTATGGAGCATACCAGCAGAAATATAGGAACTAGGCCGTTTAATTTCATACCATTTCCTTCCAGCAATATTGTTTGCTCACACCTGCCGTACCTCTCTTGTTTTAGGCAATCGGAAGGCTGCGCTTGTTAGCGCTAAATACTCGGTTTAGCTTAACCCAAGTAGTTGCTTGCTAACAAAGACAGTTATTGCCCTCTAAAAGTTGGGGATTAAACAAAAATGGCTCAACAGTAGCATTCCCGTTGAGCCATTTTGTTATTTCTGCTTTCTTTATTGGCAACAAGCCCCAGTGACCGAGTAGTTGTTGTCAGCTGCTTTTTCAAAGCGCATATTGGGGCAAGAAAGCCTCAATGCTTGAATGGCCTCTTCGAGTTCGCCCTCTTGTACCGTCAAGGTTTGTAGGCAATCCGATGGTTGGTTGGTTTTCAGGTCGAAATTTACACCGTAAAGCCTTTCCATGCCTTTCAATACCACGGGTATCGGCTTTCCCTTAAAACTGAGCACCCCAGAATGCCAAGCAGCAGGAATGCCAGCATCGTCAACCAAAAGCTCGATTTTGGAAGCCTTCCGGTCAAATTTTAATTGATCGCCTTTTGAAAGTTGCATGGGCTTGCCCGCCCCAGCTATTTCCACGCTGACCGAACCTTCGGTGACATAGACTTCAACGACTGCTTCGTTGGGGTAGGCCCGTACATTGAAAGCAGTGCCAAGCACTGTGATTTTGGCCTCAGCAGCTTCGATGATGAACGGTTTTGTCTCATCACGCTTTACATCAAAGAATGCTTCTCCCGCTAATTTGACCCTTCTTTCTTGCTGCGCAAATTCGTCGTCGAAGCTAAGCACACTTGATTTGTTCAATTCGATTTGGCTGCCATCGGCCAGGGTCTTTTCAAGGGTACTGTCGGTTGGGGCATGAATGGCTTGAGGGCCATCACTTGAGGCAAGCTGGTTTTTGAAAACCAACACCCCTATGGCTAAAATTGCCAGTCCAGCCGCAATCCTGAGCAGGTAACCCCGCTTTGGACGCATGGGCACCACCTGTGCCTCCCCCGATTCTTGGGCCATCCTTTGCTTGAAAGCATGAAGCCCTGCCGCTACATCGGGTTGGTAGCCCTGCTTGTAGTTTTCGCTGGCATCCCAAAGCCGTTTCAGCACTCCATCGGAAATGCCATTTTGGGAACTACTCCCGTTTTGCCAACTTTTTTTATCCTTAGAATCCATTTGAATCGAAAATTTTTTCCGCATTTCTTGGGCATTCATGTAGCGGCTTGCCCTATTTCATCTAATTCGCTTGTCTTGACACCGTTTTTTGGCGATGCCCCTATTTGGCGAAGCTAATTTCGGCAGTTTTTTTTGTTTAAAATGCAAGCCATCCGACGAACCCGCTCAACCTTCGTTCATGTAGGGCGAAATAGCTTCCCTAAGCAACTTTAATGCCTTGGTCATTTGGTTCTCAACGGTTTTAATGGAAATGCCAAGCTCATCTGCAATTTGTTGGTTGCTCATTTCCTCAAAACGGCTCAGGGTGAAAACAAGCCTGCATCGTTCTGGCAAGTCGTCTATGGCGGCGTGGATGGTTTTTTCCAAGTCCTGCCCTTCCAGTCCACTCACTATCTCTTCCGTTTTATTGGGCAGGGTTAGTAGCTTGTCCTCGTCGTCCCACCTGATTTTTCGGTCACGTATATAATTTAGGGTCTTGTTCACGGCTGACCTTCTCAGATAGGCTTTCAAAGAAGTGCTCACGTGAAGGTCGGCTCTTCTTCGCCAGACCTCCATCAACACTTCTTGGGCAAGGTCTTCGGAAGTATGGCCATCCTTCAGCACCCTTGCGATGGTTTGGCACAGGAAGGTAAAATACTTCCTGAACATCAGTTCCATTGCCTCACCGTCACGGGTCGGAAGCAATTTCAATATGTAGTCGTCCGGGTGTTCGTTTTCGTAGGTCACTAGGTGATTGAAAGAATTGCACAACTGCGCAGCATCGGTTAGCTCCAAAAGTAACTAGTCAACTAGGATGGCAATAGAAACAAAACTTCCCATCTCCTAAATAATTAGTTGCGTTTACCTAACCAAAGCTGGTCAGCATTTGATTCATGTCAAAATTGGTAAGGGCAAAAATCAGGCTGCCAAAGTAGCGGTTTTGCGCAAAAAAAGGAGGAAGTTCTTAATTTTAAGCTAAAGTGTATTCAAAAGCGATATTTTAGCTAATTTTGGCGTCAGATTTTTATAGCCATCATATTGGCTGCCATGACAATAACGACCAACCACAAGTACGTTTCAAAAATGAACCTGATTCCTTTGGAGCGTTTCAAAATACATTTTTTTGGTTAGAAACTCGAAGCCTGTCCCGATTCATCGGGATAGGTCTTCGGGCTTTAAAATTCAATTTTCCATGCGCAAGTTTTTCATCCCATTGACAGTTTTCCTTTTGTTCGTTCTTCCGGCTGCATTGTCGGCACAAGACCAGCTTACCGAAAAGGGCGGCTATGTGGTAAATGCAAACGAAGAACACACCTACCTGTTCGTACTTTCCAATCGTGCTGCCGATTTACAGGAGCTACGCACTGGCATCACCAAGTATATTTGGAAATACCACCCCAACGAGAAATTGAAAATCACGCAAATTGCCGTGGATGGCGACTTGAAGGATGTGCCGCTCATCTATGTTACTGGCTTCGCCAACAAGGGCCAGGCCATGGCCTTCCACAACGGCATCAAGACCAATCGCCCCGATTTCATGCAGATGGGCATGACGAAGGAGAACTTTCCGCTCTCCAAAACCAACTACGAGACGGTCATCCGCACGAAGTCGCTGAACGGCTATAAGGCGTTTTTTCAACAGAATTACCAATAAACGACAAAGGGCTTCCCATGGCAATCTGCCTTGGGAAGCCCTGCTGTTTTCTATTCCACGCCACGGGCAGCCTTTTTTATTCAAACTCTATATCACCTTGACCTACCAGCAAATACTCGGCGACCTAAAGAAAAAAAAATTCGAGCCCATCTATTTCCTGCACGGCAGCGAGCCCTATTTCATTGACGCTATTTCGGATTACATCGAGAAAAATGCGCTAACGGAGGCCGAGCGATCCTTCAACCAAGTCGTGTTGTATGGTCGTGACATTGACCACCTTGCCGTCATTGACAACGCCCGCCGCTACCCGATGATGTCCCAGCATTCGGTCGTCATCGTGAAGGAGGCTCAGGAAATGAAGGACCTGAAAGAATTGGAAAAATATGTGGCCAACCCGTTGGGCTCAACTATCCTCGTCCTTTGCCACAAGCACAAGGCATTCAACACCACGACCAAGTTTGGCAAGCTGCTGCAGGAAAAAGGGGTGGTTTTCGATAGCAAGAAACTCTACGACAACCAAGTGCCGGACTGGATACACGATTATTTGACTCACTTGCACCTCAAAATCACTCCAGGTGCCGCCGACCTGCTGGCAGAGTACCTCGGCACCGACTTGTCCCTCATTACCCATGAACTCGACAAGCTCTCGCTTCATCTCCAAAAAGGCACTGAAATCACCGCAGACCATGTTGAGCTTCACGTTGGTATCAGTCGGGAATACAATATTTTTGAATTGCAAAAAGCATTGAGCAACAAGGATTTAGGAAAAATTGCCCGCATTGTTAGCAATTTTGAGGCAAACCCCAAGAAGAATCCGTTGATCATGGTGATTTCATCTTTGGCGAGTTTTTTCACCAAAGTTTACATGCTTCATTTCCTAAAAAATGCGCCGGATGGCGAGGTGCAAAAAAAGCTTGGCCTCCGCTCGCCTTATGCCTTGAAGGAATACCGTGCTGCGCTACGCCATTACTCGCTGGCAAAGTCGGAGCAAATCATTTCAACTTTGAAAACCTACGACCTTATGGCTAAGGGGGTTGACTACAATTCCACAGGTAAAGAAGACGGTGAATTGCTGAAGGAGATGATGTGGAAGGTGGTAAATGGTTAATCCCTTATGATCAAGGGCGGGTTGGAGCTTTTAGCGCTCCATAAAGCTTCTCCTTCAGTGCCAGTTATCATGGCATCGTTTTACATTTGATTTTCAAATGGTAAAACTCCTTTGAATCCAGTTCCAATGATTCATCCAAGAATGACGTCCAAATGCCTGTTGCTATTGCTGTTTTGCGTCGCAACGCAACAGCTTTCGTTGGCGCAAGGTATCGTGCTCACTCCTTCCCCGCACGACCTCCATTTCGACCGTTTGCCAACAAGTTGGGACGAAGGCATTCCCCTAGGCAATGGCATCCTGGGCGCCCTTGTTTGGCAGAAGGACGGCAAGCTGCGCATCTCTCTCGACCGTGCCGACCTTTGGGATTTGCGGCCCATGAAAGAGATGTACGACTCGACTTTCACTTGGCCGTGGGTCATCCAAAAAGTGAAGGAAAAGGACTATGCACCCGTACAGCAAATGGGCGATGTGCCGTATGAAAGGGAGGCGGGGCCGACGAAGATTCCGGCGGGGGCGCTGGAGTTTGACATTGCAGATTTAGGGGAGGTGGAAAGCGTGCATTTGTATTTGAATGAGGCGGTTTGCGAGGTGAAATGGCGGAAAGGAGCTCGTTTTTTAGCCTTTATTTCCCCTATAATAGAGATTGGTTGGATAAGGTTTGAAAAATTTGAAGCAAAGGATAAATATCGATTTATTCTTCCACCCTATAAATCTGACAATGAAAATAGCGAGGCAAATTCAGTCGAAGGCCAAAGCCTTACAAATTTGGGTTATTCCAAGGACGCAAGCGCTTTTCTGAACATTAGGGAAAATGAATTTGGATTTCATCGTTCTCAAGATGCTTGGGGCGGCTTTAATTACAAGGCAATTGGTGTTTGTGGTAGCCAAAATGGCGGCTGGGAAATGGCTTATAGTATTGATACTTTTAGGAATGACCAACCATCCAAAAGCAACCTACTTGAGACTTGGGTTAATAATTATTGGGTTGCTAGCGAAAATCGGCTCCCTTTTCCTTACAACAGACAAAGCCCTTTAGCTGATAGTTTTCATTCATCTCAAATTGCTGGCAACAATTGGTGGCGCACCTTCTGGCAAAAATCCGCCATCACCCTCCCCGACAAAACCCTTGAAAAGCAGTGGTACTTGGAGCAGTACAAATTCGGATGCACTGCCCGCAGCCATGCACCGCCCATTAGCCTGCAAGCCATTTGGACGGCGGACAACGGCAAGCTGCCACCTTGGAAAGGCGATTTCCACCACGACCTGAACACCCAACTGAGCTATTGGCCCACCTACTCCGCCAACCACCTTGATGAGGCAATCGGCTACCTGAACTGGCTCGACCGCAACCGCTCTGCCTTTCAAGCCTATACCGAGCGCTACTTCCAAGCTCCTGGCCTCAACGTGCCTGGCGTCACCACCCTCACTGGAGAGCCGATGGGCGGATGGATTCAATACTCGATGTCGCCAACTATTTCAGCTTGGCTGGGTCAACATTTCTACCTGCATTGGCGCTATACCCTCGACCGTGATTTTCTGGAAAAACGGGCCTACCCGTGGCTGCACGATGTGGCTGTTTTTTTGGAGAAAATCACGGTAAAAACCCCTGATGGCAAGCGCCAACTGCCCATCAGCAGCAGCCCTGAGATACACGACAACTCGCTCGAAGCATGGTTTTGGGAAACGACCAACTACGACTTGGCGCTGATGCGATTTGCTTTTGAAAAAGCGGCCGAGCTTGCCCTCGAACTCGGCAAAAATGAAGAGGCAAACCATTGGAAATCAATCCTTTCAGAGTTGCCCGACTATGCGCTGACCGAGCAAGGTGGCCTAATGTTCGCTCCAGGCGAGCATTATTCCGAGTCGCATCGCCACTTCTCGCACCTGATGGCATGGCATCCGCTTGGCCTCCTCGACTGGTCGAAAGAAGCGGATCGCCGCACCATCAATGCTACCCTCACCGACCTCGAAAAATACGGCAGCGACTATTGGGTGGGGTACTCCTTCTCGTGGCTTGCCAACTTGTATGCCCGTGCCCGCAACGGGGAGAAAGCTGCCGAGGCGCTTCGCAATTTTGCCCAGTGCTTCTGCCTGCCGAACAGCTTCCACGTCAATGGCGATCAATGCGGCCATTTGACGAAAATGCACTACCGCCCTTTTACCTTGGAAGGAAATTTTGCTTTTGCGGCTGGGGTGCAGGAGATGTTGATACAAAGCCACACGGGCGTTATTGAGGTGTTCCCAGCAGTACCAGCCGATTGGCAGGAGGTAAGTTTTATCAACCTGCGGGCAGAGGGGGCAGTCCTTGTATCAGCGAAGAAGGAAAAAGGGCAAGTCGCTGAAATTCAATTGGTTGCAGAGCAGGGTGGGGTAGTGCGCTTGCGCAATGTTTTCCCCGGAGGGGTGTTCAAGACCAAAACAGCGTCTAAAATTTCCAAGGATGGCGTGATTGAGCTCAACATGAAAAAAGGGGAAATAGTCGTGCTCAGCAATTAGGGTAACACATTCACCAATTTCTCTCCCCTGTCCACCATCCGCCCAATCGGCTCGGCATGGGCGGCAAAGCCAAGTTCTGTCAGCAATAACTTCACTTCCTCCAATCCTTCATTTTTTACGGAGAAAAGCAGGCCGCCATTTGTCTGTGGGTCGGGTAACAGCGTGAATGCTTCCAGTACGTTGACGCCAGCGCCAAAGCCGATTTTCTCCCCGAAGCTACTCCAATTGCGGGTCGTGGCGTCAGGGAAAATGCGTTGGCCGATATAGCCCCGCACTCCTTCCAGTATGGGTATTTTACTGTAAAAAAGCTCCGCAGAAAGCCCGCTGCCCGTTGCCATTTCGACGAGGTGGCCAAGCAGCCCGAAGCCAGTCACGTCCGTCATGGCGGTCACGCTGGCCAGCTTCCCCAATCGTTCGCCGATGCTGTTCAACTTGACCATGCTTTCTATCATAACTGGCTGATGTTCAGGCGATAGGGCACTCCGTTTTTGTGCCGTTGAAAGCACTCCTACGCCCAAGGGTTTGGTCAAGAACAACCAATCGCCCAGCTGAGCCGTGTCGTTTTTCCTCAAGTTTTCAAGGCTGACCATGCCCGTTACAGCCAAGCCAAAAATCGGTTCAGGCGAGTCAATGCTATGGCCGCCGGCCAATGGGATGCCTGCCTCCCGGCAAATGCTTCGCCCACCTTCGAGTACCTGAGATGCCAGTTCGACGGGAAGTTTCTCGACCGGCCAACCCAAAATGGCAATGGCCATCAAGGGCTTGCCGCCCATGGCATACACATCGCTGATGGAGTTCGCTGCCGCAATGCGACCGAACTCGAACGCATCGTCCACAATCGGCATGAAAAAGTCGGTAGTACTGATGAGCGCCTGCCCGTTGCCTATGTCCAGCACAGCCGCATCGTCACGGCCTTCATTGCCCACAAGTAGGGTAGGGTAGTGTGCCTTGTCGCCCAAGCCGCTCAGTATTTGGTCGAGCACTTTGGGGGCTATTTTGCAGCCGCAGCCAGCGCCGTGGCTGTACTGGGTAAGTTTTATGGATTCCATGAAATGGTGTTTGGTCAAATGGTCAAAGAGTCATTATAGGTAACTACTTAGCAGGGGTGTTTTTTGGGGAAAAATTGAAGATTTTTCCCAAAAAACACCCAAAAATGTGGGAGGAGAGAGAAAAAATGAAATTTTTTCTCTCTCCTCCCACGCCCTCTTGAACAATTGTCATTACAGGTTATTGGCATTTGCCAATTCGATCAGCTGCTCCGCAATTTTGGGAGCGTCAATTTCCTCAAACTCCAAGCTAAGGATCTTGGAAAATTTGCCTTGGCTCGTGGAGTGCGTATAGGTCTTATCGTAATAATGTAGGGCTATGGCTGTGGCTTTTGAGGTATCGCCAGCCTCAAAAGCTTCCAATGCGTCTTTTACATTGTTGCCGCCCATCCGCTTGGTGATTTTGAACAATGAATCAACCAATTCTTGTTTTGGGTAAACACCATATTCCTGCACGAGGTAATTGTTGCGAACCTCAAACGGGATTTCAAGGTGTACCAATGGCGAGGATTTCACCTGATCGAAAAAACCACCTGGCACGAACACTTTGCCGATGTTCCGGCTTTCGTTTTCCACCCAGATACGGCGGTTCGGATCCAATTTCGATACTTCGAGGCACAGGTTATTTTCAAATTGCTCCACAGTTGGCTGGGGCAGTTCGCCCAAGGCACCAAAGGCCGAACCTTTGTGGTGTGCCAAGCCTTCAAGGTCTAAGACCTGTTCACCGTTTTTTTTCAATTCATTGAGAATCAGCGTCTTGCCACTTCCAGTCTTTCCTCCCAATACCACAAAGCGGTGGTTCGGTACTGCCAATTGCGCCAGCACATACTGACGGTATGCCTTGTAGCCACCCACCAACACCTGTACATCGAATTTGGCAAATGACAAAAGTGTGGCAATGCTCCCGCTCCGTTGCCCGCCCCGCCAGCAATGCACGGCTACTTTTCGGTTTCTGGCCAATTGCATAGCTTCCTTGACATAGGACGACATTTTTGCGCCCGCAATGTCCAAGCCCCGTAAGAAGGCTTTCTCTGGATTGGCCTGTTTGTACAATGTTCCCACCTCCGCCCGTTCTTCATTGCTGAACAAGGGCATGTTGATCGCACCTGGCACATGACCTTGAGCGTACTCAGCCGGCGTACGCACATCAAGTAGCACACGGTCAGGTTCTAATTCGAAGAGTTGTAGTGGTTCGATTTTTTTCACGACGGCCATTTGTTTTTCGGGCTGCGAAAGTAGGATTTTTAGCGGGCTTTTGGAAAAAGGAAGCAAGCAGGCTAAATGCTCTATTGGTTCGCACTATTTTTGGGCGACCGCTTACTTTTATGAACCAAAAAAATCCTGATGATATCATGAAGCACCGCCGCTTAATTTCACTATACTTTTTGTTGTTGCCGATGCTCGGTTTTTCCCAGCTTGTTTTGGAAAACCTCAACAACGGTCGTACCAAGCCGCTGGCGGGTAATCGGAAAACGGCATTTGTGTTTAGGGAACATGCCATTGCTCAGTATGCACCGCATAATTTCCGAACCTATACTAGCCACTCGTTCCTTGTCAAGAATGATTCCATTGAAATGATTGTGGATGAAATGGACTGGAGTTTCCGAGACGATCAAAGGAGTTTGAGTCAAAGCAATGTATTTGAATACCGCGGCCAACCGCTGCCTACCAAAAGGGCCATTTCCGACCTGCGTACCATCAAGGTTTATCGCCGGACGGATGATTTCTTCAAGGTGACAGGTGTCGTGTTGATAGTTTTTTCGGCCTTAGATGCACTGTTAATCACCCCGCTCATGGATGAAGATTTGCGTTCCAAGACTCAGAGAATCAATGCAATAGGTTTCGGTCTTGGCTTGGGCTTGGTCTTGGTGCCGGGCACTAAACGCTACAATATTGGCGTACTTGGCGACCCATCCGAAAAAATGTGGGGCGTACTCCGATAGGCAATTATTGAAGAATTAATCCAAGCTCTTTCCTCAATTCTAACCTGAAAAGCACCCTTGCCAGCATCTCCTCCACGGGTTTTTCCCAATAGCGCCATTGCACATCAGTGTTCGTCCAACCTGTTTGGAGTTGGTCGTAAAGGTTGGGATTGCACCGCAGACCAAGCAATTTCAGCCATTCCTGCAAGTGCTGCATCTGCCAGAACTGGCGATAATCTTTATAGATTTCTTTTCGAAACTTGTTGATTATCAATAAGCTAAGCTCATTTGGCCAATCTGCTCCATTGCCTAAGAGCAGATAATAAGGGATGGAATAATGGGTAGGCAGTTCTGTATTTTCATTGAGTTGCAGTGTTGCGAGGCGGTGGGCGTCGCCGCTTGGAAGCAGTTCGAGCATTGCATCCAACTGGGGGATGGACGTATAAGTTATGGAAGTGTCTTTCAAAAGTTGTTCGGCAAATAGCCCAGCCCATTTTGTTTCCCGATGAAAAACGATGGCAGCTACGAGTGCCTGACGTAGCGTTTGCCACCAATCTGATTTTTGAAAAATTGCGACTATTTCAAATGGGGGTATTTTAAAGAGTGTTTCCCAGTAAATTGGGTTTATCCTTGAAACAAGCTGGCCAAGGTTCGATGCCTTTGTCCCGCCATGCCAGTCAAGGGCCAGTTTTTGGATGCCATCTCGCTGCGCCGCCTCATCCGGCTCTTCCGGCAAATTGACTTGTAAGCAATTGTTGTGAATGGTTAAAACCTGTGCAGCACGAGCTTCCATCCTAACGGTGAGTGCCGAATCGGGGATTTTTGCAAGCAATACTGCTGCCACTTGACGCACCTCCTTGCGCTTGTCGTTCAAACAAGCCTCCAAAAATGGGGCATCCCCCAAACTTAAATTGGTTTGTAAAATGGCTAAGAATGCGGCCTTTTCGTTCGGGGTTTCTGATTCCCAGGTGGACTGGATGAGTTCAAGGGCAAACTTGGGCGATTGCTTGCGCCAAAAGGTCAGCATTTTCAGGCGTTCTTGACGGCTGCCCGTTTGCCAATTGTACTGGGTAGGGTCTTCCAGCAGCTTCGACCATTCTGGGTGCTGCCTCAGGAGCCAATGGCCGTCCTCCCCCAACAGCGGTTCCACCTCCTGCCAAGTTGTTTGAACTTCTTTCTGTCCCAACAGGGCGGGGAGTTCGGAGGCTGGCAGGGTCTTGCCCGCTTCCTTGAGCAAGCCAAGGTATTCCGGCAGTACATCGCCATGAGGCCCGGTCAGCATTAGGTGAAGCAGGTGCAGGGCCTTTGGGGTATGGGACAATGCTTTTGCCGCTGCTACTGGCATTTCCCCTTGAAAATCAACCAATTGAAAGCCCGCCTTGCGCATTTGCGAAAGCAGGGAAATGCCATTGGCAAGCAACAAGGGCGACTCTTGGTGTATGTCAACACCAAGCGCTGCCAACCGCAGAAGGGTTAGTTCCTCCAATTGATTGTTCTCGGTTCCAAGTAATGCTGCTTTTGTAAGTTTTTGCCAAAGCATTTTGAGAAGGGTATAAAACAGGGTAAAAATGAATAGAAAAGCTGGATTAGTAATAATAGAAAAGGCCCCTCGTGAAGAGGAGCCCCGTTCTAAGCCAGAGAGTGGCTAGTAAAACAACAAAAATCGTAGGTTTGACGCTGTTTTGGGATATAAGTCACAGAAAAAAAACAAAAGTAAATACAATGTTGAAGATTGCAATCATTGGCTTTGGAAAAATGGGGAAAACCATAAAATCACTTGCCGAACAGCATGGTGACAAAATAGTTTTGACAATTGACCTGGAAAATCGAGCCGATTTTACACCAGAAAACCTTAGAAACGCTGATGTCGCCATTGAATTTTCAAGGCCTGAAACTGCGTTTGACAATGTGCGAACCTGTTTGGAGGCAGGTGTGCCCGTCGTCAGTGGCACCACTGGCTGGTTGGAAAGGATGGAGGAGGTAAAGGCTATTTGCGAAGCAAATAATGGGGCTTTTTTTTATGCCTCCAATTACAGCGTTGGCGTCAATATTTTCTTTGCCGTGAACCGGTATTTGGCCAAGCTGATGTCCACCCAACCACAGTACGATGTGCGAATGGAAGAAGTCCACCACACCCAAAAACTTGACCACCCAAGTGGCACGGCTATTACCTTGGCACAAGGGATTCTGCAGCATATTTCCGAAAAAAAAGCTTGGACTACCCATTTACAAACCAGCGAAAGCCAGCAATTTGAAACTGCTCCCCACTCATTGCCCATCATCAGCAAGCGGGAAGCTCAAGTGCCGGGTACACATATTGTCAAATGGGCATCAGAAGTGGACACCATCGAAATCAGCCACGTAGCCCATTCGAGGGAAGGCTTTGCCAAGGGTGCAATTGCTGCCGCACACTGGCTCGTGGGCAGGAAAGGCTGCTTCGGGATGGAGGAAATGCTTGGTTTTTAACGCATTAGACACAACATGAGGCCTCATTTTGTGGCGTACCACACCAGCCCGGCAATGGTTGCTCCTATGATGAGGAACTCCAGCAGGTTGCCGAGTGCCCGGCTCTTGACCCTAATATTTACCACTACGAAAAGGGTAATAATGAAAGCAATCAGCGTGGTCGCTAAGATCAGGCCACCGGTCGCACCTGTCACCTCCGCCATGTTCTGTGATTTGGCGACTTTCGGGAACATGACCAAAAATGCCGTCGTGAGCAAGGACGCAATCAGCCCGGTCAGCAATCCGGCTAAGATGAGTTTCCAGGTATCCAATCCCTTTGCATGGTTGACGGCAGTGCGAATGGTGCTGGTTACCACAAGCCATAGCCCGACCAGCATGAGGCCGATGGTGGCCTCGTCAGCATAGCTGCCAAATAGCTTAGCGAGGTTGTCTTGGAAAAACAACAGGGCAATAAAAATGCCTGCCAATAAGAAGCTGGCTATGCCTACGCTTCGGATGAGTACACTGTGTTCTACATCGGTAACGGGAGCTTTATCCGTGGTCATAATGCTTGAAATTTTTGATGCAAAACAACACCCAATTTCCCAATTTCCCAATTTCAAATCTCACTCTCTCACCCCTCTCACTCTCTCACCCCTCTCACTCTCTCACCCCTCTCACTCTCTCACCCCTCTCACTCTCTCACCCCTCTCACTCTCTCACCCCTCTCACTCTCTCACCCCTCTCACTCTCTCACCCC
>JALHQW010000112.1:15362-17574 GCA_022841745.1 Saprospiraceae bacterium | reverse complement strand
GGGGGTCCTCAATCCCCGAAAATACTGTTTGAACGTCCTTTTTCATGCGGGTGGTGTCCTATTTTTACCCGCAAAGTTGGCATCTATTCCCTAACAATACTTTGATACTTTTACCCTGGGAAAAATTAGCTCAATTTTTGCGAAGCATATAATAATCAAAAACCTTGGTTAACTTGCACCCGATTCCAACCAACGTCTAACAAATTAGCAATTCGAATGAAAACAAATCAAACTACATCAGTTCAGTCTTCTTCGGCAAGCAAGCTTTCTGCTTACGCCAAACTCTCCAAATCAATACTGTCTAAACCCTTCAAGCAACCCCAGCACTTGTTGCCATTGGGTGCCGCATTTTTGGCGGGCTTGCCAACTTCCGATGCGGCCATCGTCTATTCTGGTGTGCAGAACGTTGCTTGCGCCTTGGGCGGTGCCTCCAACCGCTGCTATGCAAACATCAACAATGCAGGTGGCAATGATTTTGAAATCCACCGCAACCATGTTGGGGCACAAAATTTTATCCAAGTGGACGAGGTAGGCGGTGGCGGTTTTGCTATCAATGGCTTCCATGCCCAAGTGGTGGCTGGCTACGTTTACCCTTATGCAAATGTATCGGGTGTGAACATTGGCGCAGGCGGCCCTTGGGGCTACCAAGCAGGGCAAGGGAACAGTCTATCGGACAACGGCTTCTACCCCAACCATAAATGGGAGCCGCTGGCCAATGGAACTACCCGCTTCTTGGGCATCCGTGGCACCATCGGCGCAAATACCCACTATGGCTGGATTCGCATGACCAAGAACAGCTTCGGCAACTATACCATCGTGGATTGGGCTTATGAAAACACCCCCAATACCACCATCGTAACAGGAGCCACCGCCCCCGTCGAGTTGGTGTCGTTCGACTACCGGCTCGAAGACGACGACGTGAAGCTCCTTTGGCGTACCGCCTCGGAATTGAACAATGCCGGCTTCCACATCGAGCGCAGCGAGGATGGTAGGAACTTCGCCCCCATCGCTTGGGTGGATGGCAGCGGCTCCACGACGGACCCCAAGGACTACTACTACGATGACAAAGACCTGCGCACCGGCAAGACCTACTACTACCGCCTCCGCCAAGTGGACATTGATGGCACCATCGAGCTAAGCGCTGTGGTTTCCGCCACCCTCTTTGGCGACGGCCCCGTGGTGGGCGAGTTCTTCCCGAACCCTGCTGCCGCTGGCAACGTCACCTTGAGCTTCGCCGCAAAAAGGGATGGCCAACTGACCGCCACCTTATTCGATAGTGCTGGCAAGGAAATGCTGCAAAGCAACATGGACTTGACCGAAGGAGTCAACGAATTGGTCTTCGACTACTCCAAGCTGCGGTCAGGCGTTTATTTTGTCAAATTGGAGAGCGGCAACGAAAAAGCCTATCGCAGGCTGGTCATCCAATAACGCCGACTGTCCCTTCTTTGATATTCCTCGTTAAATTGCCTAAGTTCACAACTTGGGCAATTTAGATTTAGGGATTTTCATAGCTCACGCCGCCAAAAATAATTAACTCAGGTTGCGGATAATTTTGAAATGTGGAAGTTGATGAAGTTTATGAGGTTGATAAGGGTTGATAGCAGTGCCCCAATATCAACCTCATAAACCTTTATCAACCCTTATTAACTTTATCAACCCTTATCAACCGATTACAATTAATTCTGCTTTTAATGGAACCATCGAATACCACCAACCCATCCCCAGAACTGGCCACTAATTTGGGCGAAGGCTATGAAATACCAGAACGTGGCTCATTGGGCCTGTTGGCCCTGGGCTATGCCGGCCTGATGATTTGGCGGCATAAGCGGGGCAAGCTGCGGCAAGCCCAACCAACTTCTTTGCCTGAAAAAGCAGCACCGCCGCGCTCGGAGTCGTAGTTTAGCTTTCTTGTCCTCGTGGCGTTGCGGTTTGCCTTTTTGTCATTGCCGCAGGCAATCCTGAGAAATCGGGACAAGCGCTGCGACGCCATGTGTGCCGTCCCCCGTCGTGACTTGCCCTCATGGCGTTGCGGTTTGCCTTTTTTGTCATTGCCGCAGGCAAGCTACGACGCCATGTGTGCCGTCCCCCGTCATGACTTGCCCTCGTGGCGTTGCGGTTTGCCTTCGGCAATGACAAAGGGGACTTGCCCTCGTGGCGTTGCGGTTTGCCTTCGGCAATGACAAAGGGGACTTGCCCTCGTGGCGTTGCGGTT
>JALHQW010000112.1:0-15262 GCA_022841745.1 Saprospiraceae bacterium | reverse complement strand
GCGGTTTGCCTTCGGCAATGACAAAGGGGACTTGCCCTCGTGGCGTTGCGGTTTGCCTTCGGCAATGACAAAGGGGACTTGCCCTCGTGGCGTTGCGGTTTGCCTTCGGCAATGACAAAGGGGACTTGCCCTCGTGGCGTTGCGGTTTGCCTTCGGCAATGACAAAATGGGGCTTGTCATCAATCAATGACCAACTTCCTGTAAACCCGCTCCACGCCGTCTTCCATTTTCAGGAAATAGATGCCGGCTGGCAAGCTCGAAACATCGAAACTAAGGTTGTTGTCGCCCTTCGATACTGTGAAGTCAAGGGAAGAACCCGTGTTCATTGCCTTGCCACTTACATCGAAAAAGCTGGCTTTCCATTCGCCTTCTTCACTCGCTGTGAAGTTGAGGCGGACTTTTTTGGCTGAGTTGCTGGGATTCGGGTACAACTCGCTGACCACTACGCTGCCACCGCCCAGCTTGGCCGTGATAACCTTGCTATAATCTTTTTTACCGCTGAAGTCCACTTGCCGTAGGCGGTAGTAATACACCTTGCCTTGTGCCAGTCCCTTGTCCATGAACTCATAGGAACGCTCCTCGGTAGAATTGCCGTGGCCGTCCACCCAGCCGATGGATTGGAAATTGACCCCATCTTCGCTGCGCTCGATGTCGAAGCCCGCATTGTCTAACTCAGAGGCCGTGCGCCAGAAGAGTTTGACATCGCTACGCTCGATTTCATAATCAAAGCTCATCAGTTCGACGGGTAATGCTACAATCTGACCAGTTAGGATTTGCTGGTTGCTCACGCTGTTGTACGCCCAATCAACGATGGTATGGTTGCCAAAGCTATTTTTGGTGAGTCGCACCCAGCCGTACTTCGTCCCTCCAGACAGTATGCCCCTGATGCCCACAAAGCGGGTAGTGCCGTTGGGTAGAGGAGTCCATGCATCGTTAGGGTAAGCGTTGTTGATTTCTGAAAGCGAATTCGCTTGCCCGGCTTGGAAGCCCCAAGGGCCGCCTGCGCCAATAACGACGTTGGATGAATTGGCGAAAGGATATACGTAGGCACCTACCACTAGGGCATGGAAGCCGTCGACGTTAAAACCACCACCGCCTACCTCATCTATTTGGATAAACTGATTTCCAAAGACATGGTTGCGGAGGAGTTCCAAATCGTTGCCACCTGCATTGTTGATATCCCATGGGCAGGCGGCGTTGTGGCCGGCCAAGGCGCAAGCAATGTTCTGGGTCCCCGAGTAAATGATTTGGGCATCGGCAATGGGCAGCCCCGCCAGAAACGCCGCACCGAGGGGCAACAGGTTCTGAGGTTTTTTGAGGGACGTCAGCGCCATGGCCTTTGAGAGTTTGGCGTAGGCGTTGAGCTTGCCTTCCAGGGGTTTTTGGACAGTAGTGAGTTTGATTTTTTTCATGTTGGTAAGAGTTTAATGAAATTATGCAGGTTGATATGCCAAGAAAAGGACTGTGGAAAGGCATTTTTTTTTTGGAAACGGCGCTTGGTCACAATCCCTATTTATCAGGTAAAGAGCTTGGCAAGTATGTCCTTTACACCGTTGTTGGAATCAACATTTTTATGTTTGATGGTAAGGTTTCTGAGAAAGGTGCTTTCTCCCACAGAAATCCAAGCGTAATAGCTTCCGTCTTCCATCTTGGAGACATCCAAGGAGATGGAATGGGTGGCTTGGCTGACGTTGACCATTTTGTTGAGCACAACCCGGCCTTCAACATCTTGGAGAAGAATGTCAACCGTGCAATCAAAGACGGAGTTACAGGAAAGTTCAGCAAGTTCTTTGCTAACTTGATGGAGTTGGCCGAAGACGATCTTTTCTTCGGCTTTAGCGGGGAGTTTTGTGTGTCTCATTAGTTTTGTTTTTTGCGATGCCTTTGCGTTTTCAAGGAGAAATCTTAAACACGGATACAAATAAAGCAAATTATTTTAATATCTTGATTTTTTTTTTGCGGTATGTGACATTTCTGTTGATTCGCCATAACTATTTAGGAGGTATATATCTAGGTTGCCGCTGCTCCCAAGAAAGATTGCACGTTTTCCTATCACCTTCCGATCAATCCCTCAAAAAAGAATGGTTGAACCAGTTAACCCAAGCTTCCCGCTGCACAGGGTTCCCTACGCAGCTTTATGCATAAGCTTTAACCGATTCAACCTATCATTTACTGGCTTTCGAATTTCATCAATTCCTTGAAGGGTAAATCCCCTCAATTCCGATGATAAAGTTCAGTGCTAGCACGGGCATGATATTGTTGTGTGGCTGGCTTCCCCCGGAAGGGCCGATCGATGCCGTGCCCCCCCCCATTTTATTGGAAGGCGAACCAAGTGCATAGGCAGGCTGGCTTGCAGAGGCTAAAAAATTCCCAGCAGCGGTGCCTGTATCGCCTGTGGCGCTGTTACCGTTTGAATAGCCCGAGTGAATGTGCGTAGGCATCTGAGAGGACATCAGGGTGACGGTTTCGGAGCCACCCATCTCGCCTAAGTCGGTAGGCGAGAGGCCGGGGCCTGAACCCGTGCCCTCAGCGATGCGGCCCCTAAAGTCGGGGATGCCAAAGGTTTGCATGCCATCACCACCATAGGTAGTGCCCACTAGGGAGAAAAGGGCTGAGTTTTCAGCGATGGACATGAGTTGACCATTGCACAAGGCCCAGGATCGGGGCGCAAAATTGCCTGCGAAAAGTCGAATTTCAGACAAGTAAGGAGTACTAGGATCCATGATTTAATTTTATTTTGCAACTATTTGGAAGGGGGTGTGAGGGAAAAATATTTTAATTTTTCCGAAAACAACCCCTGCACAATCGTTACATTTTTGTGATTGATTGACCCAGTATGGAGCCTGGGTTAATTTCATTGCCTTTAATAGCCAAACGGCGGCCATCAGCGGCAAAAAATGGTTTAATTGCGGGATGGGAATACGCCAAACTGGCATATCACGTAATTGAGTGCCAAATAAGGCTGTCGGTTCTCATGTGCCTGGCCGTTTCCAGTGGGTGCGAGCACTGCGGAGTTGGCGCCCATGATAGCGGGAGGGCTTGACATGGTGTCCGTGAACATGGTCGGCATTGGAACGGAGCGGTTGCCCATGCCCAGTGCGCCACCCGAAGGGGAGGCGGCAGTTGGAACGGCGGTAGAAGCAACCATTGTGGCAATATGCGTGTGGGCAGGCATTTCGGCGGTGACGAGGGCAACGGTTTCTGCCCCAGTCATTTCTCCCAGTGTGTACGATGACAGACCAGGGCCATTTCCAGTCCCTACAGCGGTACGGCCTCTAAGGTCGGGAAGTGCAAAAGTGGTGGTGCCATTGCCGCCATACGTTGTCCCAAGTATGGAAAACAGTGCGGTATTGCTGGATATGCTAAGGATCTGTCCAGCACAAAACGCCCAGTTCTTGGGAGCGAAATTCCCCCCAAAGAGTCGGATCTCTCCTATCATTCCTTCCATAATAATCGTTGTTTAAATTGTTAAGAAAATGATGAATGGTTGGCTGCAATAAGTTCGGTGACTAGTTGCGGCTGGGGTAAATGCCAAATTGACAGATGATGTAGTTCATGCCAAGGTATGGCTGCAAATTGGAATGGGGCTGGTTTCCGCCCGTTGGGTCACAGCTAACTGAGCCGGGAGCCATGGGCGCATTAGGGGCAGTTGCCGTGAACACGTTCGGCATTGGAGTGGCACGAGAGCCGGCCCCGATGAATTTGCCGGTTGGGTCGCCACCAGATGCGGGGTTGGTGGATGTCAAAAGGTTGCCACTGTGTTGGTGGCTCGGAAGCTGGGTCGTTACCAAGGTAACGTTTTCAACACCTCCCGCTTGCCCAAGGGAGTAACTTGACAGTCCAGCCCCTTGCCCTGTGCCAACGGCTGTTCGGCCACGCAAGTCCGGTAGAGCAAAAGTGGTGGAGCCATTGCCACCATAAGTGGTACCCAAAATGGAGAAAAGTGCCGTGTTCGAGGCTATGCTGATGATTTGCCCAGCACAATAAGCCCAGTTTCGCGGCGCAAAGGTTGCCGCAAAAAGTCGAATCTCTCCTATATAACCTTCCATATTTGAAAAGATTGAATGATGAAAAAATATATGGTCACGGCAATGTCAATACATGGTGTTGCTTATGCGCAATAAAGGCATAAAACACCCTGCATCGGCGCTTGTCAATGACGCACGTTTGATTAAATTGCTTAATTACAAACACATGCCCTCGACCGGGACAATACATGGTGCTGCTTATGTGCAATAAAGGCATAAAACACCCTGCATCGGCGACTACCAATGACGCACGTGTGAATAAATTACGTCCTCTTTTGACCCAAGGCCAAACATGGCTCAAAAGGGGTTGAAAATCTCTTTTACTAAAGTTGAAAACATTGAAATTGCTACTCCGCCATCGCTGGTATGCGATGTGAATGGCGGCGATCCGAAAGGAAGTAGTCGTTTGTCTGTTTTCATCTTTGATTTTTAGGTATTACTAAAGGGAGCAACTGCCCTGAACAAGCCAATTTTTCCCGCAATAAAAATTGCGTCTTAATATGCAGCTCATAGCCCATTGGCAGGCGAGCCCCGTTAAACACTTCTTTTAGGGGAGCAAATGTAAATAGCAGTTGTTATAAAACAAGTGCTTGGCGATTTTTTTTATTTTTTTTTCATATAAACAGGGATAGCGGTAGAATCAATCTCCGCAGCGATAAAACACCCCCGATGATAGTAACCCTACTTATTTCAACCTGTACCAATACTGCGTCCTATAAAAGCCGAACAGGTAGCCCCGCACCACGAGCGTGTTTGGGTCGCCATCCTTCAGCCACATCTTGCAGGTGTACCATTTGCCGTTGTTGGGGTCGAGTATCTTTCCGTCCTCCAGTTCTTCGCCGTCTTGCTCCATGTTTTCGAGGATGACCATGCCCTCGATGGGCTTGTTGTGGCGGTCACCACTGCACTTGTCGCATTTGCTGGTAGAGGCGTCGGCCAGCAGCTTAGCCACTTTGCCATAGTATTTGTTGCCCGACTTGTAGATTTCGACGTGGCTCTTGGCCTTTTTCGTCCCGTCGTCTATGGTCTTCCAAGTGCCGGTGAAGGATTGTTGCGCCCATGCAGCCACGATGAAGGCCATTGCGCAAGAAAGGGAAATGAGTTTTTTAGTCAGCATACAAAAAAATAGATTTTGGGCAAAAATAAATGATAGAAACAGATTTTGGTGTAAAAAAAGAAGCGCCGTATTGCCAATTGCTTATACCGTCCATCAATTTCAAATGCGACTACCCATAAGCGCCATTTTTGACCAAGTTGCCATTATCCGAATAAGCTATTAAAATAAGAATATGCTGCCCCGCAAAATCAAAAAATTCAAATTTCAAAAAAGCAAATTAGGGTGTACAAAAATTGCATAGACGCAAAGATTTCTATGTTCCAGCGATAGGCCCATTCCACCGAAGGTGGAAAAAAACATAAGAAATCATAAAGAATCTGCGTCTCTCTGCGTCAAAAAAATCTTCGCCAAACTTTTCTTAACACATCTAAAAATCAAATTGAAAATGGTTCGAAAAACCGAGACCCAACCCTGTTTTTGGAGCATTCTCTGCCAATAACAAAAGTCATTTCGACAAGGTGATGATTTTCCTTCTTTAATTCTTGAAAACATCCAAAATTGGCATTGAAACAAAATATGTTTCTTTAAATCGTTCACCTATAAACAATGACATGAATGCCATGACCAAATCAAGGATCGTGGACTTGGAAGCCTTCATGCAGGGCGTTCGGGACCGCAACCCCGACGAACCAGAGTTCCACCAAGCCGTTCAGGAATGGGCGAGCTGCGTGGTGCCGTTCGTCAACGAAAACCCCCAATACAATGCCTACAACCTGCTGGAACGCATGACGGAGCCAGAGCGGGTGATTATGTTCCGGGTGAGTTGGATGGATGACAATGGCCAGGTGCAGGTCAACAAAGGCTATCGGGTGCAATTCAACATGGCCATCGGCCCGTACAAGGGCGGCCTGCGCTTCCACCCGACCGTGAACCTCAGCATCCTGAAGTTCCTCGGCTTCGAGCAAGTGTTCAAGAACAGCCTGACCACCCTGCCGATGGGCGGTGCAAAGGGCGGCTCCGACTTCGACCCCAAGGGCAAGTCCGATGCTGAAATCATGCGCTTCTGCCAAGCCTTCATGTTAGAACTCTACCGTCACATCGGCGCTGACAGGGACGTGCCCGCTGGCGACATCGGCGTGGGCGCAAGGGAAGTTGGCTACCTCTTCGGCATGTATAAAAAACTGCAAAACGAGCACACGGGCGTGCTCACGGGCAAGGGCCTCGAATACGGCGGCAGCCTCATCCGCCCAGAGGCCACGGGCTACGGTACGGTCTATTTCATGCAGGAAATGCTGAAGCGCAAGGGCATGAAACTGGAAGGCAAGCGCTGCCTCGTCTCCGGTTCCGGCAACGTGGCACAGTACACCGCCGAAAAGCTGCTCCAGCTCGGTGCCAAGGTGCTCACCCTCTCCGACTCCGATGGCACGGTCTATAGCAGGGACGGCATCACCCGTGAAATGCTGGACTACGTGATGGATCTGAAGAACAAGCGCAGGGGCCGCATCCGTGAGTTTGCGGAGCAATACAACCTGCTCTACTTCGAGCATACCAAGCCTTGGAACATAGCCTGCGACCTCGCCTTCCCGTGCGCCACCCAGAACGAGATAGACGGCAAGGACGCCGCCAACCTCGTCAAGAACGGCTGCATCGGCGTAGCAGAGGGTGCCAATATGCCGACCAATATCGAGGGCATCGGGGTGTTCCAAAAAGCGGGCATCCTGTTCGCTCCCGGCAAGGCATCCAACGCTGGCGGCGTGGCCACCTCTGGCCTCGAAATGTCGCAGAACAGCCTGCGCTACAACTGGACCCGTGAGGAAGTGGACAACCGCCTGCACCATATCATGCAGGACATCCACGCCAAATGCGTCGAGTTCGGCAAGGGCGAGAACGGCCAAGTGGACTACGTGAAAGGTGCCAATATCGCTGGCTTCGTTAAGGTGGCGAAGGCGATGCTGGCGGAAGGTGTTGTATAAAGATTACTTGAATCCTAAAAGAGGCGGCGGGGCAGGGTTATGCGCCTCGCCGTTTTTTTTTGAAACTTCGACTAAAGGAGAAAAGCAATTTTAGTCAAATCATCGAAAAGATTGAGAAAAAGCGGAGGGAATACAACCAAGAAAGAGAGGCTGTTGAGCAGCCTTTGAAATTGAAGCAGATACAAGCCTGAAAACCCAATCTAACCAGCCGCACTGGCGGCCTTTTCCCCAAAACTTTCTGCTGCCGCTTGCAAATCATCTGTTTTTACCTTACCGGTTATTATTTCTAACGACTCCGCTTGCCTTTGCAGTTTTGCCGCCAATTTTATCAGCGCCAGCCTGTCCTCATCAGTTTGTACAAAGCCAGATTTCAATAGCTTTATGATAAAACTGGAAAAATGCTGGAGTAGCTCGACTTTATCGGCAGCAGATTTTCCACTTATCCCCGTTTCGACATCAAATGCCTTAAAAGAGATGGCAGAAAGCAGTTGCATTTCCTTCTTCCCCAGTCGGGAGTCGTTCGTTTTTCTGTACATGGCAATGGCCTCACAAATTGCAGCTTTGTCGGTTTGAGAAAGTGGCAAGTGATTAATGATTAGGTCAACTCCTTTTGGCTCTTTTATATGTCCCATTTTCAAGTTTTGAAGGTTAGTACAAAGCTAAGAATACCATCAATTCTAAGCCACAATATCAACAACTAAAGCTCTCAATAAAATCCCGTAGGGATTGAATGCGAATAGCCCCGGATTTCATCCGGGGTTTGTGGTCGTATTGGAAAGACCCCAACGGGGTCGAATGTGTTGACATTCGACCCCGTTGGGGTCTTTCTCGCCTTGCATTTTTCCCCGGATGAAATCCGGGGCTATTCATGTTCAACCCTTTCGGGGTTTTTAAAACAACACCCAAAAATCCAATCTATGAGCAATTAGCATCACATTCTCCCAACTTGTACCTTTGCCCTTCATTTTTCAATCACCCGCATGGAATCCACCGCCAAGCAATCCGTTGACTACAAGCTACTCGGCAGGGTAATCGCCGAGGCGAGGCCGTACCGGGGCACCCTCTGGCTGGCGGCGTTGCTGGCCGTGGTGTTGGCGCCCATCGCCATCCTGCGGCCCTGGCTGGTGCAGCGCATGGTGGACGAGCACATCTTTCATGGCGACATCACGGGGCTGACTTGGATGGCGGCCTACTTCGTGGGGCTGCTCCTGCTGGAAGGCATTTTGCGCTATTTTTTCATGTTCGCCTCCAGTTGGGTAGGGCAGGCCGTAGTGCGTGACCTCCGGGTTAGGGTCTTCAACCACATCACCTCGCTGCGGCTCACCTACTTTGACCGCACGCCCATCGGCATCAGCGTGACCCGCACCATCAGCGACATTGAGAACATCAACTCGGTGTTTTCGCAGGGGCTGATCACCATCCTCGCCGACTTCATCACCGTGTTCGTGGTGCTGGGCGTCATGTTCTTCGTAAGTTGGAAATTGACGCTGGTCTGCCTCATCACCATGCCGTTCCTGATAGCGGCTACGTATATTTTCAAGGAGGCCATCAAAACCTCGTTCCAGCAGGTACGGGCGCAGGTGGCCAAGATGACGGCCTTCCTGCAAGAGCGCCTCACGGGCATGAAAATCGTGCAGATTTTCAACGCCGAAGCGCAAGAAATGGAGAAGTTCAAGGCCATCAACCGGGAATATACCAAGGCCAATATTGACTCTATCCTCGCTTATTCCATCTATTATCCGACGGTGGAAATCATCTCGGCGGCCTCGCTCGGCCTCATGGTCTGGTACGGCGCCAGGGAAAGCCTCAGCAGCGACGTGACGCTCGGTGCCCTCGTCGCCTTCCCGATTTACTTGGGCATGCTCTTCCGGCCCATCCGCATGCTCGCCGACAAGTTCAACACCCTGCAAATGGGCCTCGTGGCCGCCGAGCGGGTCTTTGCCCTGCTCGACCGCAATGACCATATCAAGAACGAGGGCCGCCTATTGCCGAAGGCAATGAAAGGCGAGGTTGCGTTCCGCAATGTTTGGTTTGCCTACACGGAGCAGGACTGGGTGCTGCGCAACGTGAGTTTCGACATCAGGCCCGGCGAGACCTTGGCCATTGTGGGCAGCACGGGGTCTGGCAAGACGAGCACCATCAGCATCCTGAACCGCCTTTACGAAATACAAAAAGGCAGCATCGAAATTGACGGGACGAACATCAGGGACTTCGAGTTGCACGCATTGCGGCAGCACACAGCCGTCGTCTTGCAGGACGTGTTTTTGTTCAGTGGAACCGTTTTGGAAAACGTTACGCTCCGCAACGAAGCCATCAGTCGGGAGCAGGTGGTAGAGGCCGCCAAGATGATAGGGGCGCACGAGTTCATCGAAAAACTGCCCGGCGGCTACGACTATCAGGTACAAGAGCGGGGTGCCACGCTGAGCATGGGGCAGCGCCAATTGATTTCGTTCGTGCGGGCACTGGTCTTCGACCCCGAAATCCTCATCCTCGACGAGGCCACTTCCAGCATTGACCCCGAAACAGAATCGGTCATCCAATATGCCATTGAAAAGCTCATTGCGAAGCGCACGAGCATCATCATCGCCCATAGGTTGAGCACCATTCGACACGCCAATAAAATCTTAGTATTGGAAAAAGGCGAGGTGCGGGAGTTTGGTACGCACGAGGAGTTGCTGCAAAATGAAAACGGGCGGTACCGGGAATTATATGAAATGCAGTTTTTGCACCCAGTGGTTTGACCTCACCCCCGACCCCTCTCCTGCCAGGAGAGGGAGTAAAGCCTGCTAAAATTGAATAACCGGCACTCAGCAAAGTATGCAGAGGTCGCCCCCTTTACTGGCAGGAGAGGGACTGTGGGTGAGGTAATCCCCCACCCACAGTCCTTTAGCTATTGGCCAACGACCAATAGCTAACAGCAAATAGCAATTGCATAAAACCTATTGGGTCGCAATATAGCCTAAGCCTTTGGGGGATGCCAGTTCCCCAGCAACCCCTGCTCTTTCAATATTTTGCGCAGCAATGGCTCGATACTTTTCTCCTTGGCATCGTGCTCAATTTTTTCGGTCAATTTATTGTATGCAGTCTGGTCTGGAATAGTGTGAATTTGATAGGTAAGGGTTTTTATCAGTTTCATATAGCGGCGGTATTTGATGGCCACGAAAATCCCCAATCCCAGCAGTAGCAATCCGAGCACGGATAGTATGTGGATCGCATATTTCTTCACCTTGTCCAAGAAGCCCTCCGCTTCCACTTTGGTCGTCTTCACACTCCCTTGCAAGCGGAACAGAATGGAATCCACCAAGCTGAGCGTACGGTCTTCGAATTTGTCGCTCAGCAAGGCAGCCACGGCTGCTTGGAGCAGTACCGTATCAGCCAGGATTTGGTGCATGGCAGAATCCACCATTCCCGCCAAATAGTCCTTTTTGGGCAAAGCCCCCTTTAAGATACCTGCCAGTTCGTTGACCCTGTCTTCGGTTTTATTGCCCAAAAAATGAACGGGTATCAAGTCCTTCACAAGCGTTTTGATTTCTTCTGTCAATAGGCTGTCCCTTAGTTCGGCGGCTTTTGGGCCAAGTTCCACGAGCCTGGCATCCACCCTTTTCCCCACGGAATCGAGCGATTCTGTCAATATAGCTGCCAATTTCAGCTTGAGCGAAGGTGCCAAGGTGTCGTTGAACTTCTCGGTTATCCTGAGCATCAGCCCCGTAGCGAGGCTATCGCCTACCTTGGCCGTCCGCTCAGCTATTTTCTTTGATTTTTCTTCAAACCATTTATCGTTGAGGCAACTTGCAAGGAAGGTGGCAATGAGGCAAATTGCAAATAGGATGCGGATGGGCAGGGCTTTTTTCATGGCGGCTGTTTTTAGGATTCAGGTTGCCTAATGAAGCATTGCCGAGGCGCTTTGGGCTTTGCTTGGGGTGAAATTATTAGCTTCCTTCTTAAAATTTGGAAGTTTTTATGGCAAGTTCCATAAAATAGTAATGCTCATAGCCTAGTTGGGGTGTCTTAAAAATTGAAGAACCAGAAGGAATTTTTATAACGTTGATTCCTCAACTCAAAAGTCCTTCTATCTTGGCAGAACGAACACTCCCAACTCATGGCACGAGACAAATACCACGCCTTAGTAAAAAAGGCGCTGATAGCTGAGTGATGGACTATAACAGATGACCCTTTTGAGGTAGCTTCATTGGTAGCCGATCTTGAAGTGGACTTGGCAGCAGAAAAAATCATTGCAGCAGAAAAAGGAGTTGAAAAGATAGCTGTTGAAATCAAGAGCTTTCTGAGCAAGTCGTGGCTGCATGACTTCTACAAAGCTGTAGGACAATTTGGTTTTTACAACTTAGCCATTGCAGCAGTCGAAAAAGATAGGCAACTTTACTTGGCAATGCCCGATACGGCCTACAATTTCTTGTTCAAAGACCCTATTGCACAAGAACTTGCCAGCATCAACAAGATGAAGTTCATCATTTTTAGCGTTGAAATCCAAAGCATTAAGTCATGGAAAAAATAGCAAAATACAAATCAATAGCCTAAGCGATTCTAACCGAGATAACCAACCGGAAAAACAGGTCGAGGCGTTTGGCAAACTATCAGTTGATTGCCGACGATACCACCGGAAACTACCTCTTACTCAGGAACGGCTGGCAGCTTGGGACACGACTTTATGGTATCATCATACATGTCGAAGTGAAAAGTGACGGGAAAGTTTGGCTACAGCAAGACACCACCGACCTCGTTGTCGCCGACTTGCTACTGGAAAAAGGTATTGCCAATGACGACCTTGTGCTGGGGTTCTTGACGCCTGCTATGCGGGAGGATATGGAGGTGGTATGAAATACTTCTACTTCTCCCGCCAAACCCAATCTCCCCAGCCATTCACGTACCCCCATTTCCCGCCGATACTGACCCACGATAGCCCGTCCCTAAACGGCATGACGGCATCGTACATAGGCTGGATGACGACCCGCCCGCTGGGGTCCATGAAGCCCCACTGTCCGTGGTGGTCCTTCACTTGGGCCATGCCTTCGCTGAACACGCCCGCATCGGCGAAGCCGGGCTTGATGACCATCTCGCCCGATTTGTTGACGTAACCGAATTTGCCAGCCGTCTCCACCAGTGCCAGCCCTTCGCCGAAGTCACCAGCGAAATCGTATTGCGGAGCAACGACTACCTCGCCCGCCTGGCTCACGAAGCCGTATTTGCCATCCTGGACGGCCACGGCCATGCCGTCGAAGAACTCGCCATTGGCGTAGTCGTCCAGCAGGTCGAACTGAGGCTTGAGCAGCAGCTTGCCCGATTTGTCCACCAGGCCCCAGCGGCCTTGGCGCACCACGACGGCCACATTGTCCTGGAATTTTTGGCATTCATCAAACAAGGGGTCAATGACGAACTCGCCCTCGGTGTTTATATAGCCCGCCGAATTGTCCTCGGTGATGGGGGCCAGACCGCTCTGGAACTCGCCCGCCGCATCGAACTGCGGCCTGATGGCGATTTGGCCCGAAGGGTTAATATAGCCGTATTGCTCGTCAATACACACCGCCGCCAGCCCCTCACTGAAGTCGTCTGCCTCGTCGAACTGGATGGGGATGGCCAAGCGGCCACGCTCGTCCATATAGCCCCATTTCCGCACGAGCTGAACCTTGGCTAAGTTCTCCTCGAACAGCCCAACGTAGTGATAGACATTGCGGAGCAACAAGCGGCCAAGATGGTCGAGCGGCACCATGCGGTCGTTCAGACGCACACGGGTAAAGCCGTTGTAAAAGTCCTCGGCTTCCACGTACTGTGGCTCGATGACCACCTCTCCGATGGCGTTCATAAAGCCGTATTTGCCTTTCTCTCGTATTTTAAAAAGCGGATTCGTCATGCGGGTTCTGGTAAAAAGCGGGGCAAGATACAAAGGATTGAAGGATTGAAGGATTGAAGGATTGAAGGATTGAATGTTGGGGCCGAGGCTCTCCTTCAATCCTTCAATCCTTCTCTCATTCAATCCTTTCAATAAACTCCTTCCCGAACATCACCTCGAAATTGCCGGATTCGATGTCGGCCTTGCGGGACTCCTTGCGGCCGCCGAGGTTTTTATGGAGAAAATATTCGGCGATGGCCCAAAACGACACCCAGGACTCGGGCTTTTCGTAGTCGTGGCCTTCGTCGGGGTAGAAGAAATAGACGACTTGTTTTTTGGCGGCGTTCAGCTCGGAGGCGAATTTGTCGGATTGCTCTTGTGGAACGATGAAGTCTTTGCTGCCAGTGGTGAGCAGCATGGGGCTTTTGATGTTCTTTACGTAGGTGAGCGGCGAATGTTTTTCGAGCAGGGCAAGGCCTTCGGGGGTGTTCGGGTCGCCGACACGGGTTATCCAAAGGCTGTCACCTTGGAGCAACGGGGATTTGTAGAAGCCTGGCAGGTCGGCGAGGCCGTACATGGAAATGCCGGCGGCGAAGAGGTCGGGCGATTTGCCGAGGGCATAGTTGGCCGCATAGCCACCATACGACCAGCCCCAAATGCCGAGGCGCTTGGGGTGTGCAATACCCTGTTTTTTGGCCCACTCGGCCACGTCCACGATGTCGAAGTGCATGGCCTCACCAAACTGGAAATTGGAGGCTTCCACCATGGCTTTGCCGAGGCCCGTTGTGCCCCTGAACTCCATATTGATGACCACGTAGCCCCGGTTGGCCAATAGTTGGAAATTGCGGTTGTGGAACCAACTGTTCCAATGCGTGACGCCTGCCCAAGGGCCGCCGTGGATGTAGATGATGGTTGGTAGCGGCACTTTCGGCAGCCCGTTTTCATAGCTCATGCCAAATGGCACATAGACGTGTACGGGTAGCTTTAGCCCATCCCTGGTGGTCACGACGTGGCTCGTTCGGGTGGGCATGTCGTAGCCTTTCAAGTGCTCGTAATCGTTGAAAAGGGGGAGCAGTTTTTTTTCCTTTCGGCCATACAGGAAATATTGCAACGGCCCGCCGTCCATCTTCCGCAAGAGCCAGGTGCTATCGTTTTGACTTGCGCCAGCGAAGCCGAGGTTGCCCAGTTCTTTTTGCAAAAACTCGAAATCGGCCTTGGCGGCATCACCGATGAAATGGCGGCGGGTATTACCGTAGAGCGCCACCACGGAGGTTGGTTTGCCGGTCACGTCCAAGGTGAAGGCGCCGGGGTAAATATCGGCGTCGGGGTCACTGGCCAGTTCCGTTACTTCGCCCGTTTCGGTGCTGATAGCCACGAGACTGGCCTTGTCCTTGTTGGTATAGTCGGTGGCATAGATGATCTTGCCGTCGTTGCTCACGGATACGATTCTGCACGTGCCACCGATGAAGAAATCGGGCAGGTGCGGGTAGCGGAACACGTCCTTCCACACGCCCTCGTGCTTGCGCTGGAGGGTGCGCACTTCCTGCGAATCTTGCCGCAGGCAGGCCACCATGCCGAAGTTTTCATCGAAAAAAACCTGCAGCATGTCCTCCATCATGCCGAGGCGCTTGGAGGCACCATTGAGCAGGTCGAGCTGGTAAATGCCGCTTTGGGCGGGGTCAACGGCGGTGATATTGGCGGCAATCTTGTTCGGGAAGCGGCGACTGGCGTGCAGCACGGACAGGCTTTTGAACGGGAAGACGTTCACCTTGCGCAGCTTGTTGGCGGTGAGCGAGGTGCTGTAAAGTGCCATTGAACTGTCCTGCTGTACCACGGCTATCATCATCCCTTCGTAAAGCAAGTTCCAACTGACGAGCTTGCCCTCGAAGCGCCGCTTCTTTTCGCTCAGCGGCATTTTCTCTTGGACATAATAAAGGGTGCTGTCAGAGCCGTCCGCCTGTTTCTGGTAGAAAACGGTGGTACCGTCGGAGGAAAGGCGCACGTTGTGGCGGGTCTTTTCCTTGTAGAGCAGGGTACGGGGAATGAGGTTGTCAGGGCTGGGCGACTGGGCTTGGAGCGGGGCATTGCGGAGCAAGGTTAGCGCCAAGGCCAATATGGCAAGTCGGGACATGAGGATATGATTCATGAAAAAGGGATGGTTAATCAATGGTTCGTGAAGTTTTCGGGTTTTCGGGTTCTAAGGTTGTGGCCTAATAGCTGTTTTTGAAATGGTTGGTTAGTTTTCCTGACTATAACGGATTGTAGTGACGGAAAAAAGAAAGCCATCGAATCTTGCGATGTTTGAGTTGCGAAACAAAAAACGAGCAATACCCGATGGCAACTCAAAACAACGGAAAAA
>JALHQW010000111.1 GCA_022841745.1 Saprospiraceae bacterium | reverse complement strand
TGTAATCTGATTCTGTCAAGTGTAAACAATCATTTTAAAAGGCAAAAAATACGGACTCTTTGGAAATTGCAGCCTTTTTTTGACACTTTTACAAATTTACCCCGGCTGTATAGTTACGAATTAAAATGGTGAATTATTAAAATGTCATTAGGCATTTGTCATTGGGTCATTGAGGTAAGTAGTAAAATGACCAATGACTATAAATGTCTAATGACTAAGCTTGCTTCACAAACTGCACCTCGCATTCGATCTGAACCTCCTCGCTCACGAGCACCCCGCCGGTTTCTAGGGGAGCGTTCCAGACGAGGCCGTAGTCCTTTCGGTTGACGATGCCCGTGACGGAGAATCCCGCTTTTTCGTTACCCCAAGGGTCTTTTCCCACGCCTCCGAACTCCACGTCGAGGGACACTTCCCTCGTCACGCCCCGAATGGTCAGGTTGCCCGCCAGCCGGTAGTTCTCTGGGTCGAAGCGGCAGCAGGAACCTCCCACGAAGCTGATGGTCGGGTGGTTTTCCACATCGAAAAAATCGGCGCTGCGCAAATGGGTGTCCCGGTCGGCTTGGTTGGTGCTGAGGCTGTCTGCCTCAATTTTCACCTCCACCTCTGCCTTGCGGAAGTCCTCGCCGTCGGACATCACAGTGGCCTCTACGTCCTTGAAACTGCCCTTAACCTTGGCAATCATCAGGTGCCTGACGATGAAATTGATTTCGCTGTGTGCTGGGTCGAGCACCCATTTTGTGGTATTGGCCATGGCCGATTTTGATTTTGCTGGCGCAAAGATGTGGGTGCTTTGCGCCAGCGTCCATTCACATAGGTTAACTTCTGCGGGTTAATTTCCCAATCCAATCTGGTTGGCGTAGGTCTGGTTATCCCAGAAAAGGTGCTCCTCGGTCATCGTGCCGTCTTCGCCCCAGATGCCGATGGTGGCCATGGGCATCTTGAAGCTTTTGCCCGTCGGTTGGATGAACTTGCCGCCGCCGATCGGCATTGGCTGCGTGAAAGTGCCCTCGAAGACGCCCGTCACGGCGGTCATATTGCCGGAGCCGAAACGGATGGGATGCACCTTGATGCGGGTATCGGGCGCATGGACGAACAGCTTTTTCAAGTCCTCGATGTGGACGTCCAGCCCTTCGGTGGTGTGGCCATCGGGCCAATGCACCTTGATGCCCTTGGCATGGCTCTCGTGCATCCTCGTCCATTCTTGGTTGCTGAACACGGTGAAGTCAAGCGTGTCGAAGGTGGTGAGATGCTGCTGGATGGCTTCGTTCGTCTTAGTCACTTCGAGCAGTTGGGCACGAAGGTCGGCCACCTCTTTCGGGTCTATTTTTTCGCCTTGCGAGCAGGCTGAAAGCAGGGCGGTGAAAAGGGTGGCTACCAAAAGGGCAGGAATTGCGGAATTGCGATAGGTTTTCATCTTTGTCAAAAATTAATGGTGAAATGATGTTCGCCAACCGTCCATGGCTGATTGGCAGGACAAAGATGTAGGCCCCAATTGCGGGCAGTCATTCACGTAGGTTAACTTCTTTCAGCGCCGCTCGGCCATCTGCTTACGGATGCGGCTCAACGACTGCGGCTTCACCCCCAGGTACGAGGCAATGAGGAACTGCGGCACCCGCTGCACGATGTCGGCGTGCTTCGCAATGAGTTCCAGGTAACGGGCCTCGGTATCGGCGCTGTAGCTGCGGGCGATGCGGTACTGGGAGGCGGCGTAGGCGTTTTGCACCAAAATACGAAAGAACCGCTCTAGCTTGGGCAGCTTGTCGTAGGCCTCGGCGATGGCGGATTTTTCAAAGACAATCAGCTCGCAATGCTCCAAGGTCTCTACGGTGAAAAGGGCGGGCTTGTCCATGTAAAAACTGTACATATCCGAAATCCAATGCCCCTCGAAGGCCAACTGCACCACATGGGCATTGCCCGCATCATCGGTGAGGAAGGAGTGTAGCGCCCCTTTTTCCACAAAATAGAGCTTGCTACAACGGTCGCCAGCATGGATGAGGACTTCCTTCGGCCCCACCGATTTATGGTGCAGGAGGTTGGAGAAATAGACGAATTCCTCGTCGGTGAGCGGTTTCCCAATCTTGGCTTCGATGTGTTGGCGAATCATGCGGTTTGCTGTTTTCTGGGAAAGAGACAAGTTTTCGGGCGAAATTGTTTTTTCGATTTAGTCGAAGGTGATTTTGCGGAGCGAATACCGGTTGTCGGAGCGGACTTCGGTTTTTTGGATTTTTACTTCGTTGTTGCGCATTTGGTGGTTCGATTTGATTTTGCCTGCGCAAATATTAAAACATTGAAGGAGAATAAACTAAGCTACGGCATAATCAGAGTCGGCCCGCATAAATTCTGGCAAGAAACCGAGCACAATATCAGTGGCAGGAATACCTTTCTTTACCAATTCCTTTGCGATGTGTAGCTCAGTCCAGTTCTGTTGGACCCAAATCTTACCATTTTTAATTTCCAAATGGAGTAGGGTAGTGTTGACGAACTTTTCCCCGTTTTCCCAACCGCAAACGATTACTTGGTAGCGGTGACTTTGCCGATCGGCAATGAGCTGTTTCTCCAACCCAGGATTGGAGATGGGGTTGGCTGCGAACTCAGAAAGGATTTCGAGGATGAGATTTTGGTATTGCGTTATGGTATCCATTTTACAATGATTTCATTGATTGGCTCGTAAACGATAAGCTTGATTGCCTTGGTCGAAACCACGAGTTTTATCAAGGGTCTTTGAACAAAAGTATCATAAATTCCTTGTGGCACGGCCAAATAAAGTACCCGTTCAGGTTGATACAGTTTTAGCCCATAAAGTAATTGTCGTATTGACCACTCGCCTTATGGAACTCGGAACCGGGTGAATCGTCAATGAACGATTTGATTTCCACCGCAATTTTTCGACCGTCCTTTTCAGCGCCTAAAACCAGTTCGGCCCCCAAATCAATCTCCATATCCACTTGGCCAACAGAAAATGAAAGTGGGTCGTTTGTGATAAGCCAGCCCTCTTTTTCAAGGGCAGTTCAGACAGCATTGTGGTATCGGTCTCTCGCCATAGCCCTACAGAGTTAAGGTTTCCATTCAAGTTGAGCCAACTTCATAAATAGTAATTTCACCCCATGAAAAAAATCCTCGCCATCTGCGGCAGCACCCGCTCCAATTCCGCCAACCTTTGGCTTTTGCGGCTGCTGGCGCAATAGGCGGGCAGCAGCTATGATTTCACCATCTACGATGGACTGGCCAATTTGCCCCATTTCAATCCCGACCTCGACGTGGAGCCTGCGCCCGAAGCAGTCACCGCATTGCGCCAGCAAATAACCGAAGCCGACGGCGTCATCATCTGCTGCACGCCGGAGTATGTGTTCAGCCTGCCGGGCAGCTTGAAGAACGCCCTGGAATGGATGGTGTCCACCGTCATTTTCGATGGGAAGCCGATGGGCCTCATCACAGCCTCGACCAGTGGGGAAAAGGGCCACGAACAATTGCTGCTGGTCATGCGGACGCTATTGGCGGCATTGACGGAAGAGACGCAGTTGCTGATAAAAGGTGTGAAGGCAAAGGTGGCGACTGACGGCCAAATTAAGGATGCTGATACGGAGGTGGCTTTACGGCAGTTTTGGCAGGTATTTAAATAGCAATTGATTATGTAGCTTTACCTTTCTTAAACAACGAAACCTTAAATTTCAACGGCTTGTGCTTTGCAGGTCGTAAAACTAACAAACCATGAAGACGTATTTTGTTGACTCGTTCACTGCCGAACCCTTCAAGGGCAACCCTGCCGGGGTCTGTTTCCCGGAAACCGGAATCGGGGAGGCTACAATGCTCGATATTGCCAAAGAAATCGGTTTTTCGGAAACGGCATTCGTCCAAAAAACCGACGGGGAAGGCAACTATTCCATCTGCTATTATTCGCCAAAAAAAGAAATCCTGCTCTGCGGCCACGCCACATTGGGTGCCGCCAAGGTGATTTTTCAAAACACGGAACTGAGCCAAATCCACTTCACCACGGTGCATGGCGTGGAGTTGACAACCGGCAGGGCAGGGCAGGGCATTTCGATGTCGTTCCCAATCTATGGCACCACGCCGCACCCGCCCGTTCCAGCGGCGATGCTTCTTGCATTGGGCTTAAAATCGGTAGTGGCCACTTCGTTCAATGCCGAGACCAACATCCTCCTGTTGGAAATCGCCGACCCTTCGGTGTTGGCAGCGCTGCGGCCCGACTTCACCGCCCTTTTGAAATCCTACGAGGGCATTGACGGGGTGCTGGTGACTGCCCCTGGCAATGGCGACGGCTTAGATTTCCACTACCGTTATTTCTGGCCGTGGGCTGGCACCAACGAAGACCCCGTGACGGGTGTCGTGCAGACTTTTTTGGCAAAATACTGGTCAGAAAAATTGGGCAAAAAACAGCTGCGGGTCTTCCAGTCCTCGGAGCGAACGGGTTTGATGACAGTGGAAGTAGGGGAAGATAAAGTCGTCATCATTGGCCAAGCGGTGATTGTTTTGGAAGGAGATTTATTGATTTGAAACCATTCAATCATTCATCTAAAGGCATTTGACATTTACGCCATCTCCACCACCGCCTTTATCACCCCCGCTGCAGGGTCGTACAACTGCACAAAAGTCTCATCCAGCGTATCAAACGCCAGTCGGTGGGTGACGTAGCCGTCAATGCGCACCAGCCCGGCCCGCATTAGGCGTATCAGCTTCTCAAAATCAGTGGCCGTGGCGTTGCGGGAGGCTTTCAGCGTGAGTTCCTTTCGATGAAACAAGGGGTCGGGGAAGCTCACTTCCCCAATGAACAGGCCGATGAAGACGATGGTGCCGCCCACGGCCACATAGTTGAGGCATTTCTCCATGCTGGCCTTGTTGCCCGTGGCGTCGAGGACGATGGTGGGCAGGTCGCCGTTGAGCAATTTCATCAAAGCGACGGGCACGTCGTCGTTGAGCAGCAGGGTCGTTGCCGAAGGGAATTTGTTTTTCACGAAAGAAAGCCGCCCTTCGTTCACATCGAGCACGAGCACCCTTGCAGCCTTGAGCAGCGCCATTGCCACCGTTCCAATGCCGATGGGGCCAGCTCCCACCACCAGCACGGTATCGTCCGCTTGGATATTGGCCCGCTCCACGGCGTGGCTGCCGATGGCCAGCGGCTCTATCATGGAAAGCTGGTCGAGCGATAGGTCGTTGGCGGGAAACACCAGTTGGGCGGGGTAGGTTATGAACGTTTGCATGGCGCCGTCCTCGTGTACGCCGAGCACTTTCAGGCCGCTGCCGCAATTGGTGAGGCCACGCCGCACGGCCTGGTCTTCCACCTCGTTGCGGTAAGGCATCACGGTGCATAAATCGCCCACTTGCAAATTCGTGACGCCCTCCCCCAAGGCCACAACCTCAGCGGCCACTTCATGCCCCAGGATGCGGGGATAGGTGAAGAACGGCTGCCGCCCCTTGTAGGCGTGGAGGTCGGTGCCACAGACGCCGAGCTGCCTGATTTTCAGCAGGACGTGGCCGGGAACCGGGGCCGTCGGCGGGTCTTTTTCGATTTTCTTGAAATGGCCGGGTTCTTCCAGGACGATGGCGGTCATTTAAATAGTCAATTTTGATTCAGTGGTAGCCCAATGATTATTGCCCCATTTTCACCACCTTTCGCACGGCCACTTGGCCACCTGCGGTGATTTTGCAATAATAAATGCCAGCCGCATGGCTGCTCAGGTCGAGGGATAGGTGGTTTTCCGTTGCAGCCGCTACTTGCTTTTGCAATAAAATGCGGCCTGTCACGTCCACCAGTTCCACTTGCAGCGGCAGGGGGTTCTCCAGCTCCACGGTCAGCAAGAACAATCCGCTGGTCGGGTTGGGTGCCAGCAGTAGGTTGCGCAGGCCGGGCAGGTCGGTAGTGCTGTTTGTTCCTGGTGCTATGGTCACCGTGAATTCCGATGTGCAACCTACCCCATCTGTCACGACACAGGTATAAGTACCGGGAGCTAGGTTGTCAATGAAAGCAGTCGTTGCGCCATTGTTCCATAAATAGGAATAAGGAGCCAAACCGCCCATTGCGGAAGCAGTTGCAGTGCCATCATTGGCGCCCAAAACAGTTTCATTCGTGCTGGTTGCGTTTGCTGTTAGCACCATGGGGTTGCTAATGACAAAGCCTGATTGGCTGGTGGTACAACCGTTGGCGTCGGACACTACGACAAAATAAGTGCTTCCAGGGGGAAACGGTGGCGAAGGTGTAAAGGTAAAACTGTACGGTGGTGTTCCACCAGTTACCGAAACCGAGGGGTCCCCTATTGACCCATCACAATTTAAGGTGAAAATAACATTGTTGATTACGAGTGGCGCCGGCCCAATGATGGTGATGCTCTCGCTGGCGGTACAGCCGTTGCTTGGGTCGGTAACAACGACTGTGTAATTACCTGAGGGCACAGTCTGCGATGGGTTGCCATTCAAGCCCAGCCAGAAGAAGCTAACCCCCGGCGTCGAACTTGTCGCCGTCAAGGTTATGACGGCATCTGAGCAATCCACAACAGGGTCTCCACTGAAGTTGATACTGACGTCAGGTATGGCGGTATTTTCATTCAAATTGAACACATCGGAAGCCGAGCAGCCAGTGGCGGTGCTGGTCACGACCAGTTCGTAGGAGCCAGGCTGGTCAAGGGTGACTGGGCCTGTCACGATTTGGCCGTTCAGCATGCAGACAATGCCCGGCTGGCCACAAATGGGCGATAAATCAACGGTAATCGCAGTTGAGGTACAGTTGATTTCCACATCAGGCACGGAAAAACTTGGCAGTGCTGTATTCTCCAATACGGTTGTCGAATAAATGCCCGAACAGCTTGTTCCGGGGTCGGTCACCTGAAGGCTGTAAATACCTGCTACCGTGACGGTCGGGTTTTGCGCTGTAGAGGTGAAACCATTAGGCCCTGTCCAACTAAAGCTTAGGCCCGATTGGCCAGGGTTGGCCATGATGGTTACGGAGGTGACGTTGCAGGTCAACACGCCTTGGGGCATCGGGGAAGCGGTTGGGATGTTCCCAGTTTGTGTAACTGTTGCCATGGCAGCGCCGGTACAGCCACTGCTGTTGGTGACTTCGAGGAGGTAGTTGCCGGGGCTGCTCACCGTTGGGTTTTGCTGATTGGAGTTGAAGCCGTTTGGCCCCGTCCATTCGTAGCTCACGTTTTGGGCATTGGAGCTGCCGGTCAATTGCACGGATGGGTTGCCGCAAGTAAGGGTGCCGCCTGTTGCGGAAGCAGTAGGCGGTGCGAGGCTCGGCACGGTGACGGATGAGAATGAGGTGCAGCCGTTGCTGTTACGGGTAACGGTCAGCGTATAACCACCTGCCGCCGATACGGTAGGGTTCTGTTCATTACTTGTAAAACCACTTGGCCCCGTCCAAGAATAGGCCACGTCGGGTGAGCTTGACATGCCCATTAACTGCACGTTTTGCGCAGCGCAATCAACGTTCCCCAAACTGACCGTCGGGACTGCTGGTGGGATGGTGTTGAGTTGCACATTCATAGTTTCGGTAGCCGAGCAGCCATTGGAAAGCGAGGTGACATGCACCAAATAAGTGCCCGGCTGGCTAATGGTCACGGGCGGCAAATCCATAAATCCCGGCCCTTTGATGATGCAACTAACCCCAGGCCCGCAAGGGTCGAGGTCGAATGTCGGGTTGGCGCAGGTGAGGGTAACGGTAGCTGGCACGTTGATGTCGGGTGGCGTGGCGGGGACAAAGTTCACCTGGGTGCGCACACCCGTACTGGTATTGAAGAAAATGCCGCTGGGGGTCTCTTCCCGTACCACCGCTTTTACCATGTAATGGTTCTCACCGTTTTGAGGCAAATCGTCCAAGTAATTCGTTGAAGCAATGGGGTCGCCCGATATGCGAAAATAAGGGCCGGCCGCACTGTTGGAGCGGTAAACATGGTAGCCTATCACGTCTGATTGAGCGGAAGCGCTCCAGTTCAAGTTTACATGGTTGCAAAACTGTGTAGCGGTGACACTGCCCACAGGCAAAACTACCTGTGCCCGAACCGTCGGGTCACCCAGCAGGCTTACGTGCGTTCCGCAATAGGAGAACAAACTATCCACTTGGAAATAACCAATATCCTCGCAGTTGTTTTGGGTCAATAAAGTCGAATAGCCAATTGTTTCGCCAGCGCCCAGGTGATGGGTAACCCAGTGGGGCCTGCCCGCCCAATTGCAAGTAAGTATGCCCCCCTTGGAAGCCAAGGCACTCATCATAAAGGGGTTGTTGTTGGAGTCCCAGTCGCCGAAATAGCTGCCAAACAACATGGAAAACACAACATTGACGGTATCCGAGGCAAACTGGGAACTACTTCCCACCCCGTTTGCGCCGTTGTAATTGCCACCGCCGCAGCCATAGGCAAAGAGGAAACTTTGGTCGTCGGTATCATTGAAGAAATCACCAGCCATAACGTTGGCGGGGCCAACCAAAGGATTGCCGTTGCGGTAGCCATCGGAGGCAAATGCTTCCCCATTGAAATAGCCAAAATTATCGTCCACCAGCGCCTTGGTGGCAACGGTGTATTGGCCATTGCGCCAGTCGTGGTTCTTTTTCAGGTAGCGGCGGTAAAGGTCAATCCTGGGGCCAAAATCGGCTTCGTTCATATTGGAAAAGTCCACCCTGCCGACCACCATCTCGGTCGTGGAGGGAGTAAGGAACTGGTCGAACTTGCCGTCACCGGGCACGTTGGCTGTTTCTGGCCGGCCTGGTGCCGTCGGATTCGTCGCCGTGTTCACGGATACGTCCGTCCAACCCGTGTTTTGCGCATCGCCATAATAAATATCGGCAGGCCAGGCACCCCGGTGCTCTGGGTGGCCATCCCAGGCGAAATTGCCGGAATAGGGCACGGGTATTGCCCCCAAAAGGAGCACATTGGATATGCCGTAGCTGTTGTAATCGTTGATGATTTGCGTCTTTACCGTGGCCACGGTGGCGTTGGCTGGAACGGAGTTCCAATGTACTTCCCAGCCATCGCCGATGAGGTCGTCGCCCAATTGCTCCAGCTCCGAGGTTAGGGGTGCCTGTAGTGCCGCTTCCACAAAAATGGAAATCACGCCCCGGTTATCCACCACAGGTGCCTCCACGGGCACGGACACAAAGCCATAAGCAGTAAGGCTGTTGGCGACACGCTCCACCCGGTATTCGTAGGTTTGGCCAATTTCGATGAAGTCGTCGGTAAAACTGGTCATCGTAGTAGCGGCCTCCTGCAATAGGATGTACCAAGTCGGGTCGCCCTTTTCCCTGCGTATCAGTTGGATATTGGAAGCCGTGGGGTTGCTCCACGTCAAGGTGACAGAAGGGGCACTGAAATCAATGGTGGGCAATATGGGCACCACCTTGTCTTGGGGGGTCTGACCCCAAAGCGGGGACACTGCCAAGCAAAACAAGGCAACCAAACACGTAAAGCTTGTTCTCATACAATGAAATTATTAGTGGTGAAACGTTTTCGAAAAATCGGCGGCGGATTCAAGCCGAAAGATATGGCAATAATGGTAAAATGAAAGAAGTTAAGAAGTCAATTTGCAAGTTTGCTCCGCTTCTCGTAGGGTAGGCGTCAATAGTGCTGCTTCAAAAAAGGGGGAACAATTAATGGGAGGGTGATCGGGTTATTCGCCCAATCAACAGGGTTATTGGATAGGGCAGGTCAATTGGACGCAAGCATCAATACAGCGTCTCCAGTGAACTTGAAAATGCTTTTAATGGCAATACCATTTTAAATAAAGCTTGCCCTTCCAAAACAGTTACGAATTAGATTAATTAAGCCTGCACCAGAAGTTGGTTCAGGCTTTGAGTTATTGCAAAACATTGAAATTCAATCCTTTGCAATAACTCTTAGCTCAAAACTAAATAAGGTTTACTGCTTCATGATAATGGTACGGCTGGCAGTTTGGCCATTTAGCACCTCTGCGACGTACTGGCCGGCAGAAAGCGCTGGCAGGTCGAAGGTCAGCTTGCCAGTGCCCTCCATGGAAGCTTGATAAACCAAAGCCCCTTGGATGGTGTAAACCTTGAGGCTGGTGGCTTCCTCCATGGTTTCAGGGACATCCAAGTTGAGCACCTGCTCCACGATGGTTGGGTAAACCACTATTTCGCCATCCTTGCGGAACAAGAGGGTCTGCACAGGGCTGTACTCAAAATTGCCATCGAAGTCAACTTGCTTCAACCGGTAATAGTTGACGCCTTGCAGCGGTTTTTCATCCACGAAGCTATAATATTGTGCCTCATTGGTGGTGCCCTTTCCAGCCATTTCACCGATGATTTTATACTCACGGCCATCGCCACTGCGCTCGATGAAGAATTTTTCGTTGTCGAGCTCGGAGGCGGTAAGCCAAGTTAGTTTTGCTCCTGGATTGGATATTTCAACACTAAAGCGTTGTAGCTCTATTGGCAAACTCCCAGCTGCGTATGTGCAGGTGTTTCCACTCATTGTAAACGTTCCAGTAAAAAGTTCTGGAGTACCGCCGCTGCAGTTCTGTGAAGCTCTATACACTGCAGGGATACCACTAGTCCCTGCTCCAGAGTCATAATTAAAAGTTGCTCCATTATATATCAATGAAGTGGGCAATGGAGCAGGTGGAGAAGCCCAAGTGACATACATACATTTATTGTTGGTCAGAAGTTGTGCCCCTCCGGGGCATTGCGCATTTAATTGACTTAAAGGAAGTGCAAATAACACGATTAGGAAAATCGGAAGTGACGATTTTTTCATTTTGAGTTTAATTTAGTGTTATAAAATCCAAACACCCCAATGGCCAGCAATGGGTTGCTTGGTGAGATTTTATTGATAAAATTCCTAGAGAGCCAATGCCTTAAAAGAATTTTTTTAGTATGCCTATTTTCAGGTGGGAGGGATGTTGAGTATAGAATTGTTGTTCTATCAGCAATGATGGAGCGAATCTAAGATGAATTTTTTATTCAACCAAAAATTCTTTTTAATTTTTTACACAGTATCCATAAATTAAATATGTCTTCTTTAATGTAAGCGCCAAATATTATTTCAAGAAATCTAGGCCGCCTTTGTTTTCTTTAAAGTTTGAGTTTACCGATTTCATTAAATTACTTGTCAATTTCCCGGTTGCGTGCTCTTCCATCTTTGCCCCATTTTTGCTCCTAAAAACAATATGCAACTCACCACCACCCGTATGTACCAGGCCATCCTCGACAAAGACGCTGCTTTCGAGGGGGTGTTTTTCACTTGCGTAAAAACGACGGGCATCTTCTGCCGCCCTGTCTGCACGGCCCGCAAGCCGAAGTTGGAGAACGTGGAGTTCGTGCCTTCGGCAAAGGAGGCGCTGGGCAAGGGCTACCGGCCCTGCAAGATTTGCGAGCCGCTTCGCCTGCCCGATGAAACGCCGGACTTCATCCATGCCCTGCTCGACGAAATACGGGAAAACCCTTCGGAGAAAATCGGCGACTGGCAGTTGCGGCAGCGGCACCTGGAGCCGCACACCATCCGCCGTTGGTTTATGAAGCACCACGGCATGACCTTCCACGCCTACCAGCGCATGTTCCGGCTGAACACGGCCTTCAAAAAGCTGCAACAAGGCGACTCGGTGACGGACGTCGCCTTTGGCACGGGCTACGAGAGCCTGAGCGGCTTCGGCGACTCGTTCAAGGCGGTGTTCGGCGTGTCGCCACGGGACGGTAGGGAGCAGGGCGTGATTGACCTCACCCGCTTGGAGACGCCCATCGGCACCATGTTCGCTGCCGCCGTGCCAGAGGGCATCTGCCTGCTGGAGTTCACCGACCGCAAGGCATTGCCCACCGAGCTGAAAGCCCTTGCAAAGCACTATAATGCAACGGTCTTGCAGGGCGACAACCCGCATTTTGCGGAACTTAAAAAGCAGTTGGCCGAGTATTTCGGCGGTAGCCGAAAACGATTTGATGTGCCGCTGGCAATGCCCGGCACGGCCTTCCAGCAGGCTGTGTGGAACGAACTACTGACCATTCCCTGCGGCAGCACCCGCAGCTATGCCGAACAGGCCGAACGCCTTGGCAAGCCGACCGCCGTGCGGGCTGTTGCCAATGCCAACGGCATGAACTGCATCAGCATCGTGGTGCCCTGCCATCGGGTGATCGGCTCCGATGGCCACCTGACGGGCTACGGCGGCGGGCTGTGGAGGAAGCAGTGGTTGTTGGAATTGGAGCGGGGGAATAGTATTTGAGGAAGCCGGAGGAGCCGGTTCATCTATTTTGGGTTTCCCTAAAGGCACCAGCGCCGAGTGAACGGCTATATTGATTCAAATTGGTTGCAAATTTTTCAAATTGCGTACATTGCCGCATTATTCACCAAATTATTCACCTTTTACCTTATCAACTATGGCTTATTTGGAACTTGTTATCGCAGCCGTTGCTGCATTCTTGTTGGGTTTTGGATGGTACACTGCTTTGTTCGGAAAGGCATGGCAAGCAGAGACGGGCATCACCGAGGAGCAGGCCAAAGATGGCATGGCCATGACCTATGGCCTGTCCTTCCTGCTGATGGTCGTGCTGGCCTATGGCGTCAACTACATCATCAACTTCCACAAGTCTGAAGAGCAGACCTTCACGCATGGGGCTTTCCACGGGATGCTGCTGGCCATTATGTACGGCCTACCTGCCGTGGGCATCAACTACCTGTACCAGAAGAAGTCGCTGAAATTGTACCTGATTGACGGGGGCTACCTCGTGGCCTTCATGGCGCTGATGGGTGGTGTGCTGGCGGCATTGAAGTTTTAATCATTTGAAAAAAAGTGTAGGCGTGGCTCATACAATTCCACAAAGAAACTTTAGAGTAGGTTAAGCGAGGGTGTGACTTTGAGTCACGCCCTCGCTACTGCTAAAAGTCACGGCCACGCCAACCTATCCATGCTATTCTACCCCTGGTCATCGTTGTCGGAATACGAATCGGGTTCCGGTTTTTTCTTGGTTGTAAGCACTCGATAAAAGAAGTACCCACAGAAACTTCCTACAATTAATACGGTGGAAAGCCACATCATTAAAGCACTATTATTCATAAGTCAGAAAATTTTGAGTTGAAGGAAATAGACCAGCACTCCTGCGAAATAACCGAGCAGTGCCAGTAGGCTGATTTTTTTGAGGTACCAGAAAAACTCAATCCTTTCCATGCCCATAGCAGCTACCCCAGCTGCCGACCCGATGATGAGGCAACTGCCGCCCGTACCTGCACAATAAGCGAGGAACACCCAGAAATTGTGGTCGGTGGGCAATTGCTCAAGCGGGTACATCCCCATTGCGGCAGCGACCAAGGGCACATTGTCAATGACCGCCGAGAGCAGCCCGATGGAAACCACGATGGCATCTTGGTTCCCGATGTTCTCCGAAAGCCAAGCTGAAAGTTGAGTCAATATGCCCGCAGACCCAAGCGCCGATACCGCCGTCAGTATGCCCAAGAAGAACAGGACGCTTGCAGCATCTGCCTTTTGCAAGGCGTGTACGACGGACAGCCGACCTTTTTCCTCTACATTTTTTTGATGGTGGAGGATTTCGGTCACTGCCCAGAGCACACCCAAGACCAACAGGATACCCATGAAAGGCGGCAGATGCGTCAGGGTCTTGAAAACCGGAACGAATATCAGGCCGCCCACGCCCAGGCCAAATACCATGTTGCGCTCCCGTTCAGTGGTGCCCTTGGGCTTTATTTCCTTGAGCGGCGGCACGACAGGGGCATCCTTGCGCATTTTCCAGTTGAGGTAAACCAACGGTACGGCAAGGCAGGCAAGGCTCGGCAGGAACACTTTCAGCAGGAGGGTCAAGGTGGTGACCTGTCCCCCAATCCACAGCATGGTGGTGGTCACATCCCCAATGGGCGACCATGCCCCGCCCGCATTGGCAGCAACTACGACCATACCTGCAAAGAACAACCTGTCCTTTTTATCATTCATGATTTTGCGGAGCAACGAGACCATGACGATGGTGGTGGTAAGGTTATCCAACACGGCAGAAAGGAAGAAAGTGATGAAGCTGACCATCCAGAGCAACTTGCGTGGGCTGTCGGTCTTGATGCGGTCGGTGATGGTTTGGAAGCCGTCATGGGCATCCACCAGTTCAACGATGACCATGGCGCCGAGCAGGAAGAAAATAATGCCCGCTATTTCGCCAAGGTGTTCCAGGAGCTGGTGGTTCACCACATGGTGATCGGTACTATGCAGCATGTATATTGTCCAGCAGAGCACCCCCGTGATAAGGGCCGTTGCGGCCTTGTTCACGTTGATGGGGTGCTCCAAAGCAATGGCCGCATAGCCGATGATGAAGACCAAGACAAGAAGAATTTCCATTGGATTTGTTTTTTTGTCAAGTTATTGGCTGTTGCGACTGGTATTCCCAAAGCCTTGGGAATCGCCAATCGCAACAGTTTTATCAGAAGGACTAAAACTTCTTGTCCTTGCTCCCTTTCGAAAAAATGGCGAAGAGCAACATACCGCCGATGATGGCCAAGGCGATATAGGGGTAGGTATTTTCAAAGAATTCCATGATGGGTTGTTTGTGGCCACACACGCCTGAATGAGCCGGACGGGCGTGGCCGATTAGCGGAGATGGCCAGCAAGCCACGGTAAATGGCCTGATAGGTTGGCATCCATGCAGCACGGGCACCAACGCAAGCTGGGCGTTGCCGAATAAATGAGTTAAGAAAAGGGGAGTTCAGGCGGCCAATTTCGGCGGCGGTAGGATGACGGGAAGGAAGACTTGTTTTCGTGAAAACTGCGGTTGCCCGCAATATTGCCTTGCATCAAACCCATTTTCCGAGGAGGGAATCGGAATGTCGGGGGCGGCAATGTTCTTGAACCACTCGGTTTTTTCTTCCTTGCCTTCAGCGGGCAGGCTGTCGTTGTGTACGTCAATGACCACTGACTTCGGTTTGGCCATTGCATCGGGCCATACCAATGGCCTTAGGTTGGCTGCGGAGACGCAGGTCAGCAAAACAAAAAAGCAAGTATGGCGCAAAATGGTACGCATATAGGACAAAGCGCCAAAATAGGGGTTTTGTGGAAAAATAGGGGCAAAAAACTCGGTGAATAATGTCACCTTCGCAAGACTTGGCCGCTAAGCCAACCATTTAGCCATTTTTCATCCAATAAAAATCAAATGAAAAGTACAATCCTGTCTTGTCTCGCCCTGCTCGTAGCCCTTGCTTCCTGCCAAAACGCCCCTCAGCCGACATCGGCAACCAAACCGCCCTTGCTCGCTTACTTCAAACCCGTCCAAGCCGCTGACACCCTGCACCTCGAACTGCCCGCCCAAGGGGAAACAGACACGCCCGCTGACACCATTCCCGCCCAAGTGTTTTTCTCCAGCCTCGATACGGCTTGGCTACGTGACATTGAGCACGTGGCAACGCCCGGAGAGGCGGTCGTTCATGCGCAGGGCAGGTTCCCGCTGGCAAAAGGCTACGATGGCTGCATCGTGGAGGTTCGCCAACACTGGTTCAAGCATTGGTCGCTGCTGGTTTACGACCAACAACGCCATGCCTTCACCGACCGCCAGACCGTGGCCGAATGGTACGGCGGCGAAGGCGGGCAAGTGCTGACGGGCAGTTGGCTGTTCGACTACGACGCCAATGGAGGCAAAGACCTTGTGCGGCGGGAAATCGAACACTCGATGAGGATGGACGAGCAAGGTGAGCCGATTGAGTCGAATGTGGAGCGGGGGAGTTTGATGCTGTTCAAGGATGGAAAATTCACGCCATCCACAGCAATAGATTCGGCAACGGTGGCCCATCGGTTTCCTATCAAGTCGGCATGGTAAAAGCCAGGGCTTTACTTATAAAGTTGAATGATTGGGTTCGCAAAATCGTATAAGCTAAAAAAAGGGGAATTGGAAAAACGCTTCACGAAAATGCTATCCCGTGCAGAATCCTACCGACTCCCTTTGTATAGCAATATGGAAAAGCTATATTTGGATATTAAACAATCATGTATGTCCAATATTCACGAATAGCAGCACCATTACCTCGAATCCATCCTCCACACCGAAGACCAGCACCTCAAAAAGCTGCACACCATCGTGCATGATGCCATGAAAGAGGAAGCACTAATCGTCAAGAACCTGATGCAACAACGCAACAGGCGCTGAAAACAGGCTAGCGTATTGCTGACAAAGTAGCAGCCTTTGGAGGCAGCTGGTCCTTCATACTCACCTTCTTGACGATACTGGAGTGCTGTATTATTGTCAATGTGATTTTAGCTACAAAAGCTTTCGACCCTTTCCCGTTCATCCTGCTCAACCTGATACTGTCCTGCATAGCTGCCTTGCAGGCCCCGGTCATCATGATGTCGCAGAACAGGCAGGAAGAGAAAGACCGCAAGCGAGCCGAGAACGACTACATCTTCAAACTCAAGGCTGAAATCGAAATCAGCAACCTGCACCAGGAAATCAACCTGTTGATGGAGGAGCAATTCAAGACCTTACTCGACCCGCAGAAATACCAAGTAGAGCTATTGGAGGAAATTGCAGAAAAGAAGAAATAACTATTCCGAATAATACAGCCGCTCCTCATCCGTCACCTGCCAGATTTGCAACAACTTGGCGTTCAGCTTGGAGGCGTTCGGGTGCGTGATTTTTTCGTTCCAGCCGAGCACGGGGCAGTCGCCTGACAGTTTCACCTTCTTTTCCGTGGAGTGGGCAATGGTTTCCAGTGCCGCTTTTTCGCAGTCGTTGTGGTCGAACTCCGGTAGGTCGGCGAGAGTGACGGCCAACGAGAGGGCAGCCAGTCCCCAAGCGTACCAACGGCGCTTTGGCCAATTGTTGCGGAGCAACACCATCGCCGTTTTTGCATAGAAAAACACCAAGCATAGCGTAACGGGCAGAATCGTGTCGTGCCGCACGATGAGCGCACGGTAGCTGCGGTAGCCGCCCAAGGGCAAAAGCAGCAAGTAGGCTATGATGAAAACGGCCAGCCAATTGCCCACTTGGCTGATATGGGCCTTGTCGTCAGGGCCAGCAAATTTTTTCACCAAAAATAGGTTGCCCAAAATGCCCAGCAGCAGGAACGGAAAGCCCAATTTCAAGGTGGAGATGGAGGCAAGCCCCCGCAGCAGGGCAGGGTAGCGCTCCGCCAAGGGGATGATGGCTGGGCTATCCGAATCGCTGTTGAAGCTGCCCACGTACAACGACCACAGCGATAGGAGGGAGGCCAAGGTGAAATAAAAAAGCATGGGCTTTGGCAGTTCAGTAGCGGCTTTTACTGCCCTTCCCAAAGGGATAAATCGGGCAATGGGCAGGTCGGGCTGTTCACGAAGTTTTTTCACGAAGAAAAAAAGCACGACGGAAGGGCAAACGAGGAGCAAAATGCCCGGCACCAGCGGCCCGCTCAGCGGCAGTGCCAAGGCCAAGGGCAGCAAGAATAGCTGTTGCCAGGCGGCTATCTTCCCTCGGTAAAACGGCAGGAAGAACGCCAGCAGGCAGGCCATTGACAGGGGATAGAAGAAGGTATAGGTGATGGATTTTTCGATGATGCCCATCTGCAGGTTGTAACCATAGGCTTGGAAAAACGGCGTGACCAATGCCGCTGCCAGCAGCAGTTCCCAGCGGCGGTTGCTGCCCATGGCGAAGGCGGCCAGCAGTCCGATTAGGGCCAATTGTAAGGCGGTTTTCAGCAGGGCGCAGGAGACGTAAACACTGTTGACGGGATTCGTGAACGCTTGCAGCGCCAGCGGGGCCTGCTTTAAATACCAGCGCATCGGAGCATGGACAAAGTAACGATTGGGGGCACAATAACGCTCGCCTTCCAATACGCCAAGGCCAAGGGGGTCGTGCAATACCTGTACATACTTGTCCGCCGGCACGACGATGGGTGCGATGTCGCCGTCCAAGGGGACGTTGAGATGTTGAACGAGCGAATAACCCGCATCGAGCAGGAGAAAGGCGGCAAGGAGTAGGATGACGGTACGCTTTGGCATAGGGAGGTGGTGGATCAATGCCGTCGGCATAATTTGATGGGGTAGGCAACAGCGATTCTCGCTATTAGAAAAAAACAAAGATGACCTATTCTAGCAGCGGGAAATCCACCTTGATTTCCTTTGCGATGAATCGGTAAATAACGTTCATTGACATACAAGGCAGCAAA
>JALHQW010000110.1 GCA_022841745.1 Saprospiraceae bacterium | reverse complement strand
AGTCTAATGTTACAGCCCAGCATTTCTATGAGGCATTAGGAGCAAAAAACGTTGGCGAAGATGTTTGGGTTCCACCTGGCGGTGGAGCAGTTCCACGCTTTCGCTATGTCTGGGAGCAATTTCATGCGCTATTGTCAAAAGGCTAACACGTCATTCAAGGGGACACGCCTTGGCGAGGCATTTTTATGTGATGGGTTTCATCAGCGCAGGGGCGTTGTTCCAGCCTCGTCGTTGGCGTGCCCCTTAATTCAGCGTTAGGAGCTATTGAAGGAGCGGTTACATTTCAGCGCAGGGGTGTCGTTGCTGCGCGCGCTCGGTCCACTATCAGCCAAGGAGTGCGGCCAGCGGGCAAGCGCAGTGGTCGCTGAAAAATCTCACTCACGCTCCGTGACGAGTCGTTGCTTGGCAAGCGTCGAGCAACCTATTGCATCGCTCTCCTTGGCCAGTTTTTGTGCGGGTAGCATCGAGCGCAAGGCACGAAATGGGCTTTTTTCGCGAGTGCGTTGGTTCTAATATAGTGCTCATAGCAGGCCAATCCTAACCCTGCATTCAAGGGGACACGCCTTGGCGAGGCATTTTTCGGTTCACGGGTGTCATCAGCGTTGGGGCGTTGCTCTGGCCTCATGGTTGGCGTGCCCCTTAATTTTGCGTTATGTGCCAGAGTTATAAGGAGAGATAGTGCTTTCCGACAAAGTCAGTGAATTTATTTCAAAATCAATGAAAATAGACTTGAAGTCAGTCTCGAAAAAATTTAATGAACAAAAAATCATAGATCATAGGGAAGAATTAGAAAAAGCGGTAACGATATTCGTTCACGCTATATTAGCTAAAATTGAATTAGGAGAGGTGCATGACAAGCTCTCCGGTGTAGACAGCCCCGCAGAAGTAGTAATAAATCAGTATTCACGCGATTTATCTGATAGGCTTTATAATGACGAAGCAAAAGCGGTGTTAGATTCCTTGCGACATGCCTTTTCCTCATTTGCGTATGGTGGATTACATCAACTTTTCACACGCCAAGAAAATGAGGTTTGGTATCCAAGAATTGTGCTTGATGAAGAGTTAAAACCAAACGACATTGATAAACTTCCAGGCGAAATTATATTATATCGAGGAACAGATTTCGTTGAGCTTAACTCGGAGACCTATGGGCAATCTTGGACGACCAGTAAGAATGTGGCCCATGATTTTGCTTTCAAGCATTATGCTAACCAACCATGGTTTGAAGAAAGCCAAAGGTTAATTCTCAGCGCCAAGATTTCAAAAGAACATGTTTATTATTCAAATCAATCGCGTGAGTTTGAGGTGGTAGTTGATACTAGTAAGCTTGCTGACGTACGAAAATACACATAACACGTCATTCAAGGGGACACGCCTTGGCGAGGCATTTTTAGGTCATGGGTTTCATCAGCGCAGGGGCGTTGTTCCGGCCTCGTCATTGGCGTGCCCCTTAATTCAGCGTTATGCGGTAACAACATGACTGAGTGGAAGTTTGTAAACATCGTAACAGACGGACAGCCATTAAGAATTGGTGGCGTGAACGTTTGGGAGCACAAATGGGAGGCATTAAAAAGCGAACCAATAACCGTGCCCCACCCAAGCCACCCGAATGAACGTCACAAAATGTGGCAGTACCAAATAAAAACAGAAAAGAAAGTAATCACCTTTGCTGCGGGAGAGTTCTCGAACTGTGTTTGGGGTTTCTATGTTCCCGCATAACACGTCGCATCACGCGCTCAGTCCATTTCCGGCCAAGGAGTGCGGCCCGTTGGCAAGCGTAGCGGTTGCGGGAAGACATCACTCCGCCCCGTGGTGAGCCGTTTCTTGGCGGATTTTGAACATCCGTTTTGCCTTCCTCACCTTGGCGAGTTTTTGTGCGGGTGGCATCACCGTGAAGGTGACAATGTCAAGTGCAAGGCACTGACAGGGCTTTTTTCTCGGGCGCGCTGGTACTAACATAGTGCTCATGCACTTCACGCCTAACACGTCATTCAAGGGGACACGCCTTGGCGAGGCATTTTTATGTCACGGGTTTCATCAGCAGTGGGGCGTTGTTCCGGCCTCATCGCTGGCGTGCCCCTTAATTTAACGTTAGGCCTCTCTGAAAAGAGCAGTCGTTTTTCGATGCGTGGTTACACTCGCAGGCCAGCGCATGAATAGCTGAAAGTGCTTTCTTCGTTGCTTGCGAATGTGAGGAGAAGCATCACGCCCTCACCCTGCTCATAATGAAAGAGATCGGCCCACGGGCAAGTGCAGTGGTCGCTGGCAGGCCTCACTCCGCCCCACAGTAAGTCGTTCCTAGTCACGCATCGAGGGCCATTAAATGCAAGGGAAAATCGGGGCTTTTTTCTTTGGCGCGCTGGTACTAATATAGTGCTCAGAGCACGTCAGGCCTAACATTGCATTCAAGGGGACACGCCTTGGCGAGGCACAACAGGTTCACGGGTTGCATCAACGTTGGGGCGTTGTTCCGGCTCCATCGTTGGCGTGCCCCTTAATTTAACGTTAGGCCTCTCTGAAAAGAGCAGTCGTTTTTCGATGCGTGGTTACACTCGCAGGCCAGCGCATGAATAGCTGAAAGTGCTTTCTTCGTTGCTTGCGAATGTGAGGAGAAGCATCACGCCCTCACCCTGCTCATAATGAAAGAGATCGGCCCACGGGCAAGTGCAGTGGTCGCTGGCAGGCCTCACTCCGCCCCACAGTAAGTCGTTCCTAGTCACGCATCGAGGGCCATTAAATGCAAGGGAAAATCGGGGCTTTTTTCTTTGGCGCGCTGGTACTAATATAGTGCTCAGAGCACGTCAGGCCTAACATTGCATTCAAGGGGACACGCCTTGGCGAGGCACAACAGGTTCACGGGTTGCATCAACGTTGGGGCGTTGTTCCGGCTCCATCGTTGGCGTGCCCCTTAATTTAACGTTAGGCTTCCGAATCCATGCCGCCCGAGCTCACCACTGTTAATCACTACGTCCCGCAGTGGTACCAGCACCAATTCATCCCAGAGCAGCAAGCGGAGCGCAAGTACCACTACCTTGATCTCGCGCCAGAGCGTGTGCCGAAACCGAATGGTGGCTTCTACTTTCGACATGACCGACGCCACTTGGGGTCAGCAAGTTGCTTTCAGCAAGAACATCTCTATACCCTGCACTTCGGTGCCCAAGCCAGCGATGTCATCGAGAAGCGCTTCTTCGGCAAGATTGACGACCGCGGCTCAAAGGCTGTCCAATTTTTCCACGAGTGGGAGTTCAACGAGCAATCACAGCAGATGCTTCACGACCTGATCGACTTCCTGGATGCCCAAAAGCTTCGTACTCCCAAAGGCCTGGATGCATTGAAGCTCTTGGCAAAGACAGCGCATCAACAGGAGACCCTTTTCGCGATGCGCAGGCTGTGGCAAATGAATGTCACGATCTGGATGGAAGGAATCTGGGAAATCCTTCGCTGCGATGAATCAGAAACCAAGTTGATTGTTACCGACCATCCAGTTACTACCTACAACAAGGCGCTTTTTCCGCTTTCACCAGGGTGCAGTTACCCGAAGGATGCCTCAATCGCCGCCCTCGGTACACACACACTGTTTCCTCTCGGGCCGAATCGACTTCTAGTGATTACAAACCTTGGCTACGTGCGAAATCCATGGGCAAATTTAACCAAGATTCGAGAGAACCCAAGGTCGTTCGCGCCAACCCTCTTCGATGTTCGGCACATCCAAACAGGCAGAAATTTGAGCGAACAAGAAGTGCGCGCGGTGAATTTCATTCTGAAACGCCGAGCCCGTAGGTTCATTGCAGCGCCGGAGAAGGAATGGCTGTATCCCGAGAGAAATCTACCCACAACGATGTGGAACAAGCTCGGGGATCAATTCTTTCTTATGCCAGATCCACGCAAGCTAACATTCTTCACCGAAACCTTTGTCGGCTACAAGGACGGTGGCGCTTGGGGCATGGACGAGTACGGACGCAGGCCAAGGAAGAACGACGCCACGGTTGAGCAGCTTCGGGAGAAGGAATGGAAGACGTTTCACAAGCACCAGAAGCTCTGGGAATCGAAGTTTGGCGAACTCAGTCGCGAAGAGCTCCGCAAGTATTGGTAATGGCAAAGTGCGTGCGCGGAAGCCTAACATTACATTCAAGGGGACACGCCTTGGCGAGGCATTTTTTGGTTCACGTGTGTCATCAGCGCAGTGGCGTTGTTCTGACTTCATCGTTGGCGTGCCCCTTAATTTAACGTTATACGGCTCAAGACATATGACTATACCCAACATTGGCAACGCGCTCTATCGCCTCACGTCTACTGCACGGTATTCACTCTTCGACCAGGGCGAGCTCGCGCAGCTGACATATGGAGCGTTTGATGTGGCGGCAAACAACGTTACATCGTCGGAAAGCGAAGTCTTAGAAATCTCATTTCCAGTTGGCTATCTGCCCGACAAAACTCCCATCCTAAGCACCCGAAAATACAAAAAAGACGAATTGCTTGGTCGTTACCAGCATCTGGCGTTTCAGCAACTTCCAATCAACAGTTTGCTTCAGCTTGTCACAACCATCGAGGCGCTTCTTGGTGATGTCGTGCGTACTGTGGTCACTCGCTACCCAAAAAAACTCGGGGCAAAGCGCACGATCTCACTTCAATTTGTGCTTGAGGCGAAAACGCTCGAAGACATTCATCTTCGCGCAACGGATTCGCTGCTAAACGATCTGTTCTATAAGTCGCCAAGCGAATTCGCAGAGGAGCTAAATTCGCTGCTATCCATCAAATTGCTTGCGTGCCCCGCATTCCACAAGTACATCGAGATCAAAGCAACTCGGGACGTATTGATTCACAACCGAGGCGTCACAAATGACACCTACCTCCGAAAAGCCGGTTCACACGCCAGAGCTAAAGCCGACAGCCCACTTCCAGTAGACATTACGTATTTTCTTGAATCGTACGAGTCGTCCCTGCAACTGACGGAATGGTTGGAAAAGGAGTTACATGAACACTGGCACAGCTCAGAATTTGAAGATTTCAAAAATCGCCCAGCACAGACACCCGCACCATCCCCCGAACCTGTTATGTCGTTGCCACCCTCGGTCGAGGTAGAGCCATTTTCTGCTGAGTTCAAGCAGGAACTGAAGTAACGTCGAAAAAAACGTCCGAGCAAACCCTCCGCATGACGCAAAAACCGTATAACATTGCATTCAAGGGGACACGCCTTGGCGAGGCATTTTTAGGCCATGGGTTTCATCAACGTTGGGGCGTTGTTCCGGCTTCATCGTTGGCGTGCCCCTTAATTTAACGTTAGATGAACATTATGACCATAGGATTATCTGATCAATTAGCATATTGCACGGTAAGAATTGAGTGTCTTCTCAACGGAGGAGGCATGTCTATTGGCACGGGGTTTTTCTATCATTTCTGCCATTCTGAGAGCAAGGGTATACCCGCAATTATTACTAATAAGCATGTACTAGATGGTGCGGGAAAAATCCGATTATATTTAACTCGAATGACTGACAACAAAGAACGAATATTGGGCGGTCATGAAGTAATAGAGTTTGTGTGTAATGAGGATGCAAGATTTTCAATTATATACAATCCAGAGGGGCTGGATTTAGCGATAATAACGATTGGCGGCTTTCTTCTTGACTCAGAAAATAAAGAAAAAAAATACTATTTTAAACCAGTTGCTAGTGATGCAATTCCTACTAATGAATTCTTTAACGAGCTAAGTGTTATAGAAGACCTCATAATGGTCGGATATCCAAGTGGAATTTACGACTCTGTAAACAATATGCCTATCATCAGGAAGGGAATAACAGCGACTCATCCAGCACTTGATTACGAAGGGCGACCAGAGTTTGTTATAGATATGGCTTGTTTTCCAGGCAGCAGCGGATCTCCTGTTTTCTTGTTTAATTTAGGAGGATATACAGATAGGAATGGTCAATATAATCTAGGAGTACACAGAATATATCTTCTAGGCGTCCTATACGCTGGCCCGCAGTTTGACGCACATGGGAAGGTTAAAGTAGTTCCTATTCCGACGTCCTCTCAGGCAATATCTCAAACAAGCATTCCAATGAATCTTGGGTATGTTATAAGCTCAAAAAATATTAGGCAATGGGAAATATCTATAAATAGTGAAATCAATCGCATCATCTAACATATCGTTCAAGAAGGACACGCCTTGTCGGGGCATTTTAAGAGCATGAGTTTCATCACTGGTGGCGCGTTGTTCCGGCTTCATCGCGGGCGTGCCTCTTAACTTAACGTTAGCCATCGCAAACACCATGTCCGCACCCTCCTGGCCCGAGATTCAGAGCACCAAGCTTGATGCCGCTCGCCGCCAATTAGAGACTGCAATCTCCTTGCTATTCACGGGCGGCGACGCGATCTCGACCCACACACTAGCATACGCAGCCTTCGGCATCCTCAAAGATGTTGCTTCCCACCGCGGAGAGGCAAGGGTCTTGGCCACAGCGGAGGCGCTGGCATCAGCAGGGAGGAAAGGCGAGTTCTGGAAGGGCTTCAACCGAGCGGGTAACTTCTTCAAACATGCTGACCGCGATCCGGACGCCGTACTCTTGGGTATGCCCGAAGAGGAGAACGAAGCACTTATATCCATTGCGCTTTCCATCTACGGAGATCTTGGCTGCCTCAAGTCCATAGAACTTCAGGCCTTCTCGCTCTGGTGGTCTTGCATCAACTTCCAGGGCATCGACGACGTGAAGGAACCCTTCATCTCGTGGCTTACAGCGAATCATGAGCGTCTGCACGCCGAGTCACGGAACGAGCTACTGGAACTGGGCCGAGAACTGCTTCACTTGCTCAAGAGCCAACCGCCTCCTGAGCGTGGCCGCAGCGATGCCTAACATTACATTCAAGGGGACACGCCTTGGCGAGGCATTTTTTGGTTCACGGGTGTCATCAGCAGTGGGGCGTTGTTCCGGCTTCATCGTTGGCGTGCCCCTTAATTTAGCGTTAGGCCATCTGAGAAGAGCCGTTACTGTTCAGTGCAGGGGTAACACGTCGCATCATGCGCTTAGTCTGTTTCCGGCCAAGGTGTACGGCAAGTTGGAAAGCGCAGCGGTCGCGGACAGGCCTCACGCTGCTCCGTGATGAGTCGTTTCTTGGTGGGTTTTGAACATCCGTTTTGCCTTCCTCACCTTGGCTAGTTTTTATGTGGGTGGCATCAAGCGCAAGGCACTTCCAGGGCTTTTTTCTTGGGCGCGTTGGTACTAACATAGCGCTCATGCACTTCACGCCTAACACGTCATTCAAGGGGACACGCCTTGGCGAGGCATTTTTATGTCACGGGTTTCATCAGCAGTGGGGCGTTGTTCCGGCCTCATCGTTGGCGTGCCCCTTAATTTAACGTTAGACTACATCTTTAACTGCGAGATGCTATGCCGTACTTCGGTTCAAGCTATAGTGGCCCAAAGGAAACAAGCTACCTGTTTGTGGACGGCGCATATCTGCGTGGTGCAATTCAATCGTACGGCGAGACTTGCTTTGGTACACCCGATCTGCCTGTCGACTTCTCTCTCCTTGCGCCGGGCTTCACCAAGGTTTTCTACTACGATTGCCTCGTTCCCCAAAAGCCACAGGAGCCTGAAGAGAACTACCGCCTCCGTCTGTCAATTCAGGAAACCCACTTCAAAAAGCTACGCCTGCTGCGTGGGTGGCACCTCATCGAAGGAGTCGTAAAAAGAACGGGAAAGCGTGCTCGACAAAAGGAAATCGATATCCTCATTGCCGTGGATATGCTTACTCACACCTATCGCCGCAACATGCACAGGGTTGCATTCATCGCGGGAGATCAAGACTTCAGACCCTTGGTTGAAGCTATCGTTCGAGAAGGAATGTTCATCGAGCTTTGGTACGAAGCCTCGTCTGCAAGCACAGAGTTAGTTCACACCGCCGACGCACATAGAGTGCTGGATGGTTATGTGATTCATAGCATTCTCGATAAGCAGTTCCAAAAGGCCTACCCACTTCCTCATCGCCTAAGCCAACCAGGAAGAGCGCTAGGTGAAAGTGTGCTAGTCTCTACGGCAAGGACTTCAGATGACTTACCGGTTGAGCTTTACGAGGGGAACGCTGGCTTCCTCATCGTTCAGCCTGACCTTCTGAACGATGGATATTTCTTGCACATGAGCCACACCGACCAAATCTTCTTGAAGAAGGTGCACGCAATGACCTATGGCACGAGCACTTGGGAAAATGCGGTCTAACCCGGCGCTCAAGCGGACGGCTTCGCCGCCGCTTAGCTCTGCGTTAGGAGCTATTGAAGGAGCGGTTACATTTCAGCGCAGGGGTGTCGTTGCTGCGCGCGCTCGGTCCACTATCAGCCAAGGAGTGCGGCCAGCGGGCAAGTGCAGTGGTCACGGAGAAATCTCACTCACGCTCCGTGACGAGTCGTTGCTTGGCAAGCGTCGAGCAACCTATTGCATCGCTCTCCTTGGCCAGTTTTTGTGCGGGTAGCATCGAGCGCAAGGCACGAAATGGGCTTTTTTCGCGAGCGCGTTGGTTCTAATATAGTGCTCATAGCAGGCCAATCCTAACCCTGCATTCAAGGGGACACGCCTTGGCGAGGCATTTTTCGGTTTACGGGTGTCATCAGCGTTGGGGCGTTGCTCTGGCCTCATGGTTGGCGTGCCCCTTAATTTTGCGTTAGCTATCAGGAAACAACTGTGGGGAACTGCTCGTCACACTCATAGTAGGAATCGCATGGCCCATAGCTACCGTTGGGATTGCCTACATGTTCAAAGGAGAACTCCAGGCGCTTGTTTCCCGCATTTCCCATCTGAAATACAAAGAAGTTGAAGCAAAATTTGAAAAGGGCTTAGCTGAAGCGGAGGCCGAAGTTAAAAGAATCGAGCTAACAACACCTCCTGCGCTACCTCAACCGGAAAGGCTTTCACAACTCGATCAACTTCGACGCATCGCAGAAGTTTCCCCAAGAGCAGCGATCATGGAGGCATGGGCTTTAATAGAAACAGCTGCTACTGCCGGAGGCTTTACTTCCGGCACTGTTATGCCAAGAGTGAATCCACGATTGCTTACCGAGCAACTCGTTCGATCCGGAAAAATTCCTGAGGAGAGCCGCATACTCATGGACAAACTTCGCCAACTTAGAAACCAAGCAGCGCATCTCCCTGACTTTGCATTGAGCCAAGATGAGGCAGAACGATACTTAGAGCTTGCCGTTAAAATATCGGAAATTATTGGGAGCGCGAGCAATGAGAGCTAACCCGGCGCTCAAGCGGACGGCTGCGCCGCCGCTTAGCTTTGCGTTAGGCCATCTGAAAAGAGGTGTTACTTTTTAGTGCAGGGGTAACACGTCGCATCATGCGCTCAGTTCATTTCCGGCCAAGGAGTGCGGCCAGTGGGCAAGTGCAGTGGTCGCGGAGAAATCTCACTCACGCCCCGCAATGAGTTGTTACTTGGCAAGCGTTGGATAGCTTTTTTAGCTTGCTCTCCTTGGCGAGTTTTTGTGTGGGTGGCATCAAGCGCAAGGCACTGGCAGGGCTTTTTTCTCGGCCGCGTTGGCTCTAATATAGTGTTCAGAGCACGTCACGCCTAACACGTCATTCAAGGGGACACGCCTTGGCGAGGTATTTTTATGTCACGGGTTTCATCAGCGTTGGGGCGTTGTTCCGGCTTCATCGTTGGCGTGCCCCTTAATTTGGCGTTAGGAGCTATTGAAGGAGCGGTTACATTTCAGCGCAGGGGTGTCGTTGCTGCGCGCGCTCGGTCCACTATCAGCCAAGGAGTGCGGCCAGCGGGCAAGCGCAGTGGTCGCTGAAAAATCTCACTCACGCTCCGTGACGAGTCGTTGCTTGGCAAGCGTCGAGCAACCTATTGCATCGCTCTCCTTGGCCAGTTTTTGTGCGGGTAGCATCGAGCGCAAGGCACGAAATGGGCTTTTTTCGGGAGCGCGTTGGTTCTAATATAGTGCTCATAGCAGGCCAATCCTAACCCTGCATTCAAGGGGACACGCCTTGGCGAGGCATTTTTCGGTTTACGGGTGTCATCAGCGTTGGGGCGTTGTTCTGGCCTCATGGTTGGCGTGCCCCTTAATTTTGCGTTAGAGCGATCATGCACGATAACCCAGAACTGACTACGCCAATTGGCCTTGCACGGTACGCCCATGATTTCTTTGATTCATCGCGCGCTGTCGATGACCATTACGGAAAGAAAGACGGTTTTGAACTAGTTTCACCAATACCAGCTCTCTATCTAATAGGGCATTCGATTGAATTGGCGTTTAAGTCCTATTTACTTTGTCGCGGCATCACGCTTCGCGATCTTGGGTCTAAGAAGTTCGGGCATGACCTTCACGCCTGCCAGAGAAAGGCAAAGGAGCTTGGACTTTCAGCTTTAGTTAAGTTTGATCCGGCCGAAGAGGGCGCAGTAGAACTTCTCAATACCTTGTATTCCACGAAACAGCTCAACTACATCGTGACGGGGATGAAATACATTCCGGCATTTGGCCTGCTAGAGTCATTTACTATCAAGCTCGTTCGCGCTGTTTCCGCTGAGGTTGGCTACAAGGAGTTCAACCGCTGATGCCCGAAATTCGCTCTAACAATTCCGTCGAGAGGGACCGCCCACAAGCTGCGCTTGTGGGTTCCCTTCGCGGCTTCGCCGCTACGGCGGCCCCTCACGTCAAACGTTATGTCGCTATATAGATGGAGTGTGCTCAATGCTTGATGCTGCAATAAAAATAATTGACAGATTGATATCTTTAGTAAAAGAGCGTCAAAGTAACAATCGAAAAGTCTTTGAGGATCACATAGAACCACTCTTCCTCGATATGACAAGCATTCATCGTGATTATAGAAGTACCTTCGACGAAATATCCGAAAGACTAAGGCATCTTCCAATTCAGGAAGAATTGATATCCGAGATTATTACTAAAAAAAAGCCTCAACTTGAGAGCTTGAGAACAAAGGTAAATGCATTCAGTGTCGTTGTGGAGGAAGTAAATCCATCGCATTTTCCTAAAGAAGCAGTTGACTTCATCAATGCCTGCGCCAAGTACTTTCGCACCAGCGCAGGAAGATCACGTGATTATTACGGCCACTATAGCGAACTGATTGATTACATGAATCGCGAGAAAATCCTGACAGAGAACAAAGAAGATAGGATGAATAATTTTGGATATAAGCTGTATTTGGTCATTACTCAACTAAGTGATAGCTGGAATGAAGTTACTTTTTCCTATGCAGCGGCGAGAGTCGCATTGCTTAGATGAAATTCACATGGACATAACATATCATTCAAGGGGACACGCCTTGGCGAGGCATTTTTAGGTGTCGGGTTTCATCAGCGCAGGGGCGTTGCTCTGGCCTCATCGTTGGCGTGCCCCTTAATTTAACGTTAGCCCTCTTATTCACTTCTCATACGCCATGACTGAAGTCACCGGAATTGACCATATCTACATCACAGTGTCTGATCTTCAGCGCTCTGAGCCTTTCTACGATCACTTCTTGCTTGAAGCGCTTGGCTTCCGAAAGAACAAATTCGTCTTGGGCGGTGATCCGCACGTCCAATACTTCAATCGTCATTTCGGTTATGTTCTTCGTCCGTCACGCAATTCCAACGGGCACAATTCCTATTCACCGGGGCTTCATCATTTTTGCCTTCGCGTCGAGTCAGTCGCTGATGTCGTGGCCGTTGCCAATCGGCTTCGTGCGGCTGGTGTCGAGGCATCGGAAGCAAAGCTCTACTCTGAGTACGCTCCCGACTATTGGGCAACTTTCTTCACTGACCCCGATGGCATTCGTCTCGAAGTTACAAACTACCGTCAGGAGCGCCGAGATCGCCATGACAATTGGTAGCCTGAGGTCTAACACGTCATTCAAGGGGACACGCCTTGGCGAGGCATTTTTATGTCATGGGTTTCATCAGCATTGGGGCGTTGTTCCAGCCTCATCGTTGGCGTGCCCCTTAATTTGGCGTTAGCCTTTATGCATTTACGAACAGCCAATCAGTCTGATATCCAAGCCATAGCCAGCTTGCATGCTGCGAGCTGGCGCCATGCCTACCGTGGCGCATTGAGTGATGCGTATCTGGCCGGCGATATCGAAGCTGATAGGACTGCTGCATGGACACAACGTTTGAGGGCACCCGTTACCGGTCAATTTGTCACAGTGGCAGAGGAAAACGAGCAGATCACTGGCTTTGCTTGCGCCTTCTCTGGTAGCGATCCGCTTTATGGCACTTTGCTTGATAATATTCATGTTTCTTTGTCAAAACAGCGCCAAGGCATAGGTTCAAGGTTATTGCAGCAAGTTGCTAATTGGTGTGCTGCAAAAACCCCGGATCAAGGCTTATATTTGTGGGTTATTCAGTCTAATGTTACAGCCCAGCATTTCTATGAGGCATTAGGAGCAAAAAACGTTGGCGAAGATGTTTGGGTTCCACCTGGCGGTGGAGCAGTTCCACGCTTTCGCTATGTCTGGGAGCAAGTTCATGCGCTATTGTCAAAAGGCTAACACGTCATTCAAGGGGACACGCCTTGGCGAGGCATTTTTATGTCACGGGTATCGTCAGCGTTGGGGCGTTGTTCCGGCCTCATCGTTGGCGTGCCCCTTAATTTAGCGTTAGGTTTGCTTAATCAATGGGGTAGTTAGGTGTTAAGAAGATCTATTTTTGTTGTTTCTTTCGCGTTCCTGTCTGGTTGCAATAATGGCGACGATGGTAGTTCATCAGATCCAATCCGATCTACTACAGCAACTCTTGCTTGCCCCACATCTCAAGAAGGAATCGTAGGCTGCTGGGTAACGGAAAAATGTAACCGAGTGAATGAAAAAGATGGCAAGCCTAGTGAGTACTGGGGGAACACGAAGGTTCTCTTCTCCCAAGAAGGAAAAATAGAGTTTTTGGGTCAGCAATTCGTAAACTCTTCTTGCTCTGGAAAGCCTGACAGAACCACGGAGTCCAAGGATGTCGTTGCGTCCTACACTGTAGGGCAATCAAAAAAAGATGTAAGTGGTGTCGAAGCCAACCAAATCATAATTACATCGACCTTTCGTAACCAAGAGACATTTGATATAAATACTCTTTATTTTATTTCTGATAATTATCGTCTCTGTATGTCTGAAAATTTCAGGGTCACACACGACTCCGTGATCGTTTCACAGTCAGCTAGTTTTGCAATCGACTTCAATTCATGTTTAATTCGTGCAGGTGAAATATAACCAAGCCTTCAAAACATGACTGTTTTCTTGGGCGCGTTGGCACTAATATAGTGCTTAGAGCAGGCCAATCCTAACATTTCATTCAAGGGGACACGCCTTGGCGAGGCACAACAGGTTCATGGGTGTCATCAGCGTTGGGGCGTTGTTCCGGCTTCATCGTTGGCGTGCCCCTTAATTTAACGTTAGAGATTGACCAGAGCGCACATGAATAGCCATATTTTTATATGGCAACCCATGTGTCACTATGCTAAGCTGGTTTCATGAAGAAAACACGGTTTGAGTGGGACGCAAATAAGGACGCTGAAAACCAGAAAAAACATGGAATGCCGTTTTCTCTGGCGCAGTATGCCTTCGCTGACCCCCGCCGTGTCATAGCCGAAGACCTTACTCACAGTGAAACTGAAAAACGCTATTTCTGTTTCGGCGAGGTCGAGGGTGGCATTCTCACCGTCCGTTTTACCTACCGCGGCAGTGTAATTCGCATATTTGGCGCCGGTTACTGGCGAAAGGGCAAGGCAATTTATGAGCACGAAAATCAAATACACCGATAAGCCCATTGAGGCCAAGGTCATTCAAGACTTTCTCCCTCCCCCCGAAGAGCTTGCTTTCCGGGAGGAAGGCGTGAAGGTTACCATTGCTCTCAGCAAGAAGAGTGTCGAATTCTTCAAATCTGAGGCAACAAAGCACCATACCCAGTATCAGCGCATGATACGTAGTCTCATCGATAGCTATGTGGAAGCCTACGACAAACCTCTGACATCGCGCTCAACTCGGCCCATACGCAAGCGGGCATCTGGTTAGCTTCGTTAGGGGTTCACACGCACAGTGAAGAAGAGAAAAAATCTCTAACATTGCATTCAAGGGGACACGCCTTAGCGAGGCATTTTTGGGTTCACGGGTGTCATCAGAGCAGTGGCGTTGTTCCGGCTTCATCGTTGACGTGCCCCTTAATTTAACGTTAGGAGCTATTGAAAGAGCGGTTACATTTCAGTGCAGAGCTGCCGTTGCTGCACGCGCTCAGTCCATTATTAGCCAAGGAGTGCGGCCAGTGGGCAAGTGCAGTGGTCACGGAAATATATCACTCACGCACCGTGGCGAGTCGTTGCTTGGCAAGCGTGAGGTAACTTTTTTAGCTTTTTCTCCTTGGCCAGTTTTTGTGCGGGTAGCATCGAGCGCAAGGCACTAAATGGGCTTTTTTCGCGAGCGCGTTGGTTCTAATATAGTGCTCATAGCAGGCCAATCCTAACCCTGCATTCAAGGGGACACGCCTTAGCGAGGCATTTTTATGTTCATGGGTTTCATCAGTGCAGGGGCGTTGCTCTGGCCTCATGGTTGGCGTGCCCCTTAATTTTGCGTTAGGGAGCAAAGGAAACGTACATGCAGCTCAAAGAAGACAGTGATAAATTTGATCAGCTTCAGTCGATCCTCATAGGTGGAATCATTGACTCTGTAAAAGAGCATATTGATGAAGCCAAATTACCTCCTGAAACAGCGAGGGACCTGCTCGAAAAAATATCATTCTCAGTAGCCACAATCCTCGATGCTAGTCGCTCCGTAGAATATGAAGGCATAGAGGCGACTCCGGTTATAACGTTTCAAGGTGGTAAAGATGAGCTGGTCTACCCCGGTGGTAACTCATGGATGCATGAGTATGTATTTGGAACAATCAGTGAAATCTATGGCGAGTAAGCTCCCTAACCCGCAGCTCGTGCCGACGCCGGGGGCAACGCGCCATGTTTGCTGGGGTTTTCGTGGCCGGCGCGGCACAGCAGCACGTTAGGTCGCTCATCAAGTTTTTTTTCTATTGGGCGTATTGGAAAAGTTTAGGCGCAGGGCTCTTGCCAGCGGTGTTATTTCTTTCCAATGCAGGTGAACTTTGCAGCTAAAAAGTTCTCTCCAGCAGCGTCAGTTCTTTTCGGGCGGTGCCGCCTGTAGCAACGGTCTTTTCAGCCACATCAGGCGTAGCCCGTTCACGGGTGCTGTTCAACGGTAAACGGTTCGAGTACAGTAATCCTTTCCGGGGTTTGAAAAACAGTGGTGGTGCAAAGTGTTCAGTTCTTTTCATGCCCATCGTTCACCGCACCGCCGCACCCTAACATTGCATTCAAGGGGACACGCCTTAGCGAGGCATTTTTTGGTTCACGGGTGTCATCAGCGTTGGGGCGTTGTTCCGGCTTCATCGTTGGCGTGCCCCTTAATTTAACGTTAGGTCACCAATTTTTCAACACAACCAAGGAGTATGAAATGCAAAGAAAAAAGTCGATTGTCCCATTCCTGATCGCGTGTGCAATCGCCGTCCTTTCTGGGTGCGCAAGCTTACCATCGTCAGAAGTCATGAAAGCGGAAACTGCTACGTACCATCTTCCAAAATTGCCCGAACCCGACAAAGCAATCGTCTACATCGTGCGCCCCTCTTCACTTGGTGGCCTCATACGCTTCAATGTATTCGTGGATGACCAAGAAGCATCATCTGAAATGGGCTATACACGATCCAGTCAATACATCTACTTCAGCCTTCTTCCCGGAGAACACAAAATTTACTCCAAGGCTGAGAACTGGGCAGAAATACTTGTTTCAGCCAAAGCGGGCGATATCATTTTCATCCAGCAAGAGCCATCAATGGGAGTCATCATGGCCCGGAACAACATCTTCAAGCTCGAAGACTATCAAGGTAAGTATCACGTCAAGACCTTAACATTAGGAACCATCACCAAAACTGAGAAATAACCTAACATTTCATTCAAGGGGACACGCCTTAGCGAGGCATTTTTGGCTCATGGGTATCACCAGTGAAGGGTCGTTGTTCCGGCTTCGTCGTTGGCGTGCCCCTTAATTTAACGTTAGGCATCATGAACAAGAGTGCAATCATCCCCGTCATATTTTTCTTTCTTGTGTCCGCATGCGCAGACAACAGCAACGAAATCAGCGCGCAAATCGAGGCTCAGTTCAAGGATAATTCAACAGCGCCAGTCAACTTGGCACTTGTCGGCCCCTCATCGTGGGAACGAGTATGCGTCTTGGGGCCATACACCAACAACGAACGTGCCAAACACGTTCTCGGCTTCGAATGGGACGCAAGGGGAAAAACATCCATTGCCGGCAATGATGGAATAAATGTCCTTGTCTTTGTTAAAGATAATGAAGTTATTGCTTATACTGAGCACCCGAGAAATCAAGGGGATTTCTCGAAGCTGAAGCCACGGTGCCTTGCCAGAGAGCACGCCACTGTTGTTCGTCGGCCAGATAGAGACGGTTGGGTCTTCCTCGTTGCCAGCCAATAAAGTGCAGCACCGCGTGATAAAAACTGGGCTTTTTTCTTTGGCGTGTTGGTACTAATATAGTTTTCAAGGCACTTCAGGCCTAACATGTCATTCAAGGGGACACGCCTTGGCGAGGCATTTTTGGCTCATGGGTTTCATCAGCGCAGGGGCGTTGTTCCAGCCTCATGGTTGGCGTGCCCCTTAATTTAACGTTAGGCCCAATCTTCGGAGAACGCTAGTGTCATACGAGCAAATCACCTCTGTCTATTCTGTAAGTTCAAATAGCTTTCGTAACGAATTTGCGAATCTGGCTGACCTTGAGGAATTTCAAAGATCTCACGAAGAACTGCTTTTTGGCATGTCGCGTAGCTGCTGGATGCACTATGTTATTGACGAGATTCTGAAGCTTCAAAGCTTCCCCGCTCTGATGTTCCTCGGGCTTTCTGCCTCTAAAGGTGATCAACGGATTCCATATTCTGAAGATGGCACAACGGAGGGTCACTATCTTGTAACTTTCTTGAGCAGGGAAAGGCTAGTGCAGGTGCGCGAACAACTGTCAGCTCTCATAGCCCTTGCTAGAACGGATGTTTCAGGAATAGCTCGTCCCATGAACGAAGAAGGTCTCGGCGGATGGTCGGAAGATAACGTTAGAAGTGCGGCTCTCGAAGATATTGTCTCGAACCACCCTCACAAAGATCCAAGAGTTCATTGGGGCGAAGATGGAGATACCCCATGGTACCTATTCACTTACCTCAGGACTCTCCAAAAACTCTGCTTAGACGCCCAAGCGAACGACAGTGCCTTGGTATACGTTGAGATGGACGGTATGTGATGGTGAGATTCCTTGGGGCCACAAGGCCTAACCCGGCGCTCAAGCGGACGGCTTCGCCGCCGCTTAGCTTTGCGTTAGACATTTATCCGATGAACCTCGACGATCTTGTCCAATCCATTCCAGACAGTGAGTCCAATCTAAGAAATCAGTTGGCTCATTGGGTTGATGAATGGAAAAGAAATGAAGATTCAATTGAAAAATTGAGCTATCTCGTTGGAAAATGGCACGGCAATGTGTGGTTTAAAGAGACTGACGTTTCAAATAAATTCTATCAAGACTGGGTTCAGTTTAAGGCTGAATCAATTGAAGGCATTAATGGTATGACAATGAACGAACGGCTCTATGCATTCGGACTATTCGCACTTTGGGACAGCGCAAATGAAAAGGCAAAATCTGTTATTCGTGCAAAACTCAAAGCAAATTCACGTTAGGCTTCACATAACCAAAGGAGAAAGCAATGCTTCAGTTACGTCCAAACTGCGAGTGCTGCAACAAAGATCTCCCGCCAGAATCTGTGGAAGCACGAATCTGTTCTTTCGAGTGCACGTTCTGCGTTTCGTGTGTTGAATCGGTTCTTGGCGGAAAATGCCCAAATTGTGGCGGTGAGTTTGTTCCTCGCCCTCGTCGCCCAGAGAGCAAGTTGAGTAAGAATCCAGCTTCTACAGAGCGCGTCTATAACCCGGCGGGTTGTGGCAATGTAGTGGTCAAGTCTTTTTGGCCACGGTTTTATAGTCCATCCAATACTGCTTCTCTGCCGCATTCGGTGCCAGCCCACCGTTATGCGTGTGTGGCCTGGATTGACTGTAGTAG
>JALHQW010000109.1 GCA_022841745.1 Saprospiraceae bacterium | reverse complement strand
TGAACCATGGTTGTATATTGCCTAATGCAATCTCGAATAGTTGTTTGCTGTTCATGACTTTTTTAAGGCGAATTTAGAAATCATGAACTATACTACCCACACGAAATCACGAAGAACCTTTTATTTTGTCCGTTTCTGACATCTTATTGTCTTTTTTTGGACGTTTGTATGCCACACCTTTGCATCCTCAATTAAGTAGCTAAAAAAATTTTTGAATTTAGAAAACATGAAAAAAATAGCCTTTATCATTCCACCAACAGTTGAATTGCTTGACCTTGCGGGACCAGCCCAGGTATTTACGGAAGCTAAATTTTATGGCTTTGAGGCAGAATTAGAATTCTATCAATACCGGGAAAGCCCAATAAGCACTTCTGGTCTTGGATTTGGGAATATTGAAAATTACAAAAATGCGAAGTTGAAGGAAGGCGATTTTGTTTTTGTACCTGGAATGGATTGTGAATACGTTAGGAGCATCGCTTTTAAGGCAGAACGGGAATTCTTTAATTGGTTAAAAGAATGCGCTGAACAAAACATTACAGTTTGTTCCATTTGCAATGGCGCTTTTGCATTGGGCTATGCAGGCCTGCTGAATAATACAGAATGCACCACCCACTGGCGAAGGGTCAATGAAATGCAAACAGCGTTTCCACAAGCGAAAGTTGTTGCAGACATTCTGTATGTAAAAAGCAATGACGTTTACACCAGTGCCGGAATCAGTGCCGGGATAGATTTGGCTTTAGCAATTCTCGAGGAACTTAAAGGGGCACTTTTTACGCATAAAGTAGCACGAGGGCTTGTCGTTTATCACAGAAGAAGTGGGCGGCATAAACAACAAAGCATATACCTTGATTACCGAAACCACATCAACCCTCAAATACACGAAGTACAGGATTACCTAATTGACAATCTTGCCAAAGAGAACAGCATTGAATCACTCGCCGCTATGGTGGGCATGAGCCCCAGAAATCTTGCCAGGGTCTTCAAAGAAAAAACTGGTTCTACTATACTGGAATATCTAACCCTCTTGAGAAAGGAATATGCAAATACAATGCTCAACAACCCTGAATATACGATTGAGTACATCGCTTCAAAATGTGGGTTTAAAACAGCAAGGCAATTACAACGAATTCTAAAAAAATAGCGCAGTTACTCGTTTGTGTTTTATACTTCGCACTAATAGGTTTTGTGCATTTGCAAAATTGCTTTTTGCCTGACGCCATTAGTTGTTGACCATTTGTCAACAGCTAATGGCTAAAATCATTTATACAAATCATAATAGCACAGGTCACAGCACCATTTGATGAAGAAATTTACTTTGCCAACAGCTACCTTAAAATTTGTCCGTTTCTGACATGTTCTTGTCCATTTTTGCGCTCATCAATGCCTCATCTTTGTATCGTCAATTAAGACAAATTAATTAATTCTTTTAAAAAAATGATTATGGAAAAGATGACAGCCATGAGCCAAAGTGCTCAAAATGACAGCAAGTCCGAATGTGGATTTGCTAACTGTACCTGCGAGGTTTGTATGTGCGAAACATGCACCTGTGGTACTACTATGCAATCTGTTAGGTGCAATTGTGATGATGTTTGCAATTGCCAAACCTACTGCAACCTTTAATTAAATAAGCGCCGCTCTTCAGGGGGGCGGCCCTTAATTAAACCAACAATTTTAAATATTAAAAAAATGAAAAAATTAATTCCAATCTTTTTTGCACTCGTGATTGCTTCTTGCCAGCAAGAAGAATTCAGCGCTGATTTAACCGTTGCGTTTTCGATTGAATCCGCTATAAGTGACGCAACTTATCCAATTAAAGTGGCCTTGCCAGAAAATTATGATTCAGAAGGACAAAAATATGCCACCATCTACGTCCTGGACGGCGAAGATAACTTCGATTTTGTCGCTGAAAATTGCAAAAAAATAAGCCATGACTTATCCACCTCCAATGTACTTGTTGTCAGTATTGGTTATGGAAATGACAGGGCAGATGATTATACCCCTTCAAAGGCGATGGAAGGGGGTGGCGGTGCAGAAAAATTCATGCAGTTTATTGAGCATGAATTGATACCCAAGATAGAAAGCGATTTTGCGGTGGACACGGTCAGGGAATGCAGGGTTATCTTGGGCCATTCGTTTGGTGGGTTGCTCGGTGCCTATGCATTTACAAACCACAACAATGTATTCGGCAATTACATCATGCTCAGTCCTTCCATTTGGTACGACAATGAAATTATGCTCAAACTGGAGCAGGAAAACCGAATCGCCAACTCTAAAAATCACCAATTGGTATATCTCGGCATCGGTCAGTTGGAAAACGAAGGAAGGATGCTCGCCCCGTTTGAGGCATTTTACCAGCGGCTACTGAACAATTACCCCGATATCGCCTTATCGCATCACCTCGAACCACAACTTGGCCACATGGGCTCAAGAAACCCAAATACCCTAAAAGGTTTGAATTTCTATTTTCAGAATAGGTAGTCAAATCATCATCATTAATCAAAATCAATTAAAAGATTAAAAAATGAAACTTGCAAAATTCTTATTCATTCCCTACTTCCTGCTGAAACTCTCATCATTGTTAGCACAAGGTGATTTTCATGCCAATTTACAAAACGATTTTCCAGAACAAAGCTTTAAAATAGCCCCTGCTATTGGCCTAAACCCTTGGCCGACCGCTGATTTGGTCATCAGCAATCTGGTGCAGTGGGACATTAAAAGACACCTTAGCTTAGTGTCCTATAGCGCATTTACTTACAACAGCGTATTCCTTCGAGATTTCAACCACATAAAGACCAACTATAATTATTCAGTCAGTCAAAAATTAGGCGTGGGAACTTCGCTTTTTTCAAAACGTGCCTCTCATACATTTTCGCTCCTCGCTGGCATAAAATACAATGGCTTTAAAGAGACACTCGAAAACCCTGATTATGAGAATGTACCCGTATCGGTAAGCTCCCTTGGCCCAGACTATGGATGTATGTACCATCTGCAGGTAGGCAAGAAAAAGTTATTTTTCAGCTACCGCATGTACCTGCCACTATATCCGTACCCGATGCGTCGTTTGGATATTACGGCTATTGATGGCAATATGGCAAACGTCTCATTGGAATTTGGCTTAGGGGTACGTTTAAATTAAAACATGAATCACCAATCTTAATCATAAAACTAACTTAATCATAAAAAGATGAAAAATCCTACAAAAGAAGTCGTGTACCATTTAGAGGCAAGTGCGTTCAATTGGGACGTTGCACCAGGCAAAACAATTAAAGCATGGGGCTTTAATAAACAGCTTCCTGGCCCTGAACTGAGGGCAAAGGTGGGTGATACGTTGGTTGTTCGCCTGACCAACCACCTAGAAGAATCCACCATGATTCATTGGCACGGGTTGCGCATTCCGGCAGCTATGGATGGCACAGATGCGGTGCAAAAACCGGTTGCGCCCGGGGAAGTTTTTGAGTACCGCTTTGTGCTGCCCGATGCGGGCACGTTTTGGTACCATTCTCATGCCAATGAAACGGTGCAAATGGAAAGAGGGATGTATGGCTCGTTAATCGTTGAAGACCCAACTGACCCGGTTTTTGACGGTGAAAAAGTATTGATGATTGATGACATGAAACTCAATTCGAATAATGAGTTTACAAAACCTGGATGGTTTGTCCCCCGGATTATTGAAAGGCATGACGGTAGGGAGGGAGACACCTTGCTCATCAATGGGAAAGAAGATTCAGTCATTGACATAGCTGCTGGCCAAGTAGAAAGGTGGCGTTTTATCAATTCATCCAGTGCAAGGTATTTTACGCTGCATTTGGGCGGCAAGGAATTTAAAATTATTGGAACAGATGGTGGCCTGCTGGAACATCCACGTACCGTGACCAATGCTTTAATCACGCCCGGCGAGCGTATTGATATAGCGGTCGGTCCTTTTAAAGAAGATGAAACAATCTTGATGGAATCATTGAAATATGACAGGGTTACGTTCCTAAAGGCAAAACATCAGCAGTTTGCTACAGTAAAGGTTGGCAAACAAAAGGTATCCATTGCGCACTTGCCTGAAACATTGAGGACGATTGAGCCATTGGCAAGACAAGATGCCGAAATAACAAGAAAAGTGAGGCTCTCTGTTGGCGCAAGCCTAACGGACGGGATGGACTTTCTGGTAAACGGTGATGTCCATGTCAACGACAGACCTGTAAAAGTAGGCGAGTTGCAAATATGGGAAGTATCCAATACCAGTTTGATGGACCACCCATTCCATTTACATGGGTTTTTCTTCCAGGTCATTGAGGTTAATGGCAAGTCACCCGCATATATGGCATGGAAAGACACCGTTAATTTGCCGCCTAAAAGTAAGATTAAAATAGCCTGGATGCCCGACAACCGACCCGGCACCTGGATGTACCATTGCCATATCATTGAGCACCATGCTGCGGGAATGATGGCTCATTTTGAAGTAATTGAAAGTGACAAACCTTATGATGAAGCGATTCCTACCCAGGCTCGTCATCATCATCATCATCATCATTAAATAATAAACCTCTGGCTCATAACGGTTTAGCGTAAAATCATGGAGTTTGGAGCGGCGCAGCCGCCCCAATGGCTTCCCTACCCCGCCGATGGGCTTGCACCGATTTCTTGTGGCAGCGAGGAGGGGCAAGCTCTTGAATCTGTTGGATTTGATACAATAATCGCTATCCCATCATGAGACGGAAATTAAAAAAAAGAAATCATGAATGCTACATTGATTGGAGTATCGTCAGGGGTGTTTACCATCTTGATATTTGCCATTTTTAAGCGATTGGACAAGGACGTTGTCTATGGATTAATTTTAGCAGCCATTGGTTTTTTGTACGTGGGATACACATGGTCAGATATTTCAGCACTGATTATTAACCTCCTACAAGCATTGCTCTTTTTGATGTTTGCCTATTTCGGTATCAAAAAGAATTCTTATTTTTTGATAGCAGGTTATCTCCTGCATGGGCTTTGGGATTTGCTATATGGGCATGTTGGAGACCCCAGTTTAATCCCACCCAACTACGATTGGTTTTGTTCTACTTACGATTTCATTATTGGCTTCTATCTTCTATGGTATAAATTTCAAAAAAGAACCGCAATGAAGGAATTAATCAAACCTAACACCATGGCAAACCGAATTGTGGGTTTTAAAAGTGGCGGTTTTGAGCACAAAATTGTTAGCCTACACTCCCCAATAATCCTTGAAGCAAAGAACCAATACACTTCAAGAACCATTGAATCCAAAAGTAGTATTTCATTTCTTAACCAAGGTCAACGAAAGTAGAAAATGCGTCTTTACTTTTGTACTTTGAAAAAATCACTAAAAAAAATTGAAAAAATGAAAGCAGCAGTTTACACACAATACGGCTCACCAGCGGTTCTCCAAGTTAAGGAGGTTGAAAAACCTATGCCTAAAGACAATGAGATTCTGGTAAGAATTAAAGCCACCGCAGTCAATTCAGGTGATTGGCGATTGCGCAAAGCTAACCCATTCGCAGTCAGATTTATTTTTGGTTTGTTGAGGCCAAAAATTAATATTCTCGGAAGTGTTTTTTCTGGTGAAGTCGAAAGCGTAGGCAGCCAGGTCAAACTTTTCAAAGCTGGTGACCAGGTATTTGGTCATACCGATATGAGTTTTGGCGCCTATGCTGAATACAAATGTTTGCCTGAAAATGCTTCAATAGCATTAAAACCTGCGAATATCTCCCACAACGAGGCAGCCGTCATTCCCTTTGGTGGAGTTGCTGCATTGCACTTCCTGAAAAAGGCAGCCATAAAACCAGGGCAAAAAGTGCTAGTAGTGGGTGCTTCTGGTGCTGTAGGTAGTGCTGCCGTTCAATTGGCAAAGTCATTTGGAGCAGATGTTACGGGTGTTTGCAGCACATCGAATATTGCTTTGGTAAAATCAATCGGGGCAAACAAAGTAATTGATTACACCAAAGAGGATTTTACCCAGAATGGCGAAACTTACGATGTGATTTTTGATGCCGTGAAAGCAATATCGGTTTCACGTAGTATTAAGTCGCTACATAAAAAAGGGATTATGATTCTAAGTGCTGCAGGAATGTCGGAAATGCTTCAAGGTTTGTGGATTTCCAAAACCAGCAACAAAAAGGTAATGACAGGCGTAATCAGTCATGAAGCAGCAGACATTGTTTTTCTAAAGGGACTTATTGAGACTGGCAAGTTTAAACCAGTTATTGAAAAAGCTTACCCATTGGAGCAAATTGCCGATGCACATGCTTATGTGGAAAAGGGGCATAAAAAAGGAAACGTTGCGATAGAAGTGTAGAACTACTTCTAAACTAGTCTTTTCATAGTGATGCTGGTTTTACGCCAACATGACTTGCTATTTGATATTGTGGTATTATTTGAAAAAATAGGGTCTCAAACTTACCAATTTCGAATTGTGTAGTTACACTGTGTCTGTAGCAGGTTTGTTTGAAGAAGGCTAACATACCCTTGAAGCACTGTACCGCTTTGTGGTCAAGACACCACAGAATCGTTTGCTTTTGGAAGCGCTTCCTAAATGGAGGGAAAATAATTGTCTATTTTAATTGGCTTTCGAGTGATAAAATCCGCCAATCAATGTTGAGATTCAGCATACCAACCGATACCCCACCCCCTTCAGCGTGAGCAACTGCACCCCGGCCTCCTCCCGCAGGCGCAAGGCGTCCCGCAGCTTGGAAATATACACATCGAGGTTCCGGGAATTGAAAAAACTATCGTTGCCCCAAAGCTTGTCGAGGATGTCCTTTCGGGCAACGTTGGTGTTAGGCGGCGAGGCGAGCATTAGCAGCAATTCGGTCTCTCGATGCGAAAGCAAGCGGGGTGGGGCGTCGCCTAATCGGAGTTCGCTACGGTTCGGAAAGAAGCGGAACTGACCAATCACAATGCCGTCTTGTGGATTGGAATTGACGGCTAACTGGCTGATTTTCAATAAATTTTGCAACCGAACTATCAACTCCTCCATGCTGAACGGCTTGCGCACGTAATCGCTGCCGCCGGAGCGGAATCCTTGCAGCACATCCTCGGTCTGCACCTTGGCCGTCAGGAAGAGTATGGGTACTGCGGGATACTTCTGTCGGATTTCTTCGCCTAATGAGAAGCCGTCCCGGTGCGGCAGCATCACGTCCAGTACGCAGGCATCGGGCCGGAACTGCTCGAAGGCGGCCATGACCTGCCCGCCGTCCGCCACCAACCGCACCTCGAACTGGCGGGATTCGAGGGATTCCTTGACGATTTTGCCTAGGAAAGGCTCGTCTTCGACGTAGAGGATTTTTGTTCGACTCATACCCGTGTACGCGAGGAGGATGGGACACTGATTTAACTGATTTAACTGATTTACACAGATTAAATCAGTGAGAATCTGTTTAATCTGTCAAATCAGTGTCCTATCAAGCCTCGGTAAATGTATTTTAAAACTTGTTTTAAAATCATCACCGCTTTCAACTTCTATCCGCCCCCCGTGCTTTTTCACCACACTCGCCACATAGCTCAACCCAAGCCCATATCCCTTCACGTTATGCACATTGCCCGTGGGCACCCGATAGAATTTCTCGAAAATCCGCTCCCGATGTTCCGGGGCTATTCCGATGCCACAGTCGGCCACTTCAAGCTTGATTTCGTTCTCTTCGGAAAAAAGGCGCACGGCAATTTCCGGCTGGCCGGGGCTGTATTTCAGGGCATTGTCGAGGAGGTTGTAAACCACGCTGGCAAGGTGCATCCGGTCGCCGTTTACCATGAAACTGCTACCCTGTACTTCGAAGTTGACATGGGCTTTTTGTTGCTCGAACTGCAAGCGCATAGACGCCATGACCTCGTTCACAAGCGACTGAAAATCAATCGGTTCGAGGTGGAGTTCCGGCTCGTTCTCTTCGAAATGGGACATGCGCAGCACCTTGTCCACGAGCAAGCCAAGGCGGTTCAGTTCGTGCTTGCTGATGTCGAGGTACTCTTGGGTACGGCCGGGGTCCTTCCCTGCATCGAAATTGCGTAGCGCCTCGATGGCCACGCCTACGGTGGCGATAGGCGTCTTGAGTTCGTGTGTCACGTTTTGGATGAAGTCGTTCTTCAATTCTGTCAGGCGGCGCTGGGCTTGCAGGTTCCTGAAAACGGTGAAAAATGCCAGCGATACACAGCCGAAAAGCCCAAGGGAAAAGGCCAATTCCGGCCAGATTTTTTTAAAGATATAACCTTGATAATCAGATAATTCCGCTACATAGCTATCCCCGCTGGCGAGGTCGGTATAGCTGCCAGAGCGCATCCCGTCTTCGGGGCAAAGCGTATCGCCACCCAGCCGAACGACCTGAAAACCAACGGGCAGTTTCGAACGCAGCATGGAGGCCGAGAAATTGGAGTCTAGCATTGCCCAGATGGCCTCGGGGCTGCGTTTCACCTCGAAAGTATCCCCGTCGGACAGGGCAATTATCATCGAGAGTGAGCCGGACATTTCCGTCTCCTCATTGCCAGATGGCGACGCTGCAATGCGTATCTTCATTTCCGTTTCGCCACTCTCCACCACCTTCAGTTTTTCCTCGCTGACGAATGACATGATTTTGAGAGAATCACCGTGCATGGATGGCTCCCGCAACCGGATATTAAATTCATGTTTTATGGAGTCGCCATCCCCAATGCCTTGTATGTTGTGGGTGATAATGCGGTCCATCATCCGCCCCTCGATGCCCCGTATGCTGTTGACGAAGAGGAAGCCCGTCTCTTTTTTCAAGGCCAGTACCTCGTCATCCCATGCCTTTTTCATAAAAAGCACGAGAAAGCCTGCCAGTAGCACGAGGCTGGCGGACATAAGGACGATGGAAAGACGGTGGCGGTTGAGCTTCATGCCACAAAGTTAAGGTGTCAGCCAACGGCTTGCTTGATTCATTAACCTTAATTAACCTTAGACTAAGGTTGGTTAACCTGCTTTCGAAAAAAACCGCCATACTTTTGCCCCGTCATAAGTTGCAAATAACTGCATGAATTGATTGCGTTTAATTCATGGGAATCCCTGCAATCATTGATATTCATCCATCAAAATTAAATCATGAACCGCATTATTTTATTACTCGCAACACTTATCCCCATCTCCATTTTTGCCCAACAAACGGAGGGTGAAATCACTTACACCGAGACCATAAAACTAATGATGGACTTCGGCGACGGCCCAGAGGCGGAAGAAATGAAAAAGATGATTCCGCCGACGCAATCATTTCCGAAGACATTGTTTTTTAATGCCAATGCTTCTTTGTACCAAGACAAGGTTGGCACCGAGGAGGAAGGCAATGTGGAAGTGAGCGGCAACAGCGGCGGCGGCGATTTCCAAATCAAGATGATGCGTCCCGACAACAAGTTCTACCGCAACATTGCCGAAGGCACCTCCATCGAGTACCGGGAATTCTTCGGGCGGTATTTCCTCATCGCTGATAAAGCCAAAACGCCCGCCTGGAAAATCACAGGCGAGCAGAAAAAACTGCTGGGCTACACCTGCATGAAGGCCACGCTGCAAGTGGACAGCGCCACCAATGTTGTTGCTTGGTTCACGCCTCAAATCCCCGTCAGCACTGGGCCAAGCATCCATGCAGGGCTACCGGGCCTCATCCTCGAATTCGCCATGAATGGCGACCAGCGCACCATCGTTGCCACGCAAGTTGAGATAAAATCATTGCCCAAGGGCAGCCTCGAAAAGCCCAGCAAGGGCAAGGAAATGACCGCCGAAGAGTTCAAAAAAATGGAGGCGGAGAAGATGAAGGAGATGGGAATGGAATCAGGCGGTGCGCCTGGGACGATGAAGATGATTATTCGGAATTAAATGCGATGCTCGCGAGGAGGATGGTTACACGGATTGGACGGATTGGACGGATTTATACGGATTTCATTTGTCATGATGGGAAAAAAATCCGTTTTCATCCGCCCAATCCGTCCAATCAGTGTAACCATCCTCCTCGCGGAAAAATCACATTCAGCAACCAAATCCAGCTATGAAAACTAAATACCCGATTGTCATAATCCTTCTGTTTTTATCCCATTTAATCCTCGCACAAAAAACCGTTGACCTCTCCGGCCTCGTCGCCGACTCCACAGGCACGGGCCTCCTCTCCGCCACCGTCGTTTTGATGGAAAAAAAAGACTCCACGCTTTCGGCATTTGCCATCACGGAAGCGGATGGGCGGTTTTTGGTGAGAAAAGTAATGCCCGGCGAGTACCTATTGCAGGTCAGTTTCGTGGGGTACGAAACGCATTGGCAACAAATTCAGGTTGCCTCCGGCAATGACAAATTAGAGGTGGGCAAAATCACCCTCGCCTCTGCCTCCTCCATCCTCAATGAAGTGGAAGTAACCGCCGACCGGGTCCCGCTGCGGATGCAAGGCGATACCATCAACTACAATGCCGCCGCTTTCAAGGTGCAGCCCGGCGCTGTGGTGGAAGACCTTTTGAAAAAACTGCCCGGCGTGGAAGTACAGGCTGATGGGACGATAAAAGCACAGGGCGAGACTGTGAGGAACGTCTTTGTGGATGGCAAGGAGTTTTTTGGCAACGACCCCCAAGTTGCGACGAAAAACCTGCCCGCCGACGCCGTGGACAAGGTGCAGGTCTATGATAAAAAATCGGAGATGGCCGAGTTCTCGGGTATAGAGGATGGGCGGGAGGCCAAGACCATCAACCTCCAACTGAAGGAAGGCCACAAGAACGGCTACTTCGGTAATGCCACGGCGGGCGGCGGCACGGACAGCCGCTACCAGGGCCGCTTCAACATCAACCGTTTTTCCTCGAAAAGCCAACTCTCGGCCATCGGCATGGCCAACAACAACAACCAGGCGGGGTTCAGCTTCAACGATTATATGCAGTTTATGGGCGGGCTGGGTGCCATGATGGGCGGCGGCGGAGGTGGTGGTGGCAGCCGACGGGTGAGCCTGTCGTTCGACCCCTCGCAGTCGGGCATCCCGCTTGAAGGAGGGCAGGTGGACGGCATCCTTGCCACGGCAGCGGGCGGCCTGAATTTCAACCGTGATTTTGGGAAAAAAACCGAGCTGAGGTCGAGCTATTTTTTGAGCAAAATCCAGAATGACGTAGTGCGCAACGTGGAGCGCCAGAACCTGCTCGGCGACGCTTCTTTCCTCAGCACCGAAGACGAAGACCGCACGGCCCAAAGCCTCAACCATCGCTTCAATCTGACGCTGAAACACGAGGTGGATAGCTTTCAAGATGTCTCATTGCGGAGCAGCCTCGGCCTCTCCGATGCCAAGTACAGCAGCAGCGGACTCAGCCAAACCTTCGGCACGGACGGCCTCCTTGAAAACGACAACCTGCGGGATTATCGCTCCGACGGCCAGCGAATTGACTTGACGAACTCGGCCACCTACCGCCGCCGTTTTGGGAAAAAAGGAAGGGCTTTCGTTGCTGACGCATCGCTCAACCTCGGCGACAACACGCAGGACGGGCGGCTTGCTTCCCAAACGAGATTCTTGCAGAATGACAAGGACAGCGTCACGCTCGACCAGCGGCAAAACACCTCCGACGATGCCATGAGCTACGGCCTCGGAATCTATTACACAGAGCCGATTGGCAAAGCTAAGTACCTGGAATTCAACGCCTCACGGCAGAACTACACCAACGAGCAGGCCAAGGATTTTTACGACATCATCGCCAATTCAGAACAACTTAACACAGCCCTGAGCAACCGCTTTGACCGGGGTTATACCTACGACCGGGCTGGCGCCAACCTCATGGTGAACCGCAAAAAATGGAACCTAACGGGCGGCTCGGCGCTCCAGCGCTCGACACTGGAGGGACAGCAGCAGGGCGAGTTCGAGCCGGTGAAACGGAGCTTCACCAAGCTGCTACCCAGCATGTTTTTTAATTATGAAATGGGCATCGGAAAGAACTTCAATTTCGAGTACCAGACCTACCTGAGGGAGCCGTCGGCGGAGCAATTGCAGCCGCTGGTGGACAATTCCGACCCGCTGAACCAATACATCGGCAACCCTGGACTGCAACCGGAGTACGCCCACACGCTGCACGGTAGTTTCATGCGCTTTGACCAGTTCACGTTCACCAGTTTCTTCGCCAATATCGAGGCGGAGTACGTGAAGGACCGCATCACCAACGCCAGTTCCGTGGACTCGCTGCTGCGCCGCACCATCCGCCCGGTGAACGTGAAGAACGACCGCACGCTGAGCGGCTTCGTGGATTTCAGCACGCCCATCCGCCCACTGAAAATCACCGTGCGGCTCAACCTGAACAGCCGCTGGAACCGGGGCCTGCTCTTCGTGAACGACCTCGAAAACAGCACCGACCGTACCACGCACAGCCTCGACCTCTCGTTCAGCAACCGCAAAAAGGAGTTCTTCGATGCCACCATTGGCGCACGGATGAGCCACAACAAGACGACCTACTCGGAGGCCGAGGCGCTGAACCAGACTTACCTCAACCAGCGCTACTACGCCGAGGCGACCGTTTATCCGAACAAGCAATGGGAATTCGCCAGCAAGTTCCGATACTCGGTCTATTCCAACGAGAACTTCGGCGGCCAGCAAGTAGTGCCGCTCTGGGAGGCCAGTATTTCAAGGTATTTATTGAAAAACAATCGTGGCAAGCTGACCCTCTCAGCCTTCGACATCCTGAACCAAAACCTCGGTGTGCGCCGCAACAGTGAGCTGAACTACCTGGAGCAGCAGCGCATCAACACCTTGCAACGGTACGTGATGCTGACGTTTGCGTATTCGATTCAGGGGTTTGGGAAGGAAGGAGGGATTACGATTGATGTGCGGGGGTCGGAGGATTGACGATAGGTTCCCTTCCCAAAGGGATAAATCGGGAATGACAAAGGATTTACAATTGTGGGCTGCGGATTGGGTAAGTCTAGAGCGAAGCAGCACTTTCAATGGGTGTAGCAGATACGCCGCAAGTGCTGATTCGCTTTATACTTGCTGAACTTTTGGTTTTACTTTCTTTTCTTTAGATTGTGCTATACTTCGCACCAATAGGATTTGTGCAAACCAGATTTCCGAAATCTTAAAGATTTCGGAAATCTTCGCCTGGCAAATGCAAAAAACCTAATGGCGTCAAGTATATAATTGGGATATGGAAGACTTGGCGCAACTGTTAAAGCGGAAAGAAATAACCATTCATTCAGAAACACGAAATGGGATTATGCAGGGCTATCGGCTGCCAATTTTCATAAATTTGAAAGTTTCACGCCTGTTCGCTGCAATTAATTGTATGAAATAGATGCCATTCAGCCAGGCGAACGTATCAATGTTTTCGCCAACGCTGGCAGCAACCTCTCTCGGAATGGTTTTTTGTTGCACCATTCTGCCTGCAGCGTCATACACCCTGAGTTTTGTATCCCCCGGCATTAGCGCCGTAGTGGCGATGTGGATTTGGTTGGTATTAGGCCTAGGTGTTATGACAAATTCTGGATCAAGGTTTTCCTCATTGAAGATTAAAGGCATCAGGTTGCCACAGCCAAACATGAAAGGGAAATCCTCAAAAGCTATTTCAGTGACACCAGCTGCGATTTCGCCTTTTACTTTCCCATTTTCCACTTTCAAATAAGGGATACCGCAAGTAGTCATGTCCCATTTGTCACCGTTTTTATCTGCAGCTATAATGAGTTCCTCGCCTTCGGAAAATTGGCCTGTGGACATGCTACAGCTAGTAACCAGGTCGGATATCAAAATGGTCTGCGCCGTAAGGTCTTCACCACGATAAGTCTTATAGATATAGACGCTCATGCCATCGGCTTCTTTTGAGGTGACTTTCACGTAGTAGATATTGCGTATATCAATGGTGACTCCTTGACTTTCATACGTCACGGTACTGCAAAAATCAGGTTGCGGCAAGCAGAAGCAGGCGATGGATTTGCTCAGAAAAACGGAAAGCAGTAGCGTTAAGAGTGTAAAAGAGAATTTCATGTCTACAGATTTTTATAGTGAAGGATAATGATAGAGACAACCCATGGAGTAAAATAGGTTGGGTTGCGATGCTGGCTTTTGCTTTTTCGATTCAGGGGTTTGGGAAGGAAGGGGTTCCATTGGTTTGATTAGGACAAGTCAAAAAAACACTATTAATTAGCGGCTCTATTGCTACACAAACAGGATTTTGACTAGCCAAACAGAACTATGAGACTACCAAAGTACCCGTTGGCATCTGGTGATAAGTTGATGACGTTTGAATTCATCAGCGAAGGCCCAAAAGGGTTGATTCACAAGCTTGTCCGCTATCAACACACAAACGTGGAAGGCGTTTACAACCTTGCCTTTGGTGACAAGGACCAGTCATCCGGCGAAATAGACGATTCGGTCATCTCGAACAATGGTGACAGCGAAAAAGTGTTGGCAACAGTGGTAGCAACGGTTTATGCTTTCACTGACAAGTATCAAGGCGCTTGGGTTTACGCTTCGGGAAGCACTAAATCTAGAACTAGGCTTTATCGAATGGGTATCGCCAAGTTTCTTGAGGAAGTTCAAGAAGATTTTGACATCTTTGGCGAACGAAACGACGATTGGGAAGTTTTTAGGGAAAACATCGAATACAATGGCTTTTTGGTGAAAAGGAAAACCAAGAAACAACCACGTTCAATCCGTCAAACTTTATGAAAATGAAAGAGATAACAGAAATTAAGCAACGCAAAGTACCGATTGTACGGGTGGACGAGTCGCTGAACCAATACGACGATAAAATCCAATTCCCAGACAAATTGGAAAAAGCGAATGCAGTTTTACAGAAAGTAGGACTTCCAAAGCAATCATCCGTCAAAAGGAAAGTGGAAAAACCTTCATCGCCCAAGCCAAAGGTTCCTGCGCATTAATCCCCATTGTCAGTTTATCCCGCTGCTGGGTTGTGATGCTGACTTTTGCGTACTCGATTCAGGGGTTTGGGAAGGAGGGGTGGGGATCACGATTGATGTGAGGGGAAGGGATAACGAATGACGATTTTGGATTTAAGACTGGGGACAAGGTTATGCTTCAAGTTGGGGTAGACTTTGGTTTGAGTAAATGTTGAGCGGAGCGGCACATGCATCGTGTCTGCTACACACTACGTAAGTTCCACTCCGGGATACACGTGCTTAAAACTCGGGGTCTTATTTTCATTACTTATGTTGTGTTTGAATTTGAAAAATTGGAAGACTTGCGACAACTGGGTCTAAAGCAAGTTTTGGCTTAATACTATATGCATTCTTTAATAGTTATTTTATTCCCGTATGCCTCTTTGGCAATCTGAATTAAATTACAAATTTTATTTCTTTCTTTTATATTAAACTGCACATTTAACTCTTCAATTAGGATTTTGCTTGTTCCTTGGATAAAACTTAGATTAATTGCTTTTCTCAAAGACTCCTCTGCCTCTTCAAACTTATCTTGCAGGACTTTTGCAATGCTAATATACAGCAAACACTCTGAGCTACCACCCTCTAAGGAACTATTTGCTTTTTCAAATTCTTTCAAGGCTTCAGTATATTTTTTAAGGTTGAGATAAGCAATTCCCCGTAAATAATAGTAGTGTGGGTTTTCATTTAATTTTAATGCAATTGAAAGGTCATCAACAGATTTAGTATAGAAAAATTCTCCACTCACTTCATCCTCTAATTTTGATTCATATCCCAGTTTTTGATATACAAAGCCTCTTTCCCTTAAAGCCACATGATTTTCTGGCTCTAAATCAATTGTTTTTGTGAATAATACGATAGCCTTTAAAGCCTCTTCAAAAAAAACTTGCTTCTTAATATTCCCTTTCAAACGGTCTATAAAAGCTTTATCAAAAATCAACTTTCCCTTAAGCAGATTTTCGGTAGCTTCTGTTTCAAACTTGAATCCAGATAACGCATTATGAATCTTTGCTTCTTCATCGCCTATCATACCTGCGTCTAGAAGAAATTTAATTTTCTTCCTAGCGTTACCAACATCATCATTTGATATGATTTCTTTTAATGCTGATTGCTTGAAATCCTGTCTATTAAGCTCAATTTCATTTTTTAAAGTGAATCTTGATGTGGCAAATGAGGTAACTAGTGCGGTTAATAAAGATATCAACACAGTGCCTAACGTACCTATTCCACTTTTCTCAGTATTTGGAGAATTGTTTTCTGATGACATCTTGAAGTTTTTTAATTTTTAGATAAATATTCTTGGTCAACTTTCAAATAGTCGAGTTTTCCAAAAATCTGCTTAGTAACCCTCAACACTTCCATATTACTTGGTCATGGATCAGAATCTTGCAATGCTAAACCCAATCCCCATTCCGACCACCTTCCGAAAGAAAAATCACAAAAAATCAGGATTTGAAAGATACAGCGGCCCTCACCCCGTTTCCCCCTCCTTCAAAAACCCCAACCGATTCAAGTCCTCCCGTTGCCCTGGGATGGTATCCAGCAGGTTCCGCACCTCGTCAATATCCATCAAGTCAAGGCTTCTTATAATTCCTCCTCAAATTCCCACGGGGCAGCCGTCCTTTTTTCTCCTCGAACGCATCCATGTATTCATCTTCAATGGTTTTGGCAGTTAAGCGGTTGATGATGCCCATGATGACAATGCGGGCGAGGTAGCGAAGCCATCCAGCAGCGAGGTTCAAGCCTTGCACCTGCTCTCTTATCCGTTTGGAAAGGCCGTCATCTTCGATAGGGTCGGAACTGATGCCGTATTTGAACACCTCTTCGTCCTGTGTGTCCCAAATTTCATAAAGATGGTGCGGAAGTTCGTTCTCGTTTGAATTGCGGTGCATGTGGGAGGGGGGTGCTTAAAAGATTGAGCTGAATGCGTTAGTGGAAATCATGCCCATCCTTTCTCGTTCCCATAAGTCTCGAAATCGTAGGCTGACACATGGACGAATGGGCGCCCCGTCTTCATTTCGTAAGCACGGGAAGCAAGCGTTAGCAATGGCTCGAAGGTCACGTTCTGCGGGATGGAAGCAGGTGATTGAAGGATTGCATTGAAATAATCTGCTCCCTTTGCCACGACCGCACAACGCACATAAAGGAAATCATCCACTGACAAGCGCCCCTTGGGATGTTGGTCCATGAAAACCTGGGCATGGGCACGGGTGTCCAGTAGCCAGAGTTTTTCCGATAAAATATCTTGAAACTGGTGGATATTGCCCACCGACATGGCAGCAAGTGCACTGATGGCTGGTACTGTCATCGCAGTCGGGTCGCTTATTTTTACCCAGTCCAATTGGGCAATGACCTCCCAAAATTGTCCCTCGGTAAGCCAATCCTCTGGTGATTTGCGAATGGAAATCTCCACCTCGGCTGGGCCATACTGCCGCTTGAGGTCTTTCACAAAAGCTTCGTCCATTGAATCTATGTTTACGTGCAGGACTGAATTCGTATGCATGGTGGTTGGTTTGATTTACAAACTTACATTAAATCAACCTAATTTGATGAGAAAAATGCCGTTTTGCAAATTCAATATACAAGTTTTCCCGCTGGCCGGGGATGGTGTACAGCAGTCCATTGTGGCTCACAATTTTCCCAAATATATCTCAAAAACAGCCGAATTTGAGCCAGAAATGCCGACGGTTTGAGCTACATATTCCGCTGGCCGGCCTTAGCATCAAATAGCCTCAAGGAAAAACCGCCTTCAACAAAACCCGCTCCGACCTTTCGCAAAGCGGGATAAACTGCTCATAAAACGCTTTCCAACCGGGCTGCCGGGTCAGGCGGCAAAGGCTCGGCTCCAGTTCAGCATAAGTATCATAGCTCAACTCCAAAACCAGCACGTAGGCATCGCCGGTCAGGTCGGTGAACAGTCGGGCTTGCAGCTTGGGGTCGGCTTCGCAGGCAGTGCGGAGGTAGTCGCTCCAAAGCTGCAAGGCATCCTTGCCAGCACCGAATTTGAGGTGGAAAGTGTTGCGCTCAATGAACATAAATTGCGTTTTTATCAGTGTGAAATTTTACGAGTGTCAGGCTGCCTGAAGAGATGCTGCCGAGCAGATTGCGCCCCCAATCGTCAATCGTTTGTCATTCCCGATTTATCCCTTTGGGAAGGGAACCTATCCGAAACAACTTCCCCTTCTCTTCCACCAACCGCTTCGCCTCCATCCAAGTCGGCATGGCATCGGCCTGATAGGTGTACGTCTTGATTTCCCTCGCAATTTTCCGGGTCTGCTTCATGGCCTCCTTGTGTGCGCCATCCGAATAGGCGAATTGGCGCATGGCCGCCTCATCGCTCCAAGCTGTGAGGGTGTAATGCTTGTAGCCGAAGCCCGTGTTTTGGAAGCCCCTGTTGCCGGGAAGTGCCTTTGCCTGCCGCATGATTTGCAGGCCATGCCACGAGAGTTGGAAGAAGTGCCAAAGGCTGCGCAAACGGATAAAGGTGATTGAAATAGTCATGAATGCTTGCTTTTGAAAGCGCAAGTTAATAACTCCTTTAGCGTATCTCAATGTATTGAAAACTACGGAAAAAGTGCAGCAGTCCTTCTCTTCATCTTTTAGGGGCGCTAGCCCCGGCCCTGTTTGTCGAAAATCATGCAATTATTCCAAAAGGGCGTAGCCCTGGCCAGTTGGACGAACCACAAATCAAATCGTGCCGGGGCTACACCCCTCTGGGGGAACCGAAAACCAAGCCTATACAGGACCGGGGTTAACGCCCCTGATTAGCGGCTATATGATAGGAATTTTCAGTTCCTTGGCCCGCCATTTCGTCTTTTGCTCCATCATATGGACGAAGGATTTTAAACCCAACATATGCATGTGGATTTTGCCAATACCCTGCGGTCCATATACCTTAATATAGCCGGAAATCGGATTGAATTTAATATCGCTTATTTCGTCCCATGCAAAGAACAGCACTTTGCCTTGCCAGCTTGAGATGGTCATTTGATGCTCATCAAAAACTACTTTATGCCTATTATAGGACATTAAGCATAGCCAACCCAAAACGCCAAACAATAGGAACATAGCTACCCCAATAATGGCCATTTCTATGTCAAATAATAATACCATAGAAATCAAGGCAACAAGCCCTAACGCAATACTCAGCCAACCAATCCATTGATACAATTTGTGCATTTTTAGCACATAACGGCCCTCTTCTTCCACTTCCAAGGGTTTTGAAGCTGCTTTGTTGAGGTAGTTCATGAACAAACTGACGACAATTCCTATCAAGGCATATTGTAAAAATTTCCACCATTCCATGTTTTGCGTTTTTTTAAAGCAAAATACGTAAAATTAAACTATTGGTTCACCCATTATCCTAATGTGTTCATTTAAGCCTAAAACACATAAAAGATAACGGCGACTGCATCTAAGATGCCGCCGCCGTTATTTTTTTGTGGGTGCAAGGGAGATTTTCCTCAGAAAATCACCGTTTGAACCCGATGCTTATACCTGTACCTTGAAAAATCAGGAATGACTCTGGATTAATACTTTTTGGTTCTTCGTGATTTCGTGTGGGTAAGCTGAATTCCTCATTTAGCATATAATGGTTTAAATTCGAGCTTGCCGCACAAGAACAATATCATGCTGATGAAATTTTTGGTGTTCCT
>JALHQW010000108.1 GCA_022841745.1 Saprospiraceae bacterium | reverse complement strand
GCCCATCGGCAAGGCTCAACGGCAAAATTTATCACGAAAACTGGCTTCACAACCTCCTCATATCGGCTTCGATTGGGGGGGAAGGTGGCCATCACTACAATCCGTTATAGTCAGAAAAAATTAAGTAATCGGTTGTGCATACGTCCAAAAGGTTTGGGCATGGCCAAGGCGGCCAAGAAGGTGTTTTTTTAACAAGGTAGGTAATCAATTATTATTCGGTTGCAAGGTAGGCGGGTATCCCGAAAATTCAAACTTGTGGGGAAAATTTAACATTTATGGGTGTCAAATAAAAACAATTCCAAATAAAACGGGGCTGTCGCAAAACATTGTATGGAGGAATCGCATTACAATCGCATGATAGGGTGGTGGGGTGTTTAAGCTGTTTTTTCAAGGGTGCGGCTGCCGTTAGATGTACAATTTGATTTAAGATAAACGGTATAAGTAATTGTTGAAAATTGTTGGGATTGTTATAATTGTTGCAAGAGGTTGAAGATCAGTTGATTAACCAGCTATCTTCCAGCGAAATAACCTAAACTAATTTCATTTAAGTAATTATAGGTAGTCGCCTTTGAAATTGATATTCGGGTTGAGCCAATTTGCAGCACCCTTCGAGAGGAGGGGTTATCAAACCCCGGAGTTCCGGAACTCCGGGGTTTGATAACCCCTCCTCTCGAATGGTGCCTACCATCAATTTTAAATGCGAGTATCTATAATAGAAAGTACATCAACCGTTATTCCTATCAATCCTCCACCTCGCACCTGGCGATTCCAGCAGCTCCTTGGTGCTTCGCAATGCCTTGACGAACAGGTAGGGCACTATTGTCAGAATAGCTACAGTTTGAAAGGAGTAGGCACTTGGTAAGCATATCGCCAACGCCACCTGCGCCACAGTCCATCCAAAAAGGAGAAGGCAGGCCGTCGGGTGCGTCAATAGCTTGTCGGTGTACAGGTGATGGATATGCGTGCGGTCGGGCCTAAAAGGAGATTTGCCTTTTAAAAACCGCATGATGGCCACCTTGAACACATCCGCCACGGGCACTGATACCACGGCCAGCACCAATGCATAATTATAAACGATGACCCCGTTGGTCGCATCGCTGTTCAGGATGGCCAAGGCCATTACAGCGGTAAGGTATCCGAGCACGGTTGAGCCGTTGTCGCCCATGAAAATCAGGGCTTTTTTCCCAAAATTGAAGTTCAGGTAACCGAGCAATGCGCCTGCAAAAGAGAAACATGCCAATGCCATGTCGTGTTGGCCTTGCTGCGCAAGCGCCATGCCGAACACCACAGCGGAGATGATGCCCAAACCACCAGCCAAGCCGTTGATGCCATCAATCAAGTTGTAGGCATTGATGAGCAGGATCGTGAAAACGATGGTGGAAACAGCGTCGAAGATGGGGTAGGATGACAGGTTCAATACGGAAAACCCCATCAAGTACAAGGTGGCACCAAGGAGGGCATGTACGATGAACCGATAGGTCACCCGCAGCCCAAAGATATCATCCAGCAAGCTGATCAGGAACAAGGGTATAGCCAACCCGAAGGCAGCCACTGCCTTGTCCGTGCCCGAATAAATCAGCAAGAGGATGGGAATGGAAAAAGCCGCAATGATGCCGATGCCGCCAAAGCTGCTGACCTGTTCCGAATGGATTTTGCGTTCGTCGTTGGCCTCGAAAAGCCCACGCTCCCTGGCCGTATGGATGATGACAGGCATGAGTCCAATGGATAGGATGCATGCCGCTGTTGCGAAAGTTAAGTATAAAGTGAGTTCCATGTGCTAATTGTGTGAGTAAAACCTCGTATCACGCAGCACTCTTTAAATGCTTTAAATGCTTGGTGGATTCGAGTGCAGGGACTCCAACCTCCCGCTCAATACCTTTAAAGGCCATTGCGTATTTTTTGCTGATTATGGACCATAAATAACGCATGTCGGCAATCCATTTTAGGTCATGGGCTATTTGGTTAAGGTCCATTTCCGGCAATTTCCGAAGCGCCAATATGATGTCCTCTGCGGTTTCAAAATAAATCGCCCGCTCATGGGTCGTTATGCGGTTATAGACAGCACCATAAGATAGCACTGGAAGGCCCAGGTACATAGCCTCCACTAAGGAAGGGTTTGTGCCACCAGCACTATGGCCGTGTACGTAGAGGGTGCAGTTGGAGCGCAGCATGTTCAATTCATCGTGCTGGTAAATTGGGTCGAGCAGGTGCAGGTTTTTGTATTGGCGATACAGTTCCCTGAGGTCATGGCCGTACTCGCTGTTTTCCCAATTGCCCACCAGTACAAGTGGCATTTTGCCGTGACGTGCAAAAGCCTCCAGAACGATGTGAATATTGTTCTCCGGCTCTATTCGGCATACCTTGAAGGCATAGTCGCCTGCAAGGAAAGGGTATTTTTCGTACTGTTCGGGTTGCTTATCAATTGGTTCGACATGGTCGGCCCCATACTCAATAAGGCGGCTTTCCACGCCATAAATATCACGGACATACTGCTGAATGGCGGCATTGTCTGTCACCACTTCATCGGCATACCGAACAGCGATGCCCTCACTGAAGCGCAGGAATTTTTTGGCAAGGCCTTTCCATTTGCCCCGACGCCATTCCATTCCATCCACATTGACGACAACTTGTTTGCGAGGCGCAAGGAATTTTATGAAAGGAAGGAAAAAGCAACCTGAAACGCCGAGCACCAATATCACATCCATGAAAATCAGTGAGTGTATCATGGAAACAATGTCATAGACAATACTCTGCACACCATTAGCACTCATGGGCAGGTACTTAAGCTTGATTCCCTTCCACTGCTTGACACGCTCATGCTTGGCGTAATTGGTGGCGCTGCAATATACCGTGGTCTGGTATTCATTAGAAAGGTTGAGCGCCAGTTGCTCAGCGAGTGTTTCGAAGCCACCATATTTGGCAGGTACCCCGACTGTGCCGATTATCCCAAGATTGGGCTTGTTGTAATTCATAGTTCAGTTCATTATGTTCCTGAACATTAGCTTACAAAATGCCAAAATTCAAATTATTGATTTTCAATGCTTTATGAAACAATAATTCCTGTTTTGTTCCCGATTTTGGAAACAGTTTAAAATGGCGGGAAAAACCAACAGACTATACGATTCCTACTTCTGGGCATTTTTTTCTTCATTTTACTACCGTTCCTTGCGGTTTTCTACGGCATACTTCAGCTTGAAAACCCTATCAACGGCGTTCCCAAAAGCAAAAAAGCATTCCCAAAATTGGAAAACCATCTCCCTGTTTATTGTTTAATTAACTGATAATCAATATTGTATGAAATGGCTCGCATTTTTGTTATTATATAATATAGAATCAAATAAGCGCAATGAAGCGAATCATCATCACACTCACCATCCTGTCCTGCCTTGGCATTGCCAATGCCCAGTGGGTATCCACTGTGTCTGGCATTGTGGAGACGCCCGGCAGCAATGACGGTGATGCGCTACAAGCCCGCTTTTTTTTTCCGCACGGTATTGCCGCCGATTCACTTGGCCATATCTTCATCGCTGACCGTGACAACCACGCCATCAGGGTTTTAGACCTTAAAACGGGAGTTGTGTCCACTTTGGCTGGAAAGGCTGGTCAGGCTGGCAATGTAGATGGGGTGGGGGATGCCGCCCGATTCAACGAACCATGGGGCATCTGCGCAAGGCCCGATGGCGTTGTCTATGTGGCTGACACCAAAAACAACAAGATTCGGAAAATCACCCTCGATGGCCAAGTCACCACCTTTGCAGGTACTGGCAATTTCGGCACCACCAATGGGTCTTCAACGGCCTCCACCTTTGGCAACCCGACGGGCATTGAAAGGGATGCCGAGGGCATACTTTATGTCGCCGACCACGCTACCCATATCATCCGAAAAGTGGACAAACTGGGCAACGTGACCACCCTCGCAGGCAAGCCTTACCTGCCCGGCGATGCCGATGGCGTCGGCAGCGATGCCGAGTTTTGGCGACCTTATGGCCTTAGCCTCGACAATGATGGCAACGTAATCGTAGCCGATGAATGGAACAACAAGATTAGGAGGGTTACCCCGCAGGGTGTTGTGACCACGCTTGCGGGCAGCGGCATTAATGGGGCGACCGATGGAAACAGCACATCGGCTTCATTCAACTATCCCTGGGATGTTACCGTTGACCCCGATGGCAATACCTATGTCGGGGATGGGTACAATAATACCATTCGGAAAATTGCACCCAACGGGCAAGTAACCACCTTAGCTGGCATTACACAGGTAGAAGGGACACTGGATGGCCAGGGGACTAATGCATCTTTTAAATCCGTGACAAGCCTTTCCTGGTCAAGCTACGATAATTGTATTTACCTCACCGATTGCTATAGCCATACCATTAGGAAGATAAGCTTTGGAGCTTCTGTCACGCCTGTATTAAACCTCTTCAACCTCAATGGGAGTAGTGAAATATGCGAAGGCGAACTTTTTACCCTGCAAGCTAAGCCTGATACCCTTGAGAAATACCGGTTTTACATGGACGGAGTCATGGTACAGGAAGACAACCTCAATGAGTACAGCTCCAGTTCGCTTCCAATTGGCACCTACAGTTTCACCGTCGAGGCAGATTTTGGCAACCAAACCCTCGTTTCCAGCCCCGTCGAAGTCACTGTACTGGCAATGCCCCAACCGACCATCAATGCGGTAGGGCCGCTCAGTTTTTTTGAAGGTGACTCGGTCATATTGTTTGCCACAGGCCAAGGTGATTTCCTCTGGTCCAACGCAGAAACCACCCAAGCCATAACCGTGGTATCGTCGGGCAGTTATTTCGTGGAAGCAACCTTGGGCAGTTGCACCGGCATCTCAGCGCCTGTGGTGGTGGAAGTGACGCCATTGCCCGATGTATTGACGGTTTTGGTGCAAGGCAACAATCGCCTTTGCCCGAATGGCACGGTCGTACTTACTTCTTCTTTTGCCTCCGGCAACCAATGGTACCACGATGGCTGGCCCATTGCTGGGCAAATCAACCAATCCATCGAAGTATCGGAGCCAGGCATGTACGAAGTTCAGGCCACCGACGCAGTTACCGGTATCACAGCCGTTTCTGAGCCTGTAGAGATATTGGCGGCAGCGGTACCCAATTTTGATTTCATCGCCACCCCCCCAACGGCGGCTCCCGGCCAGCCTGTTTTGTTCAAATGGATGGGAGCAGACCAGCCCACGGCTTTCGAGTGGCGGTTTGGTGACCCTTCCGCTGGCTTGCAGAACAGCTCGACCCTGCCCGAACCCTCCCATATTTTCATGACAGAAGGCAGCTATTCGATTGAACTAATGGCCACTGACGCCAGTGGCTGCGAGCACAACCTCCTAAAACCTGAACTGGTAAAAATTGCACTATCCAGCAGTGCCTACCTGCCCAATGCCTTCACCCCCAACGGCGATGGCGAGAACGATGTTTTCCGCTTGCGGGGCAATGTGGAAGGTGCCACTTCCATGACCATTTTCAACCAATGGGGCGAGCTGCTCTTCCAGTCCTCTACGCCTACCACCGGATGGGACGGCAACCGGGATGGTCGCCCCGTTGCCCCCGGCTCCTACACCTATGTGGTAAGGATGGTGGTGGAAGGCAAGGAAAAAGATGTGGCGGGGATGGTCACACTGCTGCGATGAAGTTAAATTTCAAAACTGGATTTCTTCAGATAACTGAAATCCTAAAACAAGGAATAGGATACAACCCGTTCATAATGAACAAATTACACTCCATACTAATCGCCTGTTTGCTGGTAGCCACTGCGGCAAGCGCTCAGGATTTTCACCTGACGAATTACCAGCCGACGGGCATGTTGTTCAACCCGGCGGTATCGGGCAGTGGCGATTATCAGCTACAGGTGGGCGTGCAGTATCGTAGCCAATGGGCCAGCATCTTGAAGGGCTACACGACCATGGCCACCACGGTGGAGGGAAAGTACAAGCAATTTGGTGGCGGCATTCAATTGTACCAAAACCACGCTGGCCCGGCCAGCCTCAAAACGACTGGGTTCTTGATGACGGGCGCCTACCACAAGCCATTGGCAAAAGATGGTTCCCTATCCTTAGGATTCGGCCTTGGCAAAATCCAGCGGCGCATCAATCCGGCACTGCTGACCTTCGACAACCAGTACGTGGAGGGCGTGGGCTATGACGGCGGAAGGCCGAGCGAAGAGATGTTCGAACGCACCAAAGCCAGTTTCGCAGATTTGTCCACTGGCCTGGTCTGGCAGGGCTATTGGGGCAATACCAAGAACCTGAAAAGCAGTTTCGGACTAGCCTTAAGCCACGTCCACCTGCCCAATGAAGGTTTTTTTGGTGAAAAATCTGACCTACCCACCAAGACCGTGCTGCACGGCAGCCTGGACATGAAGGTGGACAACCAATTCGTGTTGACCCCACATTTTTTGATGCAGCGCCAAGGCGTCCACCGGGAGTTCTTAGGTGGCCTGAAATTCAACGGTAGCTTCGATGCTGGCGCTGAGTTCCATGCGGGTATGGGATACCGCTGGGGCGATGCCATCGTCTTGCAAATGGCATTGGAGATTGGCGATAAGTCCATTTGGGCCAGTTACGATGCGAATGTTTCGACGCTTGAAAACAACACGGGCGGAAAAGGGGCCTTTGAACTTGGCCTTTACCTTCGTTTTGGCGAAAGCCAGAAAAAGCAGATGAAGGACACGGACAGGGATAGCACCTACGACAACCGGGACAAATGCCCAAAACTGCCCGGCCCCAAGGAGAACAACGGCTGCCCCAACAGTGCTGCCGGGGCTGCCTTGGATGCCGACAAAGATGGCATAGCCGACAAGCTCGATGAGTGCCCGCTGGAACCTGGCGAGCCGCAGTTCGAGGGCTGCAATGATTCCGACGGCGATGGCGTGTATGACCAAGTGGACGCTTGCCCCGAAATCTATGGGCATATCGAAAACAAGGGTTGCCCGATTAGGGACCGAGATACGGACAAAGACGGCGTGGCCGACCTGGACGACCAGTGCGTGTTCATAAAGGGCCTGCCCGAGTTCCAAGGCTGCCCGGACACTGACCGGGACGGCGTTTCTGATATTGACGACCTCTGCCCCTACCTGCGGGGCTTGAAGCATAACCACGGCTGCCCTTCCAATGTCACTCCGTCAGAAATGGCCCCGGATTTCGTGGTGGAATTCCCCACGGATGGTGCCAGTGTTGGAGAGGAATACAAAGCCAGTTTGGATGCGTTTGCACAGCAATTGCTGAACGATGAAACCGCCAGCATCGTGGTCGCTGGCCATACCGATACCGAAGGAACGGTAGCCTACAACTACGAACTTGGCCTTCGTCGGGCAAGGGCAGTGCGGGATTACCTGCGGCGACAGGGAGTGCCTTTGGAGCGCCTGACGATGATGTCGTACGGCGAGGCAATGCCCAAGCGGAGCAATGGGTCTAACGATGGTAGGGCCGTGAACCGCAGGACGGAGCTGACCGTGATAAAACAGTAGGATTCCCATTTTGGGAATTCGTTCCATAATGAGGATGCCAACAGGTTTTGCTTTATTTCTAATTAATTGTAAATCAATTCTTTACGACTGTTTTGTGGATGGCATATTGATGGCTAAATAAAAGCTAAGTGATAATGTAAAACATCCAACCATGGTTAGCTATTTGAAGTACCTGTTACTGCTCGCAGTGCTGTTGGCCTCCTGCCAGCCACCGCAACAACTTTTCCAAAACTCCGGCCAGACAGCGGATAGTCGCAATGTGCTAAAGCAATACTTCCAGCCTAAGGAAGCGGTTATCCATCCGGGAGACAAACTCAGCATAAGCATCTATGGACATGAGGAATTGAGCATTGGCTCTGCCAACAGCATTTATAGTTCCGATGAGGTGACGGGCAAATGGCTCGTGGTTGACCAAGACGGCGAGGTAAACCTCCCGCAAGTAGGCCGGGTAAAAGTGGCGGGCTACGATATCAAGGAAGTGAACTATCTGCTGGAGGACAAGTACCGGACCGTTCTCAAAGACCCCATCATCAACGCAAGGGTGATCAACCATTTCGTGACGGTGCTCGGCGAAGTGAACAAGCCCGGCCGTTACACCCTCGACAATGAGCAGATGACCCTCGTTGAAATTATCGGCTCGGCTGCCGGCCTTTCACCTTATGCAAAAGGGCACGAGGTGAAGGTGATTCGGCAGGTGCAGAAAAAGCCCATCGAGTTGGTGGTGGACATGACGGACTTGGCTACATTTTCCGAGTTCAACGTGCAGCTGCAGCCCGATGATGTAGTCTATATCGGTCCCAACGAAAAGAAATTTGCTGACGAACGGCTGCGCCGGGGCACTACCATTGCGAGCATACTCGGTGGTATTGCGCTGGCGCTATCGTTGTTTTTGAGATAGAAAATGTGGGGTTTTCGGGTTTTCGGGTTTTCGGGTTTTCGGGTTTTCGGGTTTTCGGGTTTTCAGGTTTTCGGGTTTTCAGGTTTTCGGGTTTTCGGGTTTTCGGGTTTTCGGGTTTTCGGGTTTTCGGGTTTTCGGGTTTTCGGGTTTTCGGGTTTTCGGGTTTTCAGGTTTTCGGGTTTTCGGGTTTTCGGGTTTTCGGGTTTTCGGGTTTTCGGGTTTTCGGGTTTTCGGGTTTTCAGGTTTTCAGGTTTTCGGGTTTTCAGGTTACCCCAGAACCCGAAAACCCCCAAACCCCAGAACCCGAAAACCCCCAAACCCGAAAACCCCCGAACCCCAGAACCCGAAAACCCCCAAACCCCCAAACCCCAGAACCCGAAAACCCCCAAACCCCAGAACCCCCAAACCCCAGAACCCCAGAACCCCAGAACCCCAGAACCCCAGTATAATCCTCGTGCCATGAATTTCAAAAAAGAATACAACCTATTGATTGCCCCACTTGTCAAGTCATCGCCCATCATCATTGGGTTGATGGTGGTCGCTTTTTTGGGAATGCGGAGGGCCATCACCTATATGACCCCAGAGTACCGGGCAGTGGGGGCCATCAAAATCAACAACCTGAATTACAGCCAAGCGACTTTCGGCATCTTCGGAGAGGAAAAGAACGCTGTGCCGAAACAGAGCGAAAACTTCCTGACCGAGGTGGAGGTGTTCAAGTCGAGGGATTTGATTAAAAAAACCTTAGCGAGCCTTGACTGGGAAATTTCCATCTATCGAGTGGGTAAGCTGCGCTTGGTAGAACTGCAGGAGGAATGCCCGTTTTTTATTGGTTACCAGGATGCGACGCAAGCAGTATATGGCAAACTGCATTATTTCGACTACCTCGGCAACGACCGTTTCAGGCTGCGCAAAGGGGGTGAAGCCGATTCCACTGGCATAGAAGTCGCCCTTGGTGAAGTCGTCGCCCTGCCCGAAATGACATTTACCATCCACAAACGGGAAGACGTTTTGGCAAAAAAGCCAAACTGCCTCAACACCGGCGACCGCTTTGCCTTCAAGCTGAACAGCATGGAGGCGCTTGCCGATGAATACGCCGGAGGCAAACTATTCGTGAAACCTGTGGAAAAGGATATTTCCATCGTGAAAATCTATTTCAACCATGAACTACCGGAAAAAGCCCAGGCTTTCGTCAACCAACTGATGGATACCTATATTAATGAGGGGCAGCAAAGCAAAGAAATGCAGGCCGATTCTACCCTCGCCTACCTCGACCACCAATTGGATGATGTGTCATCGAAATTGAAGGCAGCAGAGGCGGCGCTTTCTGGCTACCGTTCCGGCAATGAAGTGGTGAACCTCGATATGGAGATTGACGCTACCCTGAAGGAACTGACCCAACTCGACCTGCGCCGCATTGACCTCGACATGAAATATGCGGAGATGGAGCGCTTGCAGACACCACTCTTCACAGGAAGGAAATTGGACGAGTATTCGCCAAATTTTGAAGCCTTGCAAGACCCCATTTTCAAGGAAACCTACTTGAAGGGACAGGTTTACGAAGCGCAGCGCAAGGATTTATTGCAGAAATATACCCCAAATCACCCAGCAGTAGCCAACGTGGATGAGAAGATTAGGGAGTCAAGGACTTTCTTAAACGAGACACTCGTCTCCACCATGAGCAATATCCGGGCAAAGCAGGATGAGGTGGACCAAAACCTGGTTCAGCTTTCAAGTTTCATCAAGCGCTATCCTGAAAAAGAACGAATCTACGTAGGACTTGAGCGAGACGTGGCACTCAACGAAAGCATGTACAACCACCTCATGCGCAAGCGAACCGAGCTGGCCATTGGCAAGAACTCTGAACTGTACCCCCATAAAATCATTGAACATGCCGAGCGCCCCCATCAAATCGTTTCACCGAATACATCCCTGCTATACGGACTGGCAGGTCTTTTTGCCTTGCTGCTGGGTATGGTGATAGCCTATTTGCGCAGTTTTTTCAAGGACACTGTGCAAGGCAAGGATGACTTGGAAGCATTGCCCGTACCGCTGCTGGGCAGCATTTACAACAAGTCGAAAAAACTACAACAAGACGGGTTCACACTCGTTTCGGGGCTATTGGCCTCCTTGGACAAACTGCCGAATAACTGCTCAAAACACCAAGGGAAGATGCTCGTTGCCACCTCCATGCTGCCGGGCGAGGGCAAATCGTTCACCGCTACAGAACTGGCCCGTGCCTATGCTGCCGTGGGCAAACGGGTGCTCGTGGTGGACATGGACGTTCGCAAACCCACGCTCCACCTGAACTTCAAGATGCAGAACCAATTGGGCTATTGCGACATACTCGAAGGCAGGGTCTATGCCTTGAACGCAATTCAAAAAACGCAGGAAGAAAACCTCTCCATACTCACTGCGGGACGCTTGCAGACGCAGAACCATGCCCTATTGTTCAACCGCCGTTCCTTGGACTTCATACACGATTTCCGTTGGCATTTCGACGTGGTGATTGTGGATACACCACCTGTTGGCGTGTTCGAGGACAGCCTGCCCATCATGTCGGAAAGCACAGCGAACTTGTTCGTCGTCCGAAAGGGCTTCACCAAGAAACGGATGATAAGTCGCATCGCCAACTTGGTAAAGGAGTACCATATACCCAATTTATATACCGTATTAAACGGCCAATCGGTTAATTCCAAAGTGCCAGGCTATAAGCGGTATATCAAGAAGTATTACGGCGCAACGAGGTGATTGGGTTCCCTACGGGAATGACAAGGAATTGCGGATTGCGAGGGCCGTGGAAACACTGACTTTTTAGTGGCACTAAATCGCCAATTAGGGCCTTTAATCAGCGTTTGACGCAGGTTTTTTTGACGCAGAGAGACGCAGATTTTTTATGATTTTTCATGTTTTTTCCACCTTCGGTGAAAATCGGTTATTGGGTTAATATTCAAAGATTAAATCACGAATCACGAATCACGAATCACGAATGCCTTCACCACTCACATCCCATAAGTTTCTTGCCCTTGTGGGCCAGGCCATTTCATCGGGGGGCAATTTCGCCTTGGGCGTGCTGCTGGCCCGATGGCTGGGGGTAGAGGCATTTGGTCAATACAGTATTTTATGGATGGGCGTGCTGTTTGTGCTGGGCCTGCATCAAGCCTATTTCACCCAACCACTAATGGCCTTGTTGCCATCTAAACCATTGAATGGACAAGCTGAATACCTTGAAACCTTGACTGGTTTACAAGTACTGGCATCGGTGGGGATTGCTTTATTGGCCTTGCTGCTGTATGGCCTGATGGTCGTCTTTGGCATCCAAGCAGATTGGTTGGCATGGTTGCCAATCATGGGCTTTTTATTGGGCGGCTACCTGCTCCAAGATTACTTCAAAAAATATTGCTACGCAAAGCGAGAACTGCTTGTGCCGCTCCTGATGGATGCTTCCTTGTTTGGGCTGTTGCTGCCAGCCTTGGCTGTTTTGTATAGGCTGGATGAATTGAGCCTCGGCCATGCCCTTTTCACCATGGTGATGGCTTATGGCATCAGTAGCTCCATTGGGCAATTACTGATAGGGGGAAGCCCCGTCAAATACTGGAAGCGGAGCAACTTGTTCCACACCGCAAAAGAACATTATCACTATTCTATTTGGCTGTTGGGCACCTCCATGGTGCAGTGGTTTTCAGGCAACTTCTTCCTTGTGTCCGCTGCGGGCATGCTGGGGGCAGTGGCAGTGGGGGCGTTGCGCATGGCGCAGAACATAGTTGGACTGTGTCACGTGCTGTTCATCGCAATGGAAAACATTGTGCCCACCGAGGCTGCCCAGCAGTTTTTCACCAAAGGTGAGCCAGGACTGTTTGCCTACCTAAAGCGGGTGGGGCTAATGGGCAGCATTCCGGTAGGGTTACTCCTGATAGGGTTGACACTTGCCGCCCCTTGGTTGATTACCTGGCTCTATGGTGGGGAATACCAGTCTTTTGCATACCTCGTTGCAGCGTTTTCGGTGGTCTATGCCCTTGGTTATGTGCTAACCATCCTCCGCATGGCGATGCGCTCGATGCATTTCACGTCGCCCATTTTCGTGGGTTACCTGATCAGTGCAGGGTTGAGCATTTTAGCTGCCGGCCCAGTGGTCAGGCAATGGGGCCTCGGAGGGGTGATGGCTGGACTGATAGGCTCGCAAATGCTGCTGCTGTTGGTTTATGTGGCATTCATTTGGCGAAAAAGAACCACTAAAAAACTGGCCCAAAGCCCAATCATGAATTAATCCCCACCTCCAATCCTTTTTTTGTCATTCCCGTAGGGAACCTAATCCTCCAATCCTTCCTCCATGAAAATCATCCATACAGTTTTAGGCAAGGCCAACCCCGAAAGGATGAACGGGGTAAACAAAGTAGCCTATCAATTGGCGAAGACCCAGCATGAAATGGGGCATGATGTCAGCTTGTGGGGGATAGCCAACTCATTGGAGCACAACTACCCACCAAGGCCCTTCAAGACCGAGCTTTTCTTGCAAACGGCGAACAAACTGCGCCTCGATGCCGAGTTGGTAGCAGCGGTTAAGGCTTTGCCCAAAGCGGCTGTGGTTCACCTACATGGTGCATTTATCCCCGAATTTTACTTGCTGACGAGGTTGCTCCGCAAACAAGGCATTAACTATCTGCTGACCTCGCATGGCGCCTTCAGTGGCTTGGCCATGAAAAAAGGTAAATTGCGCAAGCAGTTCTATTTTACCTTCTTGGAAAAAACGCTGGTACGCCAAGCCAAGGCCGTGCAGTTGCTCGGCGACCTTGAGTACAGCCACTTGGACAACCTTACCAAAATCGAGCATAAAGTGCTGATTCCCAATGGGATGGAACTTGGTGATTTGCCAGTGCTGCCCGATCGAACTGCCAATCCCATACTCACCTTTGGCTTCTGTGGCCGCATGGACAATTATTACAAGGGCCTCGACTTCCTGTTGCGGGCATTCTCGCTTTTCTTGAAAAAAGGACACCAAGCCCGCCTCGAACTCATTGGCGATGGCGAAGACCGGAGCATGTTGGAGCAATTGGCGGAGGAGCTTGGCATTGGCGGGCAGGTCGTGTTTTATGGTGCCAAATACGGCGAGGAGAAATTCCAGCTAATGGCCAAGGCAGATGTCTTCGTGCATACCAGCCGCTCGGAGGGTTTCCCAATGTCCGTGCTGGAAGCTGCCGCATTGGGCCTGCCCTGCCTGACCAGCGAGGGCACAAACGTGAACCGCTACCTACGACAATACGACGCTGGGTTCCCCATGGATGGGCCGTTGGACGAACACCGCATTTGCGAAGCGATGGAAAAAGCGGCCCTTTTTTATAAAGATGGAAGGTTGAAACAATTGGGGGAGAATGCCAATCGCATGGTGAAAACAGCATTTGACTGGCGGAAAATCAGTGAGGAATTAGTGGCAATTTATAGCAGATGACCCCCTTTCAGGGTCAATATTTTTCCCAAAAGGGGAATTTTTCCCAAGTTTAATAAAAAATCGTAGAAGTGAATTTTATGTAAATTATTGATATTCAATTGTTTAAATTTTAGGCTTATTGTTTGAACCCTTACTGTGCCTTTGATCCTAACTTTTTTACCAGAATGAACCTCACACTACAAAAACTAGAACATCCCTTCATGGGGGGAAAGCCAGAATTTTGGCTAATCATTCTTGCCCTACTCTGTTTTGGCTTTCAACAGGTCAAGGCGCTCAATACCAATCAAGTCAGCATTACCAACCAGTCCGGTCCCCGTTTCATCCTCGATTCCAATACCCCATGCAGTGGCCCACAGGCAGCATATGTGGCTTATGAAATCAAGAGCACCACGAACGTGATGCTAACAGGTCTGAGTGCCAGTCTTAGTGGGTTGTCAACGGGTTTTGCACTTGCCGGGGGGCAGCCTGCCACTCAAGCAAGCGGTACTTTGGCACCAGGTGCATCTGTTACCTTGTTTTGGTACGTTAGCTACCCTTGTACCTATAATACCTCGTCCAACGTGCCAATTACTGTTTCAGACCTACTACCTGGTACAAAAAGCTTCAGCTCAAACTACACTACCCGAAGCAGTATTTCCTCTGCGGCGGGTAATTCGTTGGTCTCTCGGACGGTTGTTCCCGGCCTGGCAATAGGCCTGAGCACTTATGTGGATTTGGAGTACGATTTGGGGAATGTGCCCAAAAATGGCTTTGCTTATTTCCAACCTGCGGGCAATATGGATTTCGATGCTGGCTGTTTTAAACTGACAGGTACGGAGGTTCTTTCCTCCGCCATTCCGACGATAGTGCCAGTTGGTAGTACCAACAAGTTGAACTATGTCGCACCCGATGCAGCAGGAGGTGGTTCTAATCGGGTAGTGATACGTTACTTCGACCAAGTTGCATGCAATAGCATCGTAACAACAGGGAATCCTTATGCTTCAAGCAACAACGGCAACCAAGTAAAGCATACTGCCAATTATGGCAGTATCATCGTCAATATCCCTACTGATTTCCCGCCTGTCGATCCTTGCCTGGTGGGTACGCCTGATGATTTTGCTTCGCTACAAACCAACACAGGTATTGATGCAACTGGCGACAATTGGTCGGCTTCCTGGGGCGATTACAACAACGACGGCTATCCTGATCTTTTCGTCACTACCAACGACCCGAATCAGACCAACGCACTTTATCGGAACAACCAGAATGGCACCTTTACAAGGGTCAATACTGCGCCGTTTAGCACCGATGCGGCCTCTTCGATTTCGTCTTCTTGGGGCGACTATGACAACGACGGAGACCTCGACCTATACGTAGCCAACAATATTGGCTTTGAGAATTTCCTTTATCGGAACGAAGGCGGTGGCAACTTCATCAAGATACTGAACGACCCCATCGTTACCGACATGGGCTATGCCCACGGTGCATCCTGGGTGGACTATGACAACGACGGGTTTCTCGATATGTTCGTGGCGGTTTATTGGGAAACTGCTTTCAACATGCTGTACCACAACAACGGCGACGGCACGTTCAGCAAAGTGACCGACAATGCCATCGTGAACGAAGCCTCCCGCTCCGTCTCGGGCGTATGGGGCGACTACGACAACGACGGCCTCCAAGACCTTTTCGTGGCCAACACGGGCGGCCAGAACAACAGCCTCTACCACAATCTTGGAAGCGGCCAGTTTGCGAGGGTGACCACTGGCGAAATCGTCAGCGATGGGGGCAGCAGCGTTGGGGCTTCCTGGGCCGATTACAACAACGATGGCAACCTTGACCTTTTTGTAACCAATGCGGGGAATGAGCCTAATTTTCTCTACAAAAACAATGGAGATGGTACTTTCGCCCGAATTTATGCTGGTGCAATTGCAACCGACAGAGGGGATGCTCATGGCAGTGCCTGGGCCGATTGGGACAGCGACGGCGACCTTGACCTTTTCGTAGGTAGGGATGGCCGAAACAATTCACTCTACCGCAACGACGGCGGCGATGTTTTCAACGACATTCAGAATGACATCACGGACGACGGCGGCCTGTCATTTGGCAGCGCCTGGGGCGATTATGATCGAGATGGCGACCAAGACCTCTTCGTGGCCAACCGACTTGGCACTGGCAACTTCTTCTACAAAAACACCAAAGGCAACTGTAACAACTGGGCGAGCATCAAACTGATTGGTACTAACTCCAACAAGTCTGCCATTGGTGCAAGGATTTATGTGACAGCTACTATTAATGGGAATATGGTCACGCAGATGCGTGAGTTAAGTGCCCAAACGGGTGGCGGCACTGGAAGTCAGAACGATTTGACCCAAGCTTTTGGATTGGATGATGCCACCATTATCAATTCAATTTCCATCGAATGGCCCTCTGGCTACGAGCAGGTAATATCCAACCAGCCCGTCAATCAGTTCCTCCAATTCATGGAGGTGGACGGTGCGGAGATATGTGGGACCTTTTATAATGATGCCAATGGCAACTGCCAGCAGGATGTGGGCGAGTATGGAATCTCTGGAGCGAAAATAGTGCTAAGCCCAGGCAACATAACGGCTTATACTGATGATAATGGCGACTACTCAGTGAATGTGAGAACTGGAAATTATACGCTACAAGCAATACCCAGCAGCCTTTGGCAAATTAGCTGTCCAAATACTTCTGGTACCAGCACTGTGAATGCTGCCAATCTTGGAGGCACCTACTGTGGCAACAATTTCGGAGGTACCGCTACGAGCAACTTACCAGACTTGGTAACGGAAATTGCCATATCGGCACATAGAATTGGAGGCAACAACCTATTGTTGGTCAATTATGAAAACAAAGGAGCAGTGCCCGCCACGGACGTCATTGTAGAAGTATTATTGCCTTCAGAAATTGAAGTGTTGTTGACATCCATGCAACCGTTGCCAGCAAAAGCGCAAACCTTAGTGTTTGACCTTGGTACACTTGACCCCAACGAAAAAGGAGTCCTGTACATATCCTACACCGTGGATTTGAACACACCCGTAGGATTGCTGCTGGACGTTTCATCCAGTATCTCCAGCGGAAATTCTGACTTCAATATTTCCAATAACCTGTCGGCAGACAACACCCCAGCCGTGGCCTCATATGACCCCAACGACATTGCCGTCAGCCCCGCCCGTTACGTAAAAAGGGGAGAGTGGCTACAATACAAAATCAGGTTTCAGAACGTGGGAAATATTCCCGCTGCACAGGTGCGGGTAGAGGATCTATTGCCGGAGGGCCTTGACCTTTCCACGATAGAATTGGGCCGTTCGAGCCATACTTGCAAGTTTCAGTTGGATGGCAACAAGTTGGTCTGGACTTTTCCGAACATCAACCTGCCCGACAGCCTTAGCAACGAGAAAGAAAGCCACGGATATATCTCTTTCCGCATCAAGCCCAAGGAAGGTCTTGCCGTCGGAGAGCGCATACTGAACCGTGCGGCCATTTACTTCGACAATTTAGCGCCTGTCATCACGAATACCGTTGAAAACGTGCTGACCGAGGTGATAGCAAAGGAATCAAAAGCACTGGCAAAACCATTGCAACTACAGCCCAACCCGACTTCGGGAAAGGTGCTGGTTCAATCATTTGACATGAGCTTGGAGTTGGACGCTTTCTTCGTTGAAATCAGGGTTTTTGACCAATACGGCAGACAAGCTTACCAATCGAAAGAGGTGGCAGACCAGCGCCATGAGCTTTTCTTGGAGCATCTGACTTCTGGTACTTACCATGTGAAAGCATTGGACAGCAAAGGCAGGACCTATTTCGGTAAACTGGTGCTCATGAAAGAATAACTTGACTTTTTCCATTTTCAAATAGGCTTTCCAAATAAGCCACGATACTTCCCATTTTGGGAATCTTATGTAAGAACATCTAAACACAAAAACAATAAAGCAAGGCTAACTCATTGACAAACAATGGGTTGGCCTTTTTTTGTTAATTGGCATTTTCATTGCTTCATTGCTTCATTATTTCATTGCTTCATTGTTTTTCACACAGCGACGTCCATGAAACCGTGAATCCATGAAACCGTGAAACCGTGAATCCATGAAACCGTGAATCCATGCAACCATGAAACGATGCAACCATGAAACCATGAAACCATGAAACCGTGAAACCGTGAAACCGTGAAACCGTGAAACCCATGTATCGAAGCAAGGCCATGCTCAACAGTATCATCCTCCTGCTCACCTTGAGGATTTTGAGCTATTTCACCTTGTTTCCCGAATCGGTACTGCTGACCCAAGCCACTAAGACGGTACTTCGCATCGCCCTGACTTTCACGGCATTGCTCTTGCTGAAGTCGTTGCAGGACAAGCACCGCAGCTTCCATTTCAGCTATGGAAACCTTTCGCCCTTGCTCTTGTATGGGGCGTATCTTTTATTGGGCGTACTATCCGTAGGTTGGGCATCGTTGCCTTATTATTCAATGCTACAGTTAGCTATGGTGATAGAGGCACTTGCTTTTGCATGGTTTTTCATGCAACTCCTCACTTATTACAATGCATTGAGCGATGGCCATGCCCGTTTCTCCCTTGTTTTTGGAAGGGCGACGCTGTTCATAGGGCTTGGGTTCCTCGCTGGGTGGTTCCTCGACCCTGATACTTTTGCACGTATGACCCATGCCGGCGAGGTGGCCAGGCTGGGTGGAATCATCATCAACCCGAATGAACTTGGCATGTTGGCGGTACTTGGCAGCGCAATGGGCTACAAAGAACTACTGGACAAAGGATCCAAGTACCACAACTTGCTTTTAATAGTAGTCAGTGTTGCCGTACTGCTGCTGACGCAATCCCGTTCGTCCTTATCGGCTTTCCTGTTGGTTTCAGCGCTGTTTGTGCTCTGGCTGGGCAACCTCCGGGTCATCACCCTGTCTGTAGTCGGGGTAGTGCTTGTGCTGCCTTTTCTGTTCCATTCCATCATCTTGAAACAAGGTGACATGGAGGAGGTGATGAGCATGACGGGGCGACTGCCTTTCTGGCGTGACCTCCTCACCGATGGCTTTACAAAGAGGCCCCTTTTTGGGTACGGGTTCATGTGCGTTGCCGAAGGTGAATATTTCGAAAGCATCCATTCCTACACGGCCAAGATGACGCACAATACGTTTATCCAAGTGCTGCTCAACCTCGGCTTGGCGGGCATTTTCGTTTGCGCCCTGCAAATGATAGCCATGTTTTTTGCCATCGGCAACAGTACGGACACCTACCACCGCAAGCTTGCCGTGATGATGTTCGTCCCATTGTTCATCAACTCGCTCACCGAGTTCGGCATCTTCGGCGAGTCCAACTATGGCATCCAATTCTACCAGTTGCTCATATTGTTTTTTGTGATAAAAGCGGTGCCCGCCGTGCAAACAAGGCCCATTCCTTTCGGGGTCACAAAAGCCATACTGACATGAGCAGTCTGCCACTGATTGACAAGGAGGTGCTCGCCAAAATATTCTTTCCACGTCATTCAGGACAGGTGGCCATCTTGGCACCTACCGATGAGCGACCCGTTGCTGATGCTGCCATCGCCTTCGGTAAAAAACCGGAGCTTACGGGCTTTCATTGCCATAGTTTTGGCTATATCAACAACCCCGATGGCACCGTCCGCTGGCTCTATCCATTGGGCAACCGCAGTGCCCCTTTTTTGCGGCTGTACAGTGGCGCAGGCCTGCGGAGCGATGCCTTGAAAACGGGTTTTAAGGCAGCTTTTTCCGTTGGGTTGGAATCCTGGGTGAGGTCGGGTACCCTGCATGTTTTTTTCAAGAACGAAATGCCGTTGGGCGGTATGCTCGGCATGTCCCGCTTGGAGCAATTGGCCATCTTCACGGGTACGAGGGGCGAAAACCGTAAGGCCGTTTTTTTGCTGAAAAATGAAAAAGGTAACCATTGGTTCTGCAAACTGCCGCTCACGGAAGCGGCGCAGGCTTTAGTAGCCAATGAACATGAAGCACTAGCAAGCATAGCCGATTTGAACCTACAGAAAATGGTGGTGCCCGTGGCCAAGGCGTTTGGAAATGGGTTGATGGTTTCCGATGTGAAACCAGGCAAGGCAAGGAGCAGCAACGACCTTCTGCCCCAGCATTTTGACGCACTTGCCGAGCTGTACAGTTTGAGTTTGGAAACCCAAACCTTGGCTGGTACTTATTGCTGGCAGGAAATTGTTCAGCACATCAACGAACTCGCAGGGCAGCCCATCCACCACGAATTTCATTTTGAGAGGGTACAAAGGGTCGTTGCCAATTTGCAAGGACTGATGGACAAGCTGGATTCGAGCCAGTTGGTTTCAACTACCCTTGCCCACGGTGACTTCACGCCATGGAACATGTACCTCAGCCATGAAAAGCTGCACGTCTTTGATTGGGAGCTTTCAACTCGCCTGCCCTTGCTTTACGATGCTTTTCATTTCGTATTCCAGACAGGGGTATTGGTAAAAAAACTGCCCTATTCAGCCATCCATTCAGCTATTATTTCGATAAAAAACAACCCGAGCATTAGGGCAATCTTAGAGCATGAACCGACAAGTTTTGAATTGCTTTACCAGCTTTACCTGCTTCGCAACATCAGCTATTATCTATTGAAGTACCTGCGGCAAGAGGCCCTTCATGCTCAGGCGCATTGGCAATTGGCGGCTTGGGATGCGGCATTGGAACTGCATTGAGGCGGATCTGAAATAGATGAATGCATTTAAGGTCGATAGCAGTCACCTTCGAGAGAAGGGGTTGTCAAACCCCGGTGTTCCGGAACGCCGGGGTTTGATAGCCCCTCCTCTGGAAAACGCCGGGGTTTGATAGCCCCTCCTCTGGAAAACGCCGGGGTTTGATAGCCCCTCCTCTGGAAAACGCCGGGGTTTGATAACCCCTCCTCTGGAAAACGCCGGGGTTTGATAACCCCTCCTCTCAAAGGTGACTGCTAAAGGGCTAACCCCTATTATCAACTGACCTATTGCAGGTCGAAGATTAGGTTATTTGAAAAAGGGTTCTAATCAACATTAACTTGCCGCTAAAAGTAGCGGCATATGAAGAACCCAAAGATTTTGGACTTGTACT
>JALHQW010000107.1 GCA_022841745.1 Saprospiraceae bacterium | reverse complement strand
CCATCGGCAAGGCTCAACGGCAAAATTTATCACGAAAACTGGCTTCACAACCTCCTCATATCGGCTTCGATTGGGGGGGAAGGTGGCCATCACTACAATCCGTTATAGTCAGCAAAAATTTAATAGGTGATTTAATGTGGCAAGATAAGACTGGCACCCGCGATCCAATACGTTAGTAAATCAGTATTGCCTTCCGTTTGACAATTATGGATAACGTAACATTGATATTTTTGGATCCTGACATTTCTTTCAAAGATGAGGTGAAATCTGTATCTTTTTTTTGAGTTTAAATAATGCATTCCTTAAAAAACATGAGGTTTGGATTGGAATTGACATAAATGCCTGATTTTCATTCCCGTAGGGACTCAATATGGATAGATTTGAATGCCCCCTCGACCTCCGTCCCGTTAGGGACGTAACATGGTAGCAAAAGCAAAAGAAGCCTACCCAGGTTGTGTCCCTAACGGGACGGAGGTAGAGGTTTTATTACCTTTCTACTACCACCCATATTGCGTCCCTACGGGACGGTTTGATGCCAGGTTTTAATCCAAACCTCACGTTAAAAAGGTACTCCTAAGTGAATTTTCAAAAACAAAACGGGCGTGATTCTTTCGAACCACGCCCGTTTATATTTCAAATCAAGAAGTGATATCCTGATTACGCTTCGTTTTTCTCCTCAGTAGCGTCTTGAGCTTCTTCCACAACGTCGTTTGCTTCCTCGACAATATCGTTTGTCTCTTCCGCAACGTCGCTTACTTCCTCTTCAACTACAGCTACTTCTTCTTGAACAGCAGCGGCGACAGCAGCAGGTGCAGCAATGGTTGCAGCAGCCTTAGCTGTACCACCACGACGGGTACGGCGCTTCTTGCCTTTGGCTGAATCGCCTTCTTTGCTTTGACCGTTGTAGTCAGGGTTGAAATCCACCAGTTCAATCAAGGCCATTTCGGCGGCATCTCCATGGCGGATACCCGTACGAATGATGCGCACGTAGCCACCTGGGCGGTCGCCAACGGCAGTAGCAACAGCACCATATAATTCTTTGATGGCTTCTTTGCTCTGCAAATGGCTAAAAACCACACGGCGTGAGTGGGTAGTATTGGCCTTTGCCTTAGTTATCAGTGGCTCAATATAGCGGCGGAGTGCCTTGGCCTTCTGAATGGTCGTTTCAATGCGCTTGTGCTGAATCAGCGAAGCGGCCATATTGCTCAACATCGCATCCCTGTGTTCTGCGGTCCTGCCGAGCTTCTTTGTCTTGTTGCCGTGTCTCATGGCTAAAATTAGTGATTGAATTGGTTAACTTCGCAACACTGGATTTTCGAAGGATTGAAAGATTGAAGGAAGGAAGGATTGAATCCCCGATACAGACACTCCATCAATTCAAGGCAAAAATCTACAGTAATTGCAATTGACCCCAGGTTATTGGATTTACATTGCTAAGAAGGCACTGGCCAAATCCGCAATCCGAAATCACGTAATCCGAAATCGAATTATTCTTCATCAAGTTTGTACTTCGACAAGTCCATGCCGAAGGTCAAACCTTTGTCTTGCAACAGTTCCTCAATTTCCACGAGCGACTTCTTACCGAAGTTGCGGAACTTCAACAGTTCATGCGTGTCATAGCGCACCAATTCAGCCAAGGTATTGATTTTGGCGGCCTTGAGGCAGTTATAGGCACGTACAGAAAGATCGAGGTCTTCGAGCGAAGTCTTGAGCAATTTGCGCATGTGCAGCACGTGCTCATCCACCACGTCGTCACGGCGTCCAGTATCGTCTGGGATGCTGATGTACTCATCCGTGATGAGCATCAAGTGGTGAATCATAATACGGGAAGCTTCCTTCACGGCATCTTCCGGGTGAATGGTGCCATCGGTCTTTACTTCCAGTGTCAATTGCTCGTAGTCGGTACGCTGACCAACACGGGTGTTTTCAATCTTGTAGGATACGTTCTTGATAGGCGTGTAAATCGCATCCAACGGAATTACCCCGATTGGAGCATCTTTAGGAAGGTTTTCACCTGCAGGTACGTAACCACGGCCTTTGGTTATTGTGAACTCCATTTCAAGGTTCACGAATGGTTCCATTCTACAAATCAACATATCAGGGTTCATCACCTTGAACACATTGGTGTGCTCCTCGATATCGCCAGCACGGAACTCTTCCTTGCCGCTTATGGTAAGGTAGATTTTCTCGGTGGCAAGCTCTTCGCCCTGGATAAGTTGCTTGAGGCGTACCTGCTTGAGGTTCAATATAATGTCAAGCACGTCTTCCACAACGCCCTTGATGGTCGCAAACTCATGGTCAACACCAGCGATGCGCACGGCGGAAATGGCATAGCCCTCCAAGGAGGACAAGAGAATTCTTCTAAGCGAGTTGCCGATGGTTTGGCCAAAGCCTGGCTCCAAGGGCCTGAATTCAAAGATGCCCTCAAAATCATTGGCTTTCTGCATCATGATTTTGTCAGGCTTTTGGAAATTTAAAATGCTCATATATTGAAGAAGTCTTAGATAGGATGAAGAAGAATGAAGGCCGTTCGTTCTGCTGTTACAACAATAGGTTGCCTGTTAAATTCTGCCAAAAAGGCTTTGAAAGCAGGCAAATTAAAACGGGTTTGGCAAGCAGCTTTGCAGCGCTTGCCAAACCATTGATTTATTACTTAGAGTAAAGTTCAACGATCAACTGCTCGTTCAACTTCTCTGGTATTTGCTCACGTTCTGGGTAGGCAAGGAAAGTACCCTTCATTTGATCAGGGTTGAATTCCAACCAACCGAACTTTTTCACGTCGGATTTCTTGCCGATTTGGTCACGGATGAGGTCAAGCGACTTGGACTGTCCACGAACTTCCACGGTGTCGCCTGGGCGAAGGTGGTAGGAAGGAACGTTTGTCAGAACGCCATTGACCACAATGTGGCGGTGCGAAACCAACTGGCGGGCAGCCCTCCGAGTGGGCGCAATGCCAAGGCGGAATACCGTATTGTCGAGGCGTGATTCCAAAAGCTGAAGCAATACCGTACCTGTTACGCCGTGCTTGTGGCTAGCCACCTCAAACATGTTGCGGAACTGGCGCTCCAATACGCCGTAGGTATATTTTGCTTTTTGCTTCTCCATCAACTGGATGGCATAGTCAGAACGCTGTTTGCGTTTGCGTGACTGGCCGTGCATCCCAGGCGCATATTTCTTCTTTTCAAAAGCCTTGCTGAAGCCGTAGATAGCCTCCCCAAAGGAGCGGGCTTTCTTCTGTTTAGGACCGTTATACCTTGCCATTTATAAGATTTGACTTTTTTTCGTTGAAAAACATCAGGGCAAATGATTAAACCCTGCGACGCTTTGGTGGCCTGCAACCATTGTGCGGAACTGGGGTAAGGTCAAGAATCCTTGAAACTTTAACACCAGATTGGTCTAATGCACGGATGGCTGCCTCACGTCCAGAACCTGGACCTTTCACATAAACTTCCACGGTGCGAAGACCTGCCTCGAACGCAACTTTTGCAGCATCGCCTGCAGCCATTTGGGCAGCGTAAGGCGTGTTCTTCTTGGAGCCCCTGAAGCCTGCCTTACCAGCTGAACCCCAGCTGATAACGTCACCTTTCTTATTGGTCAACGAAACAATAATGTTATTGAACGTTGCCTGAACGTAAGCAAAGCCTTCTGGCTCAACTTTTACTTTCCTTTTTGCTTTGACTTTGGATTTAACCTTTGCCATTATTTTTGAATTAGAACCAAGCTAAGCTGCAAGTTTTTGTTGAAAACAAAAGCAGCGAAGCGAAGGCGAATTACTTCTTAGCCAATTTTTTGTTTGCGACTGTCTTACGCTTGCCCTTACGGGTACGTGCGTTGGTTTTGGTACGCTGACCACGGAGCGGAAGGCCCTTGCGGTGGCGGAGGCCACGGTAGCAAGCAACATCCATCAAGCGCTTGATGCTCATTTGCACCTCAGAGCGAAGCTCTCCCTCTACCTTAAAATCACGCTGGATGATTTGTGAGATAGAACGGACGTTATCGTCCGACCAATCAGCTACCTTGGTGTTCTCGTCAACTTCAGCGCTCTCAAGGATTTCCTTGGCCCTCGAAGAACCAATGCCGAAGATATAGGTCAACCCGATTACACCACGCTTATTTCTGGGTAGGTCAACACCTGCAATACGTGCCATATGCTAATTTTTTGCGAATTTCAGTGAATTACGGTTTCAACAATGGCAAGGAATTAACCTTGGCGCTGCTTGAACTTGGGGTTTTTCTTGTTGATGATATAAACCTTTCCTTTCCTCCTCACAATCTTGCAATCCGCTGAACGCTTTTTGACAGAAGCCCTGACTTTCATAACAGTTCGATGGTTTGTGTATTAAAAACACGCTACATTATTTGTAGCGGTAAATGATTCTACCTCGCGAAAGGTCGTATGGAGACATCTCTACGGCTACTCTATCACCAGGAAGGATTCGGATGTAGTTCATCCGCATCTTGCCAGAAATAGTGGCTGTAATGATGTGGTTATTTTCCAGACGAACCCTGAACATGGCATTCGAAAGTGCCTCTTCAATAGTGCCGTCTTGTTTGATTAAATCTTGTTTAGCCATGCTTTCAAAATTCGGAGCGCAAAGATACGAATATCAGTCAAAGTTTCACCGTTAAAATAAAAAAAATAAAGGAGAATATTTGCTATTTCGTAAAATCCTTCAACCAGTTGATTATCAAACCAATACGTTCGCCAACTCTTCCTTTGGCTCCACAATTTTCAGTTCAGCATTGTTCCTTTCAGCTGCTTCGATAGGGTCGTGGTCCGAAAGAATGTCAGCATACCGCTTCCTGACAAGTATTGTATGCTCGTAGTGCGCAGAAGGTTTCCTGTCAGCGGCCATGATGGTCCAACCATCCTTGCCTTGCATGATGTCCTTTCTTCCAAGATTTATCATCGGCTCGATGGCGATGACCAATCCTTCCTTCAACAAAACGCCATTGCCCCGCTTACCATAGTTTGGCACTTCTGGGTCTTCGTGCAGCGACTTGCCCAAGCCATGGCCAACAAGTTCACGCACAACGGAATAGCCAAAGTTTCGTTCCGTGTATTGCTGGATGGCAAAGCTGATATCGCCAAGCCTTTTCCCGTGTACCGCCTGCTCTATACCTTTGTAAAGAGAAGTCTTGGTCACTCGCAGCAGTTCCATAGTTGCTTCGTTTACGTCGCCTATGGCGAAAGTATAGGCAGCGTCACCATAATAGTCGTTCAAAAGCACCCCACAATCCACTGAAACTATGTCACCATCCTTGAACTCAATTTCGTCGGAAGGTATGCCATGGACTACCGCCTCATTGATGGAAACACAAAGTGAGGTGGGAAACGGGTTTTCTTCATCGGAAGTCACGTAACCTTTGAACGCTGGGGTTGCACCATGGTCTCTAATGAGTTCTTCGGCCTCTTTGTCAAGCAAACTGCCCTTCATACCTGGCTTGATGCGTGAGCCAACATGAGTCAGCACTTTACAAACAAGAAGGCACGATTCACGAATCAGTTCTACTTCCTCTTCAGTCTTGTAGAATATCAGATTCGTTTTCGCTTGATTAAGCAAGCTTCTAAACGTCATTTCTCAATAGGCTTTATAAAACAAATCGTGCTACTGGGCAAAATGGGCTTGACTTGAATTTGTCACCACAATTGCCTTGTAGCACGATTGAAGTATTCACATTTTGGCAATCAAACGATCTGTTACATTTAGCTCGGAGACCCGATGCCTTGCAACCTCGTCCTGCCTTGGATACGACCAGACTTTACAAGACCATCATAACGACGCATGAGTAGATGGCTTTCTACCTGTTGCAGGGTATCCAAAATCACACCCACCCCGATGAGGATGGAAGTACCGCCAAAGAAGGCTGCAAATGCTTGGTTGTCAGTGAACAGCCCCGCAAGGGCAGGCATAACGGCAATCAAGCCAAGGAAAATGGAACCCGGCAACGTGATGCGGGTCGTTACGGCATCAATGAAATCTGCTGTTGGTTTGCCTGGCTTAATCCCTGGTATGAAGGCATTTTGACGCTTCAAATACTCGGCATAAGATGTGGGGTTAACGATCAAAGCCGTATAGACGTAGGTAAACCCAACCACCAACAGAAATACGATGATTGATGAAGTAATGGAATAAGGATTGGTCAGTTGCCCCATAAATCCTGTAGCGGTACTCTGCCCACTTGATGCGGAAAACTGAGCTATAGTTGCAGGGACAAACATAAGTGCTTGCGCAAAAATGATTGGCATTACCCCAGCAGCGTTAACCTTGATTGGAATATAATCCCTTGCGCCTTGGGCTGGCAAGGTCGTGTTCCCACGCTGTACCATGTGCTTGGCAAACTGGATGGGTACCTTACGCACACCTTGGATGATGAGTATGATGGCCATTACGATGGCAAACAAGAATGCGAATTCGAAAATCAGCTTGTACCATGCACCCTGACCGACTTGGATACCAATCTCACTGGCAAATGCTTGTGGCAAGCGAGAAATGATACCTATCATAATCAGCAACGAAGCACCATTGCCTAAGCCTTTGTCCGTGATTTTTTCTCCCAACCACATTGCGAACATGGTGCCGGCTGAAAGAATAATGATGCTGGTAATCCAGAACAAACCAGGAGGCATGGATGGATCAACGGCATTCATGGAGTGGATATAGGTCAAATAACCACCGCCTTGAACCAAGGTAATGGCAACCGTAAGCATCCTTGTAATTTGATTCAATTTTTTGCGACCGCTTTCTCCCTCTTTCTGCTGTAAACGCTGGAAATAAGGCATTGCAAAGCCCAGCAACTGCACGATGATAGAGGCCGTGATATAAGGCATAATGCCCAAGGCCATCAAAGAGGCATTCTCGAACGCACCACCTGTAAACAAGTTGATGATACCAAGAATGTCTTGGGAAGAACCTTGCTGGTTGGCCTGGGACAGCGCACCAGGGTTAACGCCAGGCAACACGATGAAAGAACAAAGCCTGAACACAAACAACATTCCCAGTGTCCAAAGGATCCGCTCCCTCAGTTCCTTGATTTTCCAGATATTCTGGAGAGTCGTAATGAATTTTTTCATCGGAAATTCTTATACAGTCCAACCGCTTTACGAGTCGGATTTGATGTTTGACACTCGAAACTTCACCCGGAAAGGCCTCTTCTTTCTTTCCGTGCGGCAGGCTTCAATCTCAAACCAGATTAACACTTCCGCCTTTTTCCTCAATAGCCTGTTTAGCTGTGGCAGAGACTGCATGAGCCGTCAAATTCACGGCAATGCTAACTTCTCCCCTACCTAGAACCTTTACTTTGTCGTTCCTCCCGATGATACCGTTGGCATGCAAGGCCGCTGGCGTAATATCTTTCAGGTTAAACTTCTCTGCAATTTCTTGGATGCGATCCAAATTAAGCGCAGTGTATTCAACCCTGTTGGGGTTCTTGAAGCCACGCTTGGGCAAGCGCCGTTGTATTGGTGTTTGACCACCTTCAAAGCCACGCTTTTCATTGTGACCAGTACGGGCTTTTGCGCCGTTATGGCCTTTCCCGGCGGTACCACCCTTGCCGGAGCCTTGACCCCTGCCAATTCGTTTTTCTGTATGCGTGGCACCTTTTGCAGGTCTAAGATTATGAAGTTCCATTTTATCAAATCAATTGAAAATGAACGATAGTTGCTTGTGATTAGGCGTTCTCCACCACTACCAAGTGTTGAACTACAGCAACCATACCCAAGATTTGGGGTGTTGCCTCATGAACGACCGTCTGGCCCATTTTGCGGATGCCCAGTGCTTCAATTGTCAGTTTCTGACGCTTTGGACGGTCAATCGTGCTTTTAACTTGAGTTATCTTAACCTTTCCCATTTTGCTGAGTTTCCGGTTTAAGCTGAATTAATTTGATGGTTTCCCAACAACCAAAGGTTGCTGATTAACCGTTGAATACTTTTTCCAAGGACATCGTACGCTGTTTAGATACGTCCAATGGGCTGCGCAATTTCGAAAGGGCGTCAATTGTGGCCTTCACAACGTTGTGCGGGTTTGAAGAACCCATAGACTTCGCCAACACGTTGTGAACACCTGCAATTTCCAACACGGCACGCATGGAGCCACCTGCAATAACACCTGTACCGGCTGCCGCTGGGCGTATGAGTACACGACCTGCACCGAACTTTCCTTTTTGCTCGTGCGGGATGGTGCCTTTATAAACAGGAACCTTGATCATGTTCTTCTTGGCATCGGAAACTGCTTTTGTAATGGCTTCCGTCACGTCACGAGCCTTACCCAAGCCCTGACCAACAGAACCATTGCCGTCACCTACCACGACAATCGCCGCAAAGCTGAACGTACGGCCACCTTTTGTCACCTTTGCAACACGGTTAAGCGCTACCAGCTTCTCTTTGATTTCCGATTCTACGGTTCTTTCTTTCTGAACGTTGCTATTTGCCATTGAAAAATTATTTAGCCGCCCAATTTACAAGGCGATTTTTCTCGAAGAATTAGAATTTCAAGCCGCCATCACGCGCACCATCAGCCAAAGCCTTAACCCTACCGTGGTAGAGGTAACCGCTGCGGTCGAAGACAACTGATTCTATATTGATGGATTTTGCTTTGTCGGCTATCAACTTGCCAACTTGGCGGGCCTGCTCAACCTTGGTTGTTTTCTCCATACCATTGTCACGAGAAGATGCCGCTACAAGCGTACGGCCTACAGTGTCATCTATAAGTTGGCAGTAGATGGAAACATTGCTGCGATAGACACTCAGACGAGGGCGCTGAGCCGTTCCTTTTACAGACTTGCGAATGCGGAGGTGGATTTTACGCCTGCGCTTTTCTTTGCTAAATCTCATTTTTGAAAAATTGTCATCTTAGTGAAAGGCGCTCGAAGTCCAAACCCAAGACGTTTTTAGTACTTTCAATATAGTCCAAAAGAAGGCCGACCTATGCGGCCGTCGTGATTATTTCTTGGCAGCGGCCTTACCAGCCTTGCGGCGCAGGATTTCGCCAACAAACTTGATACCTTTTCCTTTGTAAGGCTCTGGTTTGCGCAAGGAGCGAATCTTGGCGGCTATCTGGCCGATGAGTTCCTTGTCAGAACTTTCCAGCTTAATCATTGGGTTCTTACCCTTCTCCTGAGAAGTGGAAACCTTCACTTCGTCGGGAAGCACAAACATAACAGGGTGCGAAAAGCCCAATGTCAACTCCAGCATTTGACCAGTATTAGCTGCACGATAACCAACGCCAACCACCTCCAAGTCTTTTACATACCCGTCAGAAACACCTACAACCATGTTGTTGATGAGTGCACGGTAAAGGCCATGCAGGGCGCGGTGGCGCTTTTGGTCGGTTGGACGAGTAACAGCTAATGTGCCGTCTTCCAACGATACTTTGATGTCAGGGTCAACCTGTTGTGTGAGCTGGCCCTTCGGCCCTTTAACTGTTACCACATTGGCCTCGCTGATTTTTACGTCAACGCCTTTGGGCACGGTTATCGGCATTTTTCCAATCCTGGACATCTTGTTTCTAATTTAATTTTTACCAATAATCAATAAATGTAGCAAAGGACTTCGCCGCCAATATGCTCTTCACGGGCCTGCTTGTCAGTCATAATACCTTTTGAGGTACTAATAATGGCAATACCAAGACCATTGATTACCTTGGGCAACTCGTTGGCTTTGCGATATTGACGGAGACCTGGGCGGCTTATACGCTCCAACTTGCGGATAATCGGCTTACGGGTAGCCAAGTCATACTTCAAGGCTATCTTGATAACCCCGTTGTGACCAACTTCGTCATCAAACTTGTACTTAAGGATATAGCCGTTGGTGTAGAGGATTTCGGTAAGTGCCTTCTTCTCGTTGGAAGATGGAATTTCCACCACTTTATGCCCTGCCTGTTGTGCATTGCGGATGCGTGTCAGGAAATCTGCTATTGGATCCGTTACTATCATTTTATTGAATTTGCAGTCTAATTTTTTGATTGTAGCAATGCCAGATTACCAGCTTGCTTTGGTTATGCCGGGGATTTTTCCATCTAGGGCCATCTCACGGAACTTGACACGGCAAAGTCCAAATTTGCGCATGTAGCCTTTTGGACGGCCTGTCAGCTTGCAACGGTTGTGCAGGCGGATGGGCAACGAGTTGCGTGGCAACTTGTCAAGCGCATCGTAATCGCCAGCTTCTTTGAGCTTTTTGCGAAGGTCGGCGTACTTGGCCACCATTTTTGCCCGCTTTACTTCCCGTGCTATAAGTGATTTCTTTGCCATTTCTTATTTCGTTTGCTTACTTTGCAATGAATTGTTAAAAGGATTACTGCTGCTGTGGGTTCTTGCTTTTAAACGGCAAGCCAAGCAATTTCAACAAGGCATAAGCTTCGTTGTCCGTTTTGGCAGTCGTTACGAAGGTCACGTCCATACCCGAAATCTTGGTTACTTTCTCAAGGTCAATCTCCGGGAAGATGATATGCTCGGTGATACCCATGGAATAGTTGCCACGACCATCGAAGCTCTTGTCGTTGATTCCACGGAAGTCACGTACACGAGGCAAGGAGACTGTGATGAGCCTATCCATAAATTCCCACATACGCATGCCTCGAAGCGTAACACGCACACCAATTGGCATACCTTCCCGCAGCTTGAAGTTAGATACCGACTTCTTTGCCTTGGTTGACACCGCCTTCTGGCCGGCAATCCTGGTCATTTCTTCCATTGCCACATCAATCAGCTTTTTGTCGCCGGTTGCTTGGCCTACACCCTGATTCAGGTTGATTTTCACCAGCCTTGGAACCTCCATTGGGTTTTTATATTGAAACTGCTCCTGTAAGGCAGGAACGACTTCTTTTTCGTATTTTTCCTTGAACCTGGAAACGTATTTCATTGCTTTGAAAAATTTCAGCGATTAATTATTTAATCAGTTCGCCAGACTTTTTGGCGTAGCGAACCAACTTCCCATCCACCAACTTGCGGCCTACACGCGTTGCTTCACCGCTCTTTGGATCAACCAACATAAGGTTTGAGATATGGATAGATGCTGGAATGTCAACAATGCCACCTGCCGCCTCTTGTGTAGGCTTACGGTGCTTTTTCTTCATGTTCATTCCCTCAACGATAGCCCTGTTTTTGTCAGGAAATATCTCGATGACATCGCCTACTTCGCCCTTGTCGTTGCCGGCAATGACCTTCACCTTGTCACCCTTTTTGATATGGAGCTTTGGTGCGAACCTTGTCTTTTTTTCTTTCTTTGCCATGATAATTAGCGAATTATCCGATGCAACCCAGTTGCAGGATTGATTCTATTAAATGGTTTAAAGTACTTCAGGAGCAAGCGATACAATACGCATGTAGTCTTTCTCACGAAGTTCACGGGCTACTGGCCCGAAGATACGGGAGCCACGTGGCTCGTCCTGGTTGTTTAAAAGGACGCAGGCATTGTCGTCGAAGCGGATGTAAGAACCATCCTTGCGGCGCACCTCTTTCTTAGTGCGAACCACAACTGCTTTTGACACCATACCTTTCTTCACACCTCCAGGCGATGTATCTTTCACAGCAACGACGATTTTGTCGCCGACAGAAGCGTAGCGACGGTGCGAACCGCCAAGAACACGGATACAAAGCACTTCTTTTGCTCCACTGTTGTCCGCTACTTTGAGCCTCGATTCTTGCTGAATCATATCTGACTATTTTTAAGTTAGCTGATGTTTGGTGCCCGAAACCTCATGCACCACAAACAACAGCTGGTTATTTCGCTCTTTCGATTATTTCAATCAAGCGCCAGCGCTTGTTCTTGCTCAATGGACGAGTCTCCGTGATACGGACAAGGTCACCTATCTTGGCATCATTGTTCTCGTCATGTGCCATGAACTTCTTGGACATCTTCACGGACTTTCCGTACAGCGGGTGACGGAGGCGGCGCTCCACCTTTACGCTGATTGACTTCATCATCTTGTTGCTGACGACGACCCCAACCCTTGATTTTCTTAATTTTCTTACTTCCATTTTTGTATGGTTTGTAGTTGAAAGTTGGCAGTTTTAACTGGCACTATCAACCATCATCTACTTACTTTCTTCTCCTTCTTTCACGGATCTTGGAACGCTTGGCCAATTCTTCCGGCGATGCCTGTGCCAGTTCACGGCGACGGGCTTCCGTATGAATGCGAGCGATGTCACGGCGCATCTCCCTCAGTTCAAGGGGATTGTCCAGACCCTTAATTGAGTGATCGAACCTTGCCTTGTCGTAGTCTGATTCGGCACCCTTCAGTTCCTCGACCAATTCTGCATCGGACAGTTCCTGAAGTTCCAGATATTTCTTGCTTGCCATTTTTCTAAGTTAATATTGTGAGGATGAAATGATTTTCAAGTAGTTATCAATTCATCAGAATGTCACCATATCAGGGCGCACGGTCAGCTTTGTAAGAACAGGGAGCTTCTGTGCGGCCAAGCGCAGTGCCTCTTGGGCAATTTCTTGGCTTACACCATCAATCTCAAACATGATGCGGCCGGGGGCTATCATTGCAACATAGTGGTCAAGCGAGCCTTTACCCTTACCCATCCTCACCTCTTGTGGCTTACGTGAAATAGGCCTGTCCGGGAAGATGCGAATCCATACCTGACCCTCCCTTTTCATGTAGCGGGTCATGGCAATACGTGCAGATTCGATTTGACGGTTGGTAAGGCGGCCCCCAGTGATTGCTTTCAGGCCGTAAATACCGAAAGAAACTACACTTCCCCTCACATCCATTCTACGGCGGCTTGGCTTTTGCTGCCTGCGATATTTCGTGCGTTTAGGCTGTAACATCTTGCTTCTTTTATGAAATCCAGCAGTTGCTGGGTTAAAAATCTTGGTCGGAACGATTCAAATTACCCCGTTTTTCACCCCTCCGAAAAAATCGGCTGCGAAGGTACTACGAATTATTTGAATCTTTACTTGCTTTTTTTCAAATTTTATTTGCGACGACCGCCGCCGCCGCCAGCTCCTCCGTCACGACGGCCACCGCCGCCGCCAGCTCCTCCGTCACGACGACCACCACCGCCGCCGCCATCTCGGCGACCACCACCGCCACGGCCTTCTCCACGGCCGCCACCGCCATCACGACGACCGCCGCCGTCACGACGACCGCCGCCGTCACCTTCGCCACCTTCGCCCATGCGCTCCTTCTTCTGGAGACCGGCATTGGGGGAAAGATCACGCTTGCCATAGACTTCGCCTTTGCAAATCCATACCTTGATGCCGATTTTCCCATAAACCGTTTGAGCTTCGCTCAGGAAATAATCAATATCGGTTCGGAAAGTGTGGAGCGGCGTACGTCCATCCTTGTATTCTTCTGTACGTGCCATCTCAGAACCAGCCAAGCGGCCAGAGATACGGACTTTGATGCCTTCAGCACCTGCACGCACGGTTGACTGGATTGCCATCTTAATAGCACGGCGGTAGTTGATACGGGCTTCGATCTGCTTGGCAATAGACTCACCAACGATGGAGGCGTCCAACTCCGGCTTGCGGATTTCAACGATGTTGATTTGAACTTCTTTGTTGGTCAGTTTGCGAAGTTCTTCACGGATCTTGTCCACTTCCTGGCCACCTTTTCCGATGACAATACCAGGGCGTGAAGTGTGGATAGTGACCGTAATGCGCTTAAGTGCACGCTCAATGATAACCCTTGCGATGCCGCCTTTGGCGATACGAGCCTTCAGGTAGATGCGGATCCTTTCGTCCTCTACTACTTTGTCGCCGTAATCTTTGTCGGCATACCAGTTGGAGTCCCAACCTCTGATGATACCTAAGCGATTTCCAATCGGATTAGTCTTCTGACCCATTATTTTAGCTATTAATGATTGCTTGAAAATTTGGATTAACCTTCGGCTTCTGCTGTTTTTGTCGCAAGGTCACGCTCCAGTGGGGTTTTGTTCTCCACTATCAGCGTAACGTGGTTGCGGCGCTTGTGTATGCGGGCAGCACGACCGTGTGTTGCAGGGCGGAAACGCTTCAACATGGCCGCTTCGTCACAGAAGATAGTCTTGACGTAGAGGTTATAGTCGTCTGCGCTTTCAGCACCATCCAACTTGTATTCCCAGTTAGCAATGGCCGACAGCAGGAGTTTTTCGAGCCAAGCCCCTGCTTCGTTCTTTGTGTAGCGAAGGATGCTCAAGGCATCGCCTACTTTCTTGCCGCGAATGTTGTTCACTACCAACCGCATTTTGCGGGGAGACATTGGGCAATTCTTGATTTTAGCTACTGCTTCCATTTTCTATTGATTGAACTATTTTCAGTCTCAGAATGATTTGGCGATTATTCACCGATTATCCCTTGCGGTGACCTGCGTGGCCACGGAAGTTACGGGTTGGTGAAAACTCTCCCAGCTTGTGGCCAACCATCGGCTCGGTCACGAACACTGGAATGAAGTTCTTGCCATTGTGAACGGCAATCGTTTCACCCACCATGTCTGGGATGATCATCGAAGAACGTGACCAAGTCTTGATGACCTGCTTACGGGTAGCAGCCTTGGCAGCTTCTACTTTCTTCAACAACTTGAAGTGAACGTATGGCCCTTTTTTAATCGAACGAGGCATTGCTGTATAATTTTAAGGTGTTGACTTTCAGGAGGTTATTCCTTCATCAAGTTTCAAGTACCTTAGTTAGTTGTTTTTCTGCGAGAAATGATCAGTTTCGTTGAAGGCTTCTTGGTGTTCCTTGTCTTAGCACCTTTGGCAAATTTACCTGTGCGTGAACGAGGCTGGCCACCTGATGCACGGCCCTCGCCACCCCCCATCGGGTGGTCAACCGGGTTCATGGCAACGCCCCTTACCCTTGAACGCTTGCCTGCCCAACGCTTAGCACCTGCTTTGCCCAAAGTAATAAGGCCATGGTCTGGATTTGAGCAAGTACCCATCGTGGCACGGCAAGTAAGAAGGATACGGCGTGCTTCACCAGAAGGCAGTTTGATAACTGCATAGCGCTCTTCACGACCCATCATGGTAGCAGAAGTACCTGCCGACCTCACCAATGCGGCACCCTTGCCGGGTGTCAGCTCTATGGCGTGGATGGACGTACCAAGGGGTACATTCTTTAGCAAAAGGCAATTGCCAGTGTTTGGCGCTGCCTTAGGGCCGGACATGACTTGGTCGCCAACCTTGAGGCCGTGCGGGGCCAGTATGTAGCGCTTTTCGCCATCGGCGTAGGCAATCAATGCGATGAAAGCCGAGCGGTTCGGGTCGTATTCAATGGTCTTCACCGTGCCTGGGATATTGTCCTTGTCACGCTTGAAGTCAATGATACGGTACCGACGCTTGTGACCGCCACCAATTTGGCGCATGGTCATCTTACCAGAGCTATTACGTCCACCCGACTTTTTGATGGAAGACAAAAGGCTGCGCTCAGGCGTATCCGTCGTGATTTCATCCCTTGACACACCAACCTTGAACCTGGTGCCGGGAGTTATCGGATTGTATTTTTTAAGTGCCATTTTCGGTTGCTATTTTTATGCTTCGCCGTAGAAATTGATGGTTTCACCTTCTGCCAAAGTCACGATGGCCTTCTTGAAGCTGGAAACCCTGCCACGGATAGCCGTGCGGCGTGAGTTCCTGCTCTTTGATTTTGAAGGCATAATCATGGTGTTGACGGCTTTTACCTCAACGTTGTAGGTTTCAGCAACGGCCTTCTTGATTTCAATCTTGTTGGCATCCTTGTTCACCACAAAGGTGTAGCGGCTGCTTTTTTCAGAAAGCATATCTGCTTTTTCCGTGATGATGGGCTTTATTAAAATTCGCTTTGCCATTTCTTTTGAATTCTATCTTGATGATGATACCACTGAATTGCGTCAGCGTTATCGAATCAAAGGCTTTCTACAATTTTTGCAATGGAACCCTCCGACAAAATCAACGTGTTGGAGTGAAGGATTTCGTACGTGTTCAGGTCTTGTGCCCTTGACACTGCTGCATTGGGCAGGTTGCGGCAAGACAAATAGACATTCTTTTCATAATCGCCAGTCACCAAAAGTGACTTCTTGGCATCCAATTTCAATGCCTTGAGCACACCCAAGAAAGTCTTCGTCTTTGGTGCATCGAAGGAGAAATCTTCCATAACGATGATTTGGCCGTTTGCGGCCTTTGAAGACAATGCCGACAAGCGGGCAAGGCGCTTCAGTTTTTTGTTCAGCTTTTGGCTGTAGTCCCTTGGCTTAGGTCCAAACACACGGCCACCACCTTTAAAGAGTGGGCTGTTGATGTCGCCCTTACGGGATCCACCTGTGCCTTTCTGCTTATGGAGCTTCCGGGTTGAGCCGGAAATTTCACTGCGCTCCTTGGACTTATGCGTTCCCTGGCGCTGGTTGGCCAAATATGCCTTAACAGCGAGCCAAACCGCATGCTCGTTGGGCGTTGCGCCGAACACTTCGTCCGGAAGTTCGACTGATTTGCCAGTCTTTTCGCCTTGGATATTGAAAACTTCGAGTTTCATAACTGTGAAGTCATTAATTGCTTTAAAAAATAAACCCTCTCAGGTCTGATTACTGCTTCTTTTCAATGATGACGAAAGAGCCGTTGTGGCCTGGAATCGCACCTTTAATAAGGATAAGGTTGCGCTCGGCAAACACCTTGACAACTTTGAGGTTTTTAACCTTAACATTGTCTTGGCCCATGTGACCAGCCATCCTCATGCCTTTGAATACCCTTGATGGGAACGAAGATGCACCAATAGAGCCAGGAGCCCTGAGCCTGTTGTGCTGACCGTGCGTGCGGTCACCGACACCACTAAAACCGTGGCGTCGAACAACGCCTTGGAAGCCCTTCCCCTTGGTAACGCCAGATGCATTCACTGTGTCGCCTTCGTTGAAGAGTTCTTCGACCCTTAGTACATCGCCCAAATTCTTGGACACTGCATCGAAATCACGGAACTCAACCAATTTTTGCTTCGGCGCAGTGCTGGCCTTTTCAAAGTGGCCGAGCATGGGCTTCGTCGTATTCTTAACCTTGGCATCGCCAAAGGCCAACTGAAGCGCAGTGTAGCCATCAGAGCTTTCACTTTTGACCTGTGTGACTACACAAGGTCCTGCTTCGATCACTGTGCAGGCTATGTTCTTACCAGCTTCATCAAAAATGCTGGTCATGCCTACTTTCTTTCCGATTATGCCATTCATCGGGCAGAATTTTTTATGGTTTGCAGATAGTTTGCTTTGAGCCATTTCAGTGACGAAACGACACTAAACCCGCTATATGCAAGTTGTTGACTAAATTCATTTGCCTTTTTAACCACGCTGCCTATTTTAGCAGACGGGTGAAGACAAACCATAGACTTGTTTAGGTAAGCAATGCTCACCGCTAATTGACAGGCGGTATTACGTCAACTTGACCTGAATATCTACACCACTCGGAAGCTCCAGTTTGGATAACGCATCGACTGTCTTCTGGGTAGGAGTATAAATCTCTATCAGTCGCTTGTGGGTGCGTAGCTGGAACTGCTCACGAGATTTCTTGTTGACGTGCGGCGAGCGCAGGACGGTAAAAATCTCTTTCTTCGTGGGCAGCGGAATCGGACCAGTTACGACAGCACCGCTTGAGCGGACCGTTTTAACGATCTTCTCCGTTGACTTGTCCACCAAGTTGTGGTCGTAGGAACGGAGCTTGATTCTAATTTTTTGATTCATGCCTGATTAAAATTGATAAACACTTAGGAAAATTTTGCCCGCTCAAAGGGCTTTTTTCCTAAGAGCGGGCAAAGATAAGAACTTTTATGCTTTTACCAAGCCTTTTGCTTTTTCTATTACATCTTGTGCAATATTTTTTGGCGCATCTTGGTAATGCGAGAACTCCATGGTCGAACTGGCCCGACCAGAAGTGATGGTACGCAGTTGCGTGACGTATCCGAACATCTCGGAAAGCGGCACTTCGGCTTGGATGGCGATGGCGCCGCCCGGGCGTGGTTCTTGGCCTTTCGGCAAACCACGGCGGCGGTTCAGGTCACCAATCACAGGGCCTGTGTATTCGTCAGGGGTGATAACCTCCAATTTCATGATTGGCTCCTGGATTACCGGTTGGCACCGAGGTGCAGCCTCCCTGAAACCTTCTTTGGCACAAAGTTCAAAAGCGATTGGCTTGGAGTCAACGGCGTGCATAGAGCCGTCCGTTACTCTCACCTTCATACTCTCTATATTGTATCCGGCCAAGATACCATTGTCCATCATGGCATTGAAGCCGTCTTTGATGGGTTTCTGGTAGTTCTTGTCGATAGCACCACCCACAATTCCCCATTCGAACTGGAGCCTTGTCTTGCCGATCTTGAAATCTTCTGACTCCAAGAACTCTTCGTCGGCGGGGCCCAGTGTGAATTCCATATCCGCAAAAAGACCCGAACCACCCGTTTGCTTCTTCAAACGCTCACGGTGCTGTACCGTTTTGGTCAGGCACTCTTTGTAGTTAACCTGCGGCTGGCCTTGGTTGCACTCTACCTTGAACTCCCTGCGGAGGCGGTCAACGATGATTTCCAAGTGCAACTCGCCCATGCCACTGATGATGGTTTGGTTGGTGTCCTGGTCAAACTTAACCTTAAAGGTTGGATCTTCCTCAGCCAATTTTGCCAAGGCGAGGCCAAGTTTGTCCATGTCCTTCTGCGACTTCGGTTCAACGGCAATCCCGATTACCGGGTCGGGGAACTTCATGCTCTCCAACACGATAGGGTGCTTTTCATCACAAAGCGTATCACCTGTTCGGAGGTCTTTGAAACCAACCGCTGCTGCAATATCACCAGCTTCTACCCTATCAATTGGGTTTTGCTTGTTGGCGTGCATTTGGTAAAGGCGTGAGATACGCTCCTTTTTATCAGAACGGGTATTAAGGACAGAATCACCAGCGTTCAGTGCGCCTGAATAGACACGGATGAAGCAAAGACGGCCAACATAAGGGTCGGTTGCAATCTTGAAGGCCAATGCTGTGAATGGCTCAGTTGAAACTGGCTTGCGGCTTTCTTCCTGCTCTGTCTCTGGGTTGACACCTACAATGGCATCAACGTCGGCAGGAGAAGGGAGGTAAGTGCAAACTGCATCAAGCATCGCCTGAACACCCTTGTTCTTGAAAGCAGAACCACAAAGAATCGGGGTGATGCTCATGCCAACCACTGCTTTGCGAAGCGCAGCACGAATTTCATCAGGTGTAATAGAGTTCGGGTCCTCGAAGTACTTCTCCATGATGGCATCGTCGTACTCGGCAGCAGCCTCCAACATTTTCAGTCGGTATTCAGCCACTACTTCCTTAATATCATCGGGGATTGGAACGACTTTGTAAGTCATGCCCTGGTCATCATCGTTCCAAATCCTGCCTTCGTTGGTGATGAGGTCAACAACGCCCTTAAAGGTCTCCTCAGCACCGATTGGCACTTGGAGCGGCACGGCACGAGCGCCCAACTTGGTCTTCACATCGTTAACAACGTTGAAGAAATCGGCACCTGAGCGGTCCATTTTGTTGACAAAGCCAATACGTGGCACTTTGTACCGGTCAGCTTGACGCCAAACCGTCTCAGATTGTGGCTCCACGCCCGATACTGCACAGAAAAGTGCAACTGCACCATCAAGCACCCTCAATGAACGCTCTACCTCAACGGTAAAGTCAACGTGGCCTGGGGTGTCAATGATATTTACTGTATAGGTGTCACCTGCCCATTTCCATTCTGTCTTGGTAGCAGCAGAAGTGATGGTGATACCACGCTCTTGCTCCTGTTCCATCCAGTCCATGGTGGCAGCGCCGTCGTGAACCTCACCAATTTTGTGGGTCATACCGGTGTAGTAGAGAACGCGCTCGGTCGTCGTCGTTTTACCGGCATCAATGTGAGCAGCAATCCCGATGTTTCGGGTAAATTTAAGATCTCTTGCCATGGCTTATCCCTGTGCGGGTTTTTAAAAGATTTGTCGCAAAAAGGTTTGTAAAGGAATGCCATGAAGCCTTGAAATCAGGGCTTCGCTTTGGATACATCACAGGACAACGCTCCTTGCGACGGAGCTATTCAATTCGATTGAAAAATTACGTACGGAAGTGTGCAAAAGCGCGGTTTGCTTCGGCCATGCGGTGCATGTCCTCCTTGCGCTTTACAGCTGCACCTTCACCTTTGCTGGCTGCAATGATTTCAGCTGCGAGCTTTTCAGCAAAGCCCTTTCCACTGCGCTCACGTGCGAAGCGAATCAACCATTTCATTCCAATGGAAACTTTGCGCTTTGCACGGATTTCCTGTGGAATCTGGAAGGTAGCACCACCAACACGGCGGGCCTTTACCTCCACTTGAGGCATCGCATTGTTCAACGCCTTCTTGAAAATTTGGTGCTCGTCCTGCTTAAGGCGGTCAGCAACCAAATCCATTGCCTCATAAAACAAGGTGAAAGCGGTGGACTTCTTGCCGGACAACATCATGTTGTTCACGAACTGGGTTACCACTGTATCGGTGTACCGGGGATCCGGCAAAAGAATTCTTGGCTTCGGTTTATGCTTCCTCATCTTGAGAAAATTATTTTTATCGTTGGATTGCCTGATTGTTGCTATTGCTATTGGTGTCGTTCAACAATCAAACAATTAAACAATGCTGTCAATCAATTTTGTTACTTCTTCTTACCGCCCTTGGTAGGTGCTGCAACTTGACCTGGCTTCGGACGCTTAGTGCCGTACTGGCTGCGGCTCTTCTTGCGGTTGTTCACACCGGCAGTATCGAGCGCACCACGCACGATGGTGTAGCGCACACCTGGAAGGTCCTTCACCCTGCCGCCGCGCACGAGCACGATGGAGTGCTCCTGAAGGTTGTGGCCTTCACCAGGGATATAAGCAATGACTTCGATCTGGTTCGTCAAACGAACTTTTGCAACTTTACGGAGGGCCGAGTTCGGCTTCTTTGGTGTGGTCGTGTAAACACGGGTGCAAACGCCACGGCGCTGAGGGCATGCGCCCAATGCACGCGACTTGCTGGCGACCACAACTTTCTCTCTTCCTTTACGGATTAATTGATTGATGGTTGGCATAAAAGCTTGATTTTCACGCTGTTCTCTTGCTTCAACCGACGAAAAACGCACAATTTCAAGGCGCATCTGGTCGATTTACTCCCCCTCAAAAGGAGGGTCTCGAAAAAGCGAGCGCAAATGTACGGAGTTTTAATAATTCCTTGGTTGTTTTAACCAAAAATAATTTTGCTTAGGTTCCGACAGAATTATTGCGCATTCAACAGGCCACTGCAAACGGTTAAATTCCAGATAATTTGGTGGCCGTTCCCTCTTACTCTCCTTTTATGATTTGGTTTCAAAATGAACGGCAATAGAAAAAAATTCTCTTCACGCTACGGATTAGCACCCTCTTTCAAAAGAATTGCGAAATCTTTGAGGCAAATTCAAACACCTTTTACATGAAAAGCACCGTATTTTCCTTTTGTCTCTTTTTTGCCTTTTCAAAGTCCGCTGATTCGCAGACGGATACGGTATGGGGCAGGCTGTGCTCGCAGGAGTGGGCAACTTAATGGAAGGCGTGGACACCGTATCAATCAAAAAACTATCTGTCACGAATTTTTCCAAATTCCTGACTATAACGGATTGTAGTGACGGAAAAAAGAAAGCCATCGAATCTTGCGATGTTTGAGTTGCGAAACAAAAAACGAGCAATACCCGATGGCAACTCAAAACAACGGAAAA
>JALHQW010000106.1 GCA_022841745.1 Saprospiraceae bacterium | reverse complement strand
GTCGGCTTCGTTCAACAAGGCTCAACCGCCAACCGGCAAGGGGGGGCAGGTTAGTGATTGCTCTGGTATAGTGCGGAATGCCCCCCCTTGCCGGTCAGCGGTTAAGCCCTAATTGTTCGTGGCATTTTATATTTCATTGATTTCATCAGTCGTTAATCCTGTCATTTCGGTTATTATACTTATGTCCATTCCCTTGCTTTTCATTTGTCTCGCAATTTTTATTTGATTTTCTTTAATTGCATCTGCTTTTGCTTTTTCAAGCCTCAACCTATCTTCTGTTTCTCTTAAACCTGCATAATCATAAGCCTCCAATTCTTCCGGCGACCATGCTTGAATATTCGCTTGTTCAAACGCACTTCTCAAACCTGCATCGTCAATCTCATCAGGAATGACTTCGAGATTTTCAGCCTCTTTGATGAAAAACACCCACTTTTCAACGAGGGTTTTCAAGTTCTTTTTTTCAACATTGAATTTCGGAAGTTCGATAAAATTGAACTCCATGTCTTCCATAATCCGCTCGCCAGTCTCGACATCCAAAATCCGATGCCTGCTGATGTACTTCGGGTTCTTGGTTAACGTAAAATCCAGAATGCCGATGAAGATGGTCGGATTGAGTTTGTCATAAAACTCTCCACGGTCAATCTGACTGACGTACCCCTGCGAAGTGTAGTACAACACCCGCTTGCTGAAGCCCAAAGCGTCGGCTACCTGCATCTCGACAATGAACTCCCGACCACTTTGGTCCTTCGCCTTCACATCAATGATAGTCGCTTTCCCGTCCCGAAACTTTGGAAGTTGATAAGGGTTCAGGATGGTCACATCCGTGATTTTATGTTTCTCCTCAAAGTCAAGGATGGCGTTCAAAAAGGAGATGAGCACTTCCTTTTTGTTTTCGTTGCCGAAGATTTTGCGAAAAGCGATGTCGTTCTTTACGTCTGCAAATTTCATGTCAAACAATTTGGTACAAAAATACGAAAACCGCTGGGATTGTCAGCGGTTTTGAGGTTGCTTTCTGTGCCTACCGTGTAGTCGTCAAGTTTATATCGCTCTTTTCACTTGTTTTCTTTATCGTTTGCTTTTTCAGCCCATAAACTGGCAAATAAGATAATAGCCCAAATCACATCTATCACGTTCCACAACGCTCTGCCCAATGAAATTTTAACGATAGGGTTGATTAGAATTGCCGATGCGAGCCAAATCACAAAAAACAGATTGTTTCTCCGGCTGCTTGCTTTGAAGGCAAGAATACCAAAGCCAACCATTCCCAAGAAACGCACGAGTTGAAAATATCCGTATGGCATATCAGCAAGACAGCGAGGGTGATATAGTGGGTCTGGGAAAGGGATATGATTTTAGGGATGGAGGTCTGGGGTGGGGGTAGTTTTTTTAGGCTAACGGTCTCGTATATGCGGCGTGACCAGCTTTTGCTGGGCATGACTGTCATATACAAGTTAGTGATAGTGTTTCATTTTATCCAAGTCCTAATCTAAATTCTTTATCTAATTGTCTTATTACTTCTTTTTTGCTTTTAGTCGCTATTTTGAGCCACTCGACAAAATTTGAAATTTTATAGTACAGTTTCCTATCACTGATATTGTAATAGGCAAGAGGCCATTCTCCATCATTATTATTTTCAGTTGTTATCCAAACCCAAGCTCCTCCGTTGGAGTTTTCAGTCATCAAACAAAGAAGTTTTTTTGTTTCAAAAGTTCCAAATCCATCAGATTCGATTGTGTCATCTAAATAATTTCGATGCTCACCCAACCAATGTATATTGCCATACTCTTTGTTAATACCATTTATTGGTTGATCAACATTATAAAGCCAATATGCCCCGTTCCCAAATTCTTTTAAGAAATGTTTGTATGATGGTGGCAATTTTATTCCTAATTCTGTTTCTGTCAGAATTATTTCCTCGTCTGTTATAGGCCTTTCAACTTCTTTATGAAATGCTGAATCTGATTTTAAAATCAATATTAGTGAATCCATGTAGTTAAATTCATTATTAGAATTGTTTATGGTTGATTTGTTTACTCGACATGATAGAAGTGTTATCAGAATTAGCAACGTAGCTGCAATTATTCTATTGATTTTCATTTCTATTGTTTTTTACTCATTTTCACTAACAAGCACACTCCCGAAAACGACTAACTAAACCCGCATTGCGTCTTTACTTACTCGTTTTCGGGAAAGTCGCCAATCTTAGCATATCCCGCACTGGCTAAGTAAACACGAATGTCGTGTTTACTTAGCCAGTTGGCTTGCTATATGGCCACATAGGAAATACTGCCATTCCAGCAAGCGGCCAATTTTTCAAGGTTCTCTCACAGTTGGTTGTACGATAGGGCAAACCTAACAAAACTTTGGATTCTCCACAAACCTTTGGCCTTTTTTTCCTTTCCCCTTCTGTTTTTCCCTTTTGCGCATTCGGTCGAAAGCGGTAAGCAGCCTAGAACCATCACCCAAGCATGACCATACAAGGGCAAACCCAATGTAACATTTCCGCCCCCGCCTTCGTCGCTTGAAAACCGAGGAGGGGCGGTTAAAGTCCTACCCATCGTTGTTCAAAGATTTCCCCAAGATGCGATACCTTTACGGTTTCAACACCTTGCAAACACCCCGAATGACAAATCAAATGAGAAAATCAACTTTTGTTCTTACACATATAAGGCATGCATTCCTGTTGGTGGCCTTGGTGTTTTTGCAACTGACTGCTACTGGGCAGCCCTTGGGTGAAGGGGAGGTGGCGAGCCGCAGCCTGTTCGATCTGATTGGGCAGGAGGAAATGCCGGAGTTGAGCATCATCGCCGATTTTGATTCCATCAAGGCGAACATCCGCAACAAGGAATATGTGCAGGGGGAACTGGTGGTGGAACACAACCGAAAGGAAAAGACTGCTTTGAAGTTGAAGCTGCGGCCCCGTGGCAAATCAAGGCGGATGATGTGCGACTTCCCACCGCTGAAATTGAAGTTCGACAAGGAATCGTTGGGGGCCAACGGACTTCAAACTTTCAATGATTTCAAATTGGTGACCCATTGCAAGGAAGACAACCCAGCCATGGAGGCCGTGCTGCTGCGGGAATACTTGGTCTATCAGTTGCTTAAAGTGATGACACCTTATAGTTTTAATACCAGATTAGTGGAAATCACTTACCGGAACACTGGCACCTCCTTCAAAAAGAAAAAGCAGTTGGGGATCATCATCGAGGATGCGGAGAGTTTGGCGCATCGCAACAAATGCCAGGTATTGACCAACAAGGTCATCGAATTGGACTCCATGCACCGCAACCAGGAAAAAATAACCTCGGTTTTTCAATACATGATTGGAAATGCGGATTGGAGCTATCTAATGGGTAGAAACATCGAACTGGTGGAGCACGAAAGTGGCAAGATTGTGCCGATCCCCTACGATTTCGACTATGCTGGACTGGTGCGAGCGCCTTATGCACGAGCGAATGCAGCCCTGGGCCAGGCAACTGTGCTCGATAGGGTCTATCTCGGCGGTGCAAAATCATACGAAGAGCTGTTCCCCATTTTTTCCTACTTCAAGGAGAAGCGGGAAGAATTGTACAAGGTGATAAATGATTTCAATGCCATTGGTGCAGAAGATGCGGCTATGATGAAAAACTATTTGCAGGGCTTTTTTGACCTAATTGAGGACAAGGAAAAGGTGGAGACGGAGATGTTGAAATTGGCGAAATAGGCTTTTTGCCTAACCAAAACCCTTGTTTATACTCGACGCTAATAGGTTTTGTGCAAATGTCGAGTAGGGTTGATGAGGTTGATAAGGGTTTATAAAAGGTTGATTTGCACAAAACCTATTAGTTCGCACTATAATTAGGCCCGACGCCTCTTTGCTCCGTAGTGTCGGTTTGGAAACATGTGCAGCGCACCGAAATCTTTGAAGCCTTGGCATACATAAGAATATTGATGAGGTTTTGAACCTTCTCCGAGACTATAAATGGCCACTTCTGGGTAACTCGTAGCAAAATACCTTGACTTTCATCGAAAAAATAGTACCCTGAAACAGGGGTAACCTCACCTTTGCCCCATCACCTGTTAAAATAGATTTATTGTTCACCGACTGTTTAACGACTGACTGGCACACGTCCATTCAGATGGACAACCTATTGTGTGTCAGTTGGTTGTGCGTCATTTTATCACCCGACTTATGAAAAATCGTTTTGCATTTTTGTTTTTTGTTTTGCTGAGTTGCTTCGCAACATCAGCCTTTGCCAGTAAGGATACTGGCAAGATTACGGGCAAGGTCATCGGCGCCGATGCGCAGCCGCTGCCGTTTGCCAACATCATGCTGTTCGCCGTGGCGGACAGCGGACTCGTGAAGGCGGAATACACCGCCGAAGATGGCAGTTTCGAGCTGTTGAACATTGGCGCTGGCAAGTTCTGGCTCAATGTGTCGTACGTCGGTCTGCCCGATTACAATTCCCAGGTTTTTGAGCTTACGTCTGGCCAAATCATGGCCATGCCGACCATCACCCTCGCCTCGAAAGGGGTGGACTTGAAGGAGGTTACGGTTGTTTCCAAAAAGCCTTTGGTGGAGGTTCACCCCGACAAAACGGTGTTTAATGTCGAAGGCAGCATCAATGCAGCTGGCAATAATGTGATGGACCTGCTGCGCAAATCGCCGGGCGTGGTTGTTGACAACAACGACAATATCATCATGAGTGGCAAGGGTGGCGTTCGGGTCTATATTGACGGCAAGCCAACGCAGTTCTCGACCGACGACCTGGCGGCCTACCTGAAGACCATCCAGAGCACGGACATTGCTACCATCGAAATCATCACGAACCCCAGCGCCAAATGGGATGCCGAGGGCAATGCGGGCATCATCAACATCCGCATGAAGAAGGACAAGCGCTTAGGTGCCAATGGCAATGTGAACCTTGGCTATGCCGTGGGGATGCGGGAAGCATACGATGCCTCGGTCAGTGGCAACTATCGCAACAAGGCCATGAATACCTTCGGCAGCTATTCCTACAGCAATGGCGAGTGGCTCGAAATCATGGACTTTTATCGGGAGCAGAACGGGGCGAGCCTAGACCAAAAAGGCCGCAACGACAACAACTGGGAGTCGAACAACTTCAAGCTGGGCAGCGATTTTTTCATCAACGACAAGCAGACCATTGGTTTTTTGGTCAATGGTTATGAAAACAGTTACGATGATGACAGCAACATCCGCACTGGCATTGGCCCTCTGAATTTCACCGACCCTGATAGCACGCTTGTTTCGTTCACCAATAATTTTGGCAAGCGCCGCAATTACAATTTCAACGTCAATTACCGCTTCGATGATACCAAGGGCAAGGTCTGGAACATTGATGCCGACTATGGTTTTTTCAAGAATGAAAACGGCCAGTTCCAACCCAACCAGTATTTCGCTGGCCGGGGCGAGGAGGGCAGCCAGTTGTTGAGCGAGCGCAACTACCGCATCATTGCACCGACGAAGATTGACATCTACACTTTCAAGGTGGACCACGAGCGGCCACTGCTTGGTGGGAACCTAGGTGCTGGCATCAAATTGACCAACGTCATAACTGACAATGATTACAATTTCTTCAACGTCATCGAAGGCGAGGACGAAGTGGACGTTGACCGCACCAATTTCTTTACCTACGATGAAAAAGTTGGTGCTGGCTACCTCACCTACAACAAGCAGGTAGGCAAATTGGGCTTGCAAGCGGGCCTGCGTGGCGAGTACACCAATTCGGAGGGCGACCTGAAGGCATTGAAACCCGTTAACGACCAAAACGTGCAGCGGGACTATTTCAACCTGTTCCCATCGGCAGGTGTGACATACACGATGAATGAAAAGCACAGTTTCCAGTTGAACTACAGCCGCCGCCTCGACCGGCCTTCGTACCAAGACCTGAACCCGTTCGAGTACCGTTTGGACGAGTTGACATTCCAGAAGGGAAACCCATTCTTGAAGCCGCAGTATTCGAACAATATCCAGGTAAGCCATACTTTCAAGCAGATGATGACGACCTCGCTCAGCTACAGCCGCACCACCGATATGATTGAGCGCATTGTTGATATTGATGCAACGAACAGCAATGCGGCCTTCATCACTTGGCGCAACCTTGCGGAACAGAACAACACCAGCCTGAACATCGGCTCACCAATTCCGATTGCAAAATGGTGGAATGCCTACATGAACCTCAGCGGCTACCGCACACACAACCAGGCCGATTTTGGCGATGGAAAAATCGTGGATGTGACCATCTATGCCTTCAACGGCTATGCACAGCATACTTTCACCTTGCCGCTTGGCATCAATATGGAGGTTTCGGGCTGGTACAACTCACCTTCCGTTTGGGGCGGTACCTTCAAAATGGAGGACATGTGGGGCGTGGACGCTGGCTTGCAGAAGCGTTTCATGAAAGGCAAGATGAACCTGAAAGTATCGGTGAACGATATTTTCTATTCACAGAAATGGACCGGAGAGAGCAATTTCGGTGCCCTCTACATGACCGTCAATGGTCGTGGCGATAGCCGCAGGTTCAGGGTGAACCTATCTTATAACTTCGGAAACGAGCAAGTAAAAACTGCGAGGGACCGCAAGACGGGGTTGGAGGATGAGAAGAACCGAATTAAATCTTAAATGCTACGGGTTGCAAGCATCGGCTTGCAACCCGCATTTTTATTTTTTATGTAGAAGCGTACACAGAATAGGAGTTGTCACGAATTCCTGCCCACGAACCGAATGCAACCAAAATGAACGCCCGCAAGTCGGGCGTTTGTTTTTTCCCAAAAACTCGTGACAACTCCATTGAAGCCTAAACCCGGAAGTAAGTTGCCTAAAATATTAAGAAGAACGATTGCCCCTTTGCAATGAAAATGCCAAGTTCGAGGGTTCGGTGTCAAAAGCAGAAATTGGGTTTACGAACGACTTGCTATCTTGCCGTCAAAATTGTTGCAGGGACAAGCCACATGGCAATTGCTTTTCAACCGTATTTCGTCCACAAAATTTTTTCTATGCTAAAGCAAGTCGAACATATCGGTATCGCTGTAAAAGATTTAGCTGCTGCCAATTCGCTGTATGAAAAGCTACTTGGAGTAGGCCCCTATAAACAAGAAGAAGTGGAATCCGAAAACGTGCTGACCTCTTTTTTCAAAACGGGCGAGGCGAAGATTGAGCTGCTCGTAGCCACCTCGGAGGAAAGTGCCATTGCCAAGTACCTCGAAAAGCGGGGCGAGGGCATCCACCATATCGCCTTTGAAGTAGAGGACATTGAAGCTGAAATGCAGCGGCTTGAAGGTGAGGGATTTGTACTCTTGAACAAAGTACCCAAACGAGGTGCAGACAATAAACTCGTCTGTTTCATTCACCCCAAGTCAGCGAATGGTGTGCTAGTGGAGTTGTGTCAAAGCATTGATGGTGATTCGTGATTGGTGAATCGTGATTCGTGATTCGAGGGTAGCTGTTCTGGCCGAATTACGAATCACGAATCACGCCAACACCCCCTTAACTATCTCCCCCGAAACATCCGTCAAACGGTACCTCCGCCCCTGATGCTTGTAGGTCAATTTGGTGTGGTCAAGGCCCAATTGGTGCAGAATGGTTGCATGCAGGTCGTGAATATGGACGGGGTCTTGGGTGATATTGTAGCCGAATTCGTCCGTTTCGCCAAAGACCAAGCCCGGCTTTATGCCGCCGCCAGCCATCCAAATGGAAAAGCAACGAGGGTGGTGGTCACGACCATAGAGCTTGGCATCCAAGGGGCCTTGGCAATAGTTGGTCCTACCGAATTCCCCGCCAAAAATCACGAGGGTATCCTCCAACAAGCCACGTTGCTTCAAGTCCATGATGAGGGCGGCAGAGGGTTGGTCAACTTGCTTGGCTTGGGCACCCATCTCTTCTACGAGATTACCGTGCTGGTCCCAGCCTTGGTGGTAAAGCTGGATAAAACGGACGCCTTTTTCCGCCAATTTCCTGGCCAATAGGCAATTTGCTGCATAGCTGCCGGGGGTCACCACGTCGGGGCCGTACATTTTGAGGATATGGTCAGGCTCACCATTGATGTCCATAACTTCCGGCACGGAGGTTTGCATGCGGTAGGCCATTTCATATTGCTTGATGCGGCTAAGGACTTCCGGGTCCGAGAACTCGTCGTAGGTCTGCTGGTTCAGTTCTGCCAAATGGTCGAGGAAGCGACGGCGGTCGGCTTTTTCCATGCCATGCGGGTCGTTCAAGTAGAGTACGGGGTCTTTGCCGCCCCGCATCAATACACCTTGATGGGCTGAGTCCAAAAAGCCCGCCGACCAAAGATGGGCATAAAGTCCTTGTGAATTACCACCGCCCCGGCTTGTCAGCACCACGAAGGCAGGCAAGTTTTCGTTCTCGCTGCCGAGGCCATAGCTCAGCCAAGCACCCATGCTGGGCCGCCCGCCTTGTTGGTGCCCCGTCTGGAAAAAAGTGATGGCAGGGTCGTGGTTGATGGCTTCCGTGAACACACTTTTCACGATACATATGTCGTCAGCTATCCCTCCTGTGAATTTGAAGAAATCGCTGAGCCAAGCGCCGTGTTGGCCATACTGCTTAAAGTCCACCGCAGAACCGACAAGCGGAAACCCAGTTTGCCCACTGGTCATCGTGGTCAATCGCTGTCCCATTCGAATGCTGGCAGGTAGGTCTTGGCCATGCATTTTGCGGAGCAAAGGCTTGTAGTCAAACGACTCCAACTGCGAGGGCGCCCCACTCTGGAAAAGGTAAATCACCCGTTTCGCCTTTGGGGCAAAATGGGGAACTCCAGCCAAAATATCCTCCTCGGTGCTACCACGGTTACAAGAAAAAAGTGAGGGCATCATCAACGACCCCAAAGCCACGGAGCCAATCCCCGTGCTCATCCTCGACAAGAAGGTTCGGCGGTTGATGTTTAGCTTAGATTCGAGAAGTGGGTTTTGCATGGTTGCGTAATTCGTTATTCGAAACTGGTGATTGGTGATTCGTGATTCGTAACTCGTGATTCGGTCAGTGCCCTGGCGACGGGTCACGAATCACCAATCACGAGTCACCTATAGATATACCGTGTCATGTCCTCAATTATCTCCTTTTGCTGTTGGATGTACATGGACACCACGTCGCCAATGGAAATAATGCCTTGCAACTGTCCGTTTTCCAGTACTGGCAAGTGACGAACCTTTTGTTCGGTCATCAATTTCATGCAACCTTCGATGGGTTCACTTGGCGAGACAACATGAAGGCCAGGGTGGGGCGTCATGATTTCCTGCACGTAGGTATCGGCACTGAATTTCCCTTGCAGTACCACTTTTCTGGCATAGTCCCTTTCCGTCAAAATGCCAAGTAGTTGGTCGCCTTCCATCACCAACACAGAGCCGACATTGTTTTCGCCCATGACCCTGATAGCATCATAGACCCGCATAGCAGGGTGGACGGTGAAAATCATCCTGCCTTTTTCTTCCAAAATGTGCTTTACTTTTTTCATGCTTTAAAAAATTTAAGTGTGTAGTTAATAGAAGTGAGAGCGTGAGAGATGTGAGAGATGTGAGAGATGTGAGAGATGTGAGAGATGTGAGAGATGTGAGAGATGTGAGAGGGAGTACAATTTAGCTTCATCAATTGCAAATAACATCGTCCATGTTGTAAACCAAGGCGATAGCTTCCATCAATGCAGCTGAAGCTATCGGGTCAATCTTTTCATCAATTGGGCTTTCTCCTATTTTCAGCAATTGCTTGGCAATTTCAGGTGATTTGGAGAGCTGTGTCTGTCGCTCCGCAAAATGCTTTTCCAGCACTTGCAGTTCTTCTTTAGTCGGTTTTCGGGCTGCTGCTTTTCGGAAGGCAGCCTCCAATCTTTGCGGCAACGAAAGGCTATTTTGTTTCAAAAATTGCTGCGCAATGGTTCGACTGGCCTCCAGCATCAAGGGGTCGTTCATCAAATTGAGTGCTTGCAATGGTGTATTGGTTCGTTGCCGCTTGACGGAGCAGACGTCACGGTAACTTGCATCGAAAGTGGTGAGAAAAGGGTGGGGTAGTGTTCTTTTAAAGATGGTGTACATGGTTCGTCGGTAGAGCTTGCCTTCCTTGTCCTGCACATACTTGGTCAAGGTGCCACGCCCATCGCCTGCATTCATTTCTTCCCAAAGCCCTGCTGGCTGGTAAGGCTTAACTGGCGGCCCACCGATGGCAGGGTTCAAAAGGCCACTTGTTGCAAGCCAAGTGTCACGAAGCATTTCAGGTGTCATTCGGAATCGAGGGCCACGGCTCACGAAGCGGTTTTCTGGGTCGAGTTCCTGTTTTTTTTCGCTCGACTCGGCTGATTGGCGATAGGCAGCAGAAGTGACTATTTTTTTTATCAAATGCTTTATATCCCAACCACTTTCCCTAAAGTCAACGGCCAACCAATCCAGCAACTCAGGGTGGGAAGGCAACTCGCCCTGGCTGCCAAAATTCTCGACGGATTTGACAATGCCCGAACCAAAAAACTGCTGCCAGATGCGGTTCACGGTCACCCTTGCAGTAAGCGGGTTTTTTTCATCGAAAAGCCAATTGGAAAGCCCCAACCGGTTTTTGGGTGAGCCTTCAGGAAATGGCAGCACCGCTTTAGGGGTGGCGAATCCAACCTCTTTGTCGGGCTTGTCGTACTGTCCTCGTATTAGTGTGAATGTTTTGCGGAGTGAATCCGATTCCTGCATGATCATGCTCACCACCGTGTCCGCTTCCGAATCGTTGATAAAGCTGAGAATGCCGTCCAGTTCCGCTTTCGTAGGTACCAAGGTGGGCTGCTCGGCAATGCTCAGGTTGCTGACGTCATTGTAAAAACCTTTTTCTGTATTCTGGTTGAAAAAAGCATAAACCCCGAAATATTCGGCTTGCGGGATGGGGTCGTATTTATGGTCATGGCATTTGGCACATTCAAAAGTCAGGCCGAGGAAAGCCGAACCAAAAAGGTTTGCTTTGTCGGCTATGTACTCTGTGCGGTACTCGTCTTCGATGACCCCTCCTTCTTGAGTGATTTTATGGTTGCGGCAAAAGCCAGTTGCCAAAATCTGCTCCTTGGATGCCTCCGGCAATAGGTCGCCAGCCAGTTGCCAGGTCACGAATTGGTTGTAAGGCATGTTCTGGTTGAAGGCGTGTATGACCCAGTCCCGCCAAGGCCATTGGGAGCGATAGCTGTCATCTTGGTAACCGTGGGAGTCGGCGTATCGGGCCAAGTCGAGCCAGTGTGCGGTCTGGTGCTCGCCATAGCTTGGCAAGGCCATTAGGGTGTCCACCATTTTTTCAAAAGCATCCGACGACTGGTCGGCCAAAAAACGGTCTAGGAGGGCAGGGGAGGGCGGTAGCCCGGTCAGGTCGTAGCTGGCACGGCGTAGGAGGCGTTCCTTATCGGCTTCTTCGTTGGGTTTAAGCCCTTCGTTTTTAAGGCGGTGAAGGACGAAATAATCAATTTCATTTTTGACCCACGATTTGTTCTTGACGTTAGGTAAATCAGGTTTTACGGGTGGAATAAATGCCCAATGCTGTTTGTATTTTGCCCCTTGTTCAATCCATTTTTTTATCAACGCTTTTTCATAATCTGTCAAACTTAAGTTACTCTCTGGTGGGGGCATCATATCGGCTGTATCGGAGGTCATGATGCGTCGGTATAGTTCACTTTTTCCGGGTTGGCCGGGTACTATTACGTGGCCATTCGGGTCGTCTTTTAATGCCTTGAATAACCCAGCTTCGTTGTGCAGGCCAAGTTCTGACTCCTGTTTTGCTTTGTCAGGCCCATGGCATTTGAAGCAGCGGTCGGAGATAATGGGCTTGATATGGAAATTGTAATCAACCACATCCGGTAGGTCGGACTGGTCTGAATTTTTCAAAAAACCGGGCAACAGCAGAATAGAAGCCAAAATAGCCGCCACCAAACCTATCATTAATTTTGTGTTACGCTTCATGCTTTGGACTAAAGATTGGAATTGAAGGGCGTAAGGTAGGGATAATTTCAAAAAATGCAAACTGAACAATTTTTGCCTGATTCATTGGCCAGAAATCGTTGATAAATTTTGGTCACAGGATATTTAGCTTTGTCAGTGAAATTGAATTGAATGAAACCCGAACTTTCACCCTTACCCACTTTGACTACGGAGCGGTTGTTGCTTCGTCCCATTTTGGAATCAGATGCGCCAGAAATCCTCGTTCAGCGTTCTGACAACCGGATTATCCAGTTTACTGACATCACCAAAGCATTGGATTTGGATGAGGCCGTTCTTTTCATTCTCAAGATTCAAAACTTGGTGGAGAATGGCGAGTCCGTGTTTTGGTCTATCTGCTTGCAAGGTCACGACACGCTAATAGGCACTATTTGTATTTGGAATATTGATTGGGAACAGTCGGTTGGTGAGGTTGGATTCACGTTGCATCCAGATTATTGGGGCCAGGGAATTGCTTCGGAGGCATTGGATGAGGTCATTTCCGTAGGGTTCCATAAAATGGGAATCGAAGTATTAGAAGCAGGAGCACATCACGAAAATATTGCCTCCATAAGGTTGCTTGAAAAAAAAGGCTTCGTAAAGACAGGGGAGGGGGGAAAATACAGCTTGTTTGCCTTGTGCCGCCCACCCTTGGGCAGCGTGATCATGGAGACGGAGCGGTTGCTTTTGAAGGAAATCACTACCGACGATGCACCATTTTTATTTGCCCTGCTCAACTCACCCGGTTGGTTGAAGAATATAGGCGACCGCCAAGTTCGGACCGTTGAAGATGCGAGGAAGTACCTTATTTATAAAATATTCTTGATTTGCCGTACCAAGGGGTTCAGTTTTTATGTGCTGCATTCAAAACGAGATAAAACGAATATTGGCATTTGTGGCCTTATCAAACGGGATTTCATGGAGGATGTTGACATTGGCTACGCACTACTGCCAGCATTTTACGGACAAGGGTTCGCCATTGAGGCAGCACAAGCTGTGAAAGGTTATGCCATGCGTCGGTTGAAATTGAAAAAACTGGCGGCGATTGTTTTGGAGTCCAATTTGCCATCCATCAAGCTACTGGAAAAACTTGGGATGCGTTTTAAAGGGAAAATCGCTGTACCACCTGATGGCGAGGAGCTAATGCTTTTTGCAATGGATTTATAGGCTTATAAAAATCATTGCCCCACATTCTTAACAAGACTTTACTTTTGTTGCATTGCAGTGCCTTGAACATGTGACCTTTGAAACCGTTTTTCATCTAAATAAAAACAATCGCAAATGACAAACCAATCCTTCCGTCACCGTTTTACAGCTTTTTACTTCTTGCTCTTAGGCTTGTTTATTTTTTCTTGTGCCCGGAACCCCGTGACAGGTAAACGCCAGTTAATGTTGGTTTCCGAACAAAGGGAAAAGGCAATGGGTATTGCCTACGATCCTCAAATCATCAAGGAGTTTGGTTTATACGAAAACAAGGAACTTCAAGACTTCATCAACAACTACGGCAAGAAGATGGGTGCCCTCAGCCATCGCCCACAAATTGACTACCAATTCAGGATATTGGACTCGCCAGTGGTGAATGCATTCGCAGTTCCTGGTGGATATGTCTATTTTACCCGTGGGATTATGGCCCATTTCAACAACGAGGCAGAATTTGCGGGCGTACTTGGCCATGAAATCGGGCATATTACCGCACGGCATTCTGCCCAACAACAAAGCCAGCAAATTCTTGCGCAGGTAGGTTTTATCGGTGCAATGATTGCCTCGGAGAAGTTTCTGAATTACTCAGATTTGGCACAGACTGGCCTTGGCTTGGTGTTCCTCAAGTTTGGCAGGAACCACGAAAGCGAATCTGACAAATTGGGCGTGGAATACAGCACCAAAATTGGTTACGATGCCCACGAAATGGCCAATTTCTTTAAGACAATCCAGCGGATTCAGCAGAAAGAAAACGTGAGTATCCCGGATTTCCTCAGCACGCACCCTGATCCGGGCGACCGCTTCAACAGGGTTCACCAATTGGCGGCTAAAGAACAGGCCAAGGCTGGTAAATCGAACTTGAACGTAAACCGGGAGAAATATTTGAGGATGATAGATGGCCTTACCTATGGCGAAGACCCCCAAGCGGGCTACGTCGAAGCGAATGTTTTTTACCATCCACAATTAAAGTTTCAATTCCCAACCCCAGCCAGCTGGCAAACTGTCAATTCCTCTTCGCAAGTGCAGATTGCCCCTAAGGACGGTAAAGCCGCCATCATACTTACCATTGCTGAGGGCAAAAGCCTGGCCCAGGCAAAACAAGCAGCCATTTCTGCGGATAGTCTTAAGGTCATTGACAGCCAGAATATCAAGGTGAACGGCAACGATGCCATAGCAATGGTGGCCGACCTCAACAAACAAGTGCGGTTGCTTATGTACTTGATTGAGTACAATGGTTTGATTTATAAATTCGCCGGATTGAGTGAGACGGTAAATTTTAAAACTTATGAAGGCAAGTTCGAGACTTGCTTCAAAGGCTTCAAGGCATTGAACGATCAGGCCAAAATCAATGTTTTTGCCGATAAGCTAAAAATCGTAACAGTGCCCAAAGATGGTACCTTGTCGGATGCTCTTAAGGCGAACAATCAGCCTTCCAACAAAATGGAGGAATTGGCCATATTGAACGGGATGGAGTTGAAGGACAAGGTTAGTAAGGGGATGATGATTAAGACGCTGGTAAAAGGGGATGGTAAAAAATAGCCTTAAAGCTGTTCATATACCATTATCTGCATTTCGTCACATTCAATCATTCGTCAATCCCAAACAATATTCCATTATGAGCGGGTTTGTTTTGGTTGAATCAAAATAATATCCTTTATTTTAAAGCAATTCCTGTCTCGGAATAAATTTGTTGTTACCTTCGCCCCGAAACCAATTTTTTTCACCAAAATATTATTTCTATGAGCAAATTTGATGAAATGATGGCTAAGTACACAGACGCTCTTAAGTCTGCTGGTAAAAGCGCCATTGATGGCGACCTACTTAACAAAGCTGCCAAGAGCCTCGGCCCATCCATTTACTTGAGAGACGCTTCTATGGTATCTTGCTCTGACCAAAAAGAGTTGGACAGGGTTAAGGCCAATTTCCTTAGCAAAAAACTCGGCATGACCGATAACGCTGCTATGGATGCTGCCATCAAGAGCGTTTGCGATGAGTACAAATCGAACCAAAGGCTTCGTGCTGTATTCTATTATCTGCTGCTCCAGAAATTGGGCAAGACACTTTAAGCACTAAATAACTTTCGGATAAGGCTTGAGGGGCATATATGACCCCAAGCCTTTTTTATTTTTGGATGTGCAGGTAAGCAGTCTTTCTACCTAAAATTTGACAACTTTAACCTTGCTACCATTGGCAAGGAACCGCCTAATGATTCGTTTTACCTCAGGGTTCGACTCTAAGGGTTGAATGCATTCTTTCAAACTTTCAAGATCATTGGCTGTTATCTCCTCAAGATTTGCATAGCCATACCCCATGTATTCGCCGCCTTCAACTAGCACAATTGCTTGCTCATCAGCCGAACGGCCTTTGTCCATGATAAAAAAGTCCTGCTCCAAAAAACTTTCGTCCAAGGTGAGCAGGGCCTGCTGGGCGCGCAAGTTATAGTCCTCAGCAAGTTCTTCACCTATACATGCCCCAAAGCATTGCTTGATATGGTAATCGAAACAAGGGCCATTCCGGTCATCGAGGTTGCAATGTCGCAGGCAAAGGCTGAACCTTTTTTGTGCCGCTTTCATCCAGCCTTTTGCATGGGCAAGGTCTGGATACGAAGAAATGATTTGAAGCTGTTTGCGGATCTTAGCTGTTGGTTTGGCCACATCAAAACAGATATACCCGCCTTGGTTCTCATAGGTATGAATGACAAAAGGATATTCCCTGATTTTTTGTGCCCGATTGATGGGAGGCCGCATTGATTTTATTTCATGGGATTCCTTTAGCAGTGCCACCAACTCGCTGCCGGTCAACTCCCAGGTCACATCGTCCACTTGCGATTGCAATTTGGCAGCTTTTTCGGTTTGGTTGGCAAAATGCTCGGCTATCCGTTTTTTGATATTCAAGCTTTTGCCGACATAGACCACATCGCCATTTTCATCGTGGAAATAATAGACACCACATGCTTCAGGCAAGGAATGCAATTTTTCAAGGCTGAAGTTTTTGGGCAATTTCGATTCTCTAACGCCTAAGTTGACCATGCTCCTGACCTCCTTTGCTGCAAGGCCTGGCTGGGCCAGAATCCGTTCAAAGAGGTCAACAGTAGCAATAGTGTCACCCATTGCCCTGTGCCGATCCCCTGCTGTGAGCCCCATCGCCAATATCAAGTTCCCAAGGCTGTAGGACTTGTACCCAGGGAATACCTTCCTGGCTAAACGCACGGTACACAACTGCCTGCGGGTGTAGGTATAGCCCAACCGACGAAATTCCTCTTGTATAAAACTGTAATCGAACCTTACATTATGTGCTACGAAAATGGCACCTTCGGTGAGTTCAACGATTTTTTTGGCGACTTCAAAAAATCGGGGGGCTTGCCTGACCATGTCGTTTGTGATGCCCGTCAAATCGGTAATGCCATAGGGAATCGGAACTTCTGGGTTGACCAAGGTTTCGAAAGTTTCCAAAACCTCCGTTCCATTGTGTACGACAATGGCAATTTCCGTAATCTTGTCCCGTGCGGCCCTGCCGCCCGTTGTCTCAATATCCACGATGGCATACTTGTTCTCCATGCCTAAGGCTAAATAAAACGAAGGTCAATGGCAAGTTTCAAACTGGATTTAGCTCCTTTTTGAAACAGGCTAAAATGAAACAAAATGATGGTAAAGTTAAAAACATTTGTTGTAATTCATTGCTTGCTTTTTTTCATGTTCTTGGCTTGCAGCCAAAAAGCGGGTAGCGACCCCAACTCACTGCCACAGACAAAAGAAGCTCCCCAAGTCATCGGAGAACGACCAAAACCTGGTGCAGAAAGGGTGGGGGAGTACCTGCCCATTTTGAAGGGAAAAAAAATAGCCGCTGTCGTCAACCATACTTCTATGATAGGTGGCACCCATTTGGTGGACAGTTTGATCAAATCCGGTGTCAACCTTGTCAAAATCTTCGCACCCGAACATGGGTTCAGGGGGACTGCAAGTGATGGCGAACAAATAAAAGATGGCAAGGACCAAAAGACTGGCCTCCCTATCATTTCCTTGTATGGTAAGAATAAAAAGCCAAGCCCGGCCCATTTGGAAGGTGTTGAATTGGTGGTTTTTGATATTCAAGATGTAGGCGCCCGTTTCTACACCTTTATTTCTACGTTGAGCTACGTGATGGAAGCATGTGCTGAGCAATCCATCCCCGTATTGGTGCTGGATAGGCCAAACCCCAATGGTCATTTTGTGGACGGCCCGGTTTTGAAAAATGAATTTGCTTCTTTCGTAGGGTTGCATGAAGTCCCTGTCGTATATGGCATGACCATCGGTGAATACGCCCGCATGGTGAACGGCGAAGGCTGGCTTTCAAACGGCATCAAAAGTCAATTGGAGGTGATACCTTGCCAGAACTATGACCATAATACCAGGTACGAGGTACTGGTTAAGCCCAGTCCCAACTTGCCAAATTTGAGGGCCATACTTTTATACCCTTCTCTTTGCTTTTTTGAAGGCACGGTGGTAAGCATAGGTAGGGGAACCGACAAGCAATTTCAGGTGATAGGAGCACCTAAGGCCACAAACGGTGAGTTCAAGTTTACGCCCAAACCAATGGAAGGCGCTGTGGACCCACCACAAAAAGGAAAGGAATGCAGGGGGTTCGACCTTAGCGGTCTTTCTGTTGACAGCCTTTTCGCCCAAAGAAGGATTGACCTTCAATATTTGATGGAGTTCTATCGGAATTACCCAGATAAAGACGGTTTTTTCTTAAAAACAGCCCATTTCGATGCGCTTGCTGGTTCAAATGAATTGAAGCAACAAATCATCGCTGGTAAAACCGAAAAAGAAATTAGGGCTGGATGGGAAACTGGAATAAAACAATTCAAGGAAATCCGGAAGAAATACCTGCTCTACTATGATTTCGAATGACCATTAAATTCTAGCCAAAGCAAGCAAATCGTCAACAACTTTTCTAACCCCGGTGGTAGCCATCTCAGGAAGCACTTTCAGGTTTTTCATCTTGCTCAACTCATAGTTGATGGCGGGATTTGGGTCAATATAGTAGATAGGCGCGCCCGGCAGGGCATAGCCCACCAAACCCGCAGCAGGATAAACCTGCATGGATGTGCCAATTATGACAACAAAATCCGCAATTGAAACAAGTTCAGCAGCAGGTTCAAGCATCGGCACCATTTCACCAAACCAAACAATATGGGGCCTGAGTTGACCGCCTTTTTCGCAGGTATCACCAAGCTTGATGTCATTGTCCCTTGCATAAACGAGGTTTGGATGGGTAGTGCTCCGGGCCTTCCGCAATTCACCGTGCAAGTGCAAAACGTTATTGCTTCCTGCTCTTTCATGCAAATCATCCACGTTTTGGGTGACGATGTTTACCTCAAATGCAGCTTCCAAATCAACCAGGGCCAAATGCCCAGCATTGGGCTTTACTTCGAGCAGTTGCCGCCGCCGTTGGTTATAAAACTCAAGCACGAGGCTTGGATTTTTCCGAAACCCTTCTGGGGTAGCTACCTCCATAATGTCGTGGTTTTCCCAAAGGCCATTGGCATCCCTAAAGGTGGAAATACCACTCTCAGCGCTCATGCCAGCGCCAGTCAGTACCACAATCCGCTTTTTCATTGCTACTATTTGAATAATGTTGATTAGGTGGCAGAAGGGGAAAGATAAATTTCTTTTCTTCTTATCATGCTGGCAATTCTTAGGTGGTTCTGGAAATCAAAGTTCAGCCTCAACCGTGCTCTCTGTGAGCAAACGCACAGGGGTAAGCCCTATTTCTTTGCCTTTTTCAAGCATCAATTGATAGGCTTCCTCAAAATTGTTTTTAACGATTCCATCCAAAATAGCTTCCCTGATATGGTTTTTGATGAGGCCGACCTCCTTTCCAGGTGGAATCTGAAAGGTGTTCATGATGTCCAGGCCACTCACGGGAGGTTGCCAATTTCTTAGCCTATCACGCTCTTCGATTATCTCAATGCGCTGCCTTAGGTGCTCGTAGTTTTCTAGGTATCGCTTGACCTTGGCGTCATTTTTCGAGGTGATGTCCGCCTCCACCAACAGCATCAAATCATCAATTTCATTACCTGCATCAAAAATCAGGCGACGAACCGCACTGTCTGTAATCTCCTCTTTTGTCAAGGCAATTGGCCTCAAATGCAACTGCACCATTTTTTGTACAAACTTCATTTTCTCATTGGTGGGGAGGCGGAGTTTTTTAAAAATCCGAGGAACCATTGCCGCACCAAGTGTTTCGTGCCCATGAAAAGTCCAGCCTTCTTCCTTGTTGAAGCGTTTAGTCGGTGGCTTTGCAATATCATGCAAGACAGCTGCCCACCTAAGCCAGATATCGTTGGACTTCTTGCAGAGGTTGTCCACCACTTGTAGGGTATGGTAGAAATTATCCTTGTGACCAATTCCATCCCTAACATCCACCCCATGCAAGGCTGCCATTTCAGGGAAAATGATTTCAAGTAGTCCTGTTTTAAAAAGCAGTTTGAACCCGACGGATGGAAGCGATGTTGCAAGGATTTTTTCCAACTCAGTAGTAATTCTCTCTTGCGAAACAATCTGAATCCGACTCCTGTATTTTGCAATAGCGGCCAAGGTTTCCGCTTCAATCTCAAATCCCAGTTGCGTTGAAAAACGGATAGCCCGCATCATGCGCAATGGGTCATCAGAGAAAGTTCGGCCAGGGTCAGTTGGGGTCTTAATGGTTTTTTGCTCCAAGTGCTGAAGCCCGCCAAAGGGGTCAACGATGGTTCCAAAATCGGCATCGTTCAAGCTAATGGCCAGGGCATTGATGGTAAAATCCCTTCTAAGCTGGTCATCTTCAAGGTCGCCAATTTCCACATCAGGCTTGCGGCTGTCGGCACGATAGCTTTCCTTTCTGGCGCCAACGAACTCGATCTCTATACCTTTGTGCCTGAGCATGGCCGTACCAAAACGACTATAAAATGCAACCCTTGGCCGAGGAAACAACAAGGATGCAACTTCATTTGCCAGCTTGATACCATCCCCGACACAAACTATGTCAATGTCTTTTGTAGGACGGGCGAGCAGGCGATCCCGTACATAGCCTCCCACTACGTAGGCAGGTACGTTGCAATTTCTTGCGGCCTTGGCAACAAGGTTGAAGATTTCCCGCTCTTGCGGTAGTAAGTTGAATACCAATGGAATTTGCGTTTGTTTTAAAAAATGGATAAACCATTAATAGACCAATTCTGGTTCCGAATAGGTTTCAAGAATTTCGTCTAAAATCTGATGGAGATGCTCTGGAACGTCCTCTGTGACCAGTCGGCTGCGGTAGTTTTTGATGTTATGGAAACCCCTGAAATAATTGGTGTAATGGCGCCGCATCTCCACTATGCCCAATTTTTCGCCCTTCCATTCTATGGAATGTGCCAAGTGTTGCCTACACGCTTGAACCCGTTCCTCGGTCGTTGGAGGAGCCATGATTTCACCTGTTTCAAAGAAATGCTTTATTTCCCTGAAAACCCAGGGATAGCCGATAGCAGCCCGACCGATCATGATGCCATCCACACCGTATTTATTTCGGTAGGCCAAGGCTTTTTCTGGGCTATCCACATCACCGTTGCCAAAAATGGGGATTAACATTCTCGGGTTTTCCTTGACCTTGGCAATCCAAGACCAATCTGCCTCGCCTTTGTACATCTGCTTGCGGGTTCGTCCATGGATGGTAAGCGCTTGTATGCCAACGTCTTGGAGTCTTTCGGCAACTTCCACGATATTGATGCTTCGCTCATCCCAGCCAAGCCTCGTTTTTACGGTTACTGGTTTTGAGGTACTCTTGACAACTGCTGCGGTAAGGGCAACCATTTTGTCAATATCTTGCAATAAGCCTGCGCCTGCCATCTTGCACGCAACCTTGGCTACTGGGCATCCATAATTGATGTCAATCACATCCGGGTTTGCCGCCTCGACAATGCCTGCTGCCTTGATCATGCTTTCCAACTGGCCTCCAAAGTATTGTATGCCGATCGGTCGCTCATAGTCGAATACTTCCAATTTCTTGAAACTCTTGTCTGCATCGTGCACCAGCCCATCAGCACTGATGAACTCTGTGTACATCATGTCGGCACCAAACTCCTTGCAAAGTCGTCTGAATGGCGGGTCACTTACATCTTCCATGGGTGCAAGCAGCAGCGGAAAGTCGGCTATTTGAACGTCGCCAATTTTTACCATAATACACAATTGGTTGAAACAGGCACAAAGTTAAGCTGAAATCGCACACTCAATGACAAAGGTCATTGTGAAACACCGAAGGTATTTTTTACTTGCGATGTAAAATAAAACATAGTCAGTCCCGTTTCATAGAAAATCGTTCTCTTTAACCAACCCAACTTTATGCAATAGAATTTACTCGCCAAGTTCAGACTTCAAGAATAGCAAGGCTATTGCTCACGTTTCTGGCATTGACTTTTTTGCCAAATAGTACCTGACATTTCGACTATTTTGAATCGGGTTTCCAGAATTGACTTATACTGTTGTAAGTCACTTCCGAAAGCCCTAACAACAATAGCAATTTGAGTTGAGTCGGCTTCAGCGGGGTCATTT
>JALHQW010000105.1:20793-21744 GCA_022841745.1 Saprospiraceae bacterium | reverse complement strand
GTAACCGAGCATAGTGAGCCAACATCAAAGTCTCCGTCTCCTGATTATATTTTGTCATGCCGTTTTTGTTTCCGGCAAAGAAAATCAATTTGTTACTTTATTTAAAATCTGTTCCTTAACTACAAAATTAGATTGCGGATTGTCTTTTTCTGCTCCTCAGTACTTGGGATGACCTTTGCATCCACTTTAACTAACGCCAGCCAAACATCCGTTGTTCTCTTGAGGGTTCTTTCTTTTGTCATGGTTGTGACATAGTTTTTCATGCCCTTGGGTTTGCCCATACCGCTTTTGCCATCGTGAGGACGACAAAGACGGCAATAAATGCTGCCACTTCATCCACTTCCCCACGCACGTCGCTTTTGTCATCTTGAAAAGACCCGTCCTTGCCGTGAGGGAAGTGCCGTTTGCCTTCGTTACGTGGGCAGGTCGCTTCACGATGACAAAAAGGGCCGTGCGATGCCAATCGGGGGCAGGGGCTGTCGCCAACTGTTAAAGTTCCCCGTCGCTTTTGTCATCTTGATAAGACCCGTCCACGCCGTGAGGGAAGTAACGTTTGCCTTCGTTACGTGGGCAGGTCGCTTCACGATGACAAAAAGGGCCGTGCGATGCCAATCGGGGGCAGTGACTGTCGCCAACTGTGAAAGTTCCCCGTCGCTTTTGTCATCTTGAAAAGACCTGTCCAAGCCGTGAGGGAAGTGCCGTTTTCCCTCGTTACGTGGGCAGGTCGCTTCACGATGACAAAAAGGGCCGTGCGATGCCAATCGGGGGCAGGGGCTGTCGCCAACTGTGAAAGTTCCCCGTCGCTTTTGTCATCTTGAAAAGACCCGTCCAAGCCGTGAGGGAAGTGCCGTTTTCCCTCGTTACGTGGACAGGTCGCTTCACGATGACAAAAGGGGCGTACGCCGTTACGTGGACGGTTCGCTTTACGATGACAAAAAGGGCCGTGCGATG
>JALHQW010000105.1:0-20783 GCA_022841745.1 Saprospiraceae bacterium | reverse complement strand
GCCGTGAGGGAAGTGCCGTTTTCCCTCGTTACGTGGACAGGTCGCTTCACGATGACAAAAGGGGCGTACGCCGTTACGTGGACGGTTCGCTTTACGATGACAAAAAGGGCCGTGCGATGCCAATCGGGGGCAGGGGCTGTCGCCAACTGTGAAAGTTCCCCGTCACCTTTGTCATCTTGAAAAGACCCGTCCTCGCCGTGAGGGAAGTGCCGTTTTCCCTCGTTACGTGGACAGGTCGCTTCACGATGACAAAAGGGGCGTACGCCGTTACGTGGACGGTTCGCTTTACGATGACAAAAAGGGCCGTGCGATGCCAAGTGGAGGTGATAGCTTGATTACTCGCTGAGGGGTGGGCAAAAAAAAAGTCGCACTTCTTGGGTGCGACTCACTAGCAATGATAAAATTCCACGAATATGAATACTCTTCTGTTATTGGGGTTTGGTTGGGAAAAGGATTACTAAACTTTTGAAGTTTAGTAATCCTGCCCACTCCTTATCGTATCACTTCAATTTTCTTCGTCAGCATCGCCCCATTGGCCAATACCCGCACGGTATAGATGCCCGGTGCAAAGTCCGATACATCCACCATCATGCGCTTGGAGGTCATCTTGCCGGAATCATAGACCAAGCTGCCTGTAAGGCCATACACCATCACCCGCTCCATTTGGTTGTTGCTGCCATTCAAGTGCAGCGTAACGGCTTGGCTGGCTGGATTGGGGAAAACGATAAGCTGCTCCTCCGTGGCTACTTGTGTTTCTTGGTCGCCGCCTAGCTTCACCTCGAAGCCGGTGCCCTGCAAGCCCGCTACCTGACCGGTGCCGCTCATATAGCCGAGGCCGTTGAGTTGGACTTGGGTGGAAAGCTTGGTAGGGCGGTTACCTTGAATATCTTCAATCACGATAAACTCCGCTACCCCGATATTCCCAAAACCGCTGGCGGCCAAGCCGCTGGTGCGGGTATAAGCCGCATCTATCTTGCCCGGCACGGGTTTGTGCGACATGGACAGGGTTGGGGAATTATAGTCCATCCATGAATTGTCCTGGAACAGGATATTCACCTCAAAAATGGCTGGGTCGTAGAGCAGTTCAAAGGCCAGGCCGTAGGCGTTCACGGCGGGGATATTCTGCGTGCCCAAGCCGATGGGCGCATAGAAAACATCGCCAATCTCCGGGTTCTGTGGGAAATTTGGCTCCTGGATATAGAACGGCAGCGGTTCGAAAGCCGCAATCGGGCCGGGCGTCAGGTTGTGGTAATTGCCGTAGTTCAGGCCAATGGCCGTCGTGTCGTCGGCGCTCACGATGCCGTTGCCATCGGCATCCAAATACTTCACATCATAGCCAAGGCCATCGGCCATGAAACTGTTCCAGTTGAGGGCGGTCTGACCATACCAAGCACTGGAACCATTGGCACGGCTGAGGCCCACATCGCCCATGCAGAGGCCGATGGGGAGTACGTCCACCACGTTCACGGCACCGTCCAGGTTGGTATCGCCCGCCCAAACGCATTCCCGGCCTGCACAAAGTGTCGGGGACTGCGGGTTGGAAATATTTACCAAGGTCAGTTCCACTTTCACCAATTGGCAACCGCCGGGGATACCATCAGCACAATACTCAAACTCGAACTCGTCGTAGCCCAGCGCATTGGGGTCTGGGTCATAGACCAACATGTTTTTGCCAGAAAAAGACTGGCCATGCTGGCTGGTATAGGTCTGCTGACCGGGGAAGAAATCAATCTCGCCTTTGGCCGGGGTACTGATGGACTCGAAGGAATAGCCATCGAACGGCAAATGGTCGCCCAAGACCAAGGGGGTGTTCTTGGGCGAGGTTATTTGATAGACCGGCCTTACCGGGTTCTGGTCGTTCACCACGATATAACAGGTAGCATATTCATAGGTATTCGAACTGGGGGGCATAGCCCGATATTCGAACTTGTCTATTCCTGTGAAATTGACCGGCGGCACGTAGCGGTAAACCCCATTGCCAACCTGTGGCAGATAAGTAAGGGTACCTCCTTGTTGGGTAGTACCGCCATTTACAAGGCCCACGTTCTCTAGGTACTGGCCACCGTTGTCATTGCTTAGCAAATGTATTTCGTCTATTGGCATCCCTTTGGGCGTGTAAACGATATCATTGGCCAGTATCAAACTTGGTATCGTAGCATTGACCACTTTGATGTTCACCGTACGGGTATTTCCGTTGGTGCTGGTATAGACATAACTGTCGTTGCCCACAAAATTCTGGTTGGGCGTATAGGTCAGCGGAAAACTCCCGCTCAAACTGCCATTGGCTGGGGGCGTTGTAAGGCTATAGCTGCCATCTATATCGAGCATAGCCAGCACTGGCCTGCTTTTGTTGGTGGTCAATTGCAAAACCTCATGTGCAACTGGTGTAGCTGGGTTCACGCAGATGTTCACAACGGCAAAAGAACAGGAACCTTGGTCGTCGCAGATGGAGTAATTAAGGTTGGCGATGCCCGAGAAGCCAGTAGCGGGTGTGAAAATCACCTTCGTGCTATCTGCGCTCAATACCGCTGTACCGCTGTTGACATTGGTGACTTCCGAAATTGTTTGGCCCGTACCATTACCGACATCATTGGTCAGCACCGAAATCTGAACAGGCGGCTGCCCTTGGGCCGTAGCAACGAAATCGTCGTTGGCCTTGAGAAAAGAGGGCACAACCTTGAAGTAGAATACTTTATACGCCACACGGCCGATACCTGTTGGAGGGCCATTTTTATAGTAAAGTACAACAACCGTATCCCTGCCAACAAAATCCGTTTGTGGCTTGTAGAAAAAATGGTTGGTCTTGTCCCAGCCCTTCACGCCCCGGTTGGGGTTATTGGTGTAAGGGTCAAAATAGCCATCACCATGATTGCCATCATCCTGTACTTTGGGGCCGTCAACCGTGTAAAAATGTTGGAAGCTGTGTTGGTAAGTCCCATTCTTCAGCACAGAAGCCCGGATGACTTCCACACCGGGCTGGCCAAATGCCTCCAAGCCAAGGCCAAAAATGACCAGCAGAAAAGGAAAAATTTTTTTTGTGTAGAACGAAAAGTTCATGGATTTGTGGATTTTCATTGCTAATAAAAAGTGTTTCAAGTAAGTGTCGGGCCTTATCCCCCCAAAAGTTGCTGTTCTAATTCGTGGTACAAAACTGCGCCGGATACTAAAAACAATCAAATACAAAAACGCCCGGCTGTGAACAAAAAAATACTATTCGTGAAAAATTTCTTAACTTACAATGCTTTGGTTCTCAAAAACTTAGACTATCCAGTAGGAAAACCAATACTTCAAAATTGTGAAAATTAAATTTTCCTACTATTTTTACTTTTTGAAGACCCCTGACCCCTAAAGGGGAACCTAATTTCGGTCAGTATGTCTTAGGTTCCCCTTTAGGGGTCAGGGGTCGGCACGAAGTTAAAAACTTTTCCCGAAAATGCAAAATAGCAAACTCTATTCCATACTTGAAAGATTTGACAAATATGAGCAAAATAGGCTCAAAAAATTTTTGACGTCCCCCTATTTCAACCGGAACGAGGCATTGGTGACGCTCTACGACCTGTTGGTGGGGCATATCAACGAGAAAACACAGGAAAAATCTCAAACCGCCAAACCAGAACCCGAATTGGAAAAAACGGAGCTTTGGGAAAAAATCTACCCGGGCGAATCCTACGACGATGTGCTGTTCAGAAAGAATTGTTCGGACTTGTTGAAATTGATTGAGGACTTCCTTGCTCAACAGGTTTATGAAGAGAACCACATCAACAAGGCAACTTATTTGATAGAGGCTGTTGCCAAAAGGAAATTGGACAAGCTCTACAATAGCACCATGAAATCGGCAAGGCGGTTGACCGAATTGCAACTTTTCAAATCAGCAAGCTTTTATTTGTCTCAATACCAAGTTGAAAAGAATTACAACGATTTGATGGAGTTAGCCCATGATAGGTCTGCAAAGAAAAATGTGGAGGACATCTTAATTAATCTCGATAGATTCTATTTAGCTGAAAAGCTTCGATTTGCCTATTCGGTTTTGAGCCAGACTTCAATGGTATCACACGAATACAAATTGTTGTTCATGGAAGAAATTGAAGATTTACTAACTAAGTATGATTTTGAAGAAGTCCCCCCAGTAGCAGTTTATCACAAAGTCTATTTAACCTACAAGGATGAAAGCAACACAGAACATTATTTTAAGCTAAGGGGGTTAATGGAAAAATTTGGGGAGCTTTTTCCTCGGAATGAAGCAGAGTTTATCTATCAAGCTGCCTTGAACTATTGTGTTAAGAAACTTAACAAAGGAAGCAGAGAGTTCCTTATAGAATATTTCAACGTAACGGTAATACTTCTTGAGAAGGAATTTTTGTTAACTGATGGAGAGCTATCACCGTGGCATTTTAGAAATATAGTTGTTGCAGCTTTGAGATTGGGCAAATTTGAGTGGACTGAGCATTTTATACATGAATACAAAAAGTACCTGCCTACATCAATGAGAGAAAATGCAGTATCATTCAATTTAGCACAGCTCTATTTCTCACAAAAAAAATTCAATAAAGTAATTGAACTACTCAGAACTGTGGAGTATGAAGATTTTACGTACAACTTAAATTCAAAAACAATGCTACTTTCAACATACTATGAAATGGATGAAATAGAACCGCTTTATTTTTTAATGGAAAGTTTCAGAACATATTTAAATAGGCACAAAGATTTTTCTTCTGCCAAAAGATTGGGCTATAATTTATTGATTAAGTTTACCAAACAACTCACCAAAATCATCCCAGGCGACACCAAAGCCCTCGAAAAACTCAAAAAAGAAGTCGCCGAAGCGGAACCAAAAGGCATTGCCTCCTACGACTGGCTCAAAGAAAAAATCGCCGAACTCGAATAAAAAAGCGCAGCCCCGAACCCAGGGCTGCGTTTGCACCTTTGGTGCCTTTCCTACCATTGGCAGTTTTTCAAGTGCCATTAACGTCCTCAATCACAATAAACCCCGACACCTCCCCACCGCAGTTGGCAGCGAAGTAGAAGCGGTAAGCACCGGGCGTGAGGCCCGTGAAGGTGTAGGAGGTGGCCGTAGTGCTCCATTCCGGTTCAGGGACGAACACGACTCGCCCAATAATACGACCACCATTCATTCCCCCAGGCCATGACCACGTGGACAAGTAAGGCAATCCAGATGGTGCCGGTCTGCTCAGTGAGCAGGCATAGGACGATGCCGAGCGGCACGGCCCCGACGGCTTCCTTCCAACCTTTGGCGACGTGGACGAGGACGTAGAGCGAGATATTGACGGCAATGGCAAGCGGCAGGTCCATCACTTCCCGGCAGGTGAAAAAGAGAAAGCCCCGGAAGGCGAACTCGTAAGCGAGCAAGTACATGGCCCAAGTGAAGGCGCTGCCCACGAGCAGACTATTCGGCCAAGGCGGGCTGGTGCGTATCATGGGGTACATGGCTAGGTTGTCGGCGGAACGGGCAGCGAAGTAGTTCATCACGGTGACGACGGAACTGAGGCCCAAAGTCCATAGCAGGGTCGGCTTCCAATTCTTAAAATCAAGGCCAACCGACTGTAAATCAATACCTTGCACGAGGCAAATCAGCAGGGAACCCACGCCGAAGAAGAACACGCCCTGCCAGCGGATTAAGTAAATCCACTTGATTTTGGCGGCATCTTCACCAAATTTCCGATCAAACCATTTGCGCAGCGAAACGGAATTCCATGTAAAATAATAGATGCAATAAGCAAAGGTGACGGCTATGATGGACAGACCAGCGTTAGGCATTATTCGATTGCGGATTATGCGATTGCGGATTGCGGATTGGCCATACCAATACCAACGTTCCGTGCTTCTTGTGGCAAAGGTAAAATCTTGCAGCAATGCACCACCTCCCAATCCGCATTCCTTTGTCATTCCCGTAGGGAACCTAATCCGCAATCCTACTGTCTGACCATCAGCTTCACCTCCACCCTTTGGTTCAGCTTCCGGTGGGAGTGGTCTTTCTCCTTTGTTATGACCTGCTTCTTGCCGAGAGCTTTTCGGGTAAGTCGCTGAAAATCAATGCCTTTGTCCACCAATTTGTTGATAACGGCGTCGGCTCGGGCCTTGCTAAGGCGCTCGGCGTAGTCGTCGCTGGGTAGGTTATTGGTGTGGCCTTCCACATGGGCAAGGTACTTGGGATTTTCGTTCATCATGGACACGATTTTATCCAAAACCTCAAAATCCTTTTCCTGCAAGGAAGAAGAATCGGCCTTAAAATAGAGGGTGGCTACATAATTGACGAGGTAGGTCACCTGCGTCCAAGTGGTGTCTTCCCAGGTGGCAACGGGTGCTGGCTGGAGCGTGTCAACTGGTGCAGGTGCCACTGCGGGTTCTATGGATGGTGGCGGCAGCAATTCCTCCAGTGCTGGTCCTCCTATTTGTGCCGTGCTTTCGGAGGTAACAGGCTCGGGCACTACAGCTATTGTATCTATGGCTGCGATGGTAGGTGGGGCAGGTGGTGGAGAGACAACTGGATCGACTTTGGGCTTTTCTAATTTTGGTGGCTTGGGCTTAGGCTTGGCGGTAGGTGCACCTGCCACGTCCACGGTACGCACCTTGGTCACTTTGCAGCCGTTGTCAGTTTGGATGCTAAGGGTAATGGACTTTTTGCCTTTTGTCGAGTAGCTGACGGTGTGTGGGCCTGCCCCTGTCGCTTTTTGCGGCTTGGCATCCACACCAAAATTCCATTCCCATTTTTTGATGGCACCGCCAAAGCTGCTGGCGTCCTTGACGGTCAGTTTTTCACCTATCCCAAGCGATAGCTTGCTGACCGTGAAATGCGCTTCCGGCCCCACCAGCGTGCCTGACCCACCGAATTGTATCGAAAAACCATTCCCCGTGTTCTGGTAATTGTTCACCATGAGCGCATAGCTTTTGCCAGCCTCCATGCGCAAGGGGGCAAGGTAACTGTCGTTGTTCTCATCGCAACCCTGGTCTTCCACGATGTCGGAGGAGCCTTCTTCGAGGCCAGTGGGGCCAGAGCAGCGTTTCCAATTGGAGAAGGGCATGCCGAGGTTTTCGCCAGCGGCCATACAGCGCACAGGGATTTTCATGGAGCAGTCACTTACCCCGTTTGGCAAGATGAAAAGCATAAAGTCGAGGTCATCACTGGGTTTGTTGGGGATGAGGTTGAAGGTAAGTGTGCCCGTTTTTTCACAAGACCATTTATACCATGCCGACTGCGTTTCTTCAGGTACACAAACGCCCTTTGGCAACTCAGCCTCATCCTTGCCAGCGGTGCTCATGCTCGGCACGGCAAAACCCGATTTGTCGCAAAGCACCACAGCCGTGGAGCAGTCGGAGGAGGGCGAAGGCACGGGGTTGAAATTGTTCACACAAAGCTGGAAACTTCCCGTTCGGTTGTTGCGCCCATCCACCCTGATGAAATAGGACTGCCCTGCCACGAGGTTGCTGATGAAGGTCTCCACGATATTATAGCCCTGGCCATCGGAGATGCAGCCTACCTCGAACAATCCCTTGCATTGTCCCCGGTACAGGGCCAATTGCGGATATTGCAGGGTACCGCCCGGATTGTTCTTGATAGCCCCGATGACCCTGATATTCACCACGGAGGCAACTGCCGTGAACTTGAACCAAACGTCATTGTCGGCATCCCCAAGCAGATAGGGCGGGAAGCAGCCTGCCGGGTCGGGGCCGCTGGCCGTGGCCTCGTGGTTGGTGAATTGGCGAGGAGCGCTGCAAAAATTCTCAACGTTCTTCAATACCATCGCCTTTGTGCAATTGTCGTTGGCGGGTGCGGAGGAGCGGGCACTCATTACGGAGCAAGCAAAAAACAAAGCAAAAAATATGGGCAGTTTGAAGTTCATATTTTCTAAAAGAAAGGTAAATTTAAGTTGTTGAAAGAGCGAACAGCAAAAATAAGACGATTTGCGTAGCCAAAAATTCAGCATGAATTTAAGCGGAATAATAGCTTTTCGACCAATCTATCTAACTTCCCGCTCTTTAACAATATCTTCAATGAAAATTACAATTTTCCTCATTTTTAGTTGCTTCGCAACAAGTGTTTTGGCCCAAAGTGCAATGCAGGAAGAAACCCTTCGCAAGTTGGCCGACGAGCTGGCGCACCGTTTCATCATCGTGGATGGGCACGTGGACTTGCCGTCCCGGCTTTCAGTAAAGAACTTCCGACTCACAAAAGAGTTCATCGCCATGCCCATCGAAACGGACGAGGGCGATTTTGATTATGTGCGGGCAAAGCGGGGCGGACTGGATGCCCCTTTTATGTCCATCTACATCCCTTCTGGTCATCAAAAGCGGGCAGACGGAGGCAAAACCTTCGCCGATTCCTTAATCAACATGGTGGGCGATATTTCGAGGATGCACCCCGACAAGTTCGCTCCGGCCAACTCGCCCGCCGACATTGAGCGCAATTTTGCCGAAGGCAAAATCAGCTTGCCAATGGGCATGGAAAACGGGGCGCCTATCACCAAAATTGCAGACCTCGCCTACTTCCACCAGCGGGGCATCCGCTACATCACGCTCACCCATGCCACTGACAACCTCATCTGCGATTCCAGCTACGACACCACCCGAACCCACAACGGCCTCAGCCCGTTCGGTCGGGAAGTGGTCATGGAAATGAACCGGCTCGGCATCATGGTGGATATCTCGCATGTGAGCGACGCCGCTTTTTACCAAACCATCGGCATCACGAAGGCCCCAGTCATTGCTTCGCACTCATCCTGCCGCAGCTATACGCCTGATTTTCAGCGAAATATGAGCGACGACATGATACAGGCTTTGGGCAAGAACGGTGGCGTCATCATGATAAATTTCGGCTCCACTTTCCTTGATGGCCGAATCGTTCAGAGCCGGGAGGCCATGCGCACCAAAATGCTCGCCATGCTGGAAGCCAAGGGCCTGAAAGAGGAGGACGAGGCCGCCAAGCCGCTCATCAAACAGTTCTCAGAAGAAAATAGAGACTCGCTTTACTCGGATGTCGAGATGGTAGCCAACCATATTGACCATGCCGTGAAGCTCGCAGGGATTGACCACGTTGGCATCGGCTCTGACTACGACGGTGTCGGCGACTCGTTGCCAACTGGACTTAAGGATGTTGCAGCTTTTCCCAACCTGCTTTACGTGCTCCTGAAACGGGGCTACTCAGAGGAGGATATTGCGAAGATTTGCTACAAGAATATTTTCAGGGTTTGGCAGGAGGTGGAAAGGGTGAGTAGGGAAATTAAGAAATTGGGAAATTAAGAAATTGAGAAATTGCCCCAATAATAATCCAGCAATCCAACAATTCAACAATCAATTCAACATGAAACATTTACGATTAACACTATTCGTTTTTTGCTTCGCAAAAATGCTCGTGGCACAACCTGCTGCTGTCGCAAACATCGAAACCGCCCTTTTCAACCTGCCCGATGTCAGTTTCAAAAAAATTGACAGCCCTGATGGTTTCGAGGCTGCCTACGAACTAAAGGTGCGGCAGCCCATTGACCATAAACATCCCGAAAAAGGTTATTTCTACCAAAAGGTATTCCTGACCCACAAGGGCTTTGACCGCCCCACGGTAATCTGCACCGAGGGCTATGAGCGGCCCACGAACCGGGTGTATGAACTGACCCGCCTCATCAACGCCAATCAACTCGGTGTGGAGCATCGCTATTTTGGTGAGAGCAAGCCTGAAAAGCTTGATTATCAATACCTTAACCTCGAACAGGCCACAGCTGACCTGCACCATATCAACCAAATTTTCAGGGAAATCTACAAAGGGAAATGGGTGAGCACGGGCATCAGCAAGGGAGGGCAAACGACGATTTATTACCGCTATTTCTACCCTGCAGATGTGGACGTGAGCGTGCCCTACGTCGCTCCGCTCAACATGGAGTTGGAGGAAAAGCGAATTTACACCTTCCTCGACACGGTGGGCACGGCGGAGTGCCGGGCCAAAATCAAAGCCGTGCAAATGAGGATGTTGAAGAACAGGGCCGAGGTTTTGCCAAAGCTGCAATGGTATGCCAAGGGCGCAGGTTGGAAATTCACCCGCCTCAGCTTGGAGCAGGCGTTCGAGTATGCCGTGCTGGAATACCCGTTCTCGTTCTGGCAACTTGGCCACGACTGCGCCAAGATTCCCAACGAACAAGTTTCCCTCGATAGCACCATGAGCCATATGCTCTCCGTGTCGAATATTGACTTTTTTGGCGACGAAGGCATCAGCGGCTACCACTCGCATTTTTACCAAGCTGGCGACGAGATGGGCTATTACTCCTACCGTACCGACGAGTTCAAAGGTCTGCTAAAGGCGCTCCCGATGAAACCCAACCCAAGCGCCATCTTCATGCCGCCGGGTACAACCACCAGTTTCGAAGGGGAACTGCCCCGTAAGGTGGCCAAATGGCTCGACGATTGGGGGAACAATTTCATCTACATCAACGGTGATTCGGATACATGGTCGGCAACGGCAGTACGGCCTTCGGGAAAGACTAATGCTCTGTTTTTCTTTATGCCAAAAACCGACCACGGCAGGGCGAGAATCAAGAACATGACGAAGGCGGAACGGGAGAAATTGGTTGGGACGCTGGAGAAGTGGTTGGGGGTTGAAATTGAGTAACCAAACAAACAGCCCTGTTAGCGTTTGAAGCGCTAACAGGGCTGTTTGTTTCGGCGAAAACCTGCCAACTAATTTTTCATGATTTTAATCCAACCTGCATCTCCTCCCTGCACCATTTTCACCCAATACAATCCCGCTGGCATTTGCCCTAAATCTAGCTGAATAGCCTGTGCCTCGTTTTGTTTCACTTCGTAAAAAGCGGGAACCACCATCCTGCCCAAGCCATCGAAAACAGCAATTTCTGTTTCTCCAATCCATTGATTTTCAATACTTAATAGCAATTGGCCATTCGTCGGATTGGGCGAAATGCTAAGCATTCCACCGTGCAATTGGGTCATTGTTGAAGAAACCGAGGTAATAGCCACCGCCACATTGCTGTAATCGGAGAAAGTGCTTCCTTGCTGTGCCCGCACCCGGTAGAAGTAAGTGTTGTTGGGTGAAACGCCATTGTCACTGAAGGTTGTGGCATTGGCAGGCAGTTGGATGATGGAGCTGAAATTGTTGTCCACGTTGTCCGAGCGCTCGATGACATAACCAGATTCATCAGCGGAATTATCCAGCCATTTCAAGCCAATCTCATCGTGGCTGACGAAGGTAATGGCCAAAACGGTTGGAGCAGTAAGGGCTTCGACTTCGCAGCCAGTATCAATATTTTCTTGAGTGGCTTGGCGCATATTCGGCAGCAGCGGATAGAATTTGTCACCGGGGCAGGAGGTACTACATCCATCCCTATGGCCTGAGACATTGGCCAAGGTCAGGCCGGAGCTATTGTGAAACGAAGTGCCAAGTGGGTCAATATTTTCATCGCAAGTTTCCCAGGCAAGGAACTTAGCCAGGCTTTCCAATGCCGCCGGGGTAGGCTCTATGGACGTGAAATCGCCCATGACGCAGATGCCCGTTGTATTGCCGTTTTGGGCGCAAAAATGGGCACCAAGCCTGCCGTCTCCCCTACCCTCGTACAATATGCCATCGGGGTCAATGAGCCAATTGTAGCCAATATCGTCCCAGCCGTTGGTGTTCACGTGAAAGTCCCAGATGGAGCGCACAACGGCAGCCCAGTCACTGGAAACATTTGTACCCGCTGTATGGTGTATGATAACGTGCGTGGGGTCAGGCACGAAGCCGGGTGTAGCGTCGGTAGGGCAAGAGCCATCAGGACACCAGCCGAGGCGGCCCTCGAAGGGGGGCTGGGGGCAGGAGCAGGTGGAGGAGGTATGGAGGTTTGGAGGTATGGAGGTTTGGGGGGGCTGCGGGCTCCCAATTGTTGAGGGTTGGCTGGGGCCGGGGTCGAAGAAGTGGACGGCGATATTTTCGATTTTGTGCTTTCCCTTGAAATGAAGGCGAAACTTGGTAGCTTGATTTTCCAGAAAATACAGCTGGCTGATATGCTGTCGCTTGCTTTGGTCGGCATGGCCATCTGGGTGGATTGGAATGGTAAAAAGGCTGTCATTCTGGCCATTGAAAATAGCCACGATTTGGTCGGTTTTCGACTCCCATCCTTTGGACTCCCACACGATGGAATAGGCAGTGAAACTCCCCTTGGGTTGGATGGGCAGTACGGAAAGCGTCGTTCCTTTCCACAATTTTTGATTATCGGGCAGTACCAATTCGGCTTGGTTCAACTGGTGCGGTTCGAAATGCACTACCGCACGGTTGGTCTGAGCAAACATATCATTACTGAAATGCCCGAATGCAACAAGCGCTGCAACCGAGAACTTGGCTATTTTTTTCATCGTTTAATTATTGATATAAAAACGGCGGCAACCACCTGCCTCAAAATTAAAAACTTTGTTGGCACAATGAGACTTTCAATCGTTTCGGGCATTAGGCCGAACCCATTTTTTAAAAAATAGAAGCTTGTTTTTTACCAAGGTTGGTTGGTATAAATACCTTTATTTTGCAGCGTTTTTACCAACCGAATAGCCAAACACACCGCTAAATTTTTTACCAAAATGATAAAAATTCTCGCCAACGATGGCATCCATCCAGATGGCAAACTACTGCTTGAAGAAGCAGGCTTTGAAGTTGACACCAACAAAGTCCCACAGGAAAAACTGGCCGAGGTGCTGCCCGGCTACGACGTCATCATCGTGCGCAGCGCCACAAAGGTGCGCCAAGACCTGGTTGACGCCTGCCCAAACCTTAAAATCATCGCCCGTGGAGGCGTCGGCCTCGACAACGTGGACCACGAGTACGCCCGCAGCAAGGGCATCCACGTCTGCAATACGCCCAAGGCAAGCAGCCGTGCCGTGGCAGAGCTGGTGTTCACCCACTGCTTCAGCCTCGCCCGACTCATCAATCAGGCCACCCGTGAAATGGCGACCGGCGATTTTGAAAAGCTGAAAAAAACTTGCTCGGCAGGCATCCAGCTTAGGGGCCGTACGATGGGCATCATCGGCTTCGGCCGCATTGGGCAAGAGGTGGCCCGAATGGCCATCGGTCTCGGCATGGAAGTGTTGGCTACCGACCCGTTCGTTGCAGAAGCGAACATCGAAATCAAGGTGTTCAACAGTCCGGAAATGAGCTTGAATGTCCATATTAATACCACTTCGATGGAAGAGGTGCTGCGCAAATCGGACTTTATCACGGTTCACGTAGGTGGCAAGCAGGCAATTATTGGTGCGGATGAAATCGCCAAGATGAAGGACGGCGTCATTCTCGTAAACACGGCCCGTGGCGGTTCTATCAATGAAGACGCCCTTTTGGCTGGCATTTCCGCTGGCAAAATCGGAGGTGTCGGCCTTGATGTTTTCGTCGGCGAACCAACGCCCCGCCCTGAACTGTTGAACCACCCCCGCATCTCCGTTTCCCCGCACGTCGGTGGCTCCACGCAGGAGGCCCAGTCAGCGATTGGGATGGAGCTTGCGGAGCAGATTATTGAGAAGTTGGGTTAAAAAAATGAAGTTGGCAGTTAGACAGTTGGCAGGTCTTGTCCCGACCCCTCGGGAGGGCAGTCAGTCAGCAGTCTATTAGTAGAGGTACTGTATAAATGAAAATGGGTAGCTTCCTTGAAAGATGCTACCCATTTTTTGTTGCCCTACGAAACTGCTAAACAACTGCTGACTGACTGCCCTCCCGAGGGGTCGGGACAAGACCTGCCCACTGTCGAACTGAAAACTACAATTTTTTTGTTGACCGACGAAACTGCTAAACAACTGCAGACTGGCTGCCCTCCCGAGGGGTCGGGACAAGACCTGCCCACTGTCGAACTGAAAACTAAAATTCTGCGACTGCAGCCCCCGGCTGAATCAACCTCCCCGTCTCCTTCGTGTTCTTCGTTTCCTCACCAGTTTCGTTCAAAATCTTGTAGGCTTCCTTCGTGGTAAGGTCGGGATTTAGGCTTTTCATCAAACCGAGCAAGCCAGCGACGTAAGGCGTGGCCATGCTGGTTCCGTTCATGGCCGAATAGTTGCTGCCGGGTATGGTCGAATAAATTTTCACGCCGGGTGCAGCGACACCCATTTTCAAATCAGATACCATATTGGAAAAAGAGGCACGACCCAGCACCGTATCTACCGCACTGACCGTGATGACGCCGTCCACATTGGCAGGCACAAACTCTTTGGCGTTGCGGTTGCTGTTGCCTGCGGCAACGACGACGATACAGCCCTTTTTGTTGGCATATTCAAGTGCCTTCTGGTAGGCTCGCTGGCGGCTGTCAGAACTGAGGCCACCCAGGGAAAGGGACAGCACATCGGCTCCTTTGTCAGCCGCTTCGAGTATCCCATTGATGATGCTTTGTTGGGTGCCGCTGCCACCGTCCGATAGCACCTTCACGCTCGTAACCTGTACAAAATCATTAGTTTGTGAAAATGAGGCCACCCCTACCCCATTGTTGCTCACTGCTGCGGCTATACCTGCGCAATGGGTGCCATGACCTGCCCGGTCGGTATCATAGCCGGATTTTGTGGAGGTAAAATTGGCTTTCAAATCCTCGTGATTGGCATCCACGCCAGTGTCCAAGATAGCAATAAGGGCACGTTTCTTCGGTTTCTTATCCTTCAAAACGGCGTAGAGTTCGTCCACTTTCATGGCTTCAAAGCCCCAAAGGTTGGCAAGGCCGGGGTCGTTTATGCCGAATTTTTTGTTCACGCCGGGTGTTGGGCGCATGGGTTCCACCTCCATTGGCGAGAGGCTGACTTGCTCATTTTCCTCCAACCACTCCACGGCAGCCAGTTCTGTGAGTTCTTTTTTCACCTTCGGAAAATCCTGCACGGCAGGCACATCCACCACGAAATAATCATCGAGGTCGGTAGCAGCTGCGTCATTTGGTTTGAAGGCTGGCAATGCGACGAGGCCGTATTTTGACAAAATAGCCTGAATATCAGCGATTTGAGCACCTTCCTTGATTTCAATCAGCAGTTCGCCGTTTGGGTCAAGGCCAGACGGGGCGGGTGTGGCAGTCATTTTTTGCTCCGCAACAACAGCCTGTGGGAAGGTGTTTTTCAAATTTTCAAAATAAAAAAAACGAAGCCCTGTGAGCACTCCAAGTAGTGCCACGATGTAGGCCCATTTGTTTTTCCTAAAAATGCTCAAGACAACGGGCAAGACTCCTAAGACAAGTAACTCCCTCAACAGCATGGGGAACTTGTACGCCCATTGGCCTTGAGCCATGAACCATGAAATGCCGAATGCAGCAAAGCTGGCGAGGAAAATTTTGCGAAGAAAATCGCTGCGCTGCTCATTGTCACGGAAGAAGAACCAGCCGCTGAGGGCGGCGAGGCTGAGGATGAAGGAAACAGGATAAAGGCTTGAGAACATTTTTCTTTATTGATAAAGGATGATTGAAAAATGATGCATCGGGGGTTTACTCAAATAAAATGCGTAATCAAAAATAGCTGCGAAACTGTTAGCTGTCCGTGTTTTTCGACGAATGCAGGCAAAGCATATAGTTACCCCCGCTCGAAAAGCAAAACAGGCTATCATCGCATCTGACGACAGCCCGTTTTGTGCAGCGAATGCTACCTATTCTCAGGAAAAATAATCCTTCATCTTATCAAAAAACCCTCTTTCTCCTTTTTCAGGAGCTGGGTTGAAATTGGGCATTTCCCGCATTTTTTCCAACATCCGGCGCTCTTCATCTGTGAGTTTTTTGGGCGTCCAAACATTCACCTGTATGAGTTGGTCGCCTCTTTCATAACTCTGCACGGAAGGCAGCCCTTTGCCTTTGAGGCGGAAAATCTTGCCAGCTTGGGTGCCGTTCGGCACTTTGATTTTCACAGGCCCTTCGATGGTCGGCACTTCGACGGAGGTGCCAAGTGCGGCATCTGCAAAATTTACGTGCAAGTCATAAATGATATTGAGGCCGTCCCTCTGCAAGTGCTCGTGCGGTATTTCCTCCACATTGATGAGCAGGTCACCATTGGGGCCTCCCTTGGCACCAGCATTTCCTTTGCCGCCAAGCGAGAGTTGCATACCCTCAGCCACGCCTGCTGGTATGTCAATGTCAATGGTTTCCTCGCCGTAAACGAGGCCGGCCCCCTTGCAGGAGACGCAATTGGCTGTAATGGTTTCACCTGAGCCTTGGCAAGTGGGGCAAGTGGTCGTGGTCTGCATCTGACCAAGGAAGGTACTGCGCACTTGGCGAACGTATCCAGAGCCACGGCAAGTGCCACAGGTTTGCACGGAGCTTTTGTCCTTAGCACCAGACCCGCCGCAGGTTTGGCAGTGAACCTGCTTGTTCACTTTGATTTTTTTATGGACACCCGTAGCTATTTCTTCCAGCGTCAACTTGACCTTAATGCGAAGGTTGCTGCCCCGCTGACCTTGTGGGCGACCACCGCCGCTCCGCTGCCCTCTAAAGAACTCGTCGAATGGACTGCCGCCGCCCCCTCCGCCGCCGAAAATATCACCGAACTGCGAGAAGATGTCTTCCATCGTCATGCCGCCTTGGCCTCCACGGAAGCCACCGGCACCCATGTTCGGGTCAACGCCGGCATGGCCATAGCGGTCGTATCGAGCCTTCTTATCAGCATTGCTCAGTATCTCATACGCTTCTGCAGCCTCCTTGAATTTATCTTCGGCAGTCTTATCACCAGGGTTCCTGTCGGGGTGATATTCAAGGGCCTTCTTCCGATAGGCCTTTTTTATGGTATCCGCATCAGCGTTTTTGGCAACGCCAAGCACGTCATAAAAATCTCTTTTTGCCATTTCAGCTTGTTGTGTTTGTGTGCCTTAGTATTTGTGTGTTTATGTAAACCATTGCATATCAGTGTTATTAAAACACACCTAAACACATAAATACACAAACACCATTATTTTCCTACCACAACCTTGGCGTGGCGGATGATTTTATCATTGAGTCGGTAACCTTTCTCGACCGTGTCCACCACCTTGCCTTTAAGGTCATCGGTGGGGGCAGGTATCTCGGTAATCGCTTCATGCAGTTCTGGGTCGAAACTGGAACCGGTAGAGTCCATCGCTTCAAGGCCTTTGTTGCGCAGCACGGTATAGAGTTTTTGGTAAACGAGGTCAACGCCTGTATCCCAGCTAATTTCTTTGCCTTCGGCAAATTTCTTGGCCCTGTCAAAATCGTCCAAAACTGGCAAAAGGGCTGACAGAGTGTCCTGGGCTGCCGATTTCATAAAATCGAGTTTCTCTCGAACCGAACGTTTTTTATAATTGTCGAACTCGGCGAACATGCGCATGTACTTGTCCTTCATATCATCCAACTGTTGCTGAAGATTTTCGCTATCTGATTGATTATCAGTGGCTTGTCCATCGGCCTCAGTATTATCGGAGATTTCTGCGGGATAATCGGTGCCATTCTCCGTTTGTTCCATTACCTCGTCTGGCTGCTGTTCGGCAGTCTTGTCTTTGCTAGTCATTTTTCTGAATTTTTTAAACATAGTTCAACACCCGTTTTTATCAATATTTTTGCCATCGGCAAAAAGCGGTCAATTTGTCAGATTAGGTAGGAAAGGTCGTTTTTTTGTGCTGATGAAATGAGTTTTTCAGTAAAATTGAATCATAAACCGAATAAAAGTGCATTATAAAGCATTGATTTTTAGTTTTTTAAGAAAATACTTTGCGCTCTTTGGCTTTATGCTCATGGCTTGGGTAGCCATAGGTCAAAATGATATTGTATTTGAGGCGAGTACCGATGCCCGGCAGGTAACGCTCGATGGGTATTTCGAGGTTACGTTCAGTTTGAAGAATGCCAATGGTTCCCAGTTTGCTCCTCCAAGCTTTAAGGATTTCGATATTGTAGCGGGGCCGAATACTTCAACGAGCATGCAAATCATCAGTGGACAGGTCTCCCGTGAAATGTCCTTTGGATTCACCCTTCAGCCTACCAAAGTTGGCAAATTCACCATTGGGAGCGCTTCTGTAAAAGCAAATGGAAAGACGTTCAGGTCATCCCCTATCACAGTGGAAGTTGTCAAAGGTGCTGTCAGGCCAAAGTCAAAAAATGGAAGCGAGTTTTTCATTAAAATCATTCCCCATAAAAGAACTGCATTTGTTGGCGAGCAGGTAATGCTTGATTTTAAGTTATACACAAGGGTGGCTATTGAAGGGTATGAAATTCCCGAGGACCCAAATTACGATGGTTTTTATGCGGTAGAGCTGCGCAGGTTCAATTCCAATACAGTTCAGGAGGTAATAAATGGCCAACAGTATGCTACCAAAGTGCTTAGGCGCATTGCATTGTTCCCCCAGCAAGCAGGAAAGCTGACGATTGAACCCTTTAAGATGCAATTGGCAGTGGTAGAAGATGAGGGAGGACGGTCTGGTTTTTTCTTTCAAAGGAACGTACGACCAGTCAATTTCACCACTGAGGCGATTGAAATTGACGTGAAGCCGTTACCAAGTGACGCTCCTGATAGTTTTTGTGGTGCCGTTGGCAAGTTCGAGCTTCAAGCAGGACTTGACCGCAAGGCTGCCACAACCGATGATGCGGTTACGTTGCGGATGGTTGTTACAGGGAATGGAGACATAAAAAGGGTTCAACCGCCTTCGCTGGTGCTTTCAGATTCATTTGAGGTCTATGAGCCGAAAACCGTTGATGAAAAATCAGATGAGATAAGGGGAGAAGTGCTCAGTGAAAAAACATTTGAGTATTTGATTTTGCCAAAATATGCTGGCGATTACACGATAAAGCCCACCATTGGTTATTTCGATGCGGAATTGGGGAGGTATTCCAATTTCCAAATTGCGGCACTCAGCTTGTCGGTGAAAAAAGGAACCGGAAAATCAAGTTCGGTTTCGTCAGGGCAGGGAAGCCAAACCATCAACGATATTTTGCCTATCCGAACAGTAGCGAAGCTTGAAAAACAGCCTTTCATTTTTGTTGGCTCTTGGTTGTTCTATTTGCTTGCATTAGTTCCCGTCGCAGTTTTTTTAGTAATCCTTGCAAGGCAAAAAAAGCAAAAAGAACTTGCAGCTTTGGACCCTAGCATTTTTAAATCAAAAGCTGCTGGAAAGGAAGCCCAGAAGCGATTGGCCGTTGCCAATCAGCTATTGGGAACAGGCAATAGCAAGGCTTTTTACGATGAAATATCGAAGGCTTATATAGGCTATGTTTGTGATAAAACAGGGCTGCCACTTTCGCAATTGACAAAAGATAATGTCCGTGAGAAGCTGACCACGCTGCAAATTAGCGAGGCTACCATTGACGAGTTTGTCAAAATTATCCAAACTTGCGAAGTAGCTTTGTTTGCTGGCATGGATAATTCATCATCCATGCAATCAATGTATGAGAATGCCATCAATGTTATTTCCGATATTGAAAACGAAATTCAAAGACCTAAAATATAATCAATTGAATGTCAAAGGCTATTACGAAACCTGCCATCAAGGCAGGGAATAGGTTACTCCTCGTTTTCGCAGTTTTGTCTGTGCTGAATTTAATTGCAGGGGCATTGCATTTAGATTGGCTTGGTTATGCAACCAAGCCGCTTTTGGTCAGTATTCTGGCCGTTTGGTACTACCAACACTCAAGCAACGTCAGAAAAAACAATTTCTTTCAGGCATTTTTAATGGGTCTATGCTTTTCTGTTTTGGGCGATACCTTGTTAATGTTCGTGAAAACTAAGGGGGAATTGTTCTTTATGTTGGGATTGGGAAGTTTCTTAATTGCCCATGTTTGGTACATACTCGCCTTTACTGCCTATCCTTCCTTCAAGTCTGGCCCTATCGCACGAAACCCTTTGCTTATAATGCCATTTCTTGTGGTTTTTGTATTAGCCACGATGTATCTCTGGCCTGATTTGGGTACATTAAGGATACCTGTCATTGCCTATTCTTTTGTGATAATTGCAATGCTGGCTTTCTGCTATAACATGAGAAACAGGGTACCACGACACGTTGCTCAAACGCTTTTCATTGGGGCAGTTTTATTTGTACTATCGGATTTCACCATCGCATTCACCAAGTTTAAAGACAGCGGACTTACGCCGTCAATCGGAGGGCTTATCATCATGTCAACGTATTTGGTGGGCCAATACCTACTTGCAAGCGGTATGAAAAAAGCTGGTGAACGGTTCGTATAATTTATGCAAGTTGTAATTGCAATGGCAGTTCACGGTTAGTTGTTAAGTCGTGCCATGATTATGGGTCCGCCAAAACGAAATGAGCATTCGGAATGGCATTAATATAGTTGCAATGATACTTCCTACTCCGAAAAAAGTCATTTCCGTCTTTGTATATTCTACCAACCTTGATTGCTCCTTTTCCGCCAACCGTTCGAATAAAGCCTGTATGCCAATTTCATCCGCAAAAACTTGGAAAGCATGAACCTCCTGTATTAGGTACACGACAAGGGGAATGCAGGTTAAGAACACAACAACCTTTGCCCATTGAGCGTAGCGAAGTGGTGTTTGCTTCAACAGGAAGATATACCTAGTAAATGTGATGAACACCAAGATAAAAACAATATTTGGAATTAGGAAAGTAAATCGGGTGTTGTTGGAATAGATGGGCCAAAGTACGGCTATTAAAACCACGAGCGTGGTTATCCACCAAAACAATTCAGATTTCAAAATAAGGCTGGTATCCTTTTTCATTTTTCAGGAAACGATTACAACACTGAAAAGTTTGCAAATGTATAAAAAGCCGAAGGCCCGGCGGGAATATCCCGTCGGGCCTTCGAGCAGAAGAAAAAAAAAGTTGGCGGCGACCTACTCTCCCGGCCTTTAGGGCAAGTACCATCGGCGCAGAGGGGCTTAACTGC
>JALHQW010000104.1 GCA_022841745.1 Saprospiraceae bacterium | reverse complement strand
CGCACTTATTGTGAAAACCTAATTGAGCGGGTAATTGGTATATGTGCCGGGCTTTGGAACCTAAAAATCACTTTGCGATGTGTTTGATAATCAACGAATTAGTCTCAAACAAGTCTATTATCAAACCAAAATTCATTTCTATGAAAAAGACAACGCTAAATTGTTCACTTGTTTTGCTGTTCGTCCTGACGGCAAATGGCATTTTTGCCCAGTTCGTTCCGAAGGCAGTGCAAACAAACAACACGGTCATCCAAGGCTTATGTGATAGGGTCGAACCCGCTGGATGGCTCTACTTTAAGGAAGAAACAGAAATTGACCCATATACTTATTTTGATGACTATGCACAAGCTATGGGTTTGGGAAGCGATGACGAAATGGTTGTGGTCAAGGAATGGCAAAGTAATGGCTACAATCATATCAAGTTCGAGCAACGTTATAAATCAATTCCCGTAAAAAGTGGTGTTTACACCTTGCACACCAAAGACTGCCATACTGAATTAGCACATGGGAAAATTGTTGAGCAATTGAACATCAGTTTACCCGCTACAGTAAGTGAATCTTCTGCTTTGCAAACTGCTTTGAATGCGATAGGGGCTACAACCTACGCTTGGCAAGATACAGACTGGGAAAATGATTTGAAGACCGAGGAAGAAAACCCCAACGCAACCTATTATCCCGTTGGAAAACTGGAAATATATGGTGAATCTGGGTTGCCAATGACTGGTGCTAATTTCAACCTTGTCTATAGGTTTGATATTCTGGCACTTGACCCATACTCCTTTCAAGAGGTAATTGTGAATGCACATACTGGCCAAATCATAAAGAAATCAGACAAGGGGCTACATGCCGATGGTACATGTGCAACTCTATATAATGGTACCCGAACTATCCAAACAGACCACCGTTGGCTGCAAAACGACTTTATTCTACGGGACAAATCAAGGGGAAAATCCATTTGGACTAAGTTTTATGACGAAGATGAGCCAGCCTGGTCCTTTATGAATAATATAGCAGATAATGACAACTCTTGGCCTGCGTCTGTAAACGATGCTACTAGTGCTCATTGGGCGGCGGAAATGGCATGGGACTATTTCCATAATACTTGGGATAGAGAGGGGCCAGATGGAGGTGGCAATAAATTGAGGATTATTGCTAATTGGCACATGCACGGCCAAGCAAAGTGGGAACAATATGGTGGGCAAGATGCTATTTGGGTAGGTAATGATTCAATTTTACAGGCTGGTATAGGCGCCTTGGATGTTGTAGGTCATGAATTCACTCACGGTGTAAGCAGGTCCGCCGCAGGCTTAATAGGTGGTGGGACCAATGAAGAAGGTGCGTTGGTTGAGTCTTTCTCAGACATATTTGGTGAAGTAATTGAACATTCAGTGCTTGGCTCGCATGATTGGGTGCAGGGAGGTGAAACCGGAGGCAGTATTCCCAAACGGAACTTGGCAAACCCGAATGCCACATCGAACCCAGATACCTATAAAACTGGGACGTTTTGGGACAATGCGGAAGACCCCCATATTAATTGCGGGGTGCAAAACAGGTGGTTCAGCTTATTGGCAGAAGGTGGCAGCCAGAATGGTTTTAATGTCTTTAACGGAATAGGGTTTGATAAAGCAACAAAAATAGCTTACGTAAGCCTCAATGATTTCTTGCAGGGAGGGGCAACTTATAATGACGCAAGGGAAGCCTCTATAAATGCAGCAAAATTCATATTCGGTCCTTGCTCCATGGAAGAAAGGCTAACTACAATCGCATGGGCTGCGGTAGGCGTTGGGCCTACTTATTCTGGGAATTGCATTCAAATAACAGGGCCAGGCAGCGTTTGCACCGGGGTCGGCTCTCCTGTAAGCTGGACTGCAAATGTGGTAAATCCAAATTCCACAATCACGTGGAGCTACCCGTCATATTGGAATTGCACCACAAGCGGGCAAGGGAATAAAATACTTACGCTTCACAGCATGTCACCCCAGCCTCCATTTTCTATGACTGTGACTATTTCGGCAAGTTATTCTGGTGGTTCTGATTCACACAACATTTACATGGTCGCTGGTTGTCTTGATGACCCAAACCCTTGTCCAGATTTGGAAGAACGGTCTAAGGAAGTCAAGACTCGGAAAAAAACCAATGTAAGTAAAACTAACATCTTCCCGAACCCCACAAGTGGCAAATTGGTGGTAACTACTGGCAAAATCAATGGCACTTGTAGGATAGAAGTTGTCAATACACTTGGCATGGTGGTTATTAGTCAATATGTTGATGGTTCAAATTTCGAGATTGACACTTATACATTAACCCCGGGCTCTTATGTTTTAAAAATCATACAACCGCAGACGCAAGAGGTTCACACCTTTGTTAAAATTTAGCATAGAAATTGGACAGGGTTGTTCGGCAACCCTGTCCTAAAATATCTTGAATATGTCAAGCAAATCTATCCTTGTTTTAGTAGGCCTATTTTTTGGTACACAAGCAATCAATTCACAGAACTTGCCAAGCAACTTGCTTCAGTTGAAACACAATATGTTTTATTTCAAAGGAGTAAAAACAAAATACAACCCTTACCTTAATTTATCATTTAGCCTTGTTTACAACCGCTTTATTAAAGAAAAAACCTATTTTTTCGGTTTTAGCCTTTATCATTTTTACTTTTCCGACCATAGGAATGAGCTTACAATGAAAAGAGGAGACGTAAAGGCAAAAGGGTTTATGATTTTAACTACAAACCTCGGATATCGGCTTTCAATAACCCCAAAAAGGACATTCTTGGCAAGACTGGGCTTGGCTTACCGACATGGCTATGAACAACAACACTATTCTGTCGTGAACGTCGGAGGCAGGCTTGAAATCTTTAGCACAGACTACAAATATCGAAACCCTGGTGTCGAAATTTCTGCTGAACAGCAATTCATGTTAGGCAATCGCTGGTCACTCACAATAGGCGCTGGATACCAATATTTCCTATCAAGGACTACCACGAACCACCATCTTTTTGTGAATATGGGTGGAGGGTATGCGTTTTGATTTTCAAGCAACGCTAATCAGGGTCATCTTACCACTACGCTTCACAGTCTTCATTTTGCGGCATACGCCGCAAAATACTTGCATTCCTTCACGATTTGCTGGTAAAATTCTGTGCCACCATATTGGTTCTTCAAAAGCTCGTAGCTCGGCAGGTGCCCGATTGGGATGCGGGGAATGCGGTTGCAGCAGGGTTCTGGCTTGTACTGAATGGATTGGAAATAAATCTTCTGCTCACAGCGGGCGGCTTGGAAGGCGGCCTTGGCGGCCAGTTCGGGGCTGGTAGCCAGTTCACGAGAACGGTTGAAGCAGTACAGCGCACGGCCCAGGCCCGTGTTTTCCCGGTTGCCGAAGGGGAATTTCCAATAATCGAACACCCGGCTGTCGCCCTCCTCGGCCTTGGCCCGGTGCAGCTTCGACCAAGTGCTGCCGCTGCGGAAATAATCCATCGCCTTCCAGGCAAAGCCGTAGTAGCTCATGTTATAATGGGCAAGGCCCAGCAGGTAATAATGTCGGGCAGCGCCTTCGAGGTCGCCCTTTGATTTGTAGTCGAGGTCGAGCAGTTCCTGCAGCAGTTCTCCCCGGTTCATCATGGTGCTGAGGCTGACGGTGTCGGTGCGCATTTCATTGCATTTCATACAGTCCTTGAAGGTTTCCCGCAAGGGGTTGAACTGCCCGAAGTCGTTCCAGGTCTCCGTTGGAATGAGCTTATAGGTCTCCATAGCGGCCTCGAACTGGCCGGTGCTCATCAGCAAGGTGGCCTTCATGTCGAGCAAGACATTGAGCGGGTAGGCCTGCGCCATCTTGGCTTCGAGCAGGCTCTTGTCCAGCTTTTTGTTCATGGCGATGAGGTCGTCAATCAGTTCCATCTGGGGGTTCGGGGCGAAGTCACGCAACGGGTAATGGCTGGCGAATGCCTTGCCGGGCTGTTTTGCTTTTTGGAAGAGCCATGCCATTTTATCCTGCAAAAAATCGGGGAGGCTGTTGTAGATAGCGTAGCGTTTTTCTTCGGTGATGAGGTCGTAAGCGTACTCCTCTGCTTCGGCGTCCGCTTTTTCGAGGGAAGCTACTTTCATGGCTATCCTGAAAATGGCCAGTTGCTCCTCCAATTGTTCGTTGTCCAATTTTGACGAGGCAGCGTTGAAGGTCTTGTCGGCGGCGTAGTAATCGCCCGCCAAGAACTCCAGGTAGCCTTCTGCCAAGTACCAAAGCTCCGGACTCGCCACCTTTTCCTCTTGCCTGCACTTGCGTGCAAAGCGCTGCAATTCAATCACATAGTTGCCAGCGTAGGGCCTCGGCAGTTTGTGGTAGCGTTTGTTGTGCGCTTTTCTATCGTTGAATTCAAGGCCCAGCAAGTTGCGCTCCATCTTGCGCATTTCCTGCACCAGCAGCCCTTCCAGCAAGTGGTTCGCAGGGTCGAGTGCGTAGATTTTCTCCATCTCCTCCACCGCTTTGCTCTCTGCCGCCGCTGCCCGTATGGCATAGAGCGTTGCCCGTTCGGCATCCGATTGGCAAAGGCGCAGGCACTCCTCCCATTCGGCATCGGTTTTTATCAAAAAACTCTGGTACGCCGAGGCCCGCCGACCGGGACAGTGCTGAAAGACTTGCGAGTAGGCATAGCTGGCTTCCACATTGCGGCCCAGCCGCAACAAAGCCCCCGCCCGGTGCCCCTCTATCCACCAAGGGATGATGCTTTCGTCCCAACGGGCAGCCTTCTTGCCAACTTTTGGCAAGAGGTCGTCGCAAAGTTCCAGCACCTGCTCGTGCAGCCCAGCGTAGTGCGCCAACCGGATAATTTGGTAGGCATAGCGCAGCCGGATATAGGCCGATTTCGTGCGCTTGAACTGGCGGGTGCCTTCGGCAATGAGCGACTGCATGGCCTCCTTGTCCCGCTGCGGCGCTTGCCAGCGGTCGGTGGCCACTACGTGCGGTTCGCATTGCTTCGCAAAGAGCAGGTAGGAGATGGTCTCCACGCATTTTTTTTCAAAAACAAAGCGTGCAAAACTGTTGTCGTAAAGGCTGGAAGGAATCTGCAACGACTTGCTCTGCGTGGCCGTGAGCAGCAGGTCAAGTTCACTGGAACTGGATTGATAGATGATGTAATGCAGGTCGGCGGGCTTCACGTCGCCACAGAACCGCTCGCCCCATTCCTTCAGGTTGTCGTCCTCGTTGGCCTTTTTTACCGTATCGAAATAGTCGCTGTACAGCTTGTCGAAGCGCATGAACAATGGGGCGAGCGCTACCTGTTCCTCCTGCCGCAGGATGTCCATGTTGATAAAGGAGTAACCTTGGAAGGAGCGGTCGTTGGGGGCACAGGAGCGGGTGTCTTGGGCGTTGACGCCAAGCATTTCTGCCAGCAAAAGCAAGAAAATCAGAATCAGTTGGCGTCGTTTCATCTCTTTCATCCAAATTGCGGCTTAACCTAAAAAATACTCCCCGACCCAAGCAATCTTGCCAGCCTCTGGCCTTGATTCCTCGTTCCGTTCCATCACCTCCTTGGCATAGCGGTGCAGCTCGTCCAGCGGGTTTGGCGTTGCTAAAATAGTTTGCAAACGGGCGTCTGCATCCATCACTGCCTGTACCTCTTCTTTCGTTGGAATGGCATAAAGCCCGGCCAACTGACCGAGGTTGTTCGCACTGAACACATGACTTTTCAGCACGCTTTGCGGTAGCGAATCGAAACCGATGCAGGGCTGCTCTATCGCTTGCGCAATGGTATAGACTGCGCTCCCGCTCGCCCGCACGTAGTACGCCCGACCGAGGCGGCCCATCAGGTCGAGCTTGTCGGGCATGATGCGGCCTTTTTCGTCCAGTACTTCCTCCCTTATGTGCATCCGCAACATCTCGCAGATGATGAGGTGGCCCGCCCCGCCTTGGTCGCCGAGGGTAATGATGTCCGACACCCGGCACTCCATGTTGATGGGCGACTCCCCGACCCGGAAGGGCCGAACAAGGTCTGCTGGCACGGGGGTCAGGCCACTTTTTGTGAACTCGTTTACCCCTTTTTCAAACTGCGCACTGGCCACCGCCATCTGCCGTACGATGGGGAAGGTCACGGCGTTGATGACTACCTCCGGCACCTCCCGCACATTGGAGAGGGTATCCTTCACAGTGTTGTTTGTCGCCCGCCGGTTGGAGGAGAACACGAAAATCGGCGGGTTGGAACTGAAGGCGTTGAAGAAGCTGTAAGGGGCCAGGTTGGGGGTGCCGTCCTTGTCTACCGTGCTCACGAAGGCGATGGGCCGTGGGCCGATGGCCCCCACGATGAACTGGTGGAAGTCGTGGCGTGGGACGCTGCCGGGTTCGATGATGCGGTAGGTTTTTTCTGTTTGCTCGTTCATGTAATTTCTTAGATAGAAATGGTTTTTGCGGGTCTTGTTTCAATATCTGAAGCCATGTTTTAAGGCGCAGCGTATCATGGAGGCGTATTCGCTTTCTTTATTGGAGGCCTCAGTTATAAGTTGTCGGAGTTCATCACGTTTATTGGCTGGCAAAGAAGGCTCGTTGGATAAAAGATAAAATGCTTTCACCCGCAGATAATGCTCCCTTCTTCTATCGTCAATAAATGGCCTGCCCAAGCCAGTTCTCTTGATAGTTTCCAAACCCCTTTTGTTTCCTTTGATTGCTTTTGGGTAATGGCTGTAAAACTCAATGAATTTCTCTGGGTCTTCTGTGGAAGGGTTGATGATTAGCGGTTTTTCAATTGAAATATCATCATGATGGGAAGTTGCCCTGTGCTTTGGGTTTTTCAACGGGAAGAAGTTCCGTTTGAAAGAGCTGTTGCAAGTTTCGCAACTGAAAAGCAGGTTCGTCCAATAATAGGCGAGCCAATAATAGCCTGGATATTGGAGCGTTTCGGTTTCGTCTTGCTGATAGCCACCCTTGCCCCTGAAATGCTCCACATGTCCTACTTCAGTTTTCCGCTCGCAAAAACAACATTTGTCAAACTGTGCAGCCTTTAGTGCAGCTTTGACAGTCTCGTGGCCATAGATCTTCTTGTTGAATACAAACTTCTTTTTGCCTGATTTATAGCCGTCGGGGTCGGCCTCAAACAGGCGTTTGAGTTCTTCAGTAGCTTCTGCCCCGTCTTTGGTAAGCTTGGTAGGAGCGGTGCTTGGCCTATCAATTTTTATCATCGGTCTGGAGGATTTTCAAAGCCCGCTGCATGAATTTTACCGTCTCTGGGCTAACATCGTTGGTGAGGGACATTTCTTCCAACTCCTTGCCTAAGGCCTCCAGTTCGGCTTCGTCCTGTGGGGTAAGTACGTCCTTTTCCAACAGTTCTTTTTGCCTCGTAACTGACTTATCATAAGCTGGCGGCCTAGTACTCTCCAACCCAAATAAATCACTCGCCAACACTTGGTCAACCCGCCAACCCGTGATGGCCTCCCGTTCCATGTCGTTGTAAATCTTGACCGAATCTCCCTCCCGCTTGAGCAACACAAGGTTTGCCCCTTCTGCCGCCTGCACGATGAGCGGACTATGCGCCGTGACGATGAACTGCGTTTCGGTAAAGGTCTTGGTCAAAAATTCGATGATTTGGCGCTGCCACTTGGGGTGCAGGTGCAGGTCTATTTCGTCCACTAGTACGATGGCGGGTTCACTGAGCGGATTATCACTGTCTGGATACCGCTCGAACATCCTTGCGGCCAAGTCCACCACCCAACCGATGAAGGTCAGGTAGCCGTAGCTGAGTTCCTTCATGGCCACCCAGCCGTAGGGTGTTAGCACTTCGATGGCGGCTTGGGTCTGTGTTTTGGTGATTTCCTTGATGCGGAAATCGAGGAGGTCTGGTAAGAGGTTTTTGAGGGTTTCTTTGATTAGCTCGTAGCGTTTTTGGAGGTATTTTTTTGTTTCGCCCTTAGAATTGGAGATGGCGAAGTTGGTTTCGAGGAGCCATGCTTCGGCGTTTAGGAGGGTTCCATCTTCATGAAACAATGAGGTTAAGGGATTTGGGTTCATAGATTCTGTCAAAGAACCGTTAGACATTCTTCTTGAAGCGCCATAGGCATTTAGTCTAATTGGATTACTTCCTTCAAACATATTGACATGCCTAAATTCGAATTTATCGTTTTCAACTTGGGTGATGCTCCAAAATTTTTCCTCTTTGATTTTTTTTCCTCTTTTAAGTTTCCCTATGAATAAATTTTGTAATCCAACAACCCCGTCAATCATGTCAACCATAAATGGGGCAAAGGTATGGCTTGGTTCTACTTTTTCTTTTGGTACTCCAGTAAACGTACTTAACGCCCTCAACACTGTCGTCTTCCCCGTCCCATTCTCCCCTAAAATAATCGTCCAACGGGCGGGCTTGCCTTTCCCATCGGACAAATCAAGCACTTGCCTCCCCTTGAAGCACTTGACATTTTCTACGACCAAATCCATGAAATAGCTCGGCTGCATAGGCTGTATTTTGGAACAAAAATAAGCCGCAAGGTTGACAAAACCCATTGTTTGCAATAAAACGAGGTTGCACTCGCAATGGAACTACATTGACCCATTTTTCGTACCACTCATTTCAGCAGTTATTTTTCAAAAAAACTCAAATCACAATTAAACGGGATGTCTGCCTCCGACAACGAATCCCTACCTTTGCGCCCTTATGAAAAACGGATTACAACTTTTCAACAGCTATACGGGCAAGAAAGAAGTTTTCGAGCCCATCCATGAAGGCCAAGTGGGCATGTACGTCTGTGGGCCTACCGTTTACAGCGACGTACACCTCGGCAACTGCCGAACCTTCGTTAGTTTCGATGTGGTCTATCGCTACCTCCAGTACCTTGGCTACAAGGTGCGCTACGTACGCAACATCACCGATGTGGGCCACCTTGAAGGCGACGCCGACTCGAACGCCGAAGACAAAATCTCGAAGAAAGCCCGCCTCGAACAGCTCGAACCGATGCAAATCGTGCAGCACTACATGAACGGCTTCCACGAGATGATGAAGGTGTTCAATGTACTGCCGCCGCAAATCGAGCCACGAGCCACGGGGCATATCGTCGAGCAGATAGAAATGGTGCAGACCATTATTGACAATGGTTTGGCCTATGAAGCCAACGGCTCGGTCTATTTCGATACCTTGAAGTTTGCGGAGCAGCACGGCGTCTATGGCGCTCTCTCTGGCCGCAAAATCGAAGACCTCATCGCTGAGAGCCGTGACAACCTGAAAAACCAGGACGAGAAGCGCCACCCCTCCGATTTCGCTATTTGGATTAAAGCTGCACCGGAGCACCTGATGCGCTGGAAAGCGCCCTGGTCGGTCGGCTTCCCCGGCTGGCACTTGGAGTGCTCGGTGATGAGCACGAAGTACCTCGGCGAGAAATTCGACATCCATGGCGGCGGCAACGACCTCAAGTTCCCGCACCACGAAAACGAAATCGCACAGAACTACGGTGCCTGTGGCCATGCCCCGTGCAACTACTGGCTGCACGCCAATATGCTGCTGATGAACGGCAAAAAAATGTCGAAGAGCGACGGCAATTCTATCATGCCGGGCGAGCTTTTCACAGGCCAAAGCCCGCACCTGAGCAAGGCGTACTCGCCAATGGTGGTGCGGTTTTTCATGCTCCAATCGCATTACAGCAGCACCCTCGACCTCTCCGACGACGCCCTGCAAGCCGCCGAAAAAGGCTACCGCCGACTGATGGAAGCACACAAGGCATTGCAAGGCATGGCGCACCCTGGCAGCGGCTCGGCGGGCAGTTTGGACATGGACATCAACGACACCATTGATCAGGCCTTCGCCGACATGAACGATGATTTCAACACGCCGAAGGCATTGGCCAACCTTTTCGAGTTGGTCACGAAGGTAAACAGCCTCAAAGGTGGCCAGCTTTCGTTCAACGACCTGACCGATGCAACCTTCGGGCGATTGAAGCAGACCTTCAACGACTTCATCTTCACCATCTTCGGCCTACAGGAAGAGAATTTCGATTCCTCTGGCGATGGCGTGGTGGACGGCCTCATGCAGCTCATCCTCGACATGCGCCAGACCGCCCGCACCAACAAGGACTGGGGTACTTCCGACAAAATCCGGGATGTGCTCAAGGAACTTGATATCGTGGTGAAGGATGGGAAGGAAGGGGCGACGTGGACGAAGGGATGATTCGATTAGGTTCCCTGTGAGAATGACAAATGCGGATTGGGGGCTCGTGCTCCGAAACAAAAGGCTATGGTAGGTCGTTCTTAACAGGCTTTAGAAACATCATGTAAATAAACGGTTGGCAGTTGACAGTTTTCGGTCGCTTCGCAAATGGCGCACCGTCCACCGTCCACCATCAATCGTCCAGCGATAACAAATATGTCTGCATACAAATCTGATGTCGAAGCGGTGGACGCTTTGGCCAGTTCCTACAAAGAACTCAAAAAAGAAATCGGGAAGGTCATTGTCGGGCAGGACGAGGTGGTGAAGTCCGTCATCATTTCGCTGTTCTCCAATGGCCACAGCCTGTTGGTGGGCGTGCCGGGCCTCGCAAAGACCTTGCTCGTGAGCACCATCGCCGAGGTGCTCGACCTTGGCTTCAAGCGCATCCAATTCACGCCTGACCTCATGCCCTCGGACATTACCGGCTCCGAGATTCTCGACGAAGACCGCCACTTCAAGTTCAACAAGGGGCCGCTCTTCTCGAACATCGTCCTTGCTGACGAGATTAACCGTACCCCGCCCAAGACCCAAGCTGCCCTGCTCGAAGCCATGCAAGAGCGCTCGGTGACGGTAGCCGGTACCCGCCACGTACTGCCCGCACCGTTTTTTGTGCTTGCTACGCAAAACCCGATTGAGCAAGAGGGCACCTACCCATTGCCGGAGGCACAGCTCGACCGTTTCATGTTCAATATACCGCTCGATTACCCCTCCTACCAAGAGGAAATCAGCGTGGTGAAAAACACGACGAGCAACGTGAAAGTGGAACTCAAGCACATCCTGAACGATACACAAATCCTTGCTTTCCAGCAGCTTGTGCGCAAGATACCCGTTTCGGACAACGTGCTGGAGTATGCCGTCAACCTTGCCACGAAGACCCGCCCTGGTACGGAAAGGGCTACGCCGAAAGTGAACGACTATATCTCCTGGGGCGCAGGCCCCCGTGCTTCGCAATACTTGGTGCTGGGCGCAAAATGCCACGCCGCCGTTTCCGGCAAATACTCGCCGGATATTGAGGATGTGCGGGTCATCGCTAATTACGTGCTCCGCCACCGTATCGTGCGGAACTATAAGGCAGAGGCAGAGGGGGTTACGGAGGAGATGATTATCAAGAGTTTGTTTTGAGGAATATTGAAAATTAGGAAGATGAGAAGGGCCGACCAGTTTGCTGGTCGGCCCTTCGTGCTTTACTTCCCCATCTCCACCGCCACCCTCGCCGCCAATCTCGCATTGTTCAACACCAACTCAATATTAGCCCGGAGGCTCTCGCCGCCCGTCAGTTCCTTGATTTTTGCGAGTAAAAAAGGAGATACTTCCTTGCCTTTTATGTCCAATCGCTCTGCCTCGGCGATGGCCGCTTCCGTGGCCGCTTGGATGGGGGCAACGGCTGGCTCGTGCGTTTCGGGGATGGGGTTGGCGATGATGACGCCGCCCTGCAAGCCTGCCAACCATTTGGTTTTCAACAGTTTGGCAATCTCGGCAGGTGAATCGAGGCGACGGTCAACACCGTGGCCGCTTTTTCTGGTGTAAAATGCGGGGAACTCGTCCGTCTGGTAGCCGATGACGGGCACACCGTGGGTTTCGAGGTACTCCAGCGTGAGGCCGAGGTCGAGGATGGACTTTGCGCCAGCACAAATAACGGCAACACTGGTGCGAGCCAGTTCTTGCAGGTCGGCGGAGATGTCCATCGTCTCGGCAGCGCCCCGGTGTACGCCGCCAATGCCGCCCGTGGCGAAGATGCGGATGCCCGCCATTTCGGCGATGAGCATGGTGGTGGCGACGGTGGTAGCGCCCGGCTGCCTATTGGCCAATAGGAACGGCAGGTCACGGCGGCTGACCTTGGCGACGCCACGGCCTGTTTTCCCCAGATACTCGATTTCAGCATGGGAAAGCCCTGCTTTCATTTTTCCATCCAGAATGGCGATGGTGGCTGGCACTGCCCCATTTTCCCTTACTGTCTTCTCCACCAACATGGCCGTCTCCACGTTTTGCGGGTAGGGCATGCCATGCGAGATGATGGTGCTTTCGAGTGCAACGATGGGTTGGCCTGCCAGCAGGGCCTCATTTACAGCGGGCGAGATTTCGAGGAAAGGATGCATCCCCGGTTTTCCAAGAACGTTCATAAATCAGTCGTAAATCAACCTTTGGTCAGCACGTCAATCACCGTTTTCAGGGCGACGAACATGGGTTCCCGGCCTTCATCCGTTAAGGTAAATGGCTCCCCTTCCTCATTTTCGGCTTCGCCGATGATGGCGTCTTCCACAAAGGCCATGAGGTCTTCCTGTGGTGATTTTTCGTAAAAAATATCCAACCTTCTATGAAAATCGGGCGATTTTGAAGTTTCCATCAATGCCCAATTTGCCTCCTCAATATTACTGATTTCTTCTTCGCCGGCAACTGGCAGTTCACCGAGCTTGGCCTCCTGCACGGATTCGTAAATGACCAAGGCGAGGTAAAGCAGGAAGTCTTCCTCGTCCTGTGAGAACACGCCCTCGTTGTCGCCGATGAGGTAGGAAAAAATGGCGGGCTGCTCGTTGGCAAAATCCTGCACGGCCTGTTCGTAGTCTATGGCTTGGGTGTCGAATTTTTCGAGCACCTTGTCAATGATGTCTTCTGAAATCATAAAGGAGAAATAAAAAGGTAAAAGTGGAAAGGCAAAAGTAGTACATGCTATGTTCATACTTTTGTCTTTTTACTTTGTACTTTTTACTTGATGAAACTTTACCTCCACGACATCCGCAATTTCCTCGGCAAGCTGACGCTGCGCCGGGCTTGGAACGTGGCCCAAATTTATTCCTCCTACCAACTTACCCGACTGCTCAAGCGCCCTATCCAATGGGGCCTCCCAATGACCATCTCGCTGGAACCCACCACGGCCTGCAACCTCCGCTGCCCCGAATGCCCGAGTGGGCTTCGTGCCTTCACCCGCCCGACGGGCAATTTGCGGGAGGATTTTTTCAGAAAAACCATTGACGACTTGCACAAGGAATTGCTTTACCTTATCTTCTATTTCCAGGGCGAGCCTTATATCAATCCCAAGTTCCTCGACATGGTAGCCCATGCCCGCCAACGGGGTATCTACACCATCACGTCCACCAACGGTCATTTTTTGAACGATGAAAACGCCCGCCGCACCATCGAGTCGGGGCTGGACAGGCTCATCATCTCGGTGGACGGCACGACACAGGAGACTTATGAGAGCTACCGCAAGGAGGGCAAGCTGGAAGTCGTACTACAAGGTGCCCGCAATTTGGTGAAATGGAAGCGGGAATTGAAATCCACGACGCCACATATCATTTTCCAGTTCCTGGTGGTGCGGCCCAACGAGCACCAAATCCCTGAAATTTACCGCCTCGCTCAAGAAATCGGCATTGACGAAGTCAAACTGAAGACCGCCCAAGTCTATGACTACGAGCATGGCAACGACCTCATCCCGACCATCGGCAAGTACGCCCGCTATGCCCAAAAACCGGATGGCACTTGGCGGGTAAAGAACGAACTGCTCAACCATTGCTGGAAGCTATGGCATGCCTGCGTCATCACTTGGGATGGCCTCGTGGTGCCCTGCTGCTTTGACAAGGATGCCCTGCACCGCCTCGGCGACTTGAAGCAGCGGCCGTTCCGGGAAATCTGGCAAGGGGAGGATTATCAGCGCTTCCGAAAAATGCTGCTGGCCGGACGTGACCAGATTGACATCTGCTCCAACTGCACGGAGGGCTGCACGGTTTGGGCCGAGTAAAATTACCACTTCAATCCACCAAGCGCCACGAAATCCCCATCCTCATGCCGCCATTTAGATAGCCGAAGGGCATGGGGTGGTTGGCCGTTTGATAATAGTAGGTCTGCAATGGTAGCGTCAGCAGGTTCTCGATTTTGAAGAAAAAACGGAAGGTTTTCACCCTAAAACTCAAGAAAACGTCGAGCAATGGCGTGAAGGGCAAATCCTGTTCTTTTTGTAAGTGAAACTGGCCAATGAGTGGGTTGTAGCCCGGTGGCCGGTAGGGAGCAATCAGTCGGGCATCCACGCCTATCCTCGTTAGCATCACTTTCTTGAAAATCTTGCCTTCAAGGTAAAGGCTATGCTTGGTGTAAAATTGCGGCAGCGGCAGCACATCGGAAGTTGTCTGCTGTAGGAATGCCGCATTGTCCATGTGCAGCGGGCCATATTTGAAATCTTTTTGCGCCGTCAACTGCACGATGCTGAACGTGCCGCTTTGCCGGGGTTGACCCAGCGAATCAAAATAGATAAGGTTGTTCAGCAGATGGTACTGCCCGCCGACGGAAAGGCGGATTTGCGGCAGCGAATACTCCCCCGCCAAGCTGGTTTCGAGGGTGCGTCCAAAGCTGTTTTTCCAAACCTCCTGCTCTGTCACATAAAAGCGTTGCGGCAGCAAAGAAGGCGAATACAACTGGTTGACGGCTTCCAATCGCAGCGCTCCGATTTTTTTCAGGTTCAAAAACAGTTCACCGCTCAACCGGAAGTCACCGGCATTGGCCCCGATGCCGAGGTGGGCATAGCTTCGCAGCCGCAGCCGCTCGCCCAAGGAAAAATTGAGCCGCCCAGTGAGGAAAACATTGTGGATGGTGCCCGTGTCCACGGGTTCTTGTTGCAGGAAATAGGCCGAATGCACCAATCCCACTTCCAAGAGGTCGCTTTCCTTCGGCAACGCACGGCTGTATTGGCTCGTGTCGGTTAGGGTTTGCTGGCGCAATTTGAAGGTCTGTAACTTGAGGGTGTTCTCCAATTTTTTCAACTCCAAATAATGCCGGATGCCACGTTTGTCCACCAAAAAATTGCCGTAAAAAACTGTGTCGGGAGTGGCGTCTGCGTATTTATAGCTTTCGTTGCGCAGGGCGATTTGGTGGTAGAGGGTAAATGAGCGCTTCGATTGCGGATTGCGGATTGCGGATTGCGGATTGGGGGGCGATGTACTCGATAAAGTTGTGCCTGTGCGTTTTTGACTTGTGCTGGTATCAACTTTAATCGAGTCTGGCAATTGGCTACTCAGTGAATCTAGGGTCACGGTACTTCCCGGCTGCAAACTGCCAACTTTCGAACTGCCAACTTTCTTCCGTCCACCGTTCAAATAAAAATATTGAGTGTAGGCCAATTCCTTGTTCGCATTTCGGGAGTTGGCGGTGCCAAGTTGAATATCCACTTGGTAAGCGGGTATCACTTCTTCGCTGAGGTCTTCGGCAATACCTCCATTGTTCTGCTGTTCGATGGCATTGGACACGAAGCTGAGGTACCCGTCATATCGGCCAGATTTGGGATGAATCCACATGCCTGCAGCGGTGGCGGAGTTCTTCGCCCGCTGGAAATCATAGGAGCCGAGGTTGTTGATTCGGCGGTGCTCGATGGAGAAGTTGAGGCCATTGGCGAAGTTGCGGCTGAAGCGGATATTGAACTGGGCATCGCCCTGCGTGGTGCCCTGCGAAAATGCGGCTTGGGTATAAGCTTGCGTGATTTTATAGTAGCGCACATCGGCGGTGGTCATCTGGTAGAGGTCGAACTGGTGCTGCCCCACGTCAAAGCCCCTGCGCCAAGTGGGTTGAAATAGCAGGGGGCGGGCCGCCGAGCCGAGGTTTCCCAAATTGGCAAAATCAAACCGCTGGTTGCGGATGGGGTCGTATTGGTGCAGGCCACCGAGCAAGCTGTCGCTGAAGGGGAAGACGTAATTCGGCTCATCGGCGTAGAAAAAATAGATGTCGGATGTGTCAAGCGTCAATCGCTGGGTGCCAGGCCCTGCTCCGGCCCCTCCTCCGCCGCCGAACCTGCCAGCGATATTGCCCAAGCCACCGCCGCCGCCGCCAAATTGCGCATGGGTTGCGCAAGCGCCAAAAAGAGCGACCGCCAATAAGATATGTCTCAAAAACTGCTGCATCGTGGCTCTTAAAAACATCCAATTAAACGGCATCCCGACCAGTGTTTACCTTCATTTTACCAAAACTTAACACCGCAAAATCAGGCGATTTGTCCGAAGTAGATTTTGGTCAAATACCAAAAGTCCACCTTTCCGGTTTCAGAATGTGCCTCAAAGGTATCGCTTAAGCGTTGCATGGCGGCGTTGTGGCGAAGGTGTTTTTCTTCGAAGGCATAGGAGCAGGAGAGGTAGCGGCCTTTTAGGCCCTCAAAGTCGAAGGTTTGGAGGTAGTCAATTTCATGGTAGGCAAAGCCGTTTTTGCCAAAGAAAGTCGCAAGCTGTTCGTCGCCGATGTGGCGGTGGTCAATTTTGTCGAGGTCGCTGGAGAAGGCACGAAGGAAGGCATCATAGTCCTGCATAAACGGGGAGCGGGCATCGTTTCGGTCGTTCCAGATGAGCAAGGCCCAGCCGCCGGGTCGGAGTATTCGCAAGAACTCCTGTCTTGTTACCATTTGGTCGAACCAATGAAAGGCTTGTGCGGCCAACACAAAATCGGCGCAATGGTCGGGAATATTCGTGGCCTCCGCCTTGCCGTCCACGCTTTTCAGTTTTGGGAAATGTCCAAACAGCCGCTCTGCCGCTGCCCGCATGTCGACATTGGGTTCCACGGCGTAAGTTGGATTTCCGTTTTCCAAAAACAACTCCGTCAATTTGCCTGTACCTGAGCCGATGTCCGCTACAACGGATTGGGCAGAAAGGCCCATCTCGTTTTTCATAAAATCCAGTAAATCAATCGGATAGCCCGGTCGGTAGCGGATATAGTTTTCGACGGTGGCGGAGAAACGGGTGAGTGGGTTCGGAGTGGTCATTTTTTATTTTTGAAAGCATGCACTAGCTTTTGCAGATATTGCTTAGAGGTTTCCTTTTGGTAAAAACCGAGCGCAAAAGCCGCCTTGTCCAAGAGGTTGGCGTCAAAAAAACCAAAGTCGAACTGGTGTTCCATGCCGCTTGTTAGGTGTTCCCGGTTGTTGGCCAAAATGGAAAGTTCGGAAATGGAAATATTGTTGACTCCACCAGCATTCACGTAGCGTTTCATGCGGCGCTCACAGGCTTGCAGGGCATCATCGAGGATTTGCAGGTTATCGGCGGCTTCGGCCAGCACTTGCCGTTGGAGCAGTAGGCCGTCCACGGCTTCGTCCTTTTCCGACCTCACCTCGCTGTCCGTTTTTTCCACCGAATAATAGTTGTCGTCAATATCGCTGTTGAACAGCTGAACGGCTTCGAGGTGCAGCCCGGCCAGTCCCCGCATCGGTTCGATGATGAGCCTGAATTTCTTGACCAGCAGTTCGTGGCAAGTACGCTCGCCAGCGAGGCTGCCTTGGTCGTGCGCCCTGCCCATGTCCACGAACAGGGCAAGCACCTCGTTGGGCACCTTGTGGTCCACTATCCGCAGGTTGCTCAACATGGCAGAGAAGGCAGCCGCTTTTTGCTGGAAGAGGGCGTTCTTTGCCAATACTTCATCCAATGACTCAGGCTTGTTCTCGGGATGGCTGTCCTGTTCAGGCACGGGAGGCAGGTTTGCCCCGAAGGCACGGGGCGGGTCGTTGTGGAATAGGCTGTCGTATGGGTTGGTTGGCATAAGAACCATTGGATATTGTTGCCAAAGTTAACACAAAGCTATTATTGTCCCAACTCCCGCCACCCTTTCCAAACCACTTCCAAATCCCTCCTCAGTTCATAATCTTTTGCATAGAAAAAATCGAGCCGTTGGGTAGTGGCTTCATCGAGTTGCTTGGAGGGGAAAGCGTGGCTGGGATTTAAAACGCCCGGCTTTACCCTCGGTAGAGTCGCACTGGTTGGCCCAGACTGTGGACTGTGGACTGTGGGCTGTGGACTCGAATAGCCTACCCACGATTTTTTTCCTAAAATAACCTGAGCCAGATTCTGCAAAAAGCCGCCCGGTTTTTCCACCAAAAACAAAAGCAAAGGGGCCAATAGCAGAAAAACAAAGGCCAGAAACAAGTCTAGCAATCGCTTGTTCCTGCGGGCCATTGGCGATGCGATTTGGAACCTGATAGTGGTCGTGAAAAGCTCCCCCGCCGAATCCTTCGAGCTGCTGCCGATGATGGTTTCGCCTCCCTCCGGCACGGTGCGGTATTCGATGCGGGAGCCAAGTTGCTCCATCCAACCAATTGTCTGTGAGGCGGTTACGTCTTTAAAGCAAAAAATTATTTCGTCCAGGTGGTAGAGCGAAGCAAGTTCATCCAAGTTATCCACCGTGCCCAAACAATCTGAAATCTGAAATCGTCTATCTGAAATCTGAAATCCAATCAAATCATCCGATGGAGAAACCCTTCCAATCAAGTTGCGCTCTACCCCAGCCTTCGCCAAAAGCCCCTTTACTCGCTCGCATTCCGCTGCCGACCCCACGATGGCGAGGTTGGCCAGCCGAGTGCTTCCTACGCTGAGGTTGCCCGTTTTGAAGAAATGGAAAACGAGGCGCAACCCCGTCAGTGCTACCAGCGACCAAGCGGTGCCAAGCAAGATGACCGCTCTTGATGGCCGAAACTCCTGAGGCAGGAAGCCATAGACCGCCGAGATGACCACCGTGCCGAGCAACAGCCCACGGGTCAGGCGGCGCAGGTTGAACGGCTCGTCGTAGCCGCCGCTGAACCACAGTGCCGCCAGCCAGACGAGCGTGTACAATGGTGCATTGAACTGCATGAAAGCGGGCTTGAACCAAGTAGGGTCGTGGTAGAAATAGTTGGCCCAGAAGGTCTTGCACAGCCACAGCCCGCCGAACATGAGCAGGGCATCGAGCAAGGGAAGGCGGCTTTTTTTGAAAAAATTGCCAACGAGCGTCATGCCCGCCCGCAGCCAGATGGCCCCGTAAATCATGGCAATGAACAGCCGTGCCTGTTGCCCTTGGAAGTGCTTGCGGGCAAAGATGATCATGGCCTGATAGAAGGTGCGGACGTAGTTCAAGCTGCCCTTTTTGGTGCTCTCGCCTTTGTAGTGGATGATAGTCGTGTCGGCGAAATAGTAGTTCTTGTAGCCTGCCTGCACGATGCGGTACGAAAGGTCTATGTCCTCGCCGTACATGAAGAACGCCTCGTCGAGCAGGCCAATCTTGTCCAGCACGGAGCGGCGCAGCAGCATGAAGGCCCCGGCCAATACGTCCACCTCGTGGTTTTGGTTTTTGTCCAAGTAGCCGAGGTGGTAACGCCCGAACAATTTGGATTTTGGAAAAATGGCCGACAGCCCGAACGTTTTGCAAAAAGCCACCCATGGCGTAGTGAAGCCCCGTTTGCTTTCAGGCAGGAAGGCGCCGCTGCCGTCAACCATCTTCCCGCCCAGCCCGCCAGCCTCGGGGTGCGCCTCCATGAAGGCGACGCATTTGGTCAGGGTGTCTTCGGCGATGACCGTGTCGGGGTTGAGGAGCAAAACGTACTTCGATTGCGGATTGCGGATTGCGGATTCTCGGATTGCTTGATTGTTCGCTACCGCAAAGCCTGTATTTTGTTGGTTTGCAATGAGTTGTACTTCGGGGAAATGGGTGCGCACCATCTGTAGGCTGTCGTCGGAGGAGGCGTTGTCAACGACCCAAACATCGCCAATGTGCCCGTCTGGGTTGGCATTTCGAACAGACAGTAGGCACTGTTCTAGGAAATGGCGAACGTTGTAGTTGACGATGATAGTGGTGAGCATGGTGTTCAAGGAAGGCGGGCGATTTTCTTTTGGATATAAGAGAAGGCGACTTGGCAAAAAGGCTCAAATTGACCACCATTCATGGTTTGCCAATTTTGAAGTATGGTCATCAAATCAGTTTTCTTAATCTTAGCATCTGGGTTGCTCTTGGCTTTTTGCTGAATCGTATCTTTTATCCTGTCCAAGAGTTTTGCCCTTTCATCCACGAGATGCTGCCTGTTCAAACCCAAAACATCCCCCAATTCATGCTCAATTTTGGCATCATCGGAATATGCATTGCCGCCGGGGTCGAACCTTACCAGTTGCTCGCAGTTGGATTTAAGCGGCGAAATGGTGATAGGTGTAGAACCTTTTAGTTTATCACAATGATACCCCTCTACGGGTCCCCCCTCGTTTCCATAGCAAACGGCCAAGAGGTTCATATAATCCTTCTCATTTTCTTTGTTTCGAGGCGACCAATGTTCAATTTTTGTGTTGCTGCCATTGTCCCATATTCGCTGCATGCAGTAGGCGCATATGAAGCCCTGCTCCTTCAGCAAAGCCGCCCTTAGCGGTGCTTTGGGCAAATCATCGAAAGCCGATCCCGGCGTTGTCCTTTTCTCGACAACTTCTCTTGGCTCGTTGCCGGGTCTCTTTGCGGCGATGTGTTTCATGTTCAGGCTTCGTTTAGGAACTGAAATTGGCCACGGGCACGCACAACCTCCTCATCGTAGTAGCCGTACTTCGCTTCCGCATCACGCAGTAGGTCGGCGGTTTCGCTCACTTTTGCAGGGTCGTCCATGAGGCGGTAGAGCTTGGCAAACTCCTGCTTGGCTTCGGCTGGCCGCTTTTCTACCCCGAAAATGTCGTATAGGATAGAATTGCTGTCACGGCCATAAGTATGGGGTGTTTCGGGCACCAACTGGAAATTGTCCAAGATGAACACGTTCTCCCTTTTCAATGTGCTGATTACCTGCGGCGAGTGCGTGGTGAGGATGAACTGGATGTTGGGGAAGGTACGGCGGAGGTTCGGGATGATGGTGCGCTGCCAAGCGGGGTGGAGATGCTGTTCGATTTCGTCTATGAGGACGATACCGTGACCTAAACGAGGTTGTTGTAAATTTGGATTTGCTATCGCCAAACGACGAGCAATATCGCTAACTAAGACAATGACTGATTTTTCACCTTCTGAAAGTTGTGACAACGAAAATTTGATACTATCTTTCTCAATAAATAGCTCTTCTCCAAAATTTGTTGTTTCTACAAAAGGACTTGACACATTTACTAGAAAATTCTTAATTGCAATCCTCACAGCTTCCAAGCCACTGTGCCTGAAATTTTCATTTTCTCTTAATCTTTTCCTGTTTTCAAAGTCTTCGCTATTCCTGAACCATTGAAAAAAATCAGTAAACCCAGCCTTGCCGTCTAAACAGTTTTTATAAGCATACCAAGGGTTCAAATCTAAATTGCCTGCTTTCAATGTCGGGGTCTCAATACTTCTTTTTATAGCGTAATAGCTAATTATTGCAGGCTCATTCCGGAGGGATGTACGATAATTTTCAATAGTAGGCTTAATCACAGGTAATCCAGCATTGAATTCCCAATGAATATTAGCATCAAATTCAACTTTATTGCTGTTCCAATACACACTAATATTGTAATTTTTATACCCATTCCTTATATCAGAATTACGGTATGGCGGCTGAGTTTCGTTAATCCCAAATATTGCGTATTCATTTTTATACAATAATTGATACAGGTATTCGTGTAGAAATACTTGCACCCCCTCCAGCACACTCGTCGTCCCACTCCCGTTCACCCCCACGAACACGGCCAGCCCGCTTTCCCCCTCTGGGAAGTCAATCGTCAGGTCTTCGAAACCACGGAAGTTTTTCAGTTCCAGTTTTTTGATTCGCATATGCCTTTGTTTTGGTGGGTAAAATTAGCAAAAATTCCGCCCAACTTGTCCGTTCTACTAAAATGTGGGCTTGTAGGGCGGCCCCAACGCCTCTTGGTACAGATTTTTAACAACCGACCTAACAAATCAAACACAAACACAAATCTACCCGCCCGACTTGGTTGTAAGCTAAAACTACCCGCCATTTTCAACGAAATAACCAAGCGCACAAACACTATCACTTTGATGACATCCTTCGTCAAAAATTACCTATTCAAAAAACCTGATGAGCAGCGCTTGGCTTGGCTCTACCCGCACGACCGAAAGGCGACATTGATTGGCCTAATCTTCGTTTTCATAACTTTTTCGTAACTATACAGCCGCCTTCTCTGGGTTAGGCATCATTGCCATAGCTGTCAGTACGTTAAATACTGATTGCCCATTCTTGATAGCTGTATCAATGATAGACCGGATGATGCAGTAG
>JALHQW010000103.1 GCA_022841745.1 Saprospiraceae bacterium | reverse complement strand
CATCGGCAAGGCTCAACGGCAAAATTTATCACGAAAACTGGCTTCACAACCTCCTCATATCGGCTTCGATTGGGGGGGAAGGTGGCCATCACTACAATCCGTTATAGTCAGGAATTTTTAGAGGAACAAACAACCTAAAACTGTAAAGGGTACAGCATTAGCTGTACTGCGTTTTTACGAATTGAGAGCGCAAAGGTTGTGCCAGCATCCTAAAATTACAGCAAGGCCCAACGTTTTAGCTTGACTAACAACGTCTGGTTATTTGCGCCAAGTTCAAACCGCACTTCTTCCCAAGTTGGGAGCCGCCATTTGGAGGGAGGAATCTTGGAAAAACCATAAGGTTCGGTTGGTACGCCTACCAGGTTCTTGTCAAGTTTCTTGTTGTTGTTTTCATCCAAAAAAACGGCAAACGCATAGCTGCCAGCGGGTAGGTCTTCTATCTTTCCTTCAACGGTTCCCTGTTTGTCGGCCTTGAAATTGTACAGCACCGCCTTGTCTTCTTGCATGAAATCAGAACGGGAGCCGTACAGCGCCAATCGAACAGTGCCCCCAGTTTTTTCGATGCCTTCAAAACGAAGGGTCAGCTTTCTGCCCATTTCCGGTTTTGAAGAATGCAAGGCAAAGGTAGATAGGCATAGTGACAAAAATATCCACTTCATAAAAACTTAATATTCAAGAATTAATGAGGCTCGGTCGGGTGTAACGCCGTTTTCGGCGAGCATTTCGACAATCCTCGCCGAAATCATTGGGGTTTTCGTCCACATGATGAAATGATCTTCGCCCTCCAGCATCTGTACCTGCAATGGTCGGCTGTTGACGAGCATCCTCCTCGCAAAATCAGCGTTTCCCGCTGGCACGAGGCTGTCTTTTGTTCCTTGGATGACCGTCACAGGGCAGCTGATGTCAGCCCAGAAGGGCAGCATATCTTCCAACTCATTTTTCAGGGGCAGAATCTCTTGGTTGCTTACCCGGAAGGCAGGCGGCAGCATCCAGCGAAGTGCCCACCAGTCGAGCGGCCTCGCCCACCAGAATTCTGGCTCCAGTTCTGGATCAATGGAACCAGCTACAATGACCAGTCCATTCACCAGTTCTGGAAAGTCCATCGCCATGCGGGCGATGAGCGGGCCGCCATAGCTATGCCCTACGAGGATGGTCTTCTTGCCCGGCGTTCGGTATTTTTCAACCAAGGGGCGTAGTTGCTGGGCCTGTGCCGACAATGAGCGCTCCGCTTTCCCAAAATCAGAGTAACCGAACCCCGGCCTGTCAACCGTAACGACAAGGGCCTGCTTTGTCAGGTTCGTGTCTGCTAAATAATCAAGCATGGCATCCGACGAGCCGGGTGAACCATGTACCATCAACACCAAAGCCTCGCCAGGGGCACCGCTTTTGGTATAATGGATGTTGCGGCCGTTTGACTCATAGGTGCCGAACTGGACGTCCGTCTGGCCCTTCGAAGCGAGGATAGCTTTTTGCTCCGCTTCGCTCTTGCGAAACTTTAGGAACTCCATTTGGCAGGTGACAAGCAGCCCAACGCATAAGACGACAGCAATGGCTTGGCGTTTTTTCAGTTTCAATGCAAAAGGTTTTCCTGAAAACAAACGAACGGGAAAAAGTTTGAACAGCGCTCGGCTTCCATCCTTGTTCACCTCGCTGGCGGGAGCATTAGGCCGTGTGCTTCAACGGTCGTGACGCCAAACTGGCTCAGGTGGTGCACCACATGCTTGAAATGGATGAGCCGCCATTCTTCTTCGTTCAATAGCCCAAAGACCACATGCATGCTAGTCATGCCGGGGTTCGCAGCGTAGTAGGCCTTGAAATCGTCCCAGCGCTGCCAATATTCCGCAATGGCCGCCTCCAAACTGGGCGTACGCAATGGCGGCAAACTGCCTTCGGGCGGCATGGCTGGGTGCTGGAAATGGTGGCGCATCGCTATGTTGGAAGTCAGAAAGCGGCGAAGCTGCGGCAGCTTATCGGCTGGCGTGATGACGGGCGTCGTCCAGCGTTCCATCGCTCCATCAATGGCCCAAGTGAGGTGTTCCACCATGTGCTGCGGCGTTAGGTTGCCCCAGAGCGCCTTTGCACCTGGCGTCAGCTTTTTCAGCAGGCTGTCCAGTTGGTTTTCAAAAAAGGCATTCGCATGGGCGAGGGTAAGTTCTTGCATATCGTAAATAGTTGTTAGCAAAGGTAAGTACGAGACAAGCGTCGGCTTGGATTTTTTGTTGTTGAAACGGCGAAAATTGCGATTTTGCAGGGCATTTTTTCAACCTAAAAACATAGCGATATGAGCCAGTTTTCACCCGACGATTTCATCCTGCGCCCCATCCAACCCACTGACAACCCACAAGTCGCCCGCATCATTCGGACGGTGATGACCGAGTTTGGGGCCGTGGGCGAGGGCTACTCCATTATGGACCCAGAGGTGGATGATATGCATGGGGCATACGCCAACCCTAGGATGGCATTTTACGTAGTGACCCAGAAAGGGGAAGGCGGCGAGGTCTTTGGTTGCGGTGGCATTGGCCCGTTGATTGGCGGCGAAGCGGATGTCTGCGAGCTAAAGAAAATGTACTTCCTACCAGCATTGCGGGGACTTGGCTTCGGCCAACTGATGGTCGCCACCTGCCTTGAAAAAGCAAAGGAACTCGACTACCGCCAATGCTACCTCGAAACGGTCGAGCGCATGTCACAAGCCAATCGGCTTTATCAAAAAATGGGCTTTGAAAAAATATGCGGCCCAATGGGTGCCACTGGGCATGGGGGGTGCGATTCGTGGTACTTAAAGGAGGTATGAAGGTGCTACTGCTTTGGTGTGCTATTAAACATCACCACAAACATCAGCATCATCTTCATTTCAAAGGAAACCTTTTCGCTCAGGCGGTCTTCGATGGCCCAATCACGGGGGTCACGCTCGTAGGTGGTTTGCATGAGGAAATCACCCTCGTTGGAGCTGCGCAATAGCCATTCGTCGAACTGGTTGCTCCATTTTGACTTCAGGGTAAGCGTGGTCGTATTATCGGTGATGCGCCACTCCTCGAACTGGCCGGGCCATATCGTGCGGGCAGTAACAATGGTGTTGTTGCCCCGCAGTTCCCATTCTTCCAGGTTGTCCTTCCATTTCAGCTTGATGGTGCCGAATGCATCGCCAATGCGGTAATCCCATTCCGACCAGTCATCTTCCCGGAGTTGCCAAGTGATTTTGAGGGTGCCCTCGTCTTCGTTGCCGTCCTCGTCCTCGGCATAAAAACGCCACTCCACAAAGCTGTCGTCGTAATAACTCGAAATGCCAGTGAGGTACTGGGCCTGTAACTGAAGCGCCAAAAAGCAGAGGATGGGAAGCAGGAAAGTTCTTTTCATCGAAGGAAACGGTTTGTCAGCGTAATCAAAGATAAGAGGAAATGGGGGATTGCACAAAAAAGGCAATACTCACGCTCGTCTCGTGACTGTATTGCCCTTTTTGACCTTCGAAATGGTGCATTTACCAGCTAATCACCAACTTCCTCACGCCCCAATGCTCGCCGCTTCGTACCCGCAACAGGTAAGTGCCACTCACCAACCCTTGCAGGTCAAGCGGCAATTGCGAAGCACCCACAGCCGCTGTTTGCGCAGCAAAAACCTGACGACCCACTATGTCGTAAACAGCCAAATCCAAGTCGGTTAGGCCGGGAAGGTCAAGTTTTACGAGGAAAAGACCGTTGCTGGGGTTGGGTGTCACCTCGAATACAAGGTTGCCTAAGGTCTCTCCCGCTCCACTCACGTCCACGACGACCTCGCCTGTGAAGGTGCAGTCGTTTTCGTCTTTGACCACCACTTGGTAATTGCCGAGCGGCAGGTTCGTGAAGACGTTGCTTGACTGGAAGCTCGACCCACCATTGATGGAATAAGACAGTGCCCCGGTGCCACCATTGGCCAGGATGGTCAGGTTGTTCAACGCCAACTGAAAGTTAGCTGTGAGCTCGTCTGGTGCTATCAAAGCAACGGATGGTGCTTCGAAAATATCGCCCGTGGCATCCTTTACGGTGATGATATAGTCGCCAGGGGCGAGGCCCGTGAACAGGTTTTGTACAGTGAAAGCGCCGCCGTTCAAGGCGTATTGGTAAGGTGGGGTGCCACCCGTAACGCCCAACACTTCTAGCTGCCCGTCTGAATCGCCATCGCAGCTAACCTCATCTATGGCGAGGTTCACACCCATCATCGCATTCACCATAACAGTTGTGGTGGCGGTGCATCCCCGCTCGTCACGGATGGTGATGGTAAGGCTGCCATTGGTCGTGGCTTCCAGCACATTGCTGTCGTCGAAAGAGAAGCCATCGAGGCTGTACTCGTAGTCGCCCGTGCCACCAGTGCCAGTAGCAGTAATGGTCGAACCCATGACCGTGGCCGTCACAGCGAGCAATGGTGGGTCAACAATGATGATATTCGGGGCAGTGGTCACGGCTCCATCGCTGCCTTTCACGGATACCGTATAAGTGCCCGCACTCAAGCCGGTGAACATATTGCCCGACTGATAGGCACCGCCGTTGAGGCTATAGGTATAGGGCGGAAGACCGCCGCTGCCGTTTACCGTAATGACCCCATCGGAGCCACCGTTGCAGCTTACGGGTTGCGACAGGGACACGAAAATATTAGGCGGTAGGCCGCCCACGAAAACGCTTGCCTCCTTGGTGCAGCCATTTGCATCAACGACCGTGACCGTATGCGAGCCATTGGGCACGTTGTTGAAGGTATTGCTGCTTTGCAAAGCACCATTATCCAATCGGTACTGGTAAGGCGGGGTGCCGCCGCTCGCAGCTACCGTCACCGTCTGGTTGTTGGCGCTGGGCGCAACCACCAATGCGGGCGGGGCGGTCAGGTTGACGGTAGCAATGGAAGTAAACCCGCCACTGTCCTTGATGGTAAGCGTATAGCTGCCTGCGGCAAGGTTGCTGAAAGCATTGCTGTTCTGGAACGGTCCGCCGTTCAAGCTGTACTGGTAGCCGGGCACGCCCCCTGTGCCAACTGCCGTGATCTGGCCATCCGAGCCGCCGGGGCAATCAATGGGCTGCGAAACACTGCCACTGACGGCCAAGGCTTGCACCGTCACAATTACACTGAGGCTTATTTCGCAACCATTGGCATCCCTTACGATAATGGTATGGCTGCCGCTGGCAACGGGGGTGAAGCTGTTGCTGCTCTGAAAAGCCCCACCATCGAGGCTGTACTGCAAGCTGCCCGTGCCGCCTGTGGCCGTCACCGTCACCATATAGCCTGATGCGATTGCTGTGCCTGTGATTTGCGGCGGAGCCGACAGGGTTATCATTTGTGAGTTTTGTGTCAGCCCGTCGGCATCCTGGATGGTGGCAGTGTAAGTGCCTGCCGCAAGGTTGTTGAACACGTTGCTGTTCTGGAAAGCCCCGCCGTTTAGGCTGTATTCGTAGGGTGCCATTCCGCCGCTGGCTGTCACGGTAATTTGGCCGTCTGTTCCATTGAAGCAGTCGAGCTGGCCCGTCACCATGGCAGATACAATGATATTATTCGTGAAAACAATAGCTGTCGCCGTGGCGGTACAGCCGTTGTCGTCCGTGACGGTGACGGTATAGCTGCCGTTCGGCAAATTATTGAACTCGTTGCTGTTTTGCGGAGCACCACCAATGCTGTACTGTAGGTTGCCAGTGCCGCCTGTGGCTGTCACTGTAATGGCATTTCCATTCGGCGTTGCCATGGCCGTCAACTGCGTTGGGCTGCTGATGGCAACAACGTTAGTGGTCTGGGTAAAGCCATCGGCATCCGTCACCAGCACGGTGTAGTTGCCGGGGCCGAGGTTCGGGAACACGTTGCTGCTTTGCAGAGCACCGCCGTTCAGGCTGTATTGGTAGCTGGGTGAGCCGCCAGCCACTGAGACGGTAATTGTGGCATTGTTTGCTCCAAAGCAACTGATACCGTTGGTCAGGCTCGCTGATACGATGAGCGTGTTCACTGCCACGGTGGCCATTGTGGTGGCCGTGCAGCCATTGGCATCGGTGACGGTGATGGTGTAAGTGCCATTGGCCACACCGCTAAATATGTTGCTGCTTTGCAAAGCACCACCAATACTGTACTGCAAGCTGCCTGTGCCACCCGTAGCGGCAACCGTGATAACGTCCATGTTGACAGCCGCCGCCGCCGCCAACTGTGCTGGGTTACTGATAGTAATTGCATTGGTGGTCTGGGTGAAGCCGTCGGCGTCCGTCACCTGAATCGTATAGCTGCCGGGGCCGAGGTTCGGGAACAGGTTGCTGTTTTGCGGAGCGCCACCGTTCAAACTGTACTGGAAATCAGGCGAGCCGCCCGATACCGTGACGGTGATGGTGGCGTCATTTTCCCCAAAACAACTGATGCTGCTGGTGGGGCTGGCTGAAACGACGAGGGTATTTACTGCTACTGTAGCCGTGGCGGTAGCAGTACAGCCGTTGCCGTCGGTGACGGTGACCGTGTAAGTACCATTGGCCACGCTACTGAACACGTTGTTGTTTTGCGGAGCACCACCAATACTGTATTGCAAGCTGCCCGTGCCGCCGATGGCCGTCACCGTAATGATATCATTGCTAACATTGGCTGATGCGCTTAGGGCAGGTGGGGCGGTAATGTCAACACTGTTGGTGGAGACGATGAAGCCCGAAGCGTCCTTCACGGAGATGGAATAGGTGCCTGGGGCAAGGTCACTGAACAAGTTGCTGCTTTGGTAAGCGCCGCCGTTCAAGCTGTACTCCAGCGGTGCGTTGCCGCCATTGGCCGCCACGGTGATTTGGCCGTTGTTTGCGCCAGCGCAACTGATGGGCTGCGTAAGGGCGGCATTGGCAGCGAGGTTGTTTTGGATGATGCCTATTTGGAAAACTTGGGCATGGAGCCAATAGTTGCTGTTGTCCTGGAAGTCGAATTCAAACTCGTCGGTGGTCGTCATGCTGCCGTCGTGTTGGTAGGTCAGCAGTCCTGCGTCAATATCTGCTTGGGTAAATGTGCCGCCCAAGGCAAGTGCTACACTGTTCAGAAGCAGTTGGCCGTTGGCTGGAGTTGAAAGCAAGGTGAAAACTAAATCAGTGGCAGGTGTACCTTGGCCTTGGAGGTAGGTGTTCGAAATAACCCCGCTCTGGTTTTGGGTCACGGTGAACATGTTGTTCAGAAGCAGTACTGCTGCGGGAGCGTTCGTTAGCCCACAAATCTCCAATGACCATGCCAACAGGCCTCCGCCATCGTCATCGAAATTGTCTCTGATGCTTAGTGTCCAGTTGCCTTGGGCGTTTTGCCCAGTGAAAGCCGAGAACGCCTCCAAGGGCTGGAAATTGCCGCTGATGGAGGGTGTGCCGCTGCCACAGGTATTCTCAAATAGTGCCGAGGTATTGGTGTGCGAATCGCTAAAGCTGGCATTGATATCGTCCCCCCCACAGCCAAAGTTGGAGGCAGGAACGCCAGGACGGTCGAACACGACCCTTGTGGTACTCTGCGGCGAAACCAATCTCACGTCCAAGTCTCCGATATAGCTGTGGTCAATGTTCATGCTAGTTTTAACGGAGAGGATAGATTGGTTCAATGTCACGTTCAATGTCTTCGTCACCGTGCTTGCAGTGATGGGTATGGTCAGCGGTAAGCCCGTTGCGTTGAAGGTTTGGCAACCGATGCCGCCCAAGTGGAAAGCGTTAAAGGCTGCATAACTGCTTTCACTGCAAGGGTTGATGGCCTTCACCCGCCAATAATAAACCTCCAATTCGCTCAATGGCGTGGGCATCATATAATTGGTGGTCGTCACTGTTGCTGAGGCAACAAGCGGAGAAAAGCTTGGCGATGTGGAAACTTCTACAAGGTAAGTGGCAGCTTGTGGCACCGCCCCCCAAGTTAGCGTTGGCAGTGCATTGGTCAGTTCTGCCCCATCAGCGGGGGCGCTGAGGGTGGGTGCCGCACCGACTTGGCCGAGCACCACCAGCACGAGGCTGTCAGTATTCGTAATGGAGCCGCCCATGGCCGTCACAGTGAACGGATACGTGCCCGGCGCTACGCCCGTGAGGTTGCCCACGGTCAACACCACTGCTGCCGGAGGCGCAATATTGTTCGGGGTAAAGGTGTCCGTTGCGCCAGCAGGAAGGCCGTTTGCCGTAAAATTGACGGCTTGGTTGAAGCCGGCCAGCTGCGACATATTATAGGTGTAGGTAGCTTGCCCGCTTTGGCAGGCAGCCGCTGTGTCAGCTGTTGCACTGAGCAGGAAATTGGGGACAACGGCCAACTCGATTTTGAAATTCTGGTTAGAGATGTCGAAATAGACATTATTCTTTGCCTTTATCATCACCCTTGCCTGGGTAGTGGCGATGTTCGGCACCAGCACGCTCTCGGTGCCGTCGTTGTTGGTGGTCGGCGAGAGGGAATAGGCGTAGGTATTGCCGCCATCGGCGGAAAGCAAGATTTCAACTTGGCTGGTGGCGACCGGTGGCATGTTGGTGCCAGCCACGTTCCAAGTGACGGTGGCCATGCTTCCTCCCGTCCAGGTGATGGCCGAGGTATTGGGGTTTGTGACGACGAAAGGCCCTGCGGAGCCATTGACGTTCAGCACTACATCTGCCTCGTCGGAGCACCCGGCACCAAGGTGGTTATCCCGCAAGGTGCAGCGGAAGCTCATGGTGCGGGCCACGGAGGGCAGCACCTCCCAAGTCGGTGTCGTGCCAGCGATGATGGCAGCCAGGTTGGGGAAATAGCGGCTTGGCGAGGTCGTCGGATCCAAGCTGCGGAAGGCCGGGCCGTTCGTGCTCGTGGCGACCGGGGGCATGGTAGCCACTTGGTTGTCCATCTGCTCCCAGCAATAGGTCAGCACATCGGTCGTATTGGCATCAATGCCCTGGGCCGTCAGCACGAAGGGAGTTGATTTGGGGATATTGTAGGAGCTGACCGGTACGGTCACGATGGGGGCATTGTTCCCGCTGTTGGTGGTGGTAGCACAACTATTGCCTGTGGTTCCAGTAATGTGGGTGTGTATTTCATCAAGGTTGATGGCATGGAAATAATCGTCACTGTTGTTTTGGACGTCAGGTGCGCAAATGCCAGCATAGGCCATGATGGTGCTGCCGCTGCCGGGCTCCATGGCGGTAGCATTGTTTCTGTTACAGCTATTGTTCTGCGTATGGTTGCCGCCAAACTGGTGGCCCATTTCATGTGCCACATAATCCACATAGAAGGGGTCGCCAATAGGACTGGGCAGTCCGGTAACCCCCCTGGCCTTGCCATTGTTGTTGCAAACTGATGCGAGTTGCGCAATTCCGCCGCCTCCCGTACTGAACACATGCCCAATATCGTAGTTGGCATTGCCAATGATGTTGTTACAGGTAGTTTGATTTTCGTTAAGCATGGTAGAGCCGCTGTTGTTCGTATAAGGGTCGCTACCAGCATTGAGGAAAATAAGTAGGTCGGTATTTGCCACCATCGTCAGGGTGACGGCCATTTCCCTTTCATAGATACCATTGATGCGGGCAATGGCCACGTTGAACTCTGCCAGCACAAGCGGCTTCGTGCCACCGTGGAAGGTAGCGTACTCGCCCGTGCAAGCAAGTGCTAGGGCGTAGTTGCGGTGCTGGCAATCACCAACCACCAACGATTTCAGGTTCCCTTCGGGAATGACAAAGGATTTCGGATTGGCAGCCGTTTCCTTCACCGAGCATTCAAACTGGTGGGGGTTGCGGTAGTCTTTTTTGAAATAGCTGATATAATGGCGGTCGTCGTCCTCCCTGAATCGGTCAATATAGACAGTGCTGTGCCCGGCGGATAGAATCATGGCGTAGAAGCCCTTTTGGGTATAGCCGCAGCGGAGGTAGGCCGTGCCGTCGGTCTTGCTCCAGCCAGCGAAGGAGCGCATATAGGGGTAACGGGCGGCAAGGTCGGGGTGCATCACCGGGGCCTCCACCACTTGGAACGCCTGCATGGAGCCGTCCGGCATAGGGATGGTCAGGGTGGCTTGGTAAGCTTCCGCCTCTGGCGAAAAACGCATGGGTGCCTCGTCCAGTGTTGCTTTCAGTTGCTCAAGGTCGAGTGTGAGGCTGCGGTATTTTTCTGGGACAATTTGGCGCACGTCATCCTGCGTTGCGAAGCGGCTTTCAGGCGTGTCGAGCCAAGGGTTTTGGTTTGCTTGCGCAAAAATGAGGTGGCAAATGACTGCCAAGGAGAGGGTAGTCAGGACTTTTTTCATACCGTATTCTAATTTGCCCTTGTGGCCAAGGGTGGTTTCCATGATAAGAAAGTAAAGGTATTGCTGTCAAATGATTAGGCCATATAAATCAGGGAAAATGTTGGTCAACGGCAAAAACATAGCCAATGCCTGCCATTTGAGGGTAAAACGCAAGTTTCTCGTTGGCATGGGCCATTGCATCGCAAAAAAGGAGGCTGATATTTATCGCCCATGTTTCATCAGAATGTTTTGACCTTTCCAGCCCTTCGCTTGTTAATTTTGCGGTTCGCAAACACGGAGCCATGATGGAGGCGTGTTATGTGCCATATTTCAAAATCAGCAACATGAAAAAACTTATCCTACCATGCCTTGCCCTGCTGGCAAGCCTCATTGCGCAAGCACAAACCGCCGACCCATTTTCACTGCCAAAATTGGACTATGCCTATGATGCGTTGGAGCCTTCCATTGACGCTAAAACGATGGAAACGCACCACGCTAAGCACCACCAAGCCTACGTGAACAACCTGAATAAAGCTGTGAAAGGCACCCGCTTTGAAAAACTATCACTTGAAGACATCGTGCTGCGGGCCGGAGTGGCTGGCGATGCCATCCGCAACAACGGCGGCGGGCACTACAACCACGCACATTTCTGGAAAATACTGGGCACGGGCAACAAGTTCGACCCCAACTCGGAAGTGGGCAAGGCCATTGCGCAGACCTTCGTCAGCCTCGACAGCCTGAAAACCTTGATGAACCAAGCTGGCGCCACCCGCTTTGGCTCCGGTTGGGCTTGGCTCTACCTGACGCCGGAAAAAAAATTGGCCGTCTGTTCCTCTCCCAACCAAGACAACCCCATCATGGACGCCTCGCCACAGCGGGGCATCCCCGTACTGGGCATTGACGTTTGGGAGCATGCCTATTACCTCAAATACACCAACAAGCGGGGTGACTACTTGGCCGCCATTTGGAACGTCATCAACTGGCAGCAGGTGAACCAAAACTACAAGGATGCCCTCGCCAGCCCATTCCTCAAAGTCATTGAAAAAGACGCTTGGGTCGAGCTAAAGGAGTTCCACAAAGTGATGGGGCAGACCTTCCACCCGGCCGAGGAAGGCAACCTACAGCCCATCCGCAGCCGCTCCACTGAGATGCTGGCCAAGGCAAGGACCCTGCAATCTGGTAAAATCCCTGCATCCTTCAACACACCTGCCATTAAAGCCGCCATTGATAAGCTCGTGAAGGGCAGTGAAGCTTTGGACAAACTGGTACACAAGAAAAAAAGCAGTGACAAGGCCGTCACCGAGAGCCTGACCAAGTTGCACGATGTGTTCCACGAGATACAGGGGCTTTGCAATGACTAGTCGTAACTTATTAGGAGGGTGTGGGAGGAGGGAGAAAAAATGAAATTTTTTCTCCCTCCTCCCACGTTTTGAGGTGTTTTTGGGAAAAAATTTTCAATTTTTTCCCAAAAACACCTCTTGTCATATAATTGCGACCAGCCTTTGCTGATAAAGTTGACAAGGGTTGATAGGGTTGCGTGCCTTGTCAACCCTTGTCATTTATTTCGGGATAACGCACTTCCGTCAAAAACAACCCTTCCGGTGGCACGCTCCAGCTTTTTTTTAGCAACACTTGTTGGTCAAGTGCTTGCCTTACTTCGTCAATGCCCACCTTCCCGAGGCCCACGTTGAGGCACATGCCCACGATGAGCCGAACCATGCCCCGCAGGAAACGGTTGGCACTGATATGAAAAATGAACCTTCGTGAGGTCAAGTCCAGCACCCATTCGGAGCGGTAGAGGGTGCATTCCATCGTATGCACATCGGTGTTGCTCTTGCAAAATGGTTGAAACTCCTGATAGCCGAGCAGCAGGGCGGCGGCGGCCTGGGTTTTTTCCAAGTCCAATTTATCGAAAAAAGGAAAATGCCAGGTCGTGTGCTCACCGAACGGGTCTTTGTCAAGTGTGATATGGTACTCGTAGCTGCGGCGGACGGCGTCGAAGCGAGCATGGGCATCGGGCGCCACCTCGAAGATGGAATGAATGGCAATGTCGTTGGGCAACAGCTTGTTCAAGCGGCGGTGGAACTCCTTGGGGAACGGCCCCTCAAAGTCAAAATGCATGAAATACTGGCTTGCATGTACGCCCGTGTCGGTGCGGCCACAGCCCACCACTTCGATGGCTGAACCGAGAATGGTTGCCATCGCTTCCTCAATGGCCTGCTGCACGGAGGGCGCATTGGGTTGCCGTTGCCAGCCATTGTAGTTGGTGCCCCGGTAGGCGAGTTCGGAAAAATAGCGCATGGCGGCAAGTTAGGGCAAGTGGAAAGGAAAAAGGAAAAAGGCGAAAGGAAAAAATTGAGAACCCCTCAAATAAAAATGCACCTGCAAACCGAATTGCAAGTGCATGTTTTTATGACTAATTCAAATTTTGCCTAATTAATTATGGATTTGTCCCTTGAGAGGGAAGCACTGTACATCCAAGCTGCACCAGCGAGCATGATGTCTTTCAACATATTGCTCATGGAAGCAGCCGAAGCACCAGCGTCAGTGGCCGCAGAAAGTCCCTTTGCATGAACAAAAAGGGCAATTAACAACAGCAGCAGCCCCAAAAGTGCCGTGGCCAACTTGTCGTATTTTCCAATGAGGATACTCACAGTGGCTGCAATCAGACAGAGGCCCGTGAAATAAACAATTATGGGGCCACCGAATGGAGCCATGCCGGCCATTTCCTTGGCATTCATCAGGTGCATGATGCCGAAAACGGCGAACGGGACAGCAAATAGGTACTTACCCAGCCCAAGAATTGAATTCATAATTAAACGAGTTTTAGTTGGTGAAAAGATGTTTTGAAAACGGATGTAGCTACACCCAACGGGCGAAAGGTATAAACTTAATTTTACCGACAAAATAATTTGCAGAATATTTTCACCAAATCATAAGCTATTAAAGGAGAATGGCTTGCCAAAATGAAGAAGACTCGAAACAAAATCGCCCCGGCGAATTCAATTCACCGGGGCGATTCCCATACCTCCACACCTCATACCTTCACACCTCAAGCCGCTTTCAGCAGCCCGAACTTGGAACGCTCGAATTTCTCGATGGCATAGGCCTCCGTGACTTTGAACTCCCGGATTTCCCGCTCAGAGGGCAGTTCGAACATGGCGTCCTTCATAACGGCTTCGCAAATGGAGCGCAGGCCCCTTGCGCCCAGCCTGAATTCGAGCGCCTGTTTGGCGACATAATCAATGGCTTCCTGCGTGAAGGAAAGCTTGATGCCTTCCAGGGCAAATAGCTTGGTGTATTGTTTGAGTAGCGCATTGCGAGGCTCGGTCAGAATGAGGCGAAGTGTATCAAAATCGAGCGGCTCCAAGAAGGTAGCGACGGGCAGGCGGCCTACCAGTTCTGGTATCAGCCCGAAGCGCTTGAGGTCTTGGTGGTTGACGAACCTGATGAGGTTCTCTCGTTCGGCAATTAGGGCCAGGGCGTCGTCCGATTTGAAGCCGATTACGTGCGTGTTCATGCGGCGGGCGATGTGCTTTTCGATGCCATCAAAAGCGCCGCCACAGATGAAGAGGATGTTTTGGGTGTTGACTTTCACGAGTTTCTGCTCCGGGTGCTTGCGCCCACCTTGCGGCGGAACGCTTACCTCGGTGCCTTCCAGCATCTTCAACATACCCTGCTGCACCCCTTCGCCCGATACGTCACGGGTGATACTGGGGTTGTCGCTCTTGCGGGCAATCTTGTCTATTTCATCTATGTAAACAATGCCCCGCTCGGCGGCTGCCACATTGAAATCGCAAACCTGGAGCAAACGGCTAAGGATGCTTTCCACGTCCTCGCCCACATAGCCTGCCTCGGTAAAGACCGTGGCATCCACAATGGCAAATGGCACATTGAGGAACTTGGCAATGGTCTTGGCCATCAGGGTTTTGCCAGTGCCTGTTTCGCCCACGAAAAGCACATTGGATTTTTCGATTTCCACATCGTCGGCAATGGCTTGGCGCAGGCGCTTGTAGTGGTTGTAAACTGCAACTGAAAGGGTCTTCTTGGCCTCGTCCTGACCAATCACATACAGGTCAAGGTGCTTTTTGATGGCCATTGGTGTCATGTTGTCCGGCAGGTTGAAGTCGGCCATCTGTGGCGGTGGCGAAGCCTGCTGTGACTGCCCTTGCTGTTTCTTGTTGCCGTATAGTTCTTCTTCGATGATGTCAACGGCCTGCTCCACGCACACCTCGCAGATATGGCCTTCTACCCCTGCTATGAGAATGAGGGCTTCCGATTTGTCCTTTCCGCAGAACGAGCAACGGTAGTTTTGTTTGCTTCGGCGCATTTTTACTCAATCTAAATGGTTAAAGGCAATTGGCCCAAGGTTAATTTTCTTTCCGAAAGAAGGTGTCAGGATTCACGAAGTTACAGTATTTTTAGCAACCGCAACTTAAAGCATGCAATACGCACCTTGAAACACCAGCCCTTTAAACTCAAAAGTTCAGGGCCACAGATTGGCAGTCCCTGAACTTTGAGCTTATAGTTGTATTAGCTTACGCTTTTTTCACAGGCGAACGTTCGAGTACCTCGTCAATCAATCCATAAGCTTTGGCTTCTGGTGCCGTCATCCAGTTGTCCCTTTCACAGTCTTTTTCGATGGTCTCATAGACCTGACCTGTGTGGTGGGACAATATTTCGTACAAGTCTTTCTGCATGGCCTTGATGAGGCGATAAGTAATTTCCATCTCCGTTACTTGGCCCTGCATGCCGCCAAGCGGTTGGTGAATCATCACGCGGGCATGCTTCAGGGCGCTGCGCTTGCCAGATGTGCCAGCTGCGAGGAGCACGGCGCCCATGGAGGCTGCCAAACCTGTGCAGATGGTGCCAATATCGGGCGAAATGAACTGCATGGTATCGTAAATGCCAAGGCCAGCCGTAACGGAACCGCCAGGGCTGTTCACGTACATCATCACGTCCCGTTTGTTGTCCGTAGAGTCGAGGAAGAGCAACTGTGCTTGCACGACGTTGGCCACGTAATCGTTGATGCCGACGCCGAGGAAGATGATGCGGTCCATCATCAATCGGGAGAACACGTCGAGCCCGACAATGTTCATCGGGCGCTCCTCGATGACGTTGGGGGTGAAGCCCACGATATTGGGGATCGTGCTTGCCGTTTTTTCGGCGTACTGCTCCAAGTGCATCGTGCTCATGCCGAGATGCTTGGTAGCGTACTTGATGAATTCATCTTTGTGGAACATAGACTTGAAAGGAGAAAGTGAAAAGTGGGAAGTAAAAGGCTTGCTGCTGCTTAGTTTCCACTTTTCACCATTTTGTTTAAGCTAAAATTGAAGCCATTCGGCAATTTGGCAAATCCGACTGGCAAGCAATTAAACGCCTTTTTCCCAATGTGGTTGAGTTGGCGTTGAAGTTTATTCCTCTTCGTCGGCAGCAGAGGCGCCCTGCATCAACCTCGCCTTTTCTTCTTCGGCCTTTGTCACGGCCTCGTATTTTGCCAAGAGGTCTTCTTCCGAAATGGGGATGGTGTTCAGGCTGATGTTTTCCTTAATCTTGTAGAACACCTTGTCCGCCAAGGCATCCCCGGCGAGGCCGTTGACCGTTTCGGGGTCTTCAAGCATGCGATTCACAATGGGTTCCAGCATCTTGGGGTCGCCGTAGCCACCGAAATAGCCCGCCACCCGTCCGTAAGCTATCTGGCGGATATTCTCCTCCGTCACCTGGATGTCGTGCTGGTTGGCAATTTTGTCCTTGATGAGTGTCCAGCGCATGTCGTCGGCAAAATGGTCGTAGTCGTTGAGTATGGTATCTGCTTTTTGCTCATGGCTTATCCGCAGCCAGCGCTTGATGAAATCATCGGGCAGTGGCATGGCATCCCGGTTTAGGTCAATGAGCTTTTGGCGCACCTCACGGTACAGCAAAGAGTCGGCCTGGCCTTTTTGGGCACTGCCCAAGCTTTCGGCGATGCGGGCCTTTGCCTCTTCTTCGTTGTAGATTTCACCGGGGCCGAACACCTTGTCGTAGAATTCCTGGTTCAGTTCGGCGGGTGCTTGGCGGGTCACCCGTTCGATGGTGCCTTCGTACATTTCGCCCGTTTCGGTGCCTTCGTCAATATCGGCTTTGGTAAAATTAAGCAGGTACTTTTTCACGAACTCACGGTTGGTGCCATCTTCGAGTTCATATACATTGAAACGAACCTTGTCGCCCTTCTGTTTTCCCTTGATTTCCTCCTTCACTGGGCCATCGGCCAAGCGGTTTACCAATACGGAGAAGGTAGTCTTCCAACCATCTTCCTTAATGGCATCGCCATCCAACTCCACGGCGCTGAAATACACCATGTCGTCCTCGGCAATCGGCTCGGTGCTGTCCACCTGCTCTCCATAGTGCTTGCGGGCAGATTCGAGGCGTTCGTTCACCTTCTCGTCGCTCACCTGCACCTTATAATAGTCATAGGCCGTGTTCATGTCCACGCCCTTTAACTCAAAATTGGGTGCCACGCCAAGGTCGAACTTGAAGATGTACTCCGACATATTGTCGTAGTCGAAACTGACGGGCGGCTGGCCCAGCGATGGTATCGGCTGGCCCATGAACTGCACTTCCCGGTCTTTTATCACTTCTGATAGTTCCTTGTGCAACAGGTCGGTCACGATTTCGGAGAGGAGGCCCTTGCCGTACATTTTTTTCAGGAAAGGAAGTGGCGTCTTACCCTTTCGGAAGCCCCTGATGGCACCCCTATCCTTGATTTTGTTGAGTTCTTTCTTGAACGTAGGCTCGTAGTCGTCCTTGGCGATGGTGATGGTTAGCACGGCGTTGAGTGCATCAATGTCCTCTCTGGCAACAGTTGGCATGGTGGTATTTGCTTTTGTTTTTTTGAAAAATTAGGTGAGGAGGGCTTTGGGCAACGGTTTATAGGGGTTATAAATTTGATAAGGGTTGATACTGCTTTTGTCCAGCGAGCCATCAACCCTTATAAACCTGTTATCAACCCTTATCAACCAGAAAAATGTGCGGGTGGAGGGACTCGAACCCCCACACCTTGCGGCACCAGATCCTAAGTCTGGCGCGTCTACCAATTTCGCCACACCCGCAATCTACTGATAATCAAGTCAATGCGCTGTGCCTCACGGCAAAAGCGGGCGCAAAGATAAACAGGTTTTGAGAAAAAAGGCTTTTTGCAGTTGATAAAAAAAGCCCTCAACCACGACAAGGCGGTTGAGGGCTTTTTTTTATCGTAAAAGCCAATCACACCAGCAACCGCATCGGCTCCTCCAAAATCCCCTTCAAGGTCTGCAGGAACTCGGCGCCCGTCGCCCCGTCCACTACTCGGTGGTCGCAGGAGAGGGTCAGTTTCATCATATTGCCGACCACGATTTGGCCGTCCTTGACGATGGGCTTTTGGATGATGGCACCTACGGCTAAGATGCAAGCGTCCGGCGGGTTGATGATGCCCGTGAACTCTTCGATGCCGAACATGCCAAGGTTGGAAATGGTAAAAGTGTTGCCCGTCATCTCGTCCGGCTGCAATTTCTTATTGCGGGCCTTTTCGGCATAGACCTTTACTTCTTGGTTGATGGCAGACAGCGACTTCATGTCTGCATGTTTGATGACCGGCACGAGCAGGCCATCCTCCACGGCCACGGCCACACCGATATTGATATGATTGTTGTAGCGTATTTTATCGCCGAGCCAAGAGGAGTTCACCGCTGGGTGCTTGTGCAAAGCCGAGGATACCGCCTTGATGACGATGTCGTTGAACGAGAGCTTGACCGGGGCGGCCAGTTCGTTCAGCTTCGGGCGCATCTCCACGGCCTTGTCCATGTTGATTTCCATGGTCAGGTAGAAATGCGGCGCACCGTTCTTGCTCTCGGTGAGCCTGCGGGCAATGGTCTTGCGCATCTGGCTCACGGTCTTTTCTTCAAAAGCCTCCCCACTTGCCGTAAAGCTTGGAGCAACCCCTGCTCCTGAAGGGGCGGCTGTGGCGGGCGCAGCGGACCGGGCGGCAGCGCCACCACTGAGGGCTGCTTCCACATCCTTGCGGATGATGCGGCCACCATCGCCGGAGCCTTGCAGTGCGCTGATGTCAACGCCCGCTTCCTTGGCGATGCTCTTTGCCAAAGGTGATGCCTTCAGACGACCTTCGCTGGCGGCGGGCACTGGCTCGGCAACACTTACCGGGGCTGGTGCAGGCGGTGCAGCGGGTTCGGCTGTTTTAGCTTGTCCGTTGGGGCTGCCGTTTGCAGTGGGCGCTGCCGTGGCCTCCTCTTTAGGGGCAGGGGGTGCAGCACCACCACCGACTTGCGATTGCCAGTCCTCGCCTGGCTTGCCAATGACGGCGATGAGACCTTCCACGGGCACCACGCCATCTTTAATGGCTATGTGCAGCAGGGTGCCTTCCCAAAGACTCTCGAAGTCCATCGTTGCCTTGTCGGTTTCGATTTCGGCCAAGAGGTCGCCGGGTGATACCTTGTCTCCTTCTTTCTTGTGCCAAGCCACGATGTTTCCTTCTGTCATCGTGTCGCTCATGCGGGGCATTTTTATGATTTCAGCCATTTTTTAAAGTTTCGAGTTTAGATTCCCGGTGGGAATGACAAAATGAGTTTCGAGTTGGTAGCGGGGAAACTTCGCAAAAATGGGATAATTTCGCATTCCAAAGCAAAAGCCTCATTGCGAAGTGGAAAAGCGACGCAAATTTACGCCGTCGAAACAAAGATAGCATGGCTTAGTTTGGTTTTTTGTAACTATTTGGGAGGGTGTGGGAGGAGAGCGGAAATAATTCATTTTTTCGCCCTCCTCCCATATTTTCGGGAGTTTTTTAGGAAAAATGGAAATTTTCCTAAAAAACGCTCCTGCTAAGAAGTTACATTTTTTGAATTAAACACCCACGGCTTGTCCGATTTCAACTCGCATGAATTTTTCTTCCAAGCTCATAGAACAATCGGTGGAGGCATTTGCCAGCCTGCCCGGCATTGGCCGCAAGACGGCCCTCCGCCTCACCCTCCACCTCGTCAGCAAGGCACCCGAAGTGACCGAACAGTTTGCCGAGGCCATTTCAAAAATGCGCCGCAACATCCAGCACTGCACAATTTGCCACAACCTGAGCGACGAACCCATCTGCAACGTTTGCGCCGACAAGCGCCGTGACCGCTCGCTTATCTGCGTGGTGGAGAGCATTCGTGATGTGATGGCCATCGAGGACACATCGCAGTACCGGGGCCTGTACCACGTGCTCGGCGGCCTCATCAACCCGCTGGAAGGCATCGGCCCTGGTGAACTGACGATTGACTCGCTGCTCCACCGCATTGCTGTGACCGATAGCGAAGTGAAGGAGGTTATCCTCGCCATTTCCCCCACCATCGAAGGAGACACCACCATGTTTTATATCACAAAAAAACTGAAAGGAAGCCCCGTGAAGGTCAGCAGCATCGCCCGTGGGGTGAGCTTTGGCGGCGAGTTGGAGTACGCCGACGAGGTGACGCTTGGCCGCAGCATCGTGGCAAGGGTGCCCTACAAGCTGAGCAACGACTGACGCAGTGTGGGTCACTGCACTTTCTTCGAAAACCCAAACGCCCGCCGCATTTTGTCATAAATGGAGGTGTTCTCGTAGATGCCGCCAAATAGCTCCTCGCCCGGCCCCCAGGCAAATACTGGGATGAGCGATGCCGTGTGCTTGTCGGTGGTAAAGGCGGCCACAATCGTGTCCATCGTGGAGGTCGGGTTGATGGCATAGCCGCCCGTCTCGTGGTCGGCGGTGACGATGACGAGCGTTTCCCCGTTTTGCTTCGCAAAATCGAGGACTACCCCGATGGCCTTGTCGAAGTCAATCACCTCGCTGGTGATGTACTCCGATTCGTTGGCATGGCCGCCCCAGTCAATCTGCGAGCCTTCAATCATCAGGAAAAAGCCTTTTTCGGGCTGCTTGGCCAGGTAGTCGAGCGCCATGCGGCTGGCGGGAACGAGGTAGTCACGGCCTTGCGAAACGGGCAGCGGCTCCACATCGGCGGTGAAGTAGCCGAAGTTTTTGGTAGGGTCAACGGTGATGTTTTTCAGTTCTTCGTCGAAATAGGTGGAGATGACATAGCCCTTCGCTTTCAGTACTTCAATGAGGTTCTGCTCGTCTATGCGGCGGTCGAAATGTTTTTTGCCGCCGGCAATAAAAAAGTCCAAATCCACCTTTGGTAAATCAGCGGCGATCTCCTCCACCATCTCCCGCTTTTTTTGATGGGCAAAAAAACTGCCCGTTGTGGCATGGGTCATCGAGCAAGTGGCGACGATGCCAGTGGCCAGGCCCTTTTGCTCTGCCTCTTCGAGGATGGTCTGCAAGGGCTTGCCTTTTTTGTCCACCCCAATGGCTCCATTATAGGTTTTTTGCCCGCAGGAAAACGCTGTGGCGCCCGCCGCCGAGTCGGTCACAAGGTCGTCGGAGGCGTGCGACTTGTGCAACCCGATGTATTTGAATTGCTCTAAGTTCAGCTTGTTGCCGTTGATATACATGCCCGCCGTGATTTGGGTGAGGCCCATGCCGTCGCCAATCATCAGGATGATGTTCTTAGGTGGAGTGAAACGTACGGTATCGTCGGGAGTGACAATGCCCGGCTTGCCCTTGGTCACGGTACCAACGGTCTGCTTGGGGTTGCAGGCAAAAGCCAATAAGGCGACGACGCTGAACAATAGTTTTTTCATGCAGTGCGGTTTAGGCCAGTCGGTTTGAGCAGCGAAATTAGGCAAGCCCGCCGATTATTCAGGTTAAATCAAAGAGAAGAAAACAGTATTGCAAACTGCCCTGCAATTGCTGTGGCAGGGTTTCAAATTCTTGCGACCTTTGCGCCGCAAAAAACACAACTATTTTGGAGGGTGCTGGAGGAAGGAGAAAAAATGGAATTTTTTCTCCTTCCTCCAGCAGTTTGGGGTGTTTTTGGGAAAATTGAAAATTTTCCCAAAAACACCGCATGCCAAGAAGTAGGTATCAAAAAACAATTCAACAAATGATCGAACATTCCCTCAGCCGCATCGAAATCGTGTCGGCACATTATACCGGCAACAAGGCCAACGGCCAAGAGCCGCAGTTCTCCGAACACCCGCTCGACGTGGCCAGCGACGACCTGCGTGGCCTCCTTCAGAAATACTTCCTCGACTCCTTTGAGGGCAACGAGTTTTTCCATTTCGACTTCTCCAACGGCGACCTTTCGTTGAACCCGGTCTGCCATTTTGCGAAGCTAATCTTTGAAGACCAATCGGCCTTTCACCAGCACAGCGTGGACATCGCTCGACACCTGCATGAGCAGACCAACCACCCGAAAATCAAGCCCGGCGATCTCTACGTGGCCTACCTCACGGGCATCGTGCTCGATGACGAGGTGTTCGATGCCATCGGGCTGTTCAAGTCAGAGAACAAGCAGCCGTTTTTGAAGCTGCTGGCGCAAAACGGTGATTTCCAGCTCATCAGCGAAGACGGCACGGCGGTGGACAAGCTCGATAAGGGCTGCCTCATCTTCAACTCCAATGCCGAGGCGGGCTACCGGGTCTGTATCGTGGACAAATCGAACCGCAGCTTCGAGGCGCAGTACTGGCGGGATTTCTTCCTGAACGTGCAGCCGCTGGCCAACGACTATTTCCACACCACGCACTATATCAAAATGGCGAAGGACTTCGTGGTGAACAAGCTCGACGAGGACTTCGTGGTGAGCAAGGCTGAGAAGATTGACTACCTGAACAAATCCATCAATTATTTCAAGGAAAACGAATCGCTGGTGGAGGAGGAATTTGCCAAAATCGTGTTCGAGGACGAGGAGAAACAGGCCGCCTTTGCGCAGCACAAAAATGCCTACCAAGCGCAGCACAACCTGCCGGAATTTGAGGACAGCTTCAATATTTCAACAGCCTCGGTGAAAAAACAGGAGCGGGTCATGCGCTCGGTGCTGAAGCTGGACAAGAACTTCCATATTTATATCCACGGCAATCAGGAGTTGATTGAACGGGGGTATGACGAGGATAAGGGTAAGAAGTTTTATAAGGTGTATTTTGAGGAGGAGAGTTGAAGTTGATTCTTAGTTTGGTAAAAAAATTTTTAACAAAAGGCATAAAAAATTTTATTTTTTAAAAAAAAAGTAGATTTATTTTAAAAAAAATCTATTCCCATGCTTTGAGATGAACTAAGAAGTCTTGTAACTATACAGCCGGGGTAAATTTGTAAAAGTGTCAAAAAAAGGCTGCAATTTCCAAAGAGTCCGTATTTTTTGCCTTTTAAAATGATTGTTTACACTTGACAGAATCAGATTACAT